>DASYKS010000036.1:0-23763 GCA_035995205.1 Thermoanaerobaculia bacterium
CAGTGGCTCAAGTTCAATGCACGAGGATTCCGCAACCGTGAGCGGTTCCGTAGCGCCATCTACTTTCACCTGGGCGGCCTCGAGCTCTATCCCGAAGGCCTGAGCCGCTGATTTCTACCCACACAAGGATTGGAAGCGCCTCTGAAATATCCTGGATCTCTGCCCAGTAATCGGCATTGGACACAGGGTTGTGCTTCGCCTCCGGTGCCCATTGGCGCAGCTTCGGGCGTGCGCTGGGCGATGTGCTGGTCGTTCGTATCAGTGCTTTGCCAAGGTTCCACGCCGCCGCGGGAAAATGCTGCATGATCTGCGCAAAGAGGTTTTTGCGTTCGAGTGAAGTCGCGCTGCACTGCGGATGCCACGGCAACAAGATCTCCGTGAGAGATGAATGTGGCGGGTTTCCCCCACGTGTGCTTGTGTCGAGGTCGGCAATGGCCGCGAGAACGAGCACTACACGGCCAACATGTTCCGGCGCCCAGGCAAGCAACTCCAAAGCCCACAGAAGATCCGCATAAAGGAAGGCACCGTTCATTCCTTCGTCTTCGAATAGATCGCTCACCTGGGGTTCTGTCTGCTCCAAATCAGCTTCGAGAGCGATCAGGAACTGGTCGGGAGATGCCTCTGCAAGTTCTCGCAACTCCCCGCAAATTCGGCGCCAAAATCCCGCCTCGCCATGCATTTCGAACAACCGATGGCAAGCGCCATCAATCCAGGTCTGGGGTCGCCGATCAGCATAGCAAGCAGAATCGTCCCGTCCAAGCACTGCGGTATGCAGCAACCCGCCCGCGAGACCGTTCCGCAGATGGCCCGAATGCGCACGGCGCTTGCCGTGAAAATTGGCCATCCAGCGTTCCTCGGGGGGGAGGTCAAAGCGCGGATCTGGCTCCAGGAGGACGTCATGCGCGGACTGCAGCAACACGTTTACCTGGAGTGTGGTGAGTAATGGCTCCAGTAGTTTCCATGCTGTCGGCCGTGAATAAATTTTCCAAACCGTTCCGGCACGGCTGATCAAAGGCGACGGACCCGACTGGAACGGTGTTATCGCGCGTACGAACTGCTCATACTCAACGCCGGCAATCGCTGCCACCACGGCCTTGTCCGTCTCGTGCGATTCGTCCCATTCTCCGATGAGAATCGCTGGAGCTATGGTCACTCCTACCGCAGGGGCTACCCACTCGGGAACCGAAGGAGCAACAACGAGCAATGTGTGACGCACGCGTTCGAGGTATCCCCCTGCTTCCTGGCACCGTACATAGGCGTCGTTGCGGTCCAATCCCTGTGCGACGAGATAATCAACAAGTTCCGAAACGGGCTGTGCGCCTAGTTCGATTGAATTCCCTGCGCCGCTGAAGCGGCTTGCGTTTACTTTGACGAAGTGGTGTTGCGTGCCAGGTCGCAGATCGCCGGAAGCGACGACGATCAACGGGTGGTCCGAAACCGCGATAGTGCGAAGACCAGCGCTGGAATCAACCCAGATCGCACGAGCCCATAACGAATCGCGCTCGTGCTCGGGCAAGGACTCGATGCATGCGCCGACAAACGCGGCGGCCTCATCAACGGTTGTCGCCGAAATCTCCACCACAAGTGGTGGTCCCTGTAAGAGAGCTAGTAGTTCTTTGCGCTCGGAAGCGCGCCCAACTAGAAAGCCCGACAGATCGAGAGCGGGCCTGGTGGCAGTCCTGAAATCGTCGCACTCTGCCTCTAACGCGTGTGCATCGGGCGGAATGATTCCCAAGACCGGCGCAAACCAAGCCGCGACCGCCGGGGCGTGTTCAAGGAACTGCACGAGTATTTCTGCATCGAAGGCAAAGACATCTTTCCACTTGCCCTCTGCACGTTTCTCAACCACCCAGTCGTCCCTAGCGGGCCAACGGCGCGGAGTTGCAAAAATGAAGATCGCCTGAAGGGGTTCGACGCTGATCGGATTGCGTGTACGTTTGGCGTAGTCTTCATTCGCTTTATCACGGGGATCGTGCCCTGTTCCAAGCTCCCAGGCCGAAAACCCGACCGGAACAAAAGGAGAGGCTTCTTCCGCGAGCACTTTCCCGTCCCATCCGGCTAGACGTATAGCTTCATCAGCTGGAAAATCGATCTGCGTGAGCCCGCGCGCCGTCGCATGCACGAGTAGCCGAATTAGCCGGGGAAATTCGGGCGCTGCCGTAATGCGCGAGGCCCACCGGTCGAGGTCGTTCGCTCGAATTAGCCCGATCATGGCCTATGTTTACCACGTCCTGTATAAAATTCGGCAGGGTCCACGCCGAGCACCTCGACAAGCGTCAATTCGATTCACAGGCTAATAGCCAAGGGTAACCTCGGCTCGGCCGCGACGGAAGTTCGAGGCGCAACCCGCCGAGCCACCTGCTCCCCGCCCTGGCCGGGGAATACGTCGTGAAAGTGCTGCAAGCCCTCTCGGGCCTACAGGACGGCTACCAGGCCCTTGTCAGCGATGACGTTCAGCAGCTTCAGGGCTGGCCCGGCGGGCCGGGTGTCGCCCTGTTCCCACTTGCGCACCGTCGAGGCCGTCGTATGCAAGAGGTGCGCGAAAACGGGCTGGCTGAATTGCAGTTTCTCGCGCAGTCGCTTGATGTCGTCCGCGCTGAACTCTCGCACCGGCGGCGGGCAGATCGCGTCGAACTGCCGCATCGTCACTTTGCTGATAGCACCAGCCTTCTGCAGCTCGGCGAGTTCGCTGCGCAGGGATTCAATGAGCTTACTGGACATGATGCGCCCCTCTCGCCTGCCCGCCACCGAGCGAAGTCTTTGCGCTTCAAGATGCTCATCGGCGAAGTCGTCTCCAAGAACGATACCCGGAACGGGCATGTTTTGGTGATCGGTTCGGTCAGCCGGTGCGTTTCACCCGGTTCGAATTCGGCCTACTCCAACTGCTAGCGCCAAAGCCGGCGGCGACTTGCCGTTCGAGCGCCTAGTGCGCCACGGTCTGGGGCGACCGGCAGAGCCGCGGTATCTGCTCTGTGTCTTTGCGCTGCTCCTAGTGATACAACTTGTGCCACATCATGACGCGCGACGAGTGCGAAGAGCGGAAGCGGCGGATCGAGGAGCAGCAGCAGACCGGGATTGAGCCGTGGAGGAGAATCGCAGCTTGATCCTGGTCGAGCGCGAGAGCCGTCGACTGCCGCCCGTCTACAGGGGAGAGGTCGCCGAATCCCCGCCACCGGTGAGTTGACGCGGCCCCCTGGAGTTGCAATACAAATTACCCCTGTTGCGGCGCGCGCCCCTGCTACTGCAACACAAACCTCCGGTTTCTCGAATCCGGGGAACGGTCACACAACACGAATCTGTGTTGCTGCAACACGAGGCACCACTCCCACAATACAAATCACCTCGGTCACGCGAGCCGAAATCACTGTTGCAACACAATGAAGTGGTGTTGCAACACGAAGCACCGGTGCGCGCACACTAGAAAGTGGTGCGCGGATGCTAAAAACCAGTGGGTTGCGTCCATTCACTGGTTTCTTGTGTCACAACACCACTCCGTAGTGTCCGCACACCGGTGAGTCGTGTGCGAAAAGTGGTGCGTAGCGTCCGTTCACCTCTTGCTAGTGTCCGCTCACCCGTGAGTAGCGTCCGCCAAGTGGTGATTAGCGTCCGCTCACCGATGCGTAGTGTGCGGGAAGCGGTGTTTAGGGTCCGCTCACCGGTTCGTAGCGTGCGCGACGGGGTGGATAGCGTGCGCGACGGGGTTTGTCGTGTCGTTCAGCCCCTGCGTCCTGTCCGTCTCGCGGTTCCCCTCGTCGGCGAACCGGTGTCGCGCGTCGCGAACGCGGTGAGCCGCGTCACGAAACTCCGTTCTCGTGTCCGCTCGGTCTGCCTTTGAGTCCGCGAACCCGTTCTTCGCTGGGTCGAAACGCCGGGCCGCTCCAGGTCATTCCTGGCGCGCTTCCCAGCGTTTCACGACGAGACGGTCGCCTACCTATTTCTCCGGATCGACATAGATCGGCATCCGAAGCGAGAGTGTCTTGCCGCCAACGTCAACTCGCGCGATCAATACAGCCGCCCGGAAGTCGGGTGGGAAAGGCAAATTCGTCACCAGCACCGAGTTTTTCGGTCGGAGCCGTACCTCGCCGGTGACGTCGGCGGGCGTGCCGATCCAGAAGGTCGTCCGCTTTTCTTTCGCGTCGACGACTTCGAGCCAGAAATCTCTGACCGTGGTGTTCTGGTCCCATTCGTCCGGAATTTCGAGCCGAAGGTCAATGGGGCTTAACGTGGTGGTCTGAGAAATTCGGAGCATGCTGTCGCCGCCCGATCCGATCGAGCAGCTCGGGCAGGCGTTGGCTCCCGGCTGGGTTTGAACCCAGGGGACTTCACCGAGCGGTTGGAGAAGCGGCGTGGCGGGTTCGTTGTCGGGGGCCTTGGCTCCCGGGCATTTGTAGATCTTCCCCGTAGCTGCCGCCGAGCTTTCCCATTTCCCGAGCGCGCATTCGATAGTGAAAGTGGCAGGAGGGGGGTAGGAGTGTACCTTCGGCGGGCTCCATGCGCGGCTCAACAGAGAGGCGACCGAGAGCCTGCGGACCTGGGGCACAGGCTTGACGCCTTCTCGGTAGCTCTCTGCGTTCCGTTCCAAGGTCGTGCCGGAGCTTTCGAGCAGCGCCATCACTCCCGCGCGATCGAGCTTCGGTTGAAGGTGCCAGGCAAGGGCGGCGAGCGACGACGCGACCGCCGCGCCCACGGAGCTGCCGGTGAGCGGATCGGTCCAGGGCTTGCCGTCGAATTGGACCACCGCGTGATCGCCATAGGCCACGAGCGGTGGCTCGGCCTCCGGACGGGCGTTGCCCAAGCGCTTTCCGTTGCGATCGATTGCGCCGATCGACCAGATCACGGGATCGGGCTGGTCGGGAAGGAACACAGGAAAGAGTTTCGTCTTCGGCGGCTTGGCGTACCAGCCGGCAGGGAGTAGCGGACCTTGCCCCAGTTGCTGCCCGCCTTGACCGTTGCCCGCGGCGGCGATCACCAGCACGTCGAGCGTTGCGGCCTTCCAGAGTGCGGCGTACACCGCCAGCTCTTCGGCGTTCAGCCCGTCGGCCGCTATGGCGCCGAGCCCCTTGTGCAACAGCTCCGAGTCCCAACCGACGGAAAGGTTCAGGATCAAGTGGTCTGGTTTGTCGGTTTGGTATTTCGGCAGATTGACCCACTCGTCGACCTCCGCGTTGATCGCCACTGCGAGATCGACCGGGCTGCCGAATCGGCCGCAGACTGTGGTGTCGAGCTTCGGCTGTTGGTCGAGAGCGCCAACTCCGAGCTGGGTCACCGGGAGAGCGAGGCGGGTCCCGACCTTCGCTGCGCAATCGTGCAGGCCACCTGCGGTTCCGTCACAGATCAATTCCTGAGCGATGCGGGCGATCCCATGGCCATGGGAAGAGGGGCAGGTCTCTCCGAGTGGAAATTCGTTGGTCGTGGGATAAGTATCGAGCACAGAGAGGCGGATCTTCCGTGGTTCGGATGGATCGGCAAGAGCGGCAAGAAACGGCATGTCCATGTCGCCCACCTGGAAACGAAGCTCGCGGAACAGTACCTCCTGGTTGCTCTCCGCGAGGGTAACGGCGGAGGTTCCCACGACACCGCAGCGGCGGACGGTACCGTGGAGGTCGGCCCTACTCCGGAGCATTTGGATGTCGTTCTGAAGCTTCAATTCATCCGGTGCAAGGCCGGCTAGTGTTTCCCGGTTCCAAAGATAGCGGCAGAAACGGCGTCCTTGGTGATTTTCGTGGTCCACGTAGAACAGGAATTCATAGCCCCAGCCATCGACCCCGGGACAGGCTTCGGGAGGCAAGGGCTCATCGGCGAGCGCAATCCATTGACGGTCGGAGCAACCGCCCGCAGGGAGATCGTAGGGTTTGGGGCGATCCGGCCGGTGGCAGAAATGAAATCCCGCCCTGGCTTTGTTCGGCAGCACCGAGACGAACGCGAACAGAACCCAGCAGACGACGAAGAGAGGGGACGCGAACAGCTTTGGAAAGCGAACGAACATGATCTTCCTCCTCGAAAACAAGAGAGGCGCCCAGAGTTGGGGAAGAGCGCTCGGCCGAGGTCTTCGCCGGGCTCGACTCGTTTCTGACCGAAGGCGCTGAAAGAGCCCCTTAGGGCTCGAAGACGCGGAAGCTCGCCGCAGCGCTCTTGGGGTTGTTGCGCAGCGCGGCGGCCTGAACCCATGCCAAGCGGACGGCGAGATCGAGATCGGCGCTACCTTTCGGCGGCGGCTGGTAGAACGCGGCGAACAGCGCGGCGGCGTCCGGGTCGGGAACCGGGCGGATTGCGGCGACCACTTGGGTGGCGCCGCGCAGCAGGAACGCCTGCGCCAGGCCAAGCCCTTCGACTGCGGCGCCAGGATCGGAAAGGCCGGTCGCGCAGCCGGAAAGGACGATCCGGGCGGGCGCCCGATCGAGGTTCAAGATCTCGGTCGCGAGCAGGCGTTCCTCACCTCCCAAGAGCAACTCGCCCCCGCCGTCCGCGCTACCCGCGACGCCGTGGCCCGCGAAATGGAGCAGCGAGATTCGCGGCAGCGCATCGATCATTCGGTCCACCGTGGCGCCGTCGCCGCTCTCCTTTTCGACCTGCCAGCCGGCGTCCGCCAGGGCGCGGCCGACTCTTTCCGCTTCTTTGCGAGACGAAGGGAGATCGCGGCGCGGGTCGCCGATCACCAAGGCCGCAGGTTTCGAGGCGGCAAGGGCGGGTGCGGGCGCCCGATCGAGCAGATCGAGGCCGTAGACCACCGGCCGGCCCGCGAGCAGGGGAGCGCCGTCGAAGGGGAGGATGTGGAGATCGACCTCCCGCAGCGCGCCATAGGGGAGCAGGCGAATCCGCCGGGCATGCCGGATCGCGTCGGCGAACGGAGCGAGGAGCCGGGCGGAGAGGTCGTTCGGGTCGGTCAGTGTGCTCGGCGGCAGCTCGAAGCGATGAGCGGAGACCCCGGTCGCATTCTTGGCGAACGCCACCCAACCCTTGTCCAAAGGATGGAACGCGAGCACAAGCTCGCCCACGCCCGGCGGCCGGAAACTCTCGGCGCCGCTTGCCTTGGCGCCGAGCCCGAGTTGGGCGACCGCCGTTTCGAGATTCTCCTCGGCGCCCATGCACTGCGAGTTTCGGGCTGAGCGGACGAGCGGCAGCCGGTCGGCCGCGGCCGACCACTCTTCGGCGGCATCTTTGTCGCATTTCCTGCGCGCGGCGCGGAAATCTCCAACCGCTTGCTGCCAGCGCTCGCGCTGAGCCCCCGAAAGACCTTCGATCCGCCCTTCCATCTCGATCTGGCGCAGCACCCGGGCGCGCGAGCGGCGGGCGGCGGAAAGCGCCTCGGCGGTTCGCCCCTGCTCAAGCAGCAGCTCGATGCGCAGTCGGGCGCTCGCCTCCCGCTGCTCCACGAAACGTGCTCGGCTTGGCCGCTGCGCCGTCGCCGCTTGGCGATCTAGGAGATCCTCGGCCTCAGCCAGCTCCTGCAGGGCTGCGTCGGCGTTACCCAGTGCGCGCTCCGCCCGCGCCCGGCCGGTGAGTGCGAGCCAGAGATCTTTGAACGATCCGGACCTCCGTGCGTTGGTCTCCAATCCCTGCCAGCGTACGAGCGCCTCGTGCGTTCTGCCGCGGGCGAGCGCCAGGCGTGCTTCGATCTCCCCCTGCCAGAGCTGTTCCTCGGCGGTCGCGGTGGCCGCGGAGAGAGAGCGCGCTTGCGCCAGATCCTCCGCCGCGGCGTCGAGCGCGCCTCCCTGAAGGTGGGCGAGAGCCAAATTCAGCCGGGCGTTGGCCCGTTGGTGCGAGGCGTCGCAGGCCGCGGTGCGATCGAAAGCAGCACGCGCCGCGATCAGTTCGGGCAACGGGTCGCCGACGTCGGTGCCTGCCTCGCGGGCGAGCAGACGGGTCCAACCACGGTTGGTGGCAACTTGCGCGGCGGCGCACTCTCGATCGGTCGTGGTGGCTTTGGTGGCCTCGACTGTCCTGGCTGCCGCCGCGAAACGGGTCTCGGCCTCGTTAAAGCGCCCAAGGTCGAGCAGGAGGGACGAGAGCTGCTGCTCCGCGTCGGCGCGGTAGCTTTCGAGCCCCAGCCTCTTGGCCTCGGCCACCGCGCCTTCGAACTCCCGGAGTGCTTGCCGCGGCTCACCCGCCAGGCGCGCCACAAAGCCGCGCGCGAAGGCGAGAAGGAAGGTCACTTCAGCGGGGGAACTGGACGGTGGAGCGACCTGGTCGAGAACCTTGGACGCCTCTGCGAGCCGGTCGTCTTTTTCGGCGAGCTTTTGTGCCAGGGCGGAGGCGGCAGACGCCTCGCCGAGGAGATGATCCGCCTTGCGCCGGGCCTCGATCTCGCGTCGGTAGCCCGCGACGACGTCCTCGCCGGGCGAGGGGGGCAGGCGGGAGAGAAGCCAGAGCACGCGTGCTCTGAGCGACAGATCGCTCGGGGGAAGGCCGGGGAGCCGGGCCTTCAGCTCCTTGCGGACCTTTTCGATCGATTCCAGATTCCCGGAGCTTGCCTCTAGGCGCGCCTCAGTAAACCAGGCCGGTGCGATCGGGGACTGTGCGAGCGCTAGGGACCAGGAGGAGGAGCCGCGTTGAACCTGGAGACGATGCGCGGCCAACGGGACTTCGATCGGATATCGGAGGCCATCGAGCGCCTTTTCCCCAGCCACCGCAACCGGCCGGCCGTCGATCCGGATCTCGGTCGTGGTGTCCGAGGGCGAGAGCGGCAGCCAAATCGTGATCGTTGGGGCGGCGCCGTCCTTGCCTTCCTGGAGCAGGCAGGTCGGTCCCGTGCGCAGCACCTGGATGCAACCTGCGTATTCGACCGCGAGCGGCGGCGGTCGCGAGCAGCCGAGCGCCAGGAGCGCAGCGAGCAGAAAGACCGGTCGGGGGGTCACGCCGCTGGCCCGAAGCGGATCGATTGCGGAATTCTGATCCAGCCCTTGCCGACGGTCGGCTCCGCGATGGCCGTGACCGGGGAAAGATCCGGCAACTCGTCCGGCCGGGCGACGATCGCCCAGAGCGTCCACTTGCCCGGCAGGTAGGCGACTTGGCTTCCGACCGTGCCTTCGACGTGCAAGCTGCCGTCGGCCGAGCGCTTGGCGTCCTCGCAGGCGGGGAACGGCCGCGGCGAACCACCGCCCAAGGAGGCGACCAAGAGGCAGCGAACGGCCACCTTCCCCTCCACCTTGCTGGCCGGGCGAAGGACCAGGTCGAAGTGCGCCCCGCGAGAAAACGTCTCGCTGTCGGTCTCGATGGTGGAAATCCCTCGGTCGGTTCGGTCGCCGCTCTTGAGCTCCGTCGTGTAGACAGGCAGCGGTCCCGAGCTCCCGGGGAGGACCAGGACCGCAATCAGGACTGCCGCCGCGGCGAGCCCGATGCCGCCGCTCCACAGGGCCATGCGGTTGCGGAAGGGGAGGATCTTGCCCGGTTGGAGAGCGGGCGGCGAGCTGGCGACGGAGCGAACGATCGTTGGGCGCTGGCCGGCGCGCTGCGCGCGGATCTGGGCGACGATCCGCGCCTCGGCCGCTTCGCCCAGGGGCTGAAACGCCGCGAGGGCTGCCGCGCCCCCCGCCGTGCCCTCGGCCTCGGCGCGCAGGATCTCTTCTTCCTCGCGAGAGAGCGTGCCGGCCGCCAGACGGTCCCAGCGCTCATCGAGCTGTTCGTGTTCCGCGGCGGCGCGTTCGCGCGCCCAGGCGGCCAGCTCGCGCAAGAGCAAATCGTCGTTTGGGGGCGTAGGGGTTCCGGCGGATGCACCGGCGGCATCAGGCTCGATCGGTCGCGTCATCGGGTTTTCTCCCGAGCAGGTGTTCGCGCTCTGCCGGGCGGCTCTGACAATTCTGCTAGAAGGCTGCGCGCCAGACGGCGAAGCCGGCTGCGCCAGGCGTACACCGCGTCGGCGGAAAGACCGGTCTTCAAGATCGCTTCCGCGACGGGGGTCTCCTGGACCAGCAGCAGGTCGAACAGGCGGCGGCCGAGCGGCGAGAGTTCTTCGGTCAGGCGGTCGAACAGTTGGCCGAGCACCTCGCGCGATGCCGCGGCGGTCTCGGTCTCGACCGGCGAGGCGATCCGCTCCATCTCGTCCGACAGGGTTGGATCGTCGCGCCAGGGGGAGCGCCGGCCGCTGCGCAGGATCGACACCGTCTGCCGCTCCGCCACCAAGCCGACGAAGTTCGCGAGCGACAGGCCGCGCGCGGGATCCCAACCGCGCAGCACCTTGCCGTCGTCGGCGAACAGGATCAGGAAGATCTCCTGGGTGAGATCCTCGACCTCCTGACGCACGTCGCGCGAGCTGCCCGAACGGTCACGGGAAAGCAGCAGCTTCCTCGCGACGCGAGCTTGGACCACCGGCGTCAGGCGACGGACGAGGCGGGCGAGAGCGCCCTCGTCGCCGAGCAGAGCAAGCTCCCACTCAGCCCGTCCATCGACCTCCAAGTTGTCATCCCGATCCATTTGCGAACTTTGGTTGCCACACAACATATCAGATCAATACGGCGGGCGCGGCACCGCGCTTGTTACTTCTCGGACTCGCGGACATCAACCGTTAGACCGGGCCGTAGGGCGCGGCAAGGTCAGCAGCACCTCGAATTCGCGAACCTCGATCCCGACTTCGCGCCCGGTCGCCTCCCGCACCAAGCGGACGATGCGCCGGATGCCGGTCCCGGCGCGGGTGACCAGCCCCGCGTCGGAGAGGCGTGCGTAGAGCCAAGGGTTTCGGACCACGTGGGCGCCGGAGCGCATGGCCTCCGCATCGACGCTGTTCGGGGGCCGGCCTGGGGTATGGATCTCGATTCGATCGTCGAAGACGAAGAGGCGAATCGGCCCGCGGATCGTGTAGTCGCGATGCGCTACGGCGTTGACGATGGCTTCACGCAGAACCTCTTTCGGTAGCTCCGGGCGGGGCTCCGGCTGGAAACCGCGGATTTCATGAGGAACCGGCAGATGGAGATCGAGGAAGCGCTCGGCCTGGTCGATCACTTCCAGGAGCCGCCCGCCCAGATCCTTGCGGTCGACGGGATCGAACGAGCTGTCCGTCCCCGCGAACCGGGCCGCGTTGATCTGCGCGTACGGGAGGTGCTGCTGCGGCTTGCGACCGAAGAGGAGAATGCCGGCGATGGTCGGATGTTCGTTCGCGGTCAAGTACCAGTTGGCGAGCAGCCGCTTCGGGTCGTCGCCGCGCAGGTAGGACTGACCGGTGTCTTGCAAGTAGCTGTCGAAGGCGGCGAGATCGAGATCTTGAAGAGTCAAGCGACTGAGCGGGGTCTCGTCGTAGTAAAGGCTCTCGGTGGCTTGAAAGAGACGGAGAAGCTCTTCCCGCGAAGCCTGCCGCCGGCCGGAGCTCGTACGAACGTAGTAGGCCCCCCGGTTCGTGCGGTAGGGGCGCATGTCCCCCTTGGGGATTCTGACCACGACGATCGTCCTGTCGTCCTCGGTTCGGACGGTCTCCTGGAGGACTGTGATCGGCGGCTCGCAGTTGTTCACCGCGACGTTGTCCACCTCCCGGGCGATACGGTCGCCGTCCCCCGTTCCGAGGATTTCTCGCGCGTCGCTCACACCCAGGATCAGGTTGCCGCCGTCAGTGTTGGCGAACGCGACGAGGGCGGCCGCCAGATCATCTGGACGAATCGGTCCCACCTTGAACTCCGTGTGGAGGTTCTCTCCCTGTTCGACGCGGGTGCGGAGATCGGCGAGTTCCATCGGCTCAAACGGTAGCAGGGGGATGCACGGGGGACAACCAGGGGCTCATTCCAAAGATCGCCCATCCACCCGGCCCAGCCGTAGATGGAGCGGCCAGCTCAACGTCCGCGTCCGTTCGCGCTCGGACGGTCCGCCCCAGGCGGCTTCGAGGTCCGGTTCGACCTCGGCCAGGGCGTCGATTCCGGTCTCGCGGCGGCAGCGCACGATCGAGGACCAGGTGGAGATGTAGGCGAGCAGTTGGGGCAGCGTCCATTCGACGGTCATCGCAAAAGGTGGTGCCGGCAGCTCGGGGAACGGGAACGGCAGCGTCCGGTACTCCTCGCTCACCCAGTGCCGCTCGGGGGGCCAGTACGTGAAAACCCGCTCCTCGGCCAGGTAGTCGAGCACGCGATCGATGGCGGGCTCGGAGCGCAGCAGGTTGTAGCTCCAGGCCGCAATCACGCCGTCGGGACGCAGGACTCGCCGGACTTCCCGGTAAAAGCGGTCGAAGTCGAACCAGTGGATCGCCTGGGCGACGGTTATGAGATCGACCGAGCCGGCGGCGAGCCCGCTCGCCTCGGCGGCAGCCTGGCGCACGTCGATCCGCGGATGCGCCCGGAAATGGGCGACCTGCTCGGCCGAGGCGTCGGTAGCGACCACCGCGGCGAACCGCTCGGCGAGCGGAATCGCCGCCTGGCCGTTGCCGGTCGCGCAATCCCAAGCGAGACCGCACCCCGGAGCAAGCCCGGCGAGGAAGTCGAACAGCTCGTCGGGGTACCGATCCGGGCGATGCGCCGCATACGCGCCGGCATGGCCGGAGAAATGATCCTTGAAGGTCATAGGTGGAGATTGTAGCGGGCGAGGTGACTTATGCAGCCCCGAACGCAGAATGCACCTATCGGTGCGCCCCTGGCGTAGCCCTATTCGTAGCTAAACTATAGAGTCATGGCTGACGAAGAGGGCCTCATGGCGTCCAAACGCTATTCGATCTCCGAAGCCCGAACTCATTTCGCCCGACTGATACGCGAAGCCGAGGCGGGCGAACGGATTGAACTGATCCGCCGCGGCAAGCCGGTCGCCCTTCTGCTCGCGCGCTCGGAACCGGAGCCGCTTCCGACGCGCGAGCGATCGTTCTGGGAGGCATACGAGGCCTTTCGGCGTCACTACACGAACTCGGACGTGGGTATTGACTCGGTCTTCGAGGATGTCCGCGACACCTCGCCAGGCCGGGACTTCTGCTGGCCGGATTAAACCCTACTGCGTCGGACCGACCGGCACCGGACACCAGGAGAGCTTCCGGAAGCGGCGTAGCCCCTCAAGGGTGGGCGGGGCCTTGAGGGACTCCCAAAACGCGAACCGGGATGGCGTCGCCGGGCGGCGGCACCGAAGCCGGCCGTAGGACCGGCAGGTCGTAGCGACGGCGAATGCTGGTACCCGCGGCCCGGATGTCCGTGCCGTAGACGTGGATCGAGATCGCCGGCCCCGGCCCGGGATTTTCCACGCGGTGGATGTCGCCCGGCGGAACCAGCGTGGCGACGTCGCCGACCTGGAAGTGCTGGGTTCCGAGCGGCATCAAGACCCGGCCGCTCCCGTCGCCGTCGATCTCGAAGCTCTCCTCCCGCTCGATCCCCTGGTGAAGGCCGATCGCGCACCAGCAGACGTGGTCGTGGATGGAGGTCTGCTGGCCGGGAAGCCAGGCGAGCGCGACGATCGAGAAGCTGCCGTCCGCTTCGGCGTGCAGGAGGTGCTGGCGATAGCTCGCCGGGTCGGTTTCACGCTGCTCCGGCAAGAGCAGATCTTCCTGTCCGAGGAAGAGCCGGAGAACTTCGCCGACCCGCTCGACTCGCCGGTCGAGGCGACCTGGCCCATGCACCACCCGGCGCACCGAGCTGACCAAACCGGACTGCAAGACCCGCACGGCAGCTCCTCGATTTTCCATTCGGTTCTCCTGTTCTTCGGCGCGGCTATCTCGCACGCCGATGGAAAAGGAGAGTAGGGACAGGCGGTGACTTTGTCGGTTCGAGCGCGGTACCAGGTTCGTCACCGCTACGCGAGCGGTTTGCCCACCCTACCGCGCCGGACCGACCGGCTCGGGTGCCGGGTCTTCGACCGGGCGGGGAATCTCGGCGGCGATCCTGCGGCCGGCTTCGGTGGCTCGCAGGACGAACTCCTGGGCGAGCAGGCGGTAGGCGGCGGCGCCTTTCGCCTTGGGGTCGAACTGGAAGATCGATTGGCCGTGCTCGGGCGCTTCGGCCAAGCGGTTGTTGACCCTGATCTCGATCGCGAAGACCTTCGAGCCCAGCTCACCGCGCAGAGCTTCGACATGGGTGCGGGTCGATTTGATCCGGTAATCGACCATCGTGAGCAGGACGCCCAGAAGCACGATCCGGCCGCCGACGTCGTAGCTCGCGCGGTGGGCGGCGGCGATCAGATTGGTCACTCCGGTGAGCGACAGGTACTGCGGCATCGAGGGGACCAGAAAGGCGTCGGCCGCGACGATCGCGTTGATCGGCACCAGCGAAAGCGACGACGGGCAGTCGAGGAAGATCAGGTCGTAGCGCGGGGCGACCGCGGCGAGCGCGCCTTTGAGCCGGCTCTCGCGCGAACGGTAGCGGCCAAGCTCCTGGTCGGCGTGGAGCAGATCGACCGAGGCGGTGATCAGGTCGAGGCCGGGAACCTTCGTCGGCCGGATCGCTTCGCTGGCGAGGAACCCGCCGAGCAGCACGTCGGCGGAAGAGGGGGCAAGCTCCTCTCGCGGCACGCCGAGCGAGAGCGACGCCGAGGCCTGGCTGTCGAGGTCGACCAGCAGGACCCTCCGGCCGGATAGGGCGAGCGCCGCCGCCAGATTGACCGACGTCGTGGTCTTGCCGACCCCACCTTTCCGGCTGATGACCGCGGTAATCATTGCCTAATGTCGATTTATCCCACGATGAGCCCGGCGGAGCAAGCGGGGAAAGGGGGCGGGGAGCGGATGGTGTAATCTTTGTTCCACGCGCAACAACGAACAGATCGGCTCCAGGTAGGTTGGAGTCTCGGCCCCCAAACAGGAGCGCTCATGGCGGAAGGCAAGCCCAAATCGTGGCCCAAAGGCTGGTGGAGAGCCTTCAAGGACTATATCGGCTACGGCGAGCACCCCATGCGTCCGCCGGTCGGCTGGCTGCTCGATCGCCAACTGATCACCAGCCTGCGCGAGATTCTGATCTTCAGCGCGTTCGGCACCCGCATGGACCCGCGGATCTGGATGGTCGGCCGTGAATTCGATTGCACCCGCGATTTTGAAGGCGACGAATTCTGGTTCGATTACATGTCGGATTCGGGCGACGGAATGCGCGCAACCTATAGCATCGCGTATCTGGTGTATTCCGAGCTTTTCGCCCCCGCGGCCGCCGCCCGGGAAGATCATCTGGCGTTCGAGGCGAGCGACGCGACGCCCAAGAGCCTTCCGCGCGGATCGTTTCTTTTCGTCGGTGGCGATACGGCCTACCACGTGGCCGACTACGAGACGCTCGCCGAGCGCTTTCAATATCCGTTCGAGCTGGCCTTCGAGCAGCTGTCCGAGCGGGGCAAAGTGGACCGGAGGGAACGCCGGCCGATCTTCGGCATTCCCGGCAACCACGACTACTACGACTTTTTGGACGGGTTCAACCGGCAGTTCCGCCGGCCGTTCGGCGAAGAGCACAAGTTCAATTCGAACAAGAAAGGCGATCAGGCGCAGTTGGTGCTCGGTGGGTTCGAGCGCAAGCAGTGGGCAAGCTTCGTCTCGATCGAGCTGCCGTTCCAGTGGCGGATGTGGGGGATGGATGCCGAAGGCGGCGAGATGGATCGGCGCCAGAGGCATTATTTCCAGACGATGCTGAAAGATCCGGAAAAGCCGACGAATCGCCTGATCGTCGCGACCCCGGAACCGATCACGAAGTTCGGCCAGCGGGCCGACCCGGAAGGGGAAATTGTCAGCACCTTCCGCGCCATTGGCCTGGCTTGCCCGTTCTTGGACGTGAATCCGCCCGAGACTCTCCCGGCGGGCCGCTGCCGGCTGGATCTGTCAGGCGACGTCCACCATTACGCCAGATACTGGGGAGCGGAACCGGGAGCCGCGCAACCGGCGAATTACGCTTCGGTGGTTTCCGGCCTCGGTGGCGCGTTCGTTCATCCTTCCTGCACGGACGTGGGAGAAGTTCCCGCCGCGATCCGCTATCCCGAGCCGCGGACGGCGTTGGCCGAGGTTCTTCGGCGGGTGCTCAACCCCTGGTCGATCGTTCTGGGCGGGAGGGTCTGGCTGATCGGGCTATTGATCGCCGGGTTTCTTTTCTTGGCCGCCGCTACTTCGGCGAGCCTCCGTCATGCGATGAAGCCGATGTTTGAGTTGGCGGGTCTGGATCTTCCGGCCGTCCCTGAGCCGGAAAGAGCGGTCAAAGCGGCGGATCAGAGCCTGCTGCAAGCTGCGCTCGGCGGGGCCGCCGCCGTGTCCCAGAAAGCACTGGACGCCCTGAGCACGGCGCTCGAAGTAAAGCGTCGCGTGATGCCGAGCGCTTCCAAGGAGGATCAGGCGGCGGTACGGATGCCGGGTCTTAACCGGTCGGGCGCCCCGTGCGAGATCAAACCGGGGGATCCCTGCGTGCCGCCGGAAATTCCGATCTTGAAGGCGACCGGCCCCGGCCATCGGTGGAATCCGGAGTTGAACTACATCCCCGTGCTGCTGCTGCTGCTGGCCTGGGGCATTTGGCGCAATAGCGACTTGGCGAAGCGAGCCAAAGCCGGTGAACGGATTCCGAGTTCCGCGTACCGTTCGCCGATCGCTTGGCTGGTGGGCGCCAGCGCCGTGTCAATGTGGTGGGTCTTCAGCCAACCTGATCGCCAAACACAGTATGGCCAGCTCTATCCCCTGGCTTCGACCCTCGTGGTGTTGGCGATGCTTCTCTTGAGCTTTGGGGGTCTTCTCTGGAGTCGCCAATACGACGAGGCGATGAATCGCGCGGCCCGCGCCAAGGGGCGTTTGACGATCTCCGACCAGGTCCACGGCTGGGGCCTCTGGGCGTTTACCCTTCTCTCCGCCCTGTTCGGGATCACCCGCTACGGCGTCGACTCGCTTGCCGTGGTCGCGATCGACATGGCGTTTTGGGTCGTTCTCTTCGGCATTCTCCTCGGATTGCCGATCTTCGCCGCGAAGGTGGGCGGCGCGCTGTACGGCGCTTGGGGCAAGATTGGCTTCACGCTGTTCGGAATTTGGCATGCACTACTGCAGCTCCTGGTGCCGCTCTTCTTGGTGGCTGCGCTGCCGTGGAAATTTGCGCTCGCCGCCGGGCTTGCGACCGCCCTGGCCAGCTGGGCGCTGGGACGGCTCGCGCCAAGCTTGCTCGGCCGCTGGGACGCCGGGGATCGCGGTCGGTTGGGGACGGTTCTGCTCGTTGCCTGGATCGCTTGGATCGTGGGCTTGGCCGCCTTCACGTGCGTCTTTGCGTCGCCGCAGGAAGCGACCGGAGCGTCGTTTTCGGTCGCCCTGGCTCTCGGTGTCATCCTCACCTGCACTTTTTTCGGCTGGTACATCGCGGTGTCGATCTGCTTCGACGGCCACAACAACGAAGCGGGCGGCGGCGCGCGGATCGAGCAATACAAGCAGTTCATCCGCTTCCGACTGACCAAGGAAGGGCTCACCGGCTACGTCATCGCGGTCGACGAGGTGGAGGAGGACGGCCGGCTGCTGAAGCCGCGCCTGATCGACGTGTTCGAGGTGCGGCCGAGCCCACCCTGAGGTTCTCGAACCGCCGTTCGAGTGGTAGCATTTCGGGTCATGGAGCCCCTAGATCCGAAATCCCGCCGACCGCAGAAGATCGCGGTCCTGCCCGGCGACGGCATCGGCGTCGACGTGACCGCCGAAGCGGTCAAAGTCCTCGAAGCCGCCGCCGCCGGCTGGAGCCTGCCCTTAGAGCTCGTCCCCCTGCCCTATAGCGCCGATTACTACCTGGAAACCGGCGTCAGCCTTCCTCCCGGCACGATGGAGGAGTGGCGCGACCACTACGCCGCCATTTACATCGGCGCGTTCGGCGACCCGCGCGTGCCGGACATGAAGCATGCCGCCGACATCCTGCTCGGCACCCGTTTCGGCCTCGATCTCTACATCAACTTCCGTCCGGTCCGGCTCTACGACGCGCGGCTCTGCCCGCTCAAGGCCAAGACCGAAAAGGACGTCGATTTCGTCGTCTTCCGCGAGAACACCGAAGGCGCCTACGTGGGCGTCGGCGGCAACTTCAAGAAGGGCACGCCGGACGAGGTGGCGATCCAGGACGAGATCCATACCCGCAAAGGGGTCGAGCGGATCCTGCGCGCGGCGTTCGAGTACGCGGTCGCCCACGGCAAAACCAAAGTTTGCATGAGCGACAAGGCGAACGTCATGCGTTTCGGCCACGACCTCTGGCAACGCGCGTTCGCCGAGGTCGCCCCCGACTATCCGAGCGTCGAGCCGAGCCATCTCTACGTCGACGCGCTCACCATGCAGATGGTGAAACGGCCGGAGAGCTTCGAAGTGATCGTCACCAACAACATGTTCGGCGACATCGTGACCGACCTCGGGGCCGCCCTCCAGGGGGGGCTCGGCATGGCCGCCTCGGCGAACCTCCACCCCGGCCGGACCTCGATGTTCGAGCCGGTCCACGGCTCGGCGCCGAAGTACGCCGGCACGGGCCAGGCGAATCCGATCGGCGCGATCCTCTCCGCGGCGCTGATGCTCGAAACGCTCGGTCACGACGAGGCCGCCGCCGCGCTCGACGCCGCGGTGCTCTCGGCGATCCGAGAGGGAGCGACGACCGCCGACGTCGGCGGTACCCTCACCACGTCCCAGGTGGGCAGCGAGATCGCCAAGCGAGTCGAGCGCGCGGCGCTCGCTCCCGCGCAGGCCTGACCCACGTTTGCCCTTCGAGCTTCCCCGGAGAATCCACCGATGTCGCCGAGCCCCGCCCACGACCGTGAGCTGATCTACGATTGGAACCGCGAGAGCGGCCAGGAGCTTAAGCCCCTGCGCGGCAAGGTCGAGCTCGACGATGAGACGTTGCGCGACGGGCTTCAGTCCCCTTCGGTGAAGACCCCTCCGATCGAGCAGAAGCTGGAGATCCTCCACCTGATCGCCGCGCTCGGCATCGAGTCGGCAAACCTTGGCCTGCCCGGAGCGGGGCCGCACGTGGTGCGCGACGTGGAGCGCCTGGCCCGGGAGATCGTCGACCGGAAGCTGCCGATCGCGCCCAACTGCGCCGCGCGCACGCTCGAAGTGGACATCCGTCCGATTGTCGACATCTCCGAGCGGGTGGGACTGCCGATCGAGGCCGCCTGCTTCCTCGGCTCGTCACCCGTCCGCATCTACACCGAGGGATGGACGCTCGACCAGATGCTCCGTTGGACGATCTCCGCGGTCGAATTCGGAGTGGGCCACGGCTTGCCGGTCATGTACGTCACCGAGGACACGACCCGCGCCCAGCCGGAAGATCTGCGCCGCCTCTACACCGCGGCGGTCGAGGCGGGCGCGCGCCGGGTCTGCGTTTCGGACACGGTGGGGCACGCGACTCCGGCGGGGGCGGCCGCGGTGATCCGGTTCATCCGCGGCGTGGTCGACGCCACGGGCGAGGACGTGAAAGTCGACTGGCACGGCCATCGCGACCGCGACCTCGGCGTGGCCAACGCGCTCGCCGCCGCCTCGGCCGGCGCCGACCGTCTGCACGGCACCGCGCTCGGCATCGGCGAGCGGGTCGGCAACACCCCGATCGACCTGCTGCTGGTCAACATGCAGCTGCTCGGCTGGATCGACCGCGACCTCACCCGGCTGGTCGAATATTGCCACCTGGTCGCCGAGACCACCGGCGTTCCCTGCCCGGACAACTATCCGGTGATCGGCCGCGACGCGTTCCGCACCGCGACGGGAGTCCACGCCTCGGCGATCTTGAAAGCTCGCGCGCGCCGCGGCGAGGAATGGCTTGCCGATATTGTCTACTCCTCGGTTCCGGCGAGCCTCATCGGCCGCCACCAAGTGATCGAGGTGGGCTACATGAGCGGCAAATCGAACGTCGTCTACTGGCTTGAAGAGCGCGGCCTGGCGGCGGAGCCGACCCTCGTGGACGAGATCTTCGAGCGCGCGAAGGCCTCCGGCCGGGTGCTCGAAGAGGCGGAGATCGGCGCCATCTGCCAAGCCCGCGGGCTCACCCCGGGCGCAACGCCCCCGCGCTAGTTTCCGAAAATGACGGGCGCTGCATGAGGGGCGCAGCCAGCGGCGCCCCTACGGTTTAGATGCCTACGCGCAAACGCGCCCCGCGCCCGCTCGATCCCGAGGCCGCCGCCGCGGCAGCGAAGGAAAAGGCGACGCCGTGGCACCGGGCGCTCCGCCGCTATCTCGAATCGCTGGCGCTCGAACGGGGCTTGGCCGCCAATAGCGTCGAAAGCTACGGCCGGGATCTGCTGCGCACCGCCCGGGCGCTCGCCAAAGGCGGCGGTAATCTCCTCTCGGTCGATTCCTCCGCGCTTTCGGCCCACGTCCGCGAGCTGCGTCGCGAAGGGCTCTCGCCCCGTTCGATCGCCCGCGCGCTCGCCTCGATCCGCAGCTTCTTCCAGCACCTGATCGAGATCGGGGAGCGGGCCGACAACCCGGCCGTCCACCTGGTTCAGCCGAAACGGTTCCGCTCGCTGCCGAAGGTGCTCACCGAGCAAGAGGTCGAAGCGCTGCTCGCGGCCCCTGACCTCGCGACACCGCTTGGCCTGCGCGACCGGGCAATGATCGAGCTGCTCTACGCCGCGGGATTGCGGGTCTCCGAGCTGGTTGGCCTCACCCTGCCGCAGCTACGGCTCGACGTCGGCTTCCTGATCGCCTACGGCAAAGGGGACAAAGAGAGGGTGGTGCCGGTGGGGGAGGCCGCCGAAATGTGGGTCGGCCGCTATCTCTCGGACGTACGCCCGGCCCTCACCGAAGGCAAGCGCCACGCCTTCGTCTTCGCCAACTCCCAAGGCGACGGCATGACCCGCCAGGGCTTCTGGAAGAACCTCGGCGCCTACGGCCGGAGCGTGGGCCTGCGCGCTCTCTCCCCCCACGTCCTGCGCCACAGCTTCGCCACTCACCTCCTGGAGCACGGCGCCGACCTGCGCGCCGTCCAGATGATGCTCGGCCACGCCGACATCGCGACCACTCAGATCTATACCCACATCCACCAGCACCGGCTCAAAAGCCTCTACGATCGGTTCCATCCCCGGGCGTAAAGGCGGGCCGGAATCGCCGCCGAACCCGAGATAACTCGCGCCGGCTATATAAGAATCCACGCCGGCCATATAAGAATCGGCGTTGGCTATATACCCCTTGGCGTTGGCTATATAAGAAACGCCGTTGGCCATACAAGAATAGCCCTTGGCTATATAAGAACCGCGGTAGGGAATGGCAGAACCGGCAAGGTTCTTGGGCCTGTCCACAAGCGCCCGGAACACCTTTACCCTAGCCCTCCGGGTGTGCTTGTCCTGGGACCGCCGGCGTCCTCGCCGGCATCGGCGAGGCGGGAACGTCAGGCGCTACGAACGCCGCCGAGACGGCGGCGTTCCCAGGACAAGCACACCCGGAGATTCGGCTTTCTTCTTTACCCTCCAGACTTTCGACCGACAAAAGTCCGGCCTTTTGGCAGAGGGAGGATTCCTCGGCCCGAGCCTACGATTCGTCCGTTCCAATGCGCGGCGATCGCCGCTCCAAATCCAATCTTTCTCCGCTCTCCAGCGGGAGGTGTCCGATGAAACTACAGTACTCCTTCGCCATCTTGGCTTTGACCCTTACCCTTCCGGCCAACGCCGGCTCGATCAAGGTGGTCAACGGGATCGCGATCTATACCGCGGGCAACAACGAGGTGAACACGATCGTGGTCGATCCGCGCGGCGCGGGTCTCGATCCGTCGACCGGTCAGTTCGTCAATGGCTTCGCGGTGAAAGACAGCACGGCGTCGCTGTTCGGCGGGCCGGGGTGCAAGATCTTCACCGGCACGGCGATCTGCGATCCGGCTCCGGCTTCGATCTCGCTCGATCTGCGCGACAAGAACGACAAGGTGAGCCAGGTCAACGGAGCGGGCGGAACCCCGGTGCCGATGTCCGTCAAGGGTGGCTCGGGCGACGACACCCTCCTGGGCAGCGAGGTCGGCGACACGTTGGACGGCGAACTGGGCAACGACACGATCGACGGCAAGGGGGGCAACGACACCCTCTTGGGCGGCAGCGGAGACGACACGCTCACCGGCGGTCCCGGGGTCGATTCCTTCAACGCCGCCGCGGGCCGGGATAACCTGAACAGCAAGGATGGCGTTGCCGAGCGGGTCGATTGCGGTATCGGCAACGACACCGTCGTCGCGGACGGAAACGACGACCTCCATCAGTGCCGGCGGTAGGAGCGCGAGGAATCCTTAGGCCGTGAGAGCTGCCTGCACTTCACTCCAGTTGGTGGCGCCGCTCAAGGCCTTCCTCCGCGTCGGGTCGTGGGCCAGGCGGGCGATGTCGGAGAGGAGCTTCAGGCAGCTCTCGGGGCTCTCCTCGGGACAGAGCAGCACGAACATCAGCTCGATGGTGGATTCCGCCCCGGCGGGGGAGCGGAGGACGGCGAGCGCCACGCGCGGCTCGGCCAGTCCCGGAATCCGCGCATGGGGCGCGGCGATCCCGGCGCCTAGGTAGGTCGAGGCCTCGCGCTCGCGCCGCTCCAGGGCGCGGATTACGTCGCCAAGATCGAGGCGGGTGCCGGTCAAGAGCGGCGCCGCGAGCCGCTCCAACAGCTCGCCGCGCGAGAGGGTCTCTTGGAGGAAGAAAGTCCGCTCGGGGCGCAACAGCTCGGCGAGCCGGTCGATCTTCTTCGGCGCTGTTTTCACTACCGTCGGAGTCACCGGCTCTTCCTCTTCGCCGGTCCTTGAAGTCCCTGCCGTCCTTTCTGTCGTTTCAGTTCTTTCCACCGCCGGCCCGAGGGGATCCACCACCACCAGCGCCAAGCCCGTCGCCCGGTCCACCAGCCGATCGACCAGCGACGGCCGCAACCGGCGGCGCCAGGCCGGACGGGGCGTGGGCCGGCCGATCACGACGTGCCCGGCGCGGACCTCGCGGGCGAAACGGAGGATCGTCTCGACCACGTCCTCGCCCTGGAAGGTGAACACCGTGGCGCCTAGGTGCCGGGCCAGCTCCAGCGTCTCCGTGAGCTGTTTTTGCGTCTCCGGATCGAGCCGTTCCTCGGCCGAGGTGCGGACGTAAAGCGCGTACCAGTTGCGGTCGAGCTTGCCGGCGAGGCGCGAGGAGTAGCGCAGCAGGGCGTGGGCGTTCGGGCTTTTCGACGACAGGCAGGCGACCACCTGATCGGGCGCCTCGACCGACGTGCCCTCCGCGCGGCCGCGTCGTTCGAGGACAGACGCCGCCTCGCGCAACGCCAGCTCGCGCAGCTGTTCCAGCGGCTGGGTGCGGAAGAAGTTCTGGAGGGCAGCCGCCGCGCGCTCGGGCGGGTAGATCCGGCCCTCTTCCAGCCGGCGGCGGAGATCCTCGGCGGCAAGATCGACGTTGACCACCTGATCGGCTTCGGCGAGCACCCAGTCGGGGATGCGCTCCTTGACCTTGACTCCCACCAGCCGCTCGACCGTGTCGTACAGGCTCTCGAGATGCTGGATGTTCAGGGTGGTGAGCACGTGGATGCCCGCGGCAAGGATCTCCTGGACGTCGAGGTAGCGCTTCGGGTGGGCGCTGCCGGGAACATTGGTATGCGCCAGCTCGTCGACCAGCACGACCTCGGGCTTGCGCTCCAGGATCGCTTCGAGATCCATCTCTTGGAGATGGACTCCGCGGTAGACGACCTCGCGCTGCGGGATGGCGTCGAGCCCGAGCACCAGGGAGGCGGTGTCGGCGCGGTCGTGGGTCTCGACCACGCCGATCACCACGTCGACGCTCTGTGCCTTCAGACGATGCCCTTCGAGCAGCATCTGATAGGTCTTGCCGACGCCGGGGCCGTAGCCCAGATAGACCTTGAGCCGGCCGCGCCGCGCGCGATGGATCAGGCGAAGAAAGCTCTCGGGGCTCTGGGTCACGGAGGTCGAGTCCTGGGTTGTGTTTCGGTGTAGGGGCGGAGCTTGCCTCCGCCCGAGGGTTTGCGGTGATGGCGGG
>DASYKS010000037.1:0-86802 GCA_035995205.1 Thermoanaerobaculia bacterium
AGTGGCTCAAGTTCAATGCACGAGGATTCCGCAACCGTGAGCGGTTCCGTAGCGCCATCTACTTTCACCTGGGCGGCCTCGAGCTCTATCCCGAAGGCCTGAGCCGCTGATTTCTACCCACACAAGGATTGGAAGCGCCAAGAAACGTTCGAGCTCGGCCGCGATTCCTCGCTTCCCACGGAACGATGGATGCGGCTAGAATCTTCGCCCATGAGCCTCGCCATCGAGGAGCAAAACCGCCGTTTCCCGAGATCGTGCTCGACGTCCCCGGCCCGCCGGTGATGGACGAGCCGACGGCGGCCAAGGTCCGCGACCTGGTCACGAAAGGCGCGACCGGCGTCGTCCTGGTGCTCCGGACCGACGACTGCTTCAGCACGTACGAGCGGCTTCGCGCCAAGGGCGTCGAATTCACGCAGGAGGCGACCGATCACGGTTATGGGATCGACTGCGGTCTGCGCGACCCGTTCGGCAACCAGATCCGCATTCTGCAACCAAAAGCCTCGCGGTAGTCCGCGTTCTCACTTGAGGAGGATGGACCGATGACACAAGCCAAGGGCATCAAGACGGGCTATTGGATCGCCACGTGGCTTTTTTCGCTACAGATGGGCTTTACCGCGTATGCCCAGCTCCGCATTCCCGATGTGGCCGAGGCCTTTACCCATCTCGGCTTCCCCGCCTACTTCCGGGTCGAGCTGGCATGGCTCAAGCTGGCGGGGCTGCTCGTGCTCCTCCTCCCTGCTCCCGACCGGCTCAAGGAGTGGGCCTATGCGGGTTTCGCCTTCACCCTGGGCTCGGCCCTCATCGCCCACTTCGCGGTGGGGGACGATGCGTCGAAGTGGAGTTGGGCCGCGGGCACCGCCGTGCTCTGGGCCTTGTCGTACTACTTCTTCCGGAAGCGGGCGTCGGAAGCGTTGGGTTTGGGGTCCTAAAAACGATCGAGGCTCGACCCCATGCCGATGCGGGCCGAGCCTCTCCTTACGACGCGACGGGCGTCACTTCCCGTTGGGCGGCGTGGGCGGCGTCGGGGGGAGGATTCCGAGCAGCCACGAGAAGTCCTGGCTTTGCCATGGCGCCTGCGCGGCGGGCGATTGGCCCGTCGCGGGGTCGCCCGGGAACGGACCGAAGTTGGGGTTCTCCTGCGGCGGGGTCTGCGAGCTGTCGAACCGCGCGTAGGAATGGCAGGTGATGCACGACGCTTGTTGGGCGGCAACCCTGGCGTTGAACTCGACGAAGGAGTTTCCGAGCGGCGTCGTGTTCGAGTCGACGAAGTTGTTCTGGACGCCCGTCAAGCGGTAGTTCTGGAACGCGGGTGCGAGCTTGCCCTGGCTCATCAGCGCGGCGAGGGCCGGTGTGATCTGCGTCGGCTGGCCGGTGCTCTTTGCAGGATTCGAGCCCCACGGATCCGAGCAGGAGCTGTAGAGATCGGGCTTGCAGCGGTTGGGGTTCGTGGCGGGGAACTGCGGCTCGAAGGTCGCCCACAGCCAGTTCGGGAAGAGCTTCGATGAGATGTGGAGGCCGGTCAGCGCATAGCAGTCCCCGTTGATCACCTCGGTGTAGATGTCCGGCGTCGGCTTGCTGCAATCGAAGCCGGCAGGGCTCAGCGAGCTGACGGGCACCCAGTCCGCCTTGACCTCGACCGCCGCCGCCGGGAAGGCGATCGGCGCGTTCTTCACGTAGGCGGCCTGCTGGGTCAGCGAGAGGAGCGACTGACCGGGCGCCGGTTGTTGGATGTAGCCGGCCTCGGAAGCGTTGACAAAGACCTCTTCGCAGAACGTCGCTCCCGAAGCGAGGTTGGTGGGCACGAAGGGAACCAGCGAGGGTGCGTTCTGCTTGGCGCTCGCCACGGTCGTCATGGAACTGCAATCGCCCGTCGGGATACCGCCGCCGGCCAGGCCGACTTGGAGGTGGCTCGCATGGAGCCGACGCAGTTTGGCGGCCTCTTCTCCACCGCAGCTTCCGGGGTTCTGCAGGCAGGTCTGCTCCGTCCAGTTTTCGAAGGCGAGCGGATGGGGGTTGGCCGCCGGACAGTTGGCGGCGACGAACAGCTGCCACGCGGTCTGCTCAAGAGTGGCCGCCGGAGCGGTCGGGAAGGCGCAGGCGTCTGCCACCGGCGGGGAGGGCGGAGGGGGCGAAGGCGGAGGGGGTGTCGAGTCCTTGCCGCACCCGATGAAAGCCAGAGCGGCGAGGCCGACGAGAGCGAGAACCACGGCATTTCGGCACGGTCTCATTCGAGATCTCCTCTGAAGGTGAAACGCGGTTCAAGGGAGCCGCGGGAACGCCTTGGGGACCTGCTGTCGACCCGCTCGAATGGAAGCCAAGAACTTACCGACTTGAAATAGAGTGTTCCAGCATAAGCAGGGGTCGCCTGCCAAGTCAAGCGAATCGAAAAACAAAAGCAAGGCATCCAGGCGAATCGCGACCAACCCCGGCCGGGCCGAAGGGAGGTCGCCCCCTCTTTGGCGTATGGGGCACCCTCACTTCGTGAGGAACAGCACTGCCGGCGTCAGCTTGCCGCGGTACATCCACTCCGTCGCGTTTAAGCCGCGGCCTTCGGTCTCGAGGTCGAAGCCTAGCGCGAAGTTGAGGTAGTACCTTGCGGTCCGGTCCACCTTCACCCTTCCGGAGATTCCTTTGGCGGCCTCAACTTTGTAGTCCATCGTCTTACGGTCGCCCGTCGACCCGTAGGAACCGTTGATGTAGATGCCCTGGCCCTGGGCATTCGCCCCCCAGCCATAGCCCCCGGGTTCGGGATGAAAGTAGATGCCCGCGGCAGCAAACATCAAGCCCTTTTTCTTTTCGGTGTCGTTGTTTTCGACGTCGTACGCCAGGATCGTGGTGTCGTTGTCCCCGGGCCGGCAGACCTTCGGGCAATCGCTCGCTTGGCCGAAATGGAGCGTGACGCCGGAGTCTTCCGGAAACGAGATCTTCTTGTCCAGCCAGATCTGGATGGAGTCTTTGATTCCAACGCGGCTTCCGCTTTCGTGTACATCCCACTCTCCGCGTCCCTCGCTAAGAAGGCCGATCCACGGTCCGGCGGGATGCCCTGTCGGCTCGAGGAGAAACTCGTTGGTTTTAAGTTTTGGCTTGCCTTGACGAAAATTGGCGCGCTTTTCATCATGCACCGGTTTCGCCGTGTCGCCTTTCCAAATGCCGCTCAACAGCGCGTACGTTCCGCCGGCCCGCTGGATGCCGAGAAAGCTGCCGAAGGGGAAGGATCTACCGTCCTCCGTCTTCACTGGCACGACCACCGTTCCACGCTGCAGCCACGGAATCACGCCGCCCGCCGGCAGCCTGTCGACGACCTCGCACGAGCCGACGCCGGCGGTCGGCAGGCTGTAGTGATAGATCTTCCATCGATCTGAAAAACGGACCTGGTCGTACGTGGCGTCACCGGCGGAAGAGACCCACCAGTCCAGGGGACCATAGTCGACGTCCTTGCCCCGCGCATACTTAAGATTTCCTTCGACCACCGCGGCGTACTGGAAGACTGGTTTCAGGGTCTGCGCGCCCCCGCAATTCAACTTCAGCGTACCGTCCCATGCGTTGCCCATGGAGACGACCCGGCCCCACATGCCTTGACCGGAAGGTGTGAGGATGGACGCGGTAAGGAAGTTCGCCCGCAGCAAGATCTCTTCGGCCCCGATTTGCAGAAACCCCGGGGAGAACGAGCGCGCAGGGGAATACGACAGCACGAACCAGTCGACCGCGGAATTGAAGACTTCCACCTGTTCGCGAGTGTAGCGCTCGAAATCCCGCTTGAACTGAGCGGTCGAAACCGGCACCTTCGGCTTGCACGCCGTGGCCTTCTCCAATTGGCATTTCGACTCGATGACCGTGGCCGCCCAAAGGTACATCGCGTACGCCTTCTCCTCTAGGATTCGATACTCCATGAACTTCTTTTCCGAGAAGTCGTAGATCTCCATTCCCTTGCTCGGAAAATTCTCGTGAAGCGCGATCTCCCGCCATTTATGAAAGGGATAGCGGAGCATCGGCTGGCCGTCGATGACGCGCGTGGTCAACGCGACATTGAGATTCTGCAGCGCCTGGTCGAGGTTTTGCTTGACGATGTTGGTGGCGAACTCCACCATTCCATCTCTCGTGACGTCCGAGCCGGGCTTGAATTCCGCTTGGTACTTTTTCCACAGACCCTCGATCGTCACGGCCGCCTTGGTAGCCTCGACTTTCAAAGCGGCCTGGTCGAACTCCAACTGCATTTCCTTGTGCATCGTGCCGAGCTCGGCGAGGATCGCCTCTTGCCCGGCCTTTAGAACGTCGAGATTCTTCGAAATATCCTTGAGTTTTTTGTCCACCGCCTCCTTCCACGCATCCTCAGCCCTTCCGGAAGCGCTTCCCAGGATGTCGCAAATAAACTTCTCGCCGGCCTGCTTCACCGCGTCGTTGCAACTATTGTCGTACATAAAGCCGGTGATGAGTTTCAAGGCGACCTCGGCACCCTTGCCGGCTGCCGAGGAGCCGGCGGCTTTGGCAATCTTGACGGCGAGGGGATCCTCCACCGGGGCCGGGTTTGCCAGCCGAGGTCCGGCAAGAAACACACAGAGGAATGCAGCAGCCGCCTTGAATGCACGCTTGCGCATCTGTTTCTCCTAGTTTGGGTGGCGGCGAGTATACGTTGACGGAGCTCTCCCCGCAAGGATCTCGATTCCGGCGGTCCGGGCGGGTAGACAATAAAGATGAGCGATGTTGTATAGGGTTTATAACGTGGTTTCGAAGGCGAGAACCTCGGGCGCTCTGCCCGAAAAGGCGCTGCCAGGAACCGATAGGTCAGGAGGGCTTCGGTGACGTCTCACCCTCAGCCGCGAAATACGGGCGCACCAGGCGGCTTCGGAGAAGCCAGACGAAAGCGGTGGGGAATACCGCGAAGTACGCGGCCGTCATGAGGCCCGTGAACAGGCGAATCCCGACCAGCGCCGATGGCCCGGAGGAGTCGTCGCCGCTTTCCAGCCGAGCGGCCGTCCAGAATTGACACAGCCAGAGGCCCCAGGCCACGCACAGGGCGATCACGGCCCATCCGCCCACCTCCAGCGCGGTGCGCGCCCACGGCTTGAAGCGGAGGAAATGGATGCCGCAGTAGATCCCCGCGAGCCCCACGGTGCCGATCAAGAGCCCGCCGATGAAGTAGTGCGTGAAGGTCCAGTAGAACGGCAGGGCCTCCGCCGCATCCGGGGGAGGTTTTGGCAAGCCATCGAGCCCACCCGGCGTGAAGTTGTCGACCACGCCGAATACGAAGAGGAGCGCCGCCGCCCAGGCGACCATCAGTCCCGCGACGACGAGCCAGGCCATGCCGACCACGAGGACCGCTCCAGGGGTTTTCTTTACCGAGGGGTTCATGTTTGCCGTCGCATTCGCGGCCACCGAGCCCTTTTTTTGGAGGTCTAATTCGAATCGGACGCTATTCCAGAATCCTCCGCGGTGTCAAAGGCCGCTCGCGGCGCGAAGCGAGGCGTGACGCGCTCGTGGCATAATCCACTCCTTTCGGAGGCACCTGCAATGCGCAAGATCACGACCTTCCTGGCTCTTCTACTGCTCGCCGCCGGCGCCTCGCAAGCGGCCGTTTCGGGAAAGATCGGACGAAAGGGAGTTGTGGTCGACGTCGTCGACGCCGTGCTCTACGAGGGGAAGGACTACTTCGGCGACGACCCCGCGTTGATCCTCCGCCTTTCCGCGACGAAGCTCGATCATGCCGCGATCGACGAGGCGATCGACCTCGAAGGAGAGGTCGACCGCCAGGTCGAAGGCTCGCCGAACGTGACGCTCGAATTCCGCATGGACGGCTCGTGGTCGGGGGGCGGCGGCTTCTACGTTCCGAACGCATCCTGCGGTTGGTGCATGGATGGCGCGCTCTCGGAGATGGCGAAGACCAAGTTCGAGAAAGATCTCCTCTCCGGGACGATCAAGGTGGCCTCGGCCGGCTTGAAGGACCGCGACGGGCCCGACATCGACCTCACGCTCTCGGTCCCGATCTACCGGGTCAAGGGTCTGACCGATCTGCCGAAAGGCGGCGGCGATCCGGGGCGGGCCTATCTCGCCTGCACCGCGGCGATGACGGAACAGGCAAAGCCCGACAAAGCCGCGGTGATCTCCGCCTGTTTCGCCAAGGACGACCCGTGGGTCGCCAACTTGAATCTCGAAAATTACCCGGAGTTCGCCGACCTCGCGATGCCCGTGCGCTACGAGATCGGGCGGGGTTCGATGCTCGAAGAGGTAAGGATCCTCTCGGGACGGACGAAGGGCAAGCTCGCCGAGCTGGAGGTCGAAGGCAAGCTCATCGACCGCTCGTCCGAACCGCCCTCGGTCGAACGCCAGCGCGGCAAAGTGTTCCTCGCCCTTACCGGCGACGGCTGGCGCCTCCGCAGCGACAACCTCGAACAGGTCTACGACTGAGCCGTTTCCGCAATTCGTCCCTGCTCTCTCCGCTGGGTTCAGGACGCGGCGCGACGGTCACAATCTCCTCCCTCTACGCCGCGTGACCGGTCTCCGGAAGGGGCGGAGGTAGAGCGTGCCGCATAGGGATCCTTCCAGCGGCGGCCTCCCGAGCACGCAGTTGTTCGCACAAGGCACCCATCTCGAGCGCGGTCCGCGACCACGGCTTGAGGCGGAGGAAATGGAGGGCCGCAGTAGTTCCCCGCGAGACCTATGGCGCCGATCGAGAGACCCCCGATGAAGTAGCGCTTGGAGGTCCAGTTCAGAATCCTCTTAGGTGTCAAAGGCCAACTGGGAATTAGGTGCCAAAGCGCACGCCGGGCGGTATCGCGCCCGAGAGGCTGCACGCCAACAACGCCTGGAGTCAGAACTCGGCATCGAACCGCTCGACCGGCATTCAGAAAAAACCGATGAGGCCCGTCTCTTCTTGTGGAGCGGCCGTTCCACCCTGCTCTCTAGGCGTCTAGACGGCGGGCATCACCAACCGTTTCACCCAACCTAAGGAGGCAGTATGGACGTGAAGGTCATCTTCACAGGGATTTGTGCGTTCGTCGAAAATCAAGATAAAAGCAAGCGCTGCAAGATGGTCGCGCTGTTGCCCGACGGCGATCCCGATCGCGAAGAGCTCGAAAGTGAGGTCCCGGAAAGCGATGTCTCGGAGACCGACGTTCCGGAAAACGACGCTCCAGAATACGGAGAAGAAGGCTTCGATTGTTGCGGACGCTACCAAGTGGGCGAGGCCCTCGACGGAGAACCGCTCTTTCGCCATCGGGCATTCCTCAAATTCAAGGTAAAAGATCTTTCCGGAACCGCCGGACTTTCCGGAACGAAGTACCTCGAAGCCATTCGCTACCTCGAGGCGGAACGGGTCACCTTCCTGCCGTCGGACAACGGGACCGATTTCAACCACAAGCTGACCGGGCTCGCGGATTTGGCTCGGATCGTTCCCAACTATGCCGTTCCGGATCCCGATCACTTCTCCGACTATCCCGAAAATCTCGCGGCGCAGATCCTCTTCGACCACGGGACCTTATTGACCTGCCAGCCCAAATACGAATGGTCGTTCCCGAACACGATCTCCAAGGAGGTCGTGACGGGCCCGCTGAGCCATGAAGTCGTCCTTCACCTCCCCGAACTGACCAGTCTCGGAGTGAGGATCTCCCGCTTCGACGGCGCGTACGAGACGCTGAACTTCGACAGCGCAGGGACGGTCGAGATCTTGATCGCCAATCTGTGCGACGAAAATCCGCTGCTTTGGAAGACCAAGGACTCCAAGCCGAAGGTGGACGACGATTTCCGTTGGCACTATCAGCTCCTAGCCAACGGCGATGATCTCAGAGAGGAGCTGTATTCCCTTCCACTTCCGATCCCGCATCCTGCGGATGGCGGCTCGAACGGCCAGGGCATGAACTGCCTGGGCAGCCGACTGGCCGCGGTCGAGTACGATCTCGATGCTTACCTTCCAAAGAAAAAGGCGTAGACCATGCCAACCGAATCGACACTACCGATCACTTTGACGTCCACCTTTCGAACTGCGTCAAAGTTCATCCCCGCGGAGCAAAATGACGAAACCAGCTTCCAAGGCCATCTGAGCTTGCAGGTCGACGACGCGAAAGAAGCAGGAGAGGGCACGCGCACCCTGCGGATCTCCCAATTCGGAGCGTTTTCCGAAGGCCTCGAGACGAACCAGGGGAACACGGGCCCGATCAGCATCACCGAACTGCAGGGTGAAGGCAACGTCGTGGTGCGCGACGGACTTTGGTTTTGCCAGGCCGCCGTCACCGCGACCGTCAGTTACGAAGCGATCGAAGAAGCGGTCGGGTTCGTCTTGCTGCCGCCCGATCTCCATATTTCTCCTCCCGAGACCTTCGAAGGGCAGCTCGATCTCGTGCTCGCCGTAGAGCCTTCGACCGACGACTCCCAAGTGATGTTCTCCCAGCAGGGACGACTGCATCTCGTGAGAGCGTCGACGCTCCTCGGGTATGTCGACGAGCTCGACATCACCCTCACCGGGTTGAGCTTCGAGCTTAAGAAGGCCCCCCCGCCGACTTCCGCATCCCTCACGACCCGAAGGACTTTGCGCTTGCAACCGATCTTCTTCAAGTCCGATGCCGAGGACACGAATCCTTCCGGGACGTCGTGGCCGGCACAACTCGCGGGCGCGCGGAGACTTTGGTCGAACTGCTGTATCGATTTGGAAACGGCGCAACCCTTGCCTTTGATCGATCCTGACAAAAAGATTGAGAGATCTTCGGGTCGGTTGAGAAAGGGAGCCGCAAGGGTCGACCCGAATGCGATCGAAGTCCTGTTTACGACCGGTGACATCGGAGGCGGAGGGGGGCATACCTATTCGCCGGGGTCGGCCCGGGCGGTCATCGTGATCTCCGACCTCTACGAAGCCAACCCCTATCTCCTCGCGCACGAGATAGGCCACGTACTAGGCGCGGGTCATCCCGGTATGGCCGGTGCCTACGGCGTCTGGGAGCCGGTTCGCAATACTGTGATGAATACCCCGAAACCTGGCGAAGCAAACATACCCGTCAACAAGATCTCCAACTGCAACCGAGCGAGGAACCCTCTCCTGATGCCGACGAGGACCTCATGTAACCCGCGAGACACCGTGCTGACCTGATTTGCATCGGGCCGGAGTCTCGCTCGGCGCTTTCGGCCGAACGGGCTCCGGCCTTTCCGCATGGATCGGATTTCGACAGGGCACCTTTCGACGATCGATCTTTTCCCATCAATCCCATCCCACCACTTGAGCGCCGGCCCAGACGCTCGGGCGGGACAACTTGGGATCCCCACTCCGAAGCATCTCGAGCTGGCTCGCGCGTAGAGATTCGGCGGGCTGATGCACGCGGATCCAGGCGCGGTGGAAGCGCGCGAGCAACGGCGACGCGTCTCGGTCTCCGAGATTCCAGAGTGATCCGACCACCGACCGCGCGCCGGCGTCCAGAAACGGGCGGGCAAGACCGGCGATTCCGGTCGGTCGGGCGTTGCGAGGGCCAAGCGTTTCGCAGGCGGCGAGCACGACCAGCTCGACCCGATCGAGAGGGAGGCGCGCGATGTCGCTTGCGAGCAACGCACCGGGATGGTCGTCCGAAGGAGCGAGCACCAGCTGCGCGCTGGCGGGATCTTCGGCGTCGACCAGCGCATGCCCCGCGAAATGGACCACGGAATGGCGCGGCAGCTCGCGAAGAACCGCCTCTACTTTCGCATCGGCGCCGGAAAGGAGCGCGGCGGTGGGATAGAGCCGGGCGAGCTGGGCCACCTCCCCATCGGCGGACCGAAGCGATTCCAACAGAGGGTAGATCCGTCGATCCCAGCTCGTCGCGGCGATGAGCAGAGCGCTCGGTGCATTCGCGCGAGGTCGGGCCGAGCGCGGCGCGAGAAGGCACGAGGCGCTCGGAAGCAGCGAGAGCGCATGGTCTTCGACCAGAAAGCGGCCGGTCTCGCCCGACCGGAGCGCGGAAAATGGCAGCGCATTCAACGCCTTGTCCGGAACGATCCGCAACGTTGCTCCGGGGGAAAGGGCGAGGCCCGAAGGCAAAAGTAGCTCGCGGAGCCAGGCCGAGCGATCGCGCCATCGACTCTTCGGCAGCCCGTTCTTGATGTCGCTTACGAAACTTTCGACCACCCGATCGAGTCGCTCGGGTGCGATCCTTCGCGCCATGAAGGCGAATTCCCGTCGGGTGACTTTCCACAGATAGAGCCGATCCTCGACCAGGGCGTATTCGAGCAGAACGTCGTCCTCGGGGAGCGCGCGCTGGATCGCGTTGAGCGTGATGGAAGCGACGGCGACGGAAGGGATCGAGGCCAGCGGCACGGTCCGTGCCCGCTCGGACAGCAGAAACCCGGCTTGCGGATCGTTCGAGATCTCGATCGCGTGCCGAATCCTTTCGTCGTAGACCGGCTGGACAGTCTCGGAAAACGAGAAGCGCGTCGTCCGCTCGCCGACCGAGCTGCGTTGGCGTTCGAAGAGATCGATCGCCTCGTCGAGATGCGCGACGGCTTCTTGGGGCTGGCCGGCGCCGCGCGCCGCACGCGCGCTGCTGAGCAGCGCATCGGCGAGATCGAGCTTCAGACCCCGCTCCCGGTAGTAGGCGAGTGCACGGCCCGCGGGCTCAAGCGCCGCACGGGGATCGATGCGCCGGAGGGCTTCCCCGGTGGCGAGCTCGATGTCCATCGCAACCCGGTCGCGGACCCAAGCTCCCGAGCTGCGGGCGCAGATCAAGCGAGCGCTGGCGAGCGCGGCCAATGCTTGCCGGGGCTGCCCGAGAGCGATGTACGTCTTGCTCCTCCAGAGGAGTGTTTCGGCGATCCGTTGTGGCTGGTCTGCTCGCCGGTCCACGAGCAGTCCCTCATCTTGGAATTGGAGAGCCGCGAGCGGCGCACCCTCCTTCACGGCCGAATGGCCGCCTTCCCAGAGGACATTGTGCAGGCGGAGCGAGTCGCGATCGCCGGCCAACTCGAAAAGTGCGCGGAACCGATGCCGCCAGCCGAGGGTCGTCTGGCCGAGGTGGTCGAGATCCTCGGCGAGCAGCCCGTGGACCGCCGCGAGCCCCTGGCGCTCGCGAACGGCGGTGAACCGGCGGACCGCTTCGAGATCATGCTCTAGTGCCTGCTCGAAACGCCCTTGACGGACGCTCGCAAGCCCGAACGCCCATTCGATCCGCCCTCGAAGCACCGGATGAACGTCCGCAGGGGCGGCGCGCGCCAGCGCGGCGAGCTCCGCCCGGGCTTCGTCGTAGCGCGAGCGGAGAAGCGCGCAGCCGGCGGAACCGTAGCGCGCCCAGAGCTCGACCGGGCTGCCGAGGGCCGCCAGGTCCGCCCGGGCCGTGGCGAATGCCGGCTCTGCCGCCTCGATTTCCAGGCGGCGAAAATGGGCGATCCCGTCGCGATAGGCGGCATGGCCGCGCGCGGCTCGCAGGCGCAGCCCATTCTGCGAAGCGTCCGAGAGACTTTGGAGGACGGCGACCGCGCGGGTCACGGTCGGATCGCCCGTCTCGTGCTCCAGAGCGGTGCCGATCGCCGCGGCGATGCGTAGGTCGCGATCGGTTTCGGCCTCCTGTCCGGCCCGAACCCGATCGCCCCAACGTCCGAGGATCTCCTCGATCGCGGTCTCCCGGGCTTCCTGGGGGGCGAGTGCGACGATCCGGCGGACGCTCTCTGCATCACCGGCCAGCGCGGCGCCGTCGAGCCGGGCGCGCAAGGCACGCCAGCGCTCCGGAATGCCGGGAGATCGGAGGCGCTCCAAATGCCGCCGCGCCTCTCCGGCCCAACCCGAATTCTCATCGCGCGTCAGGTACCCTTCCCAGCCGAGGATCGCCCGATCGAGCAGGCCTGCCGTCTCGAGCGCCAGGGCCCGATTGAATAGGATCTCAAGCCTGTCGGGCGCGGCTCGGACGGCGCGCTCGCTCGCTTCGAGAGCGAACACGAGTTCCTGCGGCTCATCGAGCTCGGTGGCGTAGACCAGGCGGGCCACCGCCACTTCGTTCAGCAGATCCGGATCGCCCGGCGCCCGCTCGACGAGGGCGGCGAGCGACCGGACGGCCGCCGCGAGCTGCGAAGTCTTCGACGGGCCGGCGACGATCGCGAGGGCGGCGAGCTGCCGCTCGTCCGAGCCTTTCGGAGCGGCCGTGGCAAGGCGGCTGAGCGCGTGCAAAGACTCCGCGGACCCGGGCCGTGCGCCGGCCGCTCTACAGCGTACGGAGGCGAGCAGAGCGCTCGCTCGTTCGACCGGCAGGCATGGCACAAAGGAAAGCTCGCCCGAGAGACGAGGCGCGATGAATCGAATCTCGCCGAGAGCCTGGGCCAGCTTCGCTGAAGTATCGTCTCGCGCAACCCGCAAGCGCACCGCGAAACTGCCGAAAGTGCCTGCCAGCACGACGGCGAGAGTCACAAAGCCCAGCTTCTTCGTGGTGGGGTCGATCACTCCTTGTGATAGTTCGGGTAGGGCGGAGGAGCCGGAATCACCACCGGGTTTTTCTTGAGCGCCTCCAGCGTGACCTCGACCGCCTTTTCCAATTGGCGGTCGTGCCCCGCGGCGACGGAGGCCGGATCGTTTTCCACTTCGATGTCTGGCGCGATGCCGTGGTTTTCGACCTCCCAGGCGCCGTGGAGGCCATAGAGGGCGACCCGCGGCGCGGTGACGGTTCCGCCGTCGAGGAGCGTCGGATAGTTGTAGATCCCCACCAGCCCGCCCCACGTGCGGGTACCCACCAGAGGTCCGACTTGGTCCTCCTTGAACATCCACGGCAGCGCATCGCCGCCCGAGCCGGCCATTTCGTTGATGACCATCGTTTTCGGTCCGTAGATCTGCGCGAGCGGCGAGCAGAACGGCTCCCCCTCGCGGGAGACCGCGCAGTTCCGCAGCGGCCGTTTGAGCTGGTCCACGATGTAGTCCGCCAGCTGGCCGCCGTGGTTGTAGCGCTCGTCGATGACGGCGCCAAGCTTGCCCACCTGGGCGAAGTAGAAACGGTTGAAGCTGACGAAGCCTCCGACGTTCGTATCCGGAACGTGAACGTAGGCGATCTTGCCGCCGCTTAAGGCGTCTACCTTCCGGCGGTTGTCCTCCGTCCAGGCGCGGTTGCGGAGCTGCCGTTCGGTCGGCAAGGGCACCACGGTCACCTCGCGCGCGCCTTGGCCGTCCGGGCGGGGTCCCACCTTGATCTTGATCTGCTTGCCGGCGGTGTTCTCAAAGAAGCTGTAGACGTCGGCCGGCGGCCGGACCTCTCGGCCCTCGACGGCGAGGAGGTACTCGCCCTTCTTCACCTCGACACCCGGCTGGGTGAGCGGCGCCAAGAGATCCGGGTTCCAGTTCTCGCCGTCGTAGACCTTGGCGAACCGGTACCGGCCGCCATCGATCTCGTAATCCGCGCCGAGCAGTCCGCCTGTCACCTCGGTCGGCGTGCCAAAGTCCCCGCCGTCGATGAACATGTGGCCGACCGTCAGCTCCCCCAGCATCTCCTCGAACAGATAGTTCAAGTCGGCGCGCCCGCCCAAACCCGCGAGATACGGGGCGTACTTCTTCTGCGCGGCGGCGAGGTCGAGCCCATGATGGTTCGGGTCGTAGAAGAAGTCCCGCTCGATGCGCCAGACCTCGCGGTACATCTGGTTCCATTCGGCGCGCGGATCGACGTAGACCTCCATTTCGCCGAGATTCAAGGCGCCGTCGCCCGGCTTCGGGGCCGCGTCGGTGGCCGCGATGAACCAACTCGACTCTTGCCGGTAGAGCGCCTGGTCGCCTTCGGCGGAGAGCACGAAACTGCTCACCCCGGAGAGGTACGGCTCGGTCTTCTGGGTCGCGAGGTCGAATTTCGAGATCGAAAGCGCCGAAGGCCCGCCCAGGCGCGGCACGTCCACGGTCTCGGAGAGAAACAGCGTTCCCGCCGTGCTGGCGTCCAGAGCGACGTAGTTCGCGGCGGGGATCGGCAACGCCACGATGCGCTGCCCGATGCCGTCGAGATCGATCGTCACTTTGACCGGCTCCTCTTTCGCATCGTCCGGCTTGTTCGGCTTCCCGCCTTTCGCGGCGGCTTTGTCCTCGCCAATCGTTTTGTCTTTGTCGCCCTTGGCGTCTTTCGCTTCCTCCTTCTCCGCCTTTTCCTCGTCGGAGAGCGGCACCACCGGCGACGGATCGCCTTTTTTGAGCACCGCGGCGTAGACGCTGCGCAAAACCGGATGCTGGTAGCTCGAAAGGTCGAGCCAACCCGAAGAGAGCCCCAGGTCGGTGCTCACCGTGAAGTACAACGATTTTCCATCCCGGTCGAACGCGGGATAGCGGGCATCCCCCATTCCTTCGGTGATCTGCGTTTCCTTCTTCGCGGCGAGCGAGTAGACGAAAACCGCCCGCAGATGGCTTTCCAGCAGTTTGGTGTAGGCGAGCCACTGGCCGTCCGGCGACCACCGCGCCGAGAAGCCCGCGGACGGATCTTCATAACGGTCGGTAGTCACCTTGACCGGCGTACCCCTGGAGATCTCGACGTACCAAAGGTTCAACCGCTTGTCGGTGTAGGCGATGCGCCGGCTGTCCGGCGACCAGATCGGCTCGTAGTAGAAAGAGGGAGGATCCAAAAGGTCGATCTTCTTCGCCGGCCCGCTCCCCGACGCATCGACGACGTGAAGGGCATACTCTCCGGATTCATCGGAGAAAAACGCGATCGACTTGCCGTCCGGCGACCAGGCCGGATCGCGCTCCGCCGCCACGGTCGTCCGCGTCAGATTGCGGATGTCGCCTTTTTTCGCCGGGACCGTGAGGATCTCGCCGCGCGCCTCGAACACCGCGCGGGCACCGTGCGGCGAGATGCGTCCGGCGAGGATCTGCTCCCCCACCTTCTCGAAGTGCGGCCGCACGGCGGGCAGGTCGCCAACGATCGAGATGTCGAGCTTCTTTGGCGTGCCGCTCGCCGGATCGAACAGGTAGAGGGCGCCGAACTGCTCATAGACGAGCGCATCCGGACCGGCGGAGAACGACTTGATGTCGAGGCCCTGGTTTTCGATCACCTGTCGCACGGTTTTCGCGCGGGTGTCGTAGGCGAAAAGGCTCACCGGGCCGTTGCGATCGGAAAGGAAATACACCGTGTCGTGAAACCAGACCGGGGCCTTGTCGTTCGAATTCTCGCGGGGCACCTTCTCCAAGGCGAGGTCGGAGAGGCGGATCAGGTCGATGGGCGTCGTCTGCCCGCCGCGATAGCGCTTCCAGGCGGTCTGCCAGATGAAGTTCGGCACGTAGGCGACGCGGGTTCCGTCGGGAGAGTAGGAGGCGGTTTCTCCCCGCCACATCGGCAGCACTTCGGCCGGACCGCCGGTGGCGGGGACGGTATACAGCCGGTGGAAATCGGCGTACGAATCGCGGTCCGACGAAAACAGCACGCTCTTGCCGTCAGGAGTCCAGCCGACGGTCACGTCGTTGCCCGGATGCCAGGTGAGCCTCTTGGGCTCTCCCCCGCCGGACGGCATGACGTAGGCGTCGACGTTGCCGTCGTACTGCGCGGTGAAGGCGAGCCACCGGCCGTCGGGAGAAAAGACCGGCGAGCGTTCGTGGCCGCCCGTGGTCAACTGCCGCGCCGCGCCGCCTCCGCGTGGCACGGTCCAGAGCGTGCCGCCATAGACGAAGACGACGTCCGTCGCACTGAGCGTCGGGGATTGGGCCAGCAGCGGCACGTCCTCCGCCGCCCGGGCGAGCCCCGTGCCGAGGAGCATCAAGCCGATCCAGATCGCGATTCGATGGCGCATATCAATCCTCATTCCGATCCTCTTGAAGTTCATTCCTCTCGCTTACGGTCCGCCCGGTCCTTTGTTTTGCCGGCCAGGCGCTTTCCTCGTCAAGAGTACATTGCGGCGCCGGGCGGAGTAGAGTGGCGCCATCTCGAATAGGAGACTTGAGCCTTGAGCGAGTCGAGCCCGCAAGAGAACCCTTCTCCGGATCGCCCGTCGACCGAGGAACTCCGACTCACCCGGCGAGCCTTGCTTGCGGGAGGCGTCGCCGTTGGGATCTCGACGGCGGTGGGCGGGGCGAAAGCTCTCCCGGCGGCCGCCTCCGTCCCTGCCCAGTTGCCGCCTTTCGAGCTGGAAGAGGCGACGATCGCCGCGCTCCAAGAAGCGATGGCCTCGGGGCGGCGGACGTCGCGGGATCTGGTCGAGCTCTACCTCCGGCGAATCGAGGAGATCGACCGCTCGGGACCCGCGCTCCGCGCGGTGATCGAGCTGAACCCGGAAGCGCTCGCGATCGCCGAGGATCTCGACCGCGAAAGAAAACAAAAGGGGCCGCGCGGACCGCTCCACGGCGTTCCGGTCCTGATCAAGGACAACATCGCGACGGCGGACCGGATGGAAACGACCGCCGGTTCGCTCGCGCTGGTCGGCGCCCGGCCCACCGCCGACGCCTTCCTGGTTTCGCGCCTGCGCGCGGCGGGCGCGGTGATCCTGGGCAAGACCAACCTTTCCGAATGGGCGAACTTCCGATCGTCTCGTTCAAGCTCCGGATGGAGCGGGCGCGGCGGTCAGACCCGCAACCCGTACGTCCTCGACCGCTCTCCTTCCGGTTCCAGCTCCGGCACGGGGGCGGCGATCGCCGCCAGCCTCGCGGCGGCGGGAATCGGCACGGAGACGGACGGTTCGATCGTCTCGCCCGCTTCGGCGAACGGGCTGGTCGGCATCAAGCCGACCGTCGGCCGCGTCAGCCGATCGGGCGTGATCCCGATCTCGGCGAGCCAGGACACGCCGGGACCCATGGCCCGAACGGTGGCCGACGCGGCACTCCTCCTCGCTGCGATCATGGGAAGCGATCCGAACGATCCGGCGACGGCCCCAGCACTCGGAGACCTCGGAGACATCGCCGCCCTGCTCGACCCCAAAGGCCTCTCCGGCGTGCGCTTGGGCGTCGTCCGCAGCCAAGGCTTCGGCCGCCATCCGGCGGTCGATCGGGCAATCGAGGCGGGGCTCGACGCAATGCGCAAGGCGGGGGCGGTGGTGATCGATCCGGTCGAGCTGGCTTGGTCGCAGGAGATCCGCGACGCCGAAACCGTCGTGCTCCAATACGAGTTCAAGGACGGCCTGGAGAAATACCTCGCGGCGCTCGGGGCGACCGCCCCGGTCAAATCGCTCCGCGAGCTGATCGACTGGAATCTGAAGAACCAGGACCGCGAGATGCCCTGGTTCGCGCAAGAGACCTTCGAGGCCGCGGCCGCCCGGGGACCGCTCACCAACGAAGCGTATCTAAAGGCGAGGGCGAAGTGCGTGGAAGGCGCCCGCACCTTGGGCCTGGAAGCCACGTTCGCGAAAGACCGGCTCGACGCCATCGTCACGCCCACGAGCGGCCCGGCCGGACCGATCGACTGGCTTCACGGCGACCGCCCGGTGGGAGGCACGGCGGCGCTCGCGGCGATCTCCGGCTGGCCCAGCATTACCGTGCCGGCCGGCTTCGCCCTCGGCCTGCCGTTCGGGATCTCGTTCACCGGCCCGGCCTGGAGCGAAGCCAAGCTGATCCGCATCGCCTACGCGTACGAGCAGCTCACGAAGGTACGGCGTGCCCCGCGATACTTGCCGACGCTCGATTTCACGAAGGAGCGTACGCCGCTCCCGCAGCCGCCGAAGAAGCCGGCCTGAGGGCGGCAGAGGCCTGGCCATGACCCCGCAAGGGGCGGAGCTTGCCTCCGCCCGCGGCTGTCGATGATCTCGGGCGGAGGCAAGCTCCGCCCCTACGTCTGGCAGAGTGCAGCCTCGACCGGACTCGACTATGGCGCGTGGAGGTCGAGACTCATCGTCTCGCAGACAAACTCCCACGACTTGCCGCCGAGGATCTCCATACGGACGGTCGCCTGGTAGCTCCCTTCCGGTAGGGTACTGAGCGGCGCCGCGGGCCAGCCGGAAAAGTCGTCTCCCCAAGAAAGAGCGCTCAGGTCGAGCGTACGGCTCAGAGTGCCGTGCGGCGGCAGGTCGAGGCTCTCGGCCTGATCGGCGGGGAGCGGCGAGGGCGGATCGGCGAGCCGAAGAGGAGCCCAGTCAATGGTCTGGGGATCGCTTTGGAACGCCAACTCGACCGACGGGATCGCCCGCGCGCGCCAGGCGTTGGCGGTGGAGTTTTCGAGCGTCAGGCGGAAGCGCGGTCCCGGCTCTTCGGCGGCCGCGGAAAGGGTGCAGCGGAGGTCCGCGGGCGAACCGGTGGGCGTCCGTTTCCCCGTGATTCGGTGATGGATCGGGACCTGGCGCGGAGGGCCGCCCAATTCGCCGTGCCAAATGCCCGGGCAGTCGCGGCCGACCTCCGGGACGCTGGCGAAGGAGAGCTTGAGCGAGGCCTGCCCCTCGACGCACCGAGCGGGTACCTTGACGACCGTCGCGAGCGGCAGGCGCTCGCCCGCGCGCAGGACGGAGGTCTCGGGCGGGTTTTCCCTGCACTCCTGGGGATCGGAGGGACCGCCACCGTAGGCGCCCCCCACGATCGGGCTGCCGGTGCCGAGGCCCCACTGCCCCGGCGCGGTGCCCGCGGTCCGGCAGAGAACGAGATAGCGCAGGGCCGCGCCTTTTTCGAGGCGCAGGTCGGCGCTCCCGCTGTTGGAGAGGACCGCCTCCACGCGAAGCTCGCCGCCGATCGTGAGCGAGAGATCCTTCGTCAAGATGCTGAGCTTGAGTGGAGCGGGCGCTTCCGACGCGACGGCGGCACCCGTCGTTAACGTCGCGAGGACCAGGAAGAGAGCTGCGCGCATGAGTTTTTCCTTAGAACAGTTCACCGCCGACCCGAGATCATTCGGCATTCCGGGCCTCCGCGGCAACCTGTCACGACGCCCGCGAGAGGGTTTGACCGCGCGGCCCGGATTGCGCATCATCCGGCCGTCCGGCTCCGCAACTCAGGAGGTGCCATGCGCCGAATCGTTCTTGCCCTCGCGTTCCTTCCGCTCGCCGCCCACGCGGCCCAATCCGTAGGCGAGGCCCCTTTTCCGGTGCCGTCCGCCCTCGTAGCCGACGGTCTGCCGCCCGTGTCGCGCGCCCTTACCGCGGAGGTGGCCCGCTACACCGAATTCCGCAGCGCGAGCTTCGTCGCCTGGCACCCGGTGGACCATCAGATGTTGATTGCCACCCGCTTCGGCAATACCCAGCAAATCCACCGGGTCAAGAGCCCGGGAGGCGACCGTACCCAGTTGACCTTTGCCGCGGAGCCGGTGGCCAATGCCTCGTACGAACCGACGGCCGGAAGGTACCTGTTGTTCCAGAAGGACCAGGGGGGCGACGAGTTCACTCAACTGTACCGCCAGGATCTCACCGACGGCCGCATCACCCTGCTTACCGACGGTGGGCGGTCGCAGAACGCCAACGTCCGATGGAGCCACGCGGGGGACCGCATCGCCTACGACTCGACGCGACGAAACGGCGCCGACAGCGACCTGTACGTGATGGATCCGTTGCACCCCTCGTCGGATCGGCGGGTGCTCTCGGTTGAGGGCGGAGGCTGGTCGGTGACCGACTGGTCGCCCGACGACCGGCGGCTGCTGGTGGTCGAGCAGCTCTCGGTCAACGAAACCCGCCTCTGGTCGGTCGACGTGAACGAGGGGACCAAGACCCGGATCTCTCCCGACGGCGCCGAGCCGACCGTCTGGCGCTCGGGCGTATTCCACCCGGACGGCAAGCAGGCCTACGTGCTGACCGACCGCGACGTGGAGGTTGCCTACCTCGCGCTGCTCGACCTTGCGACCGGCAAGGTCCAACGGGTCAGCGGTCCGCGCTCGTGGGACGTCGAGCGCTTCGAACTATCGCGCGACGGCGGCACTCTCGCTTTCGTGGTCAACGAGGAGGGGCTGTCGAAGCTCTTCCTGCTCGACACGGCCAGCGGCGCCGAGCGTGAGGTGAAGGGAGTGCCGGTAGGGGTGATCGGCCGGATCGCCTTCCACCCCGACGGCAAGCTGCTCGCCTTTTCGATCGGAAGCTCCGCCGCTCCCTCCGACGTCTATGCGCTGGACTTAGGCGCCGGCTCGGTTGCACGGTGGACCGAAAGCGAAACCGGTGGCGTGGTCCTCGCCCTCCCCGACCCGGAGGTGGTGCGCTGGAAGAGTTTCGATCAGCGCGAGATCAGCGGCTTCCTCTATCGCCCGGCGCCGCGCTTTGCCGGTCCGCGGCCCGTGCTGGTGATGATCCACGGCGGACCGGAGGGGCAGGCGCGTCCCGACTTCATGAGCCGATGGAGCTATCTGCTCGATCAGCTCGGAGTGGCGCTGCTGGAGCCCAACGTGCGCGGCTCGACCGGCTACGGCAAAGCGTTCGTCAAGCTCGACAACGGAATGGCCCGGGACGGCGCGGTCCAGGACATCGGAGCGCTGCTCGACTGGATCGGCCGGCAACCCGACCTCGACGCCTCCCGCGTGATGGTGTACGGCGGCAGCTACGGCGGCTTCATGTCGCTCGCCTCGGCGACCCACTTCTCCGACCGGTTACGGGGCGCGATCGACGTGGTGGGGATCTCGAATTTCGCGACCTTCCTCGACCACACAGAGGACTACCGCCGCGACCTGCGGCGCGTCGAGTACGGCGACGAGCGGGATCCCGAGATGCGCGCCTATTTCGATCGGACCGCGCCGCTCGCCAACGCCGGCAAGATCACCAAGCCGCTGTTCGTCATCCAAGGCGCCAACGACCCGCGCGTGCCGCGCGGCGAGGCTGAGCAGATCGTCGCCGCGACACGCAAGAACAACGTTCCGGTCTGGTACCTGCTCGGGACCAACGAAGGGCACGGATTCAACAAGAAAGAGAACCAGGACTACCAGTTCTTCGCCATGATCGAGTTCCTGCGGCGATACCTGCTGGCCGAGCCGGAAGCGGCCACCGCGGCGGCGGGGCGGCAGTAGGCAGATATTGAACTAAGACGGTGGGTGGTAGAGCCCATTCGGCGTAGGGTTCCTCCCCCCGGGGAGGGGGTTGGAGGAATCGGGGGAAGACAGGAGGGGGCTCGCTTTCGACACCGGATTGCCTGTCGGAGCGACCCCCATCCTATCCTTCCCCCGGCACCAACCGCCCCCGCCCCGGGGGAAGGGACCCTTCGCTCGGAGAGGTGGCCGACGGGGAGCTTCTACTCGCTGCGGTTACGTCGCGCCCAGGACCGGAACGAGCCGTCGGTTTCGTGGTCGTAGTAGGTCCGTTTGTGGTTGTCGGCGGCCCAGATCGTCCACACCTCGGTGACGTAGTACACCGGGCCGTCGTAGCCGTTGCACTCGGCGCCATCGTTTACGGTATGGCCCAGTAGGAGCACGTGGTCTTCCTCGTCCAGGCCTTCGACCGCACCGGCCATCACTCGCACCTTCCCCTCGTGCTCGCGCACCAGAAGGCAGTCGCTGTCGTCGTCCCAGCTCAGATAGCCGTCGGTGGTGAAATCCACGCCCGCGAAAGCAGCACGCGGCAAGGCCAGGCCCGCCACCATCACCAACATCGATCCGAAAATCATCGCAAACCGCCTGCGAGTTTGGGTTTTCATCTCTCCATCTCCATGAAATGAGGTCACCGGGTACGCCCGGGATCTGAGCAAAGGGGAGCCCGAATGCGAGGCCGACGTGGCCGCAAGTTATCCTTTCGACCAGTCTACTAGACGAAGATCCAAGCCCGAAGATCGTATGATTCGCTCGAAATCTCGGCGGTTTCGTGTCACCAGGGAAAGCTGGCGCGATACGGCGATCGCCGCGATCAGGATGTCTCCCAGGTGCTGACGCTGGCTGCGTGTCGTACCGGACCAGAGGCTGGCGGCCACGTTCGCCGCTTCCTGATCGAAAGGAAGGACAATGCAGTTGGCGACGAGCTCCTCGAAGGCTTGGAGCTGCCGCTCGAACGGCTTTCCAGTACGAATCGCAAGGCGATATCCGCGCAGGCGTTCGAATACGGTAACAGCGGTTACCGTCAGGCGTCCGAAGCCCGTCAAATACGCCAGAGCGCGTTCCCGGACTACAGGATTCCCGCGGCTCAGCTCCGACAAGGTGTCGGTGTCGAGCACTACCGGCTCGCGCTCCACGGCTCAGCGTTCCGACTCTTGGAGCCTATCGGTCAGGACGCGCAGCTCCTCAGCCGAGACGTCAGCCAAGCTGGCCACCGCCAGCGCCAGGATCTCGGCAGGAGTAGGCGCGATGTCGACATCCTCTCCGTAATGCCTGCGCAGCAAGGCGATCACCTGTCCGTCGAAACTGCGCCCACACCGCTCCGCGTCCATCGCGATCTTCTCGCGGAGAGCGGCAGGAAAACGTATGGTGCGGGCGACCGTCGAGTCCTGGATGTAGGCGACGGCTTGGCGGCTCATAACCGAAAAAGTACCAGATTGGTGCCATTATGGCAAGTCAGTATCTACTAGGCGGACGACGGCCAGATATTGGGGGCACTGCGCGGAGCTGCCCCCCGAATCGGGCACGAGATCAGGAGTCCGGCGGGTCGCCGTCTCCGTCGTTCTCCCGCCGCACGACCTGGACCACTTGGGTGCCGTGCATCAGGCGAGTGAGGTTTTCGATGTCGTCGTCGTCAGGCCGGATCGGAGCGCCGGCCAGCGCTCCGACCTCGAGCATTGCGAAGAGAAAAATCTTCGCCAACAAATTCCGTTTCTGCCGAGCCATGGCTCCTCCTCTCGCCGTTTCCCGAAATCGAAGGGGACACGAGCGGAGAAGAAGGAGGACCGCGGAAGAGGACGGGCGCTTCGCGCTCGATCCGCTTGAGATCGGCCTGTGGCGATTCGTAGCGAACCGCGCATACGGCTGGCGGTACGAGAAGGCCAACCTCCAAATAGCACGGCGCGAGACCCCAGACCGCCGCCGGAACGACGAGCAGCGCGAGGCACAGGGCCGCGAGGAAGAGGATGGCGATCGGTTTGCGCATGGGGCGGGTGAGAAATTGGGTTATTTTACCACCGCATCGAGCGCCCCAGTTTTGGACATTTTTGGAGTGCGGCGACGCGTCGCCGCTTTGACCGGAGTCTTATCATTACCACTATCGTCCAAAGCGCCGACGCGTCGGCGCACTCCAAAAGACTTGCGTCACGGCGAAGCGGGATCGAGAATCGCGACCGGCAGAGTGCGAGTGATCGAGGTTGAACGTAAGCAGCCGAGCGCCCCGTAACTCTGCATGGCCGCCACGAGACGCGCGTCGTGCGCCCGGAAGCCCGTCACGCTGCGGGCCTCGACCAGCGCCATCCAAAGCCTGCTCAACTCCTCGCGGTCAGGAAGCAGCGTGAAGCGCCGTTGAAAAAAGCGCAGCCAGTGCGCGGCCTGAGAGGGGGTCATTCCCAATCCATTGCTCCCAGCGGGAGGCGGCCCTGGTGGGCGGGTTGCCACGACCCAGAATTCGTACAAATTTTGGGGAACCCCGGATGACGCGGTCGCAAGATCCGCAGGCCGGTGTGGCACGTGCGGCAATTCGGACGCTCTTCGCATCTGAGCAAGGTTCTCAGCGATTTGCTGCTTCGTTCCCCTGAGCACGTGCGCTTGCATGTTCGACTCCGTCGAGCAACGTGGAAACTACTGTCCCTAACGCATTTTTTCTGAAAATTGCGCCGCTCGCAATCTCGATCGAGGATGCGAGCCTGAATCGCCCGAGCCGAAGCGGGCTGGCTCGAGCCGCTCTCTCACCCCGCCACCCGGAACGGGTACTCCCCCACCGCCACCTCCCCGCCGCCTTTCTCCATTCCCGCGATCTTCAGCCGGTAGAGGCCGGGATCGAGCATCCGGGCGGGGAGCAGGATCACGAGCGTGTCGCGACTGTCCGGGTGTAGGCCTCCGGAGGTCCAGACCGTTCGGCCGGCGGGGCCGGAGAGGGTGGCGCGATAGGTTGGGTAATCGACGATCGCCAGCTCGACCGCGAGCAGGAAGGAGCCGTCGCGGTTGGGGATCCGAAGTTGGTTGACCGGCTCGCGCGATCCTTCGCCGCTCCGCACCGCGGCGAGTACGAAGTAGGGGATGTTGACCTGTGGCGCCGGGCTCGCGGCGGGTACAACCGCCGCGGCGCCGCGTTCTTTGGCGAGCTGCTCTTCGAGGCGGCGGCGCTCGGCGGCACCGGTTTGCTCGACGTCGCGCAGGCGGGCCTCCAGAGCGGCGCTTCGCGAGGCGGCTCCGGACGTCGAGGCGGACTGCTCGGCGAGGCGTTGTTCGAGGCCGCGGTTGCGCGCGGCGAGCCAGAGCGCGGGAAGGACGATCAGAGCGAGGAGCGCCGCGGCCAGCGCGAACCGGCGCCCGCGGGAGAGGAGCGCGAGCGCGGCGAGGAGACCTAGCCCCACGCGCGCCGCGGAGACTTTCGCGAGATCCTCGGCCGCGACCTGGAGCATCCCTTCGCGGAAACCCTCCGCCGCTTCGAGCTTCTCCAGGCACTCCGCGCAGTCGAAGTAGTGCGCCTCGAACTCGTCGCGCTCGGCCTCGTTCAGACGACCTGTGAGATAGGCGTCGACCAGGTCGCGCGCCTCGACCTCGTCGTGTATGGCGCGGAGCGGCTCGCTCATCCGGCCTCCCGTCCCGCCGCATGGCGGCGCTCGAACAGCTCCTTGTAGCGTTGGCGGGCGCGGAACAGCACGCGGTTGAAGTGGAGGTCGGAGAGGCCGAAGTCGCGGCGGATCTCCTCCTTCTCGTCGCCCGTGATGTAGTAGCGGGAGAGGATCTCGCGATCCCGGTCGTTCCGCAGCTCGCCGAGCACGCGGCGCACGGCCGTCGCGCGCTCTCGGGCGAGCAGGCTCGCGAGCTGCCCCGGGGCCGGATCGGGCGCGACCTCGGTCTCCTCCGGGTCGCCGTACCACTTGCCGCGCCGAGTGCCGCTGCGCGCCGAGCTCAGAAACAAGTTCCGCGCCATGCCGCAGACGAAGCCCGCCAGCCGCTCCGGCTCGCGCAGCTCGCCGCCGCGCACCTTCTCGATCACCCGCCGGAATGTCTCCTGGTACAGATCCTCGGCCAGCGCTCCGTCGCGGGTGAGCCGGGAGAGCAGGAAGCGGAGCGCGCGGGCGAAGCGGTGGACCAGATCGGCCTCGGCGGTAGGATCGCCGAGGCCGATCCGGCGCACCAGATCCACCATCGCATCAGAGGGCGGATCGGGGATCGAATCGGCCCCTGTCGCCTCGGCTCGTCCGCTCATGAATGTACCATCGCCTGGAAGGAGGCGATGATACCTCACCGCCGCGATCATCCCCGGCGGTCGTCCGACGGAAACGGCGGGATGTGCGCCTCGGCCGCGAAGCTCCCGACGTTGCCGGTCCCAAACCGATGGGTCTGGATTTTGCCGACGAGCTGGGACGGGCCGCCCTGGTCCGACAGAACCAACTGGACGTAGCAGGCGAGGGTGGTCGGCCCGATCTTCGCCTCGACGCCGCTCGCCGCGAGCGAGTCGGCCTTGTCGGAAAGATCGAGCCCGGCGACCGTGCTCCAACGGTTGCCCCCATCGAGCCAGGCCAGCGTGTAGACGGGCGGGAACGTCTCCTTGCCGATCGCGATCAGCAGAGTGCCACCCACGACGAACGCGTCCTCGGGGATCGTCGGCTCCTCGGGCTTGCCCTCCGGCGTGCCCTCCGCCGTGATCTTCCAATCGGTGATTATCCAACCCTGGGGTAGCGCGAACGCTTCCGATCCCATCACCATTCCTCCTATGACGCGACGCGGGCGGGAATCGCCGGCGTCTGTAGCTCCCAAGTGTCCCGAAGGCCCGGTCTATCTCAGGTAGGGCCTCCATGTCCTTCCAATCCGGCCCAGTCGCCTTGAAGCACGAAGCCGCTCCAGTAAAAAGGCGAGCGCCACCGCGGCTCGGCGCGCACCGCGAGCTGCGCCTTCCGGAGCGCGGCGCCCGGCGCGAGCCCCTCGGCCAGGAGCCCCCGATACAAGCGCGACATCAGCTCCGCCGTGGCGCGGTCCTCGACCCGCCAGAGGCTCGCGAGCACCTGCCGGGCGCCGCCGTAAAGGAAGCCCCGAGTGAGGCCGACCAGCCCCTCGCCGCGTACTTTCTGTCCGAGCGCCGTCTCGCAGCCCGAGAGCACGACGAGGTCCGCCCCGAGCCGCAGGTTGTAGACGTCGCGCAGGCCGAGGAATCCCTCTTGCGGCGCGCCTCCCTCGCTCACCCGAGACAGCATCAGCCCGGATAGCGCGGGAGTCGCCGCGTCGATCACGCCGTGGGTCGCGAAGTGGACGATCCGGTAGCCGGCGATCTCGGGCGACAGCGCGGTCGCCCGGCTGGCCTGAAAGTCGAGGGCAACGAGCGAACGGTCGCGCGGAGTGGTTGCGGCGATCGCGGCGATCGCCTCCGCCTCGCGCCGGGTCCAGGGAAGCCGCGCGAATTCGTCCGAGCCCGCCGAAGAGCGACGGCTTGAAGAGGTATGACGCGCCTCCGGGCTCCGTCGCACGCGCGGATCCTCGGGATTGAACACCGGGTCGGCGAACACCGCGACCGTTCCCGGCGCGGACTCTCTGGAGCCTAGCCGGCGCGCCAGGACGACGGAGGAGGCCGAGAGCGCATCGACCACCTCGTGGCGGGCGAGCAGAGGGATCGACAAGCCGCGTTCATCCGTAGCGCCCGCGTCGGGGATGGGCAGCGCCGCGAACGGTACGTACTGCAATTCGCCGTCGAGCACCACGACCAGCCGGCGCTCGCCGAGCCGCGCAGCGACCGGGCCGAGCAGCATCGAGGAGAGGCGCTTCGCGGCGCGGTCGAGATCCCAGCCGTCCGCCCCGAGCACCGACAGCCGCTCATAGACCGCGCGGGCCGCCGCCTCGACCCCGGCGCGCGGCGGAAGCTCGAACCCTGCGACCGTTTCCGCGTCGACCGCGAAGAGAAAGCTGCGCTCCTCGCCGAGCGAGACTTCGAGCAGCAGGCTGCCGTCGGAAAGAAGCGCTTGGACCTCGGCGGCGGAGGCCGGCTTCGGCCGGGTGAGCGCCGCGTAGCGCGGGCTTTTCGCGCGGATCTCGCCGTCGAGAGCGGCCAGCTCGGCGAGCGCCGCGCGCACCTCGGCTTCCGCCGCGCGGCGGCGCTCCTCTCCCGCCGGTCGGCTTTGCAGCTCGGCCCGACGGCCGGCCTTGGCGTTTAAGCGCACGAGCAGGTCGCGCTCCCGCTCGCGTAGCGCCGGATCAATCCCCTCCCGAACGTCGGCGCGCGCCTCCTGGAGCAGGTCGAGGAGCGAACGGGCGCGGCAGCGCTCGGCGATTTCGAGCGCCGCGCCGGGCTCGCGCGCCGCCATCGCGAGGTCGATCGCCATTTCGAACGCGGCGCGCTGCGCCGCGAGGTACGAGGCGCGCAGGTCCGGATCGCTCTCGCTCGCGCGCAGCGTCTCGATCAGGCCGAGCGCCTCGTCGAGCCGCCCGCGCGCCGAAACCAGCCGGCCGAGCGTCCGCTCCGCGCGGGCGAGCCCGACCAGCGCTTCGATGATGCGCGCCGGGGACTCAATCGCCCGAGCGAGGCCGAGAGACGCTTCGAACGACCGGCTCGCCGGCTCCGCCCGCCCGAGCGCGAGCTGCGCCGCGCCGAGCAGTTGGTGTACCGCGGCCTCGTCGATCCGGTCCTCGATCTGCCGCGCGAGATCGAGCGCGGGGCCAAGCTCGACAAGCGCCCCTTCCGCGTCGCCCGCCACGAGGCTCGCCTTGCCGGCGAGCAGGCGCGCGAGCATCTCGCCGCGCCGGTCGGACGAGGCGGCTGCCGCCGCGGCGGACCGGCGGCCGAGATCGAGCGCCCGCGCCACCTCGCCGGACCGAAGCCGCGCGTAGCCCACGGAGACCTCCGCCGCCGCGGCGCCCTTCGCGTCGCCCGCCGCGCGCCGGATCGAAAGCGACCCTTCCAAGTCTTCGAGCGCGCGCGGGAGGTCGCCGAGCCCGTAGTAGGCGGCGCCCCGGTTGCGCAGCACGGCAGCCTCCCAGAGCCGGTCGCCCGAGGCCCGGAACAGCGCGAGCGCCGGGGTGTAGGCGTCGAGCGCCCGGCCATAGTCGCCGAGGTCGTTGTACAGCGCGCCCAGGTTGTTGAGCGTCCGCGCCTCGCCGCGCCGGTCGCCGAGAACGCGCCAGAGCGCGAGCACCTCTCGGTCCGCCGCGAGCGCCGCCTCGGGCTCCCCGAGGCCGTGGTAGACCGCCGCCAGGTTGTGGAGCACGTTCGCCTTCCACGAGCCCGTCTCCCCCGCCGCCGCGAACGCGTCGAGCGCCTGCCGGTAGACCGTGAGCGCCTCGCGCAGGCTGCCCCCCGAGTGGAGCGCGAACCCCAGGTTGTTGAGCGCCTTGGCCTGCTCGTAGGTCCGGCCGAGGCGGCGTTCGAGATCGAGCGCCCGGCGCTGCGCCTCCGCAGCCCCCGAGGGTTCGCCCACCGCCGTGCGCGCTAGGCCCAAACCGCTCCAGGCCGCCGCCTGCCCCCCTTCGTCCGCGAGCGCGGAGAAGTGGCCCAGCGCCTCGCTATAACGGTCGAGCGCGGCCTTCGGCTCGCCGAGCGCGAGCGCGATCCCGCCCCGCGCGAGGAGAGAGCGCGCCTCCTCGGTGCCGCGCCCAAACGAGCGCCAGAGCCCCTCCGCCTGCTCATAGAGCGCGGCGGCCTTCCGCTTGTCCTCCGCGCCCTCCCCACGGTTCGCGGCGCCCGCTTCGGTGAGCAGGCGCTCCGCCTCCAAGCGCCCCCGCTCCGCCTCACTTTCCTCGCCGATCTCTTCAAGGCGGATCGCGTAGTTCCCCGGCGCCGCGCCGGGGCTGGGGCTGAGCACCCGGATCTCCACCGCGCCAGCCATCTCCGGCGGCAGCAGCAGGGATTCCGGACCCTCGCTGTCGAGCGGCCCGTCCACCGCGAGTGAGGTTTCCCCCCCACGAACCGCTTCGACCGCAATGTCGATCCCGCGCTGCTCGACCGTGACCAGGAGTCGCGCCCCGGGCGGTACTTCCACGCGGTAGGCGTGCGCCTCGCCCCCCGCTAGCCGCCGCTCGATCGCCTCCCCCGTCCGAAGCTCCCGCGGCGCGGCCGATTCCTCCGGGGCCGCCGCGCCCGCGCAAAGCGCCACCGCGCCGAGCGCGAGCCCACGGAACCACCGCACGGTCCGCCACCGGCCGCGAAGCTCGCCAAAACCCATCGTCATCTCCAGGATCGCCCGAGGATACCGCACCGTGGCGATCGGCAGGCACGGGGGCGTTGCACAGGATTTTTTCGGGGGTGAGATGAAACCGCGCGACGGGCAACTTCCGCAGTGCAACCCGAAACCACGGCCCGGCGAAACGGTTCGACGGGCCGATTTATTGAACCGTTCTGGGGGCCGCCCGCGCGCGCCTCGCCAGGAGAACTTCGCCATGCGTTCCAACATTCGATCCGCAATCCGATCCGACCTCCGCCGATGGTTCTACCTCGCTCTTCTGCTCGCCATCTTCCCCGTAACCTCCGATGTCCGGAGCGCCTCGGCCCAGGGAGTCGTCATCACGCCAAGGCCGCCGATGGACCGGGCGGTCCGCATCCGTACCAAGCTCGCTCTCAACAAGGTCGTCGGGATCTCGCAGGCGCGGATGGACAACGGGGCTCCCACCCACCTGTGGGACTATCTGGCCGTGCCGGACGAGGAGTGGGTGATCTTGGTGGACGGCCCCTACTACCGGATCCAGGCGGTCCACAGCCAGAAGTGCCTCGACCTAGTTGAACGGCACGGCCGCGGACGGCGGCCGGATCCAGCAGTGGGACTGCTACGGCAACGCCAGCCAAAGATGGGCGATCGAGCCGCAGAACGACGGCTGGGTGATCCGCTCGAGCGTCTCCAACAAATGCCTGGAAGTGGCGGGGTCGGGCACCGCGAACGGAACGGTCGTCTACCAAATGGCCTGCAGCGGCGCCAACAACCAGCGCTGGCAGTTGGACGACGTGGTGCTGCCGCCGCTCGGATGGGACCTCCTGATCCGCAACGTCCAGTCGTCGTGGAAGGCGCTCTGCATCTACGGCGCGCTCCCCGACAACGGCGCCAGGACCCACATGTGGGAATACCTCGGTCTCCCCGACCAGAAGTGGCGGATCGAGGACGCCGGCCAGGGCTACTACCGGCTGAAGGTGCAGCACACCCAGAAGTGCCTCGACCTCTCGAACGGCTCGACCGTGCCGGGCGCCCAGGTGCAGCAGTGGGACTGCCAGGCAAACAACATCAACCAGCTGTGGCGCGTCGAGAAGGTGAACGACTACTGGCGGCTACGCCCCAAGGCCGCGGGCAACTGCCTCTCCGTCGCCACCTCGAGCATCCAGAACGGAACGATCGCCTCGTCGTGGCCGTGCAGCTGGACCAACGACCAGTACTGGTACATCGACTACTTGTAGTCGTCGGCTGACTCGAAAGGGCGGCGCTCCCGCGCCGCCCCTTTTTCTTAGGACAACCTCCTTACGCCGCCTTACCAGTCTCTGACCGGGCTGTCTGTGGAGCGCGCCGCACCGAGATCCTTCCAGCGGCCACCTCGCTCGCTCGCAGCTGCTCACACAAGGCATGGAGATCCCCTCCGACGGCTGCAACGATTCGTTCGCGCGCAGCACGGACCTCGGCAACGATCGGATCAACCCATGGGACCTGCGAATCTTCAAGGGGTATCGACATACGGGGACTCCTCTCCCATGAGTTCGTCGGGTGTACACAGAATGGGCGCCTCGTAACCAACCACGCGGCACGCGGCCTCTACGAGCGGGCGCTTTTCCGCATTGGCGATATGCGCCGAATTCCAGGTCAGGAGGTACGACACGCCCTGAGTGGCCGCGATTGCGATATGCAACGCATCCGCGCGAGCCCCCGAGGGCAGGGCGGCATCCCTCAACAGCGCAAGAGCGAGCATCTCCGCCTCTGGACTGGTCTCGAGCGAACGCAGCATCGCCAGAAAGTCCGCCCGACGAGCAGCAGCGACGGGATCGCCGTTGGCGCACTCCAGGTGTACAAGCTCCGAAACCACGACCTCGAAAGAGCTGCGGCGTCGGCGCCACCATTCATGCGTAAGCTGCTGTCGCCCCGCCACGATCACATCCCGGGAAGGCCGAGCGGCGAGGTACTGATGACCGACGTCTCCAAATATACGAGAGCAGCCATAGTCAAAGTGTACTCCAGGTGCAGCGAGGGGACCGCCCAGCTCGAACAAGCTCAAACACCTCCCGTAACCTTTCGGCCGCCGCCGCGTAGTTGGGGGTGGCACCCTCACGGCCTTGATTTCTACTTTGTAGAATCCTAGCTTGCCGGGCCACCCGACGAAACGATGAAACCCGCTCCCGAAGACGACGCCCGCGCCCGGCGGCTCCCTCGATTGGCCGCGGCTCTGTTCCGGTCGTTCGTTCCGTTCGCGGAGCGGGACGAGGTGCTTGCCGACCTTGCGGCGGAGCACGCCGAGCGGGCGGCGACCGGAGGCCGGTGGGCCGCTAGGGTTTGGCTCTGGCGGCAGCTTTTGGGGTCGGTGCCTGCACTCGTCCGTCGCAGCTGGTGGCGGGGTTGGACGGGATTCGAGCCACGCGCAAGCCGCATGCAACCTGGAGGTTCTGTCATGGAAAGTTGGATCGTGGATCTGCGCTACTCCGTCCGGCGGCTCGCGAGCCGGCCCGCTTACCTGGTGCTCGCCGTCCTCACGCTCGCTCTCGGTGCAGGAGGGTCGGCGGCGATCTTCAGCGTCGTCCGCACGCTGCTGCTCGAACCGCTCCCGGTCGCCCGCGAGGCGGAGGTGGGAGTGCTCTGGAACCCGTGGGATTGGACGGAAGAGGAGTTCCTCTACCTTCGTCCGCACTTCCCGGGCTTCGCGCGGATGGCCGCGATGACGATCCAGGATTCGACCTTGGAGCTCCCCGCCCAGCCGTTGCGGATGGTTCACGGCACCCTCGCTTCGGCCGAGCTGTTCGACGTGCTCGGCGCGGCGCCGCTCCTCGGGCGCACGTTCCGGGCGGGAGACGACTTGGCGGGTGCCGAGCCGGTCGCGGTGCTTTCCCACGGATTGTGGCAGGAGCTCGGCGGGGACGCCTCGATCCTCGGCCGCCGGCTTCGGATCGGAGGCATCCCGCGGACCGTGGTCGGTGTCATGCCGCGCGGCTTCTGGTTCCCCAGTCCCTCGATTCGGATCTGGACGGCGGCTCCCCTCAGCAGCACGAACCAGTCGGGCAACTACACCTTGGTCGGGCGGATCGCGAAGGGCGAGGGGGTCGACCACATGGAAGGTCCGCTCCACGCCCTCGCCAAGACGCTCGGCGCGCGGTTCAAGTACCCGACGGATTGGGACAAGACCAAATCCCCCGCCATCACGCCGCTGCGCGAATTCCTGGTCGGCAAGCTCCGCCCGAGCCTTGTGGCGACCTCGGCCGCGATGGCTCTTATTCTGTTGATGGCCTGCGTCAACGTGGCGGCTCTGATGCTCGGCCAAGTCGGCCGCCGAAGCACGGAGCTTTCGGTGCGAACGGCGCTCGGGGCCGGGCGGCAGCGGCTGCTTCAGCAGCTCGTCATCGAATCCCTGCTGATCGGGGCGCTCGCCGGGGCCGCCGGTGCGCTGATCGCCGTGGCGGGGTTCCAAGTTCTGGTGGGATCGCTGCCGCTCGGGGAGCTGGCCGAGACGGCCCGGCTCGACTGGACGCTGTTCTGGGCGGCGATCGGGGTCGCGTTGATCGCGGCGGCGGCCATCGCCGTTGTCCCGGGCGTCGCACTCTGGCGGGGGAACCTCCAGGGCTCGATCGCGACGTCGCGAACCGGTGGACTATCCGGCCGCGGCGGGCGCCTCGACGGTGGACTGGTCGTCGCCCAGATCGCCCTCGCGGTGCTGCTCGCGGCGGGCGCGGGGCTCCTCCTGCGAAGCGTCGCGGTGCTTCGCGCCATCGACCCCGGCCTGCACGTGGACCGCGTGGCCGTGCTCGACGCGGCGATGCCGACCGAGCTCTCCTCGGACCAGCGGCGCCAGGTGGTGCTCGGCCTCCTACCGGCGCTTGAGAAGCTGCCCGGCGTCCGCGCGGCCGCCGCGACCCAGAAGCTGCCGTTGCGCGGGCCGGGCGACTCCTGGGGCATTGCGATCGAGGGCAAGCCGGATCTCGCCGACAGCACCACCTACTTCCGCATCGTCACTGCCGACTACTTCCAGGCCCTCGGCATGCCGATCCGCCGCGGGCGTGGGCTGCTCGCCACCGACCGCGCCGGGACGGAGCGCGTGGTGGTGATCAACGAGGCGCTGGTGGCAAAGTATTTCGCGGGGGAAGACCCGCTCGGCCGAATCCTTCACACCGGGTTCGACGAGCGAGGCGAACGGATCGTCGGCGTGGTCGGCAACGTTCCCGAGGCGAACCTGTCCGGCCCGCCCGTCCCCGCGCGGTACATGCTGTACGAGCAGGTGCCGTACGCCTCCTACCAGGTTTCGTTCGTGCTCTCGGCGGAGAGCGCCGGGGAGGTTCCGCGGCTGCTCCAGGCCGGCCGAAGCACGATCGAGCGGGAAGGCCGGCGGATCGCGCTCCAGCGCACGGTGACTTTTAGCTCGATCTTCGAAGAAGCGATCGGCGCGCCGCGGCAGATCGCCGTCCTGCTCTCTCTTCTCGCCGGCCTCGCCTTGGTGCTGGGCGCCGTGGGGGTCTACGGCATGATCTCCCACTTCGTCTCTCGCCGGACGCGGGAGTACGGCATCCGTATCGCCCTCGGCCTCAAGCCGGCGCGCGTGGTGTCCCAGGTGATGGGCCGGGGGCTCCGGCTGGTGGCCCTGGGAAGCGCCGCGGGCATCGTGGCGGCGCTGCTCTCGACCCGGCTTTTGGCCTCCCTGCTCTACGGCGTCGGAGCGACCGACCCGCGGGCGCTCGCGGGTGCGGTTCTCGCGCTGCTCGGGGTCGGAGCGCTCGCCGCTTTCGTCCCCGCCCGCCGCGCGAGCCGTACCGATCCGGCGTCCGTGTTGCGCCAGGAATAGCTGCCCATGAAACCCATCAAAGCCGCCGACCTCGCCCCGATCGGAAGCTTCGAAGAGCAGGTGATGCTCGCCGTCCTGCGCACCGCTCCGGAGGCCTACGGCATGAACGTGCGTCGCGAGCTGGAGAAGGTGGCCCGCCGGGACGTGACCATCGGCTCGGTCTACGCCACCCTGGATCGCCTGGAGGCCAAGGGTCTCGTCGCCTCGGAGCGCGCCGCTTCCTCAGACGACGCGGGCTCGCGCCGCATCTTTTCGGTCACTCCCCTTGGCGCTCTGGCCCTGGCCGAGACCCGGGCGATGCGCGAACGGCTGTGGGAAGGCGTTGAGTTGCGGGTTCTCCTGGGGAGCACGTAGCGCTCGAACGACAGAGCCCGTCTACGACTCCGTTGACGTGCTCTGTCCGATCCATAGGCGATTGCCGTCCGGATCGCTGATCCGAAACTCGGTGAGGCCGTAGAAGGTGACGGTCAGTTCCGGCACGGCCAAGCCGTTCTTTCGAACCTGGCTGTGATACTCGGCGACGTCCTCGGGATACAGGTAGAGGATCGAATCCCGATGCGCAACCGGGTGCGAGTTGATCGATTGGTCGACCATCAACCGGCACTCGTCGAAGCGAAGCATCGCCCAGCCCCAATCGTCGATTCTCTTCTCGACCTCAAAACCCAACATCCCGCAGTAAAAGCTCACGCTGGCCGGCATGCTCGCAACCGGCAGCATAGGTATCAGTCGGTTCATCTTCATCGTTTTCACCGTTCCAAACAAGCGCCCGAGGATACCGCACGCCAAGGGGCATCGAGCCGGAAACCGCGGCGATTCAATCGCTCGCTTCCCCCGCCCCGAGCGCACCGGCGAAGTGTGCGGGCGCAGCAGGCGTCGGCCCTGCTCGCGCAGGGAGACGCCCGCCCCTCCGACGATTTGGACGCGGGCTTCGAGACCCGCTTCAGAGAGTGCCGCCGGTCCCGCCCACCGAGCTGCAGTAAGCTTCCCCCTGGCCCTGGTGGTTTCTGGCGCCGTAGTGTGCGGGCGCTTCCCGTTCCGGAATTGGCTACGGGCGCCTTTCTCCGGATCGGAACTTCCCAGAGCAGCTCTCTGCCGATCAAGAGTCCGGTGAAAAAGTAGAACCCAGGTACGAGAATTTATCTCCGCTTTTCTCCGACAGATCGTGCGCGAGGCGCAGCAGATTGGGAGAGGCGCCGCCAAAAGCAGCGGCCAATGCGATGGTGGCCTTCGCGTTCATCTAGAGCTCCTTGCCGTTCTTGTCCATGAACCGGTAGGTCAACCCGACCCGGGCGGAAACGTCCTGGCGACTGAATGAGACGGCCGCAGAGTCCCGAATCGCCAGTGCCGGAGCGAGGGTCACACCCGTGCTGATCTAATACCCCAAGCAGACAGCCGTGTCCTCTCCCTCTCGGACCCGAGCTCACTTCATCGAAAGGTGCCGGCTCGTGAACTCTGTGATCGTGCTTCTCGTTTTCGTCGTTCTCGCGCTCCTCGCCGTTTTCCTCGCGAGGCGGTTTCGGCCGCTGAGCCCGGCGCAGTGCTGGGCTCTCGCGGCAAGCGGCAACCTCGGGGCATTCCAGAACGGCGACCTCGTCGGCTGGGACATGGAGCGGCGGACGCCGCTGGTGTGAGCGATCACCGAGCACCCGGGTACGGCGTGGGATTGGAGAAGCGAAGTAACGCGAGCGTTCCCACGAAGTAACGCAGTTTGGGCGGCGAAGCCACGCAAAACGACCGCGAAGCAACGCAAAAGCGCCCAAAACCAGCTGGTGGGTCGGCGAAGCCACACAGAAATTCGCGGAAGCCACCCAGAAAACCCCTGAAGCCACACAGCGGGACGGCGAAGCAACGCTCGGGGGAGGTGAAGCCACACAGGAAGCCGCTCAAGCCACCGAGCAAACGGCAGAATTTACCGAGCAGTCGGGTGAAGTCGCCGAGAAATGTGCCAAAGTGGCCGGACCAACCGGTCGAGTGGCCGACGAAGAGGTCGCTTGCGTGGCTTCAGCGAATTTCTCAGTGGCTTCAGTGAATTTCTCGATGGCTTCAGTGAATTTCCCGGTGGCTTCACCGTTCCGCTGGGTGGCTTCAGAATTCACCGCGGTGGCTTCACCCTTCAGCCGGGTGGCTTCGGCGCTCGCCGCGGTGATTTTATCGTTCCGGCGGGTGGCTCGAGCGATCGTCGCGGTGGCTTGAGCGATTTTTCGTGTGGCTTCCGGCCACGAACGCGCCGGCTCGGCACGGGTTTGGAGTGCGGCGACGCGTCGCCGCTTTGACCGAAGTCTCCCCACCACCACTGGCGTCCAAAGCGCCGACGCGTCGGCGCACTCCAAAATCCCTTCCACGTTCAGAGGGCCTGCCGAACATCGCTTCCAGGCCGCACAGGGAGGGTGCGCCGCTCACATCCGTCGCGACCAGAAAGCCTGGTCGCGCCATCGCGGCTCGCGCAGGTAGTAGGCACGGCGGCGGTCGAGGTAGGCGTCGAAGTGACGGCGAACGTCGGCGGCGAAGAGGGCTGAGGCTTCGTCCAATTCCGGCGCATCCGCCGTCGTACCTCGCTCGTCGACGGCAGATGAATCGGCCGGTGCGTCGGATGTCGCATCCGGCCCTCCCGTGATCTTTCCCGCGGCGATGCGGGCTGCCTGGATTCCTGACGCGAGCGCGTAGCCGATGCCCATCGAGGAGAGCGGATCGAAACCTACGGTGGCCTCCCCCGCGGCGATCCAGCCGTCGCCGGAGAGCGGCTCAAGGATCTGCGAGGACGCCGCGCGGACGACCGGCGGCCCCAGGGGCTCAGGCGTCGAGAGCCGCTGCCGGATGGCCTGCGTCTCGGCGAGAGCGGTCAGCCAGTGGGCGGGCTCGTGGAGACGGCGTTTCCGCAGGATGTCGCTGTCGGTCATCAGGGCGACCACGCGGCGCTCGGCGGGCAGGCGGGCGGTGTACCACCAGCCCCAGGGCGTCGCCTCGACGAGGGTGCCCGCTTCGCAGCTGCCGTCGTCGGGAAACAGCGCCACCGCTCCCGCCAGGTGATCGCGGACATCGAAGATGGCGCCCCGGCGGCGCGCGAAGGCCGCCTGACGGCCGCTGGCGTCGATCACGTAGCGGGCGGAGAGGATCGTGCCGTCGGTGAGGACCAGCCGCCAACGATCGTCCTCGCGCGCCTCCTCCGTCACTGTGGTCCCCAGGTGGACCGTCCCGCCGCGCCGACACACGAGGTCGGCGAGAGCGCGATCGAAGCGGGCGCGGTCCAACTGCCAGCCCTCGCCGGCGGCGGAGAAAAGAAAGTCGCGGGCGACGACGTCGGGCGCCCCCCAGGCGGCGGCGGTGCCGTAACTCGCGAGCTGTTGCTCGGCTTGGAGGGTCTCTTCCGCGCCGAGGTAATGAAGCAACGGCAGCACCGCCGGAGAGAGCGTCTCCCCCACCCGCCAATCCTCGTAGCGACTGCGCTCGACGAGCGTCACTTTGAGCCGCGAATAGGTGAGGACGGTGAGCGCGGCGGCGCAGCCTGCCGGCCCGCCGCCGAGGACTACCAGGTCGGAGCAAAGACCGGCCTCCCGCGCCGTCATTTCTGGCAGTCGGGCACGCCGTCGCACTCCGCGATCTCGCCCTCCTCTTTCAGGTACCACGTGGGAACGAACACGTTGGTGGGAGTCAAATAGCTGCCCGACGCCGCGAGCTGGTTGATCGGATGTCCGACCGCGACCGCGCTCGCCACGAATTTCTCGTGATTGCGCTCCCGCTCGACGAAATACGGATAGCTCCGGCCTTCGGGCGTCGTGTTCTGGTTGACGATGAAGCCCATGTACGACCATGCGATGACCAGGTTCGCGATGTTGTTGGCCCCGCGCAGGAAGAGGACCGAGTAGCCGGCGGGCACCCCCGCCGCGTTCTGCTCCGCCTGGGTCATCCCGCCGGTCATGACGTACATCGGCGCCTGCGGCGGCCACCAGTAGGCGTAGTAGGTCGGCGGCGGCGGGATCTGGGTGATGTCGGTGGCGTTGCGCTTCGGGTCGGAAAAATTGATGTACTCGGTGGTGCATTGGTAGAAGTCGGCCATCCAGGGCGGCGACATCCGCTTGGTCAGGTCGCCCGGCTCGCAGCCGTCCTGGACGACGACGCCGGCCGGGGCCGGGAGGCCCACCCGCGCATACCAGCCGCCCGACTCGTCGCCGTCCGGGCTCAAGCCATGCTCGCGGTAGTACGCCTCGTCGCGGAAATGCTTGATCCGGTAGGGGCTCTCGTACAGCACGGGGTTGCGCAGCGTCCAGGTGACCTCGATGCCGGGCGACATCGGGTGGCCGACGCAGTTGCCGGCGGCGGCCCGGTCCAAGGCATGCACCGGGAACGGCCGGCCGCGGCCGACGGTGAATTTGCCCTTGGCCCACTGCCCCAGCAGGAAGTACTGGGTGTTGGTCAGCCCCTGAAACTTGTCGATCTTCTGATTGGTGACCGAGTTCGAGCCCGAGTTGAGCGGCACGAGCGGAATGCCGTTCCTCATCAGCTCCTGGTGGGGCGCCGAGATCTCGTTGCCGCTGGAGTCGCGGAAGTAGGAGAAGAAGGTCTCGCGATGCGCGCGGTTGCGCTCGGACGGATCGCGGACGTCGAACGGCGGCGCGGCGAACGCGGACATGGACGGCACGTTGGCCACCCACATGAAGTCGCCGATGCGTTCGAGGATCGGCTGGATGTCGCGATCGTAATCCGCGATGTAGCCCGGATTGAACTGCCCCCGCGAATACATCTCGGGCACCAGCCCCTGGAAGCGCACGCCGACGTCGAACAGCACGTCGTCGAGCGAGCTGACGTTGCGCAGCTCGGGGGCGAACTTCGGCGATCCAATGAGCGCCCAGGCCGTGAGGACGATCGGCTCGGCGCGCCCGCGGAGCTTCAGGCGACAGGTGACCGGCCCGTCGGAGGTGTCGTCGAACCAGGTGTCCTGGCCGATGTAGGTGGCGATCGGCACTTGTCCTCCCGCCCGGCCGTGGCCGCCGAGCACCAGGAGGCGCCCGTCGGGGTCCACCAGCAAGTCGCCGAGGGTGTCGATCTCGTACGGGACCCGGGGCACACCGGGCTCGATGGGCGGAAAGCCGCCCTTGGGATAGTCGGGCGGGATCGTGTCGCGCGAGAAGCGGGCGGTGGCGCCGGGGCGGGAGACGCTGCGCGGGCCAGGGTCAATGATCAGGTTTTTTCTCCGCGCGTCGTTCCCCTCGACATCGGGGTTTCGAAAGCTCCCTTCCAAGTAATAGTTCGGATCCCTCGCGGTGGCCAGCATGGTGTTGCCGATCAGCTCGTCGTTGTCGTACCAGACGGCTTTCTTGTTCGCCAGATGCACCGTCCACTCGATGCTCTCCACGCTTGAATCGGCAAGGTTAAGCTCATGCCCGGCATCCAGAGGATCGGCGGAATCGAAAGCGTAGAGGCGAAACTGAGCGGCCTGGCGGAGGATGCGGCCCTTCTCATCCTTGAACGTACGGACGGGAACCGGCCGGCCGTTCTCCACTTTGGCGCGGCCCGCGGCATCGCACTGGATGGGCAGCCCGCCGATCGACTCGGGGGCGAGGTAGAACCCGTCCGGGCTATTGCCGAGCCGGGCGACCCCTACCGCCGGATGGATCGCGAACCGGCGCCGTTCCGGCGGCACCGGTTTCTTCGGCTTCGATTTCACCGCCGGTTCGGCGGCTTCCAATCGCGTCGCGGCAGCAGCGGCCGCGACGGTTCCCAGCATCAGGACTTCGCGACGGCTCAGCCCCGAGTCCGCGGTCGCGGCGTCGTCTGGGGACGGAGAATCCAGGAGGGCACGCAGCCACTCGGCAACTCGAACCATTTGCCACCTCCCACCTACTGGTTGTTGGTGGCTCTATCATAGCTGAACAGTTGCTGCTTCGCTACTTCCAGCAAGGTTGGTACTTGGATCAATCTTCAGCAACATGGCGTGGTTAAGCCAGAGCTTGGCGAGGGTCAGTCAGAACGTGGCGTGGTTGAGTCAAAACGCAACGAGAGAGAGCGCAGCGGACTTGCACGACGACCTGATCGGACGAGTTCAGACCCGGCCTGGCCGGTGAGATAACCGCCCCTCCGGCGACAGGTGAAGGTTGCGGCCCGAGAACGAAGGGTTCTAGGGCGCGTCACCCCAACCTGACGGAGGAACGAAAATGAAAATCCAGGCCCGCCATGGGTCCCGCTACCGTTGTCTGGTCGGAAATCTCGCTTTTCTGTTCGCGGCTTTGTTGGCCGTTGGATCGGTCGAAGCCCAACCGTTTCACCGCTCCTATGGTCGCGTCGACCAGTTCGGCGGCTTGACCTCCGTCGCTCCAACCCAGGCGCCGGGTGCGATCGCCTCCGGCTATTTCAACCTGGATTACACCCAAGGCGTTTTGCTCAAGGTCCAGCCGGACGGCACACTCGCCTGGGTGAAAGCCTACGGCGAGACGTTGCCCTCCGCGGTGCGGCAAACGGCGGCCGGCACGTTCGTCTGGACCGGCATCGGTCACCTCGGGTTGCCGCCTCGTTTTGCGCCGATCGTCGTCGAGGTTGATCCCACCGGCGCGGTCCTGTGGTCTCGCGCGATCGATTTCCCCTTGCCGGACGGCACACCGGCGGATCAAGCCTATGGCCGCTTTCTCGAGATCGATCCGAAGGATGGCGGCTATTGGATCGGCGGCGAGATCTGGCGCCAGGCGTTCACCGACTCCGAGCCGTGGGTCGCCAAGCTCGACCGAAGCGGAACGTTGCTATGGGCGAAGATTATGAGCTTTCCCGAAAGCGCCCGGTTCCTTTCCATCTTTCCGGCTCTCGACGGCGGCGTGATCGGTGTCGGGCAGATTTGGCTCAAAAACGCCGTGGGGGCTCTGGAATCCCGCATGCTTGCGGTCAAGCTGCAAGCGGACGGCTCTCTGGACTGGGCCTTTCGCCACCTGGTGCATAACGCCGATCAAGGCCGGAGCTGGCAATGGCTGGCGGACCTGGATCGCGATCCTCGGTTTACGAGGAAGGAATCCGCCGTTGTCGGCACGGTGACCAATTTTTGCAAGTCGATTCCCTCGGTTCCTTGCGATCCCGTGCGATCCGCCGCCCTCGTGGCGACCCTGGACGAGACGACGGGCATGCTGACGCAATCCGTCGGTCTCTTCTCCCTCGTCCAGCCGGCGACGAGCGGTGAAACGATCGCGATGGACCTCACCCAGGAGGTCAACGCCGTGGGCGGCGAGGTCCAGGGCGACGAGCTGGAGAGCCGTGAAGGGCTCCTGACGCTCCTCGGTGCGGGGAACCGCGTTCCGCGCACCGCCATGCTCTACGGCGACGGTTCCGGCCCGTTCGCCGCCGATCTCGGGAGCCTCGCGCTCTACCGCAACGCGCCGGACCGCGGCTACCTGTTTCTGATGAATGAGATCGACTGGAGCGCGCCGAGCTCGACCCTGCGACGGGATCTCGTCCAAACCGATCTCGCGGGCAAATCGGGCGCCTGCGAAAGTAAAACCGCGGTCGCGACCTTCGAGGCCTACCTCGATCGGTTCGGCGTGCAGCCGGCCCCACGCGATGGCAAGCAGGCGGAGATCTCTCTCGAAGCCGTTCCTGCCGAGATCCCGGACGAGCCGTGCAAGTCCTGTCCTCCCGAGCGGGGCGCACGGACGGAGCAATCGACGAAACCTGGCGCCAGTGCCTCGAAAGCGTTCCCCACGACCCTACTGCCCGGCATTCCCGGCGCTCCGGAAGGACGGCGAGCGGACACTCCGCTCCTGGTTCTGCCGCTCAAGCCGGGCGTCGAAAAGTAAACACACGGCGTTTCTTAGCTCGGCTCCGTCCGATCGAAGGCGGAGCCGAGCGTTGCCCCGAGCTGGATCGAAATGCCGCCGCTGGCATTCGGATGTTCGCTGCGTCCGACCTTACGGAGAGCATCGGTCACATTAACCTCGCGGTTCGTCACCGCTCGTCGGACCGCGACCCCAAACGCCCATAGCCCATCCCCACCGGGGAGCGGGCGGTAGTACTCTTATTTCATGCTCTCCTCCAGTTTGCGGCGAGGTGCTCTGGCGCTCAGCCTCTTCTCCATTCCCTCCCTCGGGCAGGCCGATCTCGCGCCGCGCCTGGTGCGCGACATCGATGAGACCTCCTATGCCGGCAGCTCCAGCCCGCGCCAGTTCGGGAGTGTGGAGTTCGGCGTGGCGTTCACCGCCTTCGGCGGGCGCGAGCTGTGGATCAGCTCCGAGCGGAACGAGGCCTACCGGCGGGTCCTGCGGCGCGAGGAGATCCGGCAATTGGGAGGCCCTTTCTATGCCGCCCGCGAGGCGGGGGGCGACTGGAGCTTCTGGCTCGCCGTGGGGAATCCGTACGACACGGTATTCCGAGCCGGCGGCAAGCCCGTGGGCCGGCTCGGCGCGGTCTACGAGAACCAAGAATGGTGGGACAGTCCCATCCTCTTCGAGGCCGGCCGCGGATCGGGGCTCGGTCTGTGGACGATCAGCATCAACGGTCCCGTCGAGCTCGCCCGGCCGCTACCGCTCCCGGACGGCCGTCTGCTGCGGGATTTCACGCCCGGGCGATTGGAGAGCTACTTCATCGCCCGCCATCCCACGCTGGGGACCGCTCTGTGGAAGACCGACGGCTCGAAGGCCGGCACTCTGGCCGTGACCGCTCCGTCCCCCGGGCAAACCATCCCTTTGTTGCTCGCCGGCTCCCTGCGCCGGCGCCTCCTCCTAGCGATCTCCGGCGGCGAGCCCGAGCTGTGGTGGAGCGATGGCTCGCCCCGCGGGCTCCGCCCCTTCCTGGAGATCGTCAAGGGCCGTGAGGCGGCCACGGTGTCCGCGGCGCGGGTGGTGGAGGGCCGGGCGTTCCTGGTGATCGACGACGGCCGGCAAGGCCGGCAAGGCCGGCAGCTCTGGACCAGCGACGGGACGGCGGCGGGCACTCTCCGGATCTCAGGCTTCGCACCCGATCCGCTCCGGCAGATCGACCTCCCCTCCCTCCGCGTAGCCGGGCGCTGGTATTTTATCGCCGACGACGGCGTCCATGGCCGCGAGCTCTGGCGGACCGACGGAACGCGGCAAGGGACGCAGCTCGTGGTCGATCTCTGTCCGGGGCCGTGCGGCAGCGATCCGCAGGATCTTTCCTTCCGAGATTTCGGCGGCCCTAAGGGCGTCCTCTTCACCGCTGCCACGCCGGAGGGTCCCCGCGCGCTCTGGCAAACGGACGGCACGCCGCAAGGGACCTCGCGGCTGACCTCGCCGGGGGTCGAAGCCACCACCGGGATCCAATACGGCAGCTTATTCGCCGCGCGAACCGCCGCCTTGGGCGACGAGCTATGGATCACCGGCGGAACGCCCGAGACCACGAAGCTGTTGACCGACCTGGGGCTCCAAGACGACAGCGGCTCCCATCCCTCTCCCCTCGGCGCCTTCGGCAACCGGCTCTTCTTCCGGACCGACGCCCCGACGGTGGAAAACGGACTCTGGACGAGCGACGGCACCACCGCCGGGACTCAACCGATTCCGACTCCACCGGTTCTGGACGAGCGCGGCGGCCTTGGTGGGGTCAGCCTCGGCGAGCGCATGCTCTTCCTGGGCTCGACCCGCGCGTTGGGCAGCCCCGGCACTCTCTGGTCGACCGACGATAGGGGGGCCGGATTCTTGCGGCTCACGCCGCGGGGGGTGGTCGTGCAGTCGCGCCTGGACATCGTCGGGACCCGCGCCGTCTTCTTCGCCACGGATGCCGAGCACGGATACGAGCTCTGGGCGACCGAGGGCACGCCGGCATCGACTCACCTCGTCGTCGATCTCGTGCCGGGCCCGGACCCGGGCGGATTGGATCTGGTCCGATTCCCGCGGGGCGACCAGCTCCTCTTCCGTGGATGGAACACCTCCGAGCTCTGGCTCACCGACGGCACGGCCGAGGGAACGCGCCGCCTGATCGACGTCGATCCGCTCCTCGCCCCTCTCGAGCGCTCCGACAAGGTCTCGGTGGCCGAGGTCGGGGGCAAGCTCTTCTTCCTCGGGGCGGCCGAGGTCGGCGGTGAGGTCGATCTCTGGGTGTCGGACGGCACGGCGGCCGGGACCGCTCCGTTGAGCTATGCCGATTCCACGGCAACCTTCGGAGATTTCTTCCGCACTACCAACCACCTGTACTTCACGGTGATCGTCGACGATCCGGAGAGCGGCTTCGATACCACGCACTTGTGGATCACGGACGGCACTCCAGCCGGTACCTACCAGGTCCCCGCACGGCCGCGCGGACCTTTCGATAATCCGCTGCCGCCGATGCCTTTCGGCGACCGCCTCGTTTTTACCGGTGAAAATTCCAGCTTCTGGATCACCGACGGGACCTCGGCGGGGACTTTCCCCATTCTCGATCCGCGGGGAAACGAAATCTCGAGGTACGAAAGCCACTCCATCGAGTTCAAGAACCATCTGGTCTTCTCCGTCCTCGGCGACGATGGCGAGGACGGCCCGTGCTATGTCTGGAACGGCGCGGGCGTCACGGTACGGCTGCTCGAAAACCTTTCCTGCAGCTCCTTCTTTGCCGCGGGAGACCGCCTCTACTTCAACGGATTCCAGCCGCAGACCGGGGCGGAGCTGTGGGTGTTGGAGGAGATTTCACCTGCTCCGCCACCCAGGCCTTGACGCTCGCATCCAGCAGATCGAGCGGCAGCTGGCCGTGGCCCAGCAGGTGGTCGTGGAAGGCGCGCAGATCGAACGCCGGACCCAGCTGCTTTTCGGCGTAGGAACGTAGCTCGCGGATCTTGAGCTCTCCGACCTTGTAGACCGGAACGGTGCCCGGCCGGGAGATCACGCGGTTGACTTCGTTCTCGATTTCGAGCGCGCTCCGGGCCGAATTCGCGGTGTAATAGTCGATCGCCTGCTGGCGCGTCCATCCCCGGTCGTGGATGCCGGTATCGACCACCAGGCGGATCGCCCGCCAGATCTCGTTGGAAAGCCGGCCGAAGTTCGAATAGGGATCTTTATAAAGCCCCAGCTCGGTGCCGAGGCTCTCGGCGTAGAGCGCCCAGCCTTCGCCGAAAGCGGGATAGACGTCCCACTTGCGCCACTCGGGCAGGTCTTCCAACTCCTGGGCGATCGAGTACTGGAGATGATGGCCCGGCACGGCCTCGTGAAGGATCAACGCTTCCATCTGCCACTTGGGGCGCGACTTCAAGTCGTAGGTATTGACCAGGAACCAGCCCGGCATGCCGGTTGAGAACGTTCCGCTGCTGTAATACCCGCTGGGCGCCGACTTGGCCCCCTCCCCTTCCAGCGCCCTGACGCCATACGGAAGCCGCGGCAGATGGCGGAAGAGCTTGACCAGCTCGGGATCGATGCGCTTGGCGATGTCGCGGTAGGCCGCCACCAGATCCTCGGGCTTGTCGTAGAAGAAACGCGGATCGGTGCGCAGGAAGCGCGAAAACTCGTCGAAGCTGCCGGTAAAACCGGTCGAGGCGATCACCGCGTCCATTTCCCCGCGAATGCGCCGGACCTCCGAGAGGCCGAGCTCGTGGATCTGTTCCGGCGTGTAGTCGGTAGTCGTGCTGACCCGCAGCATGTAGGAATAGAAAGCCTTGCCATCCGGCAGGTCTTTGACGGCGATGGTCTCGCGGGCGCCTGGAACGTAGGTGCCGGCCAGGTAGTCGCGAAGCTTGCGGACGGCCGGCTCCACCTGGTCAGTGAAGACGCGGACGGCCTCGCGCTTCAGCCGCTCCCGTTCCGCCGCGGGGATCGATTCGGGAATCGCCTGGAACGGCTCCAGCACGGGGCTCTGCCGAGGATCGTCGACCAGCAGGCCGCCCACCCGGCCGGCTACGCCGGAGAGCGTCACCCGCGGCGGCGTGATCCCCGTGGCCAAGCCCTCGGCCAGCTTCGCGATCGTCGAGTCCACCGCGCCGGGAAAACCGCGGAGGCGCGCGAGGATCGTCTCGTAGTCGGCGACGGTGCGGGTCGGCAGGTACGGCAGGTACGTGGTGAGATCCAGATCGATGCCGCTCATGGGTCCGATCAGGAGGGTCGAGAAGCGCTCGAACCGCTCGTCGTCGCTCAGGAACCAGCGGCGGAGCAGATCGAAATCGACCTGCTCTTCCGGCGAGAGCCGCGAGCGGTCGATCGAGGCGAGGGCGTCCAGCTCCAAGCGGACGATCCGGCGGCTCAGCGCGGCGGCCTCGGGCGACCGGTCGGGCCAGCGACCCCCGAGATCGCCGAGGTCGGGATAGCCCACCACGATCGCCAGACCGGGAGACTCGCGAAGGGAGGTCTCCCAGTAGAGATCGAAGAACCGCTTGAGGCGCGCGCTGTCGGTCTCCGCCGGCTCGCGAGACGCCACGAACGTCTCGATCCGGTGGACCGACTCGGCAAGGTCGGGCGGTAGGGTCGCGCCCGCGACGGATGCCAGAAGGAGGACGACAAGGAGAAAGACAAGGGCTTTCATGCCGTGATTGTGCCTCAGGTGCCCCGGAGAAAGGCACTCGGCCGGTGCACTCTCCGACCCCAGGCGCCCTCCGACGATTCGAACCTGGCTGACAAGGGAAATCCCTGTTGGCACGGAAGGCAAAAGGGACTACCCTTGATCCGTGCAGCTGGAATGGGACCCCTGGAAGGCGTTACAAAACCTTCGCAAGCATGGAGTCTCCTTTACTGAGGCTGCTACGGCTCTCGGAGACCCGCTCAGCGAAACTGCCCCAGATCCCGCCCATTCGGAAGAAGAGGATCGGTATCTGACGGTGGGCCGCTCAACGCAAAGGCGGCTGCTGATTGTGGCCCATACCGAGCGCGGCAACCGATTCCGTATCATCAGTGCCAGAGAGCTGACTCGCGCAGAGAGAAAAACCTATGAGGAAAGATGAGAAAGACGATGACCTCGAGCCGGAATACGACCTTCGGGCGCTCTTGAAGGACAGCGTACAAGGCAAGTATGCCGAGCGTTTTCAGCAAGGAACTAACTTAGTGCTTCTCGACCCTGAGGTGGCCAAGGCGTTTCCTGATTCTCAGGCGGTCAACGACGCCCTACGACTGGTCATCCAGCTCTCTCAGATCCCGGAGCCCCATAAAGAGGTCGCCACCTGAACATCTGTGGGAGCTGACAAGATTTCGAGATCTGCCGTCGCCTTTGACAGGCGTCGACAACGAGATGGCGGAGCTGGGCTTCGCCAATTTTCCCGCCATTTGGAGCGGACGCGCCGCAATCTTCGGTCGGAGCGCCCGGCTCCCAAGCCCTTATCGCTTGGTTAGCTCCAACTGCCCCTGAAGCATCGGACCGTCCGGGCAGTTTTGTGGCGTATTGAATTCTCCGCGTAGCCCGTTGCCTTCTCGGGTGGCCAGGCTCGACCAGCCGCAGCCCCCGAAGACCGGGGGTGCTTGGAGTCCGGTGACGAGCACCAGGTTGGAAATCAAGGGGGAGATGACCGCGCTCCCACTCCCCTGGGCGTCAGGGCACCGCCCTTCCCAATTGCCGATAAAATCAAGACCGTCTTGGACCACGGCGAGGGAGATTGTGCAGGTGGTGCGGTTGGAGTTGGTGAGGGCCACCGAACCGGACCAGGTCCCGGCGAGAGCAACCGGCCCGGTCGGCCTCGGCTCGGACGGAGAGGAACCTCCTCCGCAACCCGAAAACATGAGCACCAGGCACAGGGCAGCCATTCCGGTCCACCGCATAATAATCTCCTCCAAATTCTCGAGGCGTAAAGTTGCCACCAACCGTATCAAGCAGCTCCGAAGTCTGTCGATACCCATTTGACACGAGGTGTGGAGGCCAGGAAACCGCGGCAAGAAAACCTCCCAGCGAGCTTCTAGCCAGGTCGCCGGCATCAGTACCGGCCCAGTCGATGTCGGAAGAGAGACGACGCGATAGACTTCTCCTTCAACCAAGGACCACCCCCCACGAATCCTCAGCGAGGAATGTAAGTGTCAAAACTCCGAGTCCGAAGCTTCGCGGTCTCCCTCGACGGTTACGGCGCCGGGCCGAATCAGGATCTCGACCACCCGCTCGGCGAAAGAGGCCCTGAGCTCATGGAGTGGTTTTTCACCACCCGCGCCTGGCGCAAAATGCACGGGCAGGACGGCGGCGAGACGGGAATCGACAACGAAATGGCGGAGCTGGGCTTCGACAATTTCGGCGCCTGGATTCTCGGGCGCAACATGTTCGGTCCGGTGCGCGGCCCCTGGCCGGACGATAGCTGGAAAGGCTGGTGGGGCGACGAGCCGCCGTACCACGTACCCACCTTCGTACTCACCCATCACCCCCGAGCGCCGCTCCAGATGGCCGGAGGTACCACGTTTCACTTCGTCACCGACGGCATCCATTCCGCCCTGGAGCAGGCGAAGGAGGCTGCCGGAGATCGAGACGTCCGCCTCGGCGGCGGGGTCTCTACGATCCGGCAATACCTGCGCGCCGGCCTGATCGACGAGCTGCACCTCGCCCTCCGGCCAGTGTTGCTCGGCACCGGGGAGCACCTTCTGCACGAGATTGACCTGCGCTCTCTGGGCTATGAAGTCGCGAAGTCCGTCGCGGGCGAACGGGCAACGCATGTCTTTCTGCGGAAGGGTGCGTGAAGTGACCGGAAATGAATCTGTTGGAAAGCGTGGGTTAGTTAGAGGGCTGCCTCTGGAAATGCCGAAGCGAATGCGTCGCAGAGTCCATCGTAATACCCCCAGCCGATCCCATGGGCTGACCTGGCGACCTCCTGAAGGCGGTCTTGCAATGCCGGGCGTTCCGAATCAGGAAGATCCATGATGGCCTTGATCGCTCTGGCATACATGTGTAAGAGCGCATCGTAGAATTCCTCGTCGATGTCGCCATATTCGAGCGTGAACTGGTTGCCAGACTCCACGAAGTGGACCATCAACTCGATCTCTCCACGCACGTCACGTACGGCCTTCCGGTATTCGCTGAGCGCTTTCTTCGCTTTGGAAATCTGAATCGGCTGCTTGCGGAAGACGTCCGGATACATGCAATCAGTGACGACCTCCTTGTAGTGAGCAAGAGGGTTCTGCTGGAGGCCCAGACGAGCTTCCACGAACTGCTGATTACCAGGCGAGAGGCCATACAGATCTCGTATGAGATCCAAGAGCGCGGATTGATCAAGACGTGAGACCGCCGCCTTCACAGCAGACCATCGCGGCTTCGACTGTTGTTTTCGAGACATGACAGAAGACGGCTCCTGGTCCGACGAGGATAGAATCCCCGCGCAGCCGACTGGGTGGAGCACCCGTCGAAGCGAATCCGCGCGGCACGGGAGGAACATTGAGAGCTTCGCACAAATCCCCAAGGCCGTGCCTCGTGCTCGCATGGAGCTTGATCGCCCTGTTCGCTCTCGGACGCGCCGCCGGAGCCGAGTCTCGGTGGCGGCAACTTCCGCTTTCCGGCGGCCCGGTTCTTTCGATCGCCGCGGCGCCTTCCGATCCGCGGGTCGTCTATGCGGTTCCTTACGGTGGCGGCGTGTTTCGGAGCGACGACGGTGGAGACACTTGGGCTTCCCCAAGCGCTGCGGCTTCGATGCGGGGATACGGCCGGGTGTCGGTGTCGACCGTGGACCCGCGCGATGTGGCGCTCACCGCCACGCAGTTGCCCAGTCTTCATTTCGCCCGCAGCCGGGACGGCGGTGTCACCTGGAAGCGGGTCACAGTCGGCTCAGCGGCTCAAGACGGCGGCGTGATCGAGGTCGTCTACGACCCAGCGGATACGGCGCGCCTCTATGCCCGTACCTATAGCGGCCTCTTCCTTTCGACGAACGACGGCCGGAGCTGGCGGCGGCTAGCCTTCGCCGGCTCGTGGGTCTTGCGCCTCTACGTCGATCCGCACGTTCCGACCCGGCTCCTCGCCCTGGTCCAGCTCCCCCAGGGCACCGCCCTTCTCGTGAGCGGCGACGGCGGCATCACCTGGATCGAGCGATTCTCGTCGAATTTCCTCGGCGGCGTTCTCACTTTCGCCGTGGATCCGGTCCACACCGAAACGCTCAATCTCACCTACGGCGTCGGCCTGCTGGTGAGCGAGGACGACGGCGTGACCTGGCGGGATGCCGGCGGGGCGAGAGATCTCGTAGGTCTCACCGACCTCGCTACGACGCCGGGCGGCACCCTGCTCGCGGCGAGCTATTACGGTGTCGAGCGCAGCACAAACCGGGGGGAGACGTTCGGCCGGCAGCGGACCGGCGATTCGATCAACCGGCTCGCGGTCGCCTCGAACGGAACGGTCTACGCCGCCGCCGACTCCGGGATCTGGCGCTCGACGACCGACGGTGCAACCTGGAGTCCCGCCCATCAAGGCGTTATAGGCCAGTTCATTCTCGGTCTCGCGGCGAGTGGCGGACCGCAGCCGACGTTGCTTGCCGCGGGTAAAGGATTGTTCCGTAGCGCCACGGAGGGCGAGAGTTGGTCGCTGGTCCCGAGCTCAAGCGGGATCGGCTATTTCAATCCCTTCTTTCCGCCCTACCTACTGAGGTACTCCCCCGGCGATCCGAAGCTCGCATTCGCCGTGCTCGACGGGGGCGTTTTTCGCAGCCCGGACGGCGGCGTCACCTGGCGCCAGATCGGCCTCCTTCGAGGCTACGGCTTGGGCAGGGTCGAGTCGCCGCGTTTCGCCTTCGCGTTCGATCCGAGCGATCCGCGAAAGGTTTATTTCTTCGCCGGCTTCGCGGGCCCGCTCGACTCTCCCCGCCGAAGCTTTTCGTTCTATAGCGACGATGGCGGCGAAACCTGGACCCGCCGATTCCGCGCACCCGAGCTGACGAGCGCCGCGATCGATCCGCATCGGACGAACACCCTGGTCGGCACCACCGCGAAAGGCCTCCTCCGAAGCGACGACCGCGGCCTGCATTGGCGACCGATCGGCCCCGAGGTCGGCAAGCCCACGGTCGTGGCCTTCGATCCGCGCGGGATGCTTTACGCCGGCACCGAAAGCGCGGGAGTCTGGGCGAGCCGCGATGGCGGTACAACGTTCCGGCCGCTCGGCAGCGGCCTCGATGGAGCCCGCATCGCCACGTTGCTCGCGGACCCTCTCCGGCCGGGCCGCCTGTTCGCCACCGTTCCCCGGCGCGGCGTCTTCCTCTGGGACGGAGAAATGACTGCCTGGCAAAAGCTCGCCCTCGACTTCCCTGCCGCGGCGTTCGAGGAGGGCCTGATCGCCCTCGATTCTTCGGGGGAAGGATCGCTCTACGCCGCAACCTGGGGCCGGGGGGTCTATCGGCTGGACCTGGGAGACCTGTAGACGCCACCGCGGAAACCTCATGCCCAGACTTCGCGTCCGAATTTCCCGGCTCTTCCTCTTCGGCGTATTCGTGCCTTGGCTGGCGAGCATCGCCTGCACGGTGCCGGCGGATCCGAAATCTCCGTTTCTTGGCGAGTGGAAGCTGATCACCGATACCAAGCTCGGTCAGGCAATTCTCACACTTCTTCCGACTGGCTCCTGCGCCGGCAAGCTATCCGTTAGCCCTTCAATGCTGCGATTCGCCTCTCGCGCTTGCCGGCTCCGTGGTCGAATTTTCCGCCGGAATCATGTTTGGCCGAGTGGGAGGTACAGCCGCATTTGTTTCCCTTGGCGTCCGTGACATTGCAGCCTTTTTTCTTGTGCGCGCTCTCGCTATGGCCGCACCTTTGACAATCTCGAAGCTGAAGCGCCTGGGCCTGCGCGGGCTCGCGGCTGGTCCTCTGCCCAACGCTCGGCTGACCGCAGGACGGACAACCGCAGCCCTGCGCATGGGATGAGCTCACCGGTCCCTTCGAGCCCGGATCGGGGCTGAGGTGGGCGGTATGCGCCTTCGCCCTGGCCCCCATCTTGTCCGCCTCCTGCTCCAACCCTTTGTCGTCATTGACCGGCACGCCGCCCTTCAACTGCATCGTCGCCCGCACGCGGCCTTGCGCCTGTTGCACGAGGTGCCATGCCTCGTGCGGGAGGTGATGTTCTTGTCCCGGCGCGACGTGGATTTCGTGGCCCCGCGCGTAGGCGAGGGCGTTGACTCCCGCGGGCTTAGAGGAGTTGTAATGGACTTTGACGTGGTCTAAAGGCATTCCGGAAAGCGACTCGATGCCGTTCTTGAGACCGTCGGGCAGCCCGGTCTTGTTGGGGCGTTTCTCGGTCGCGGGTTTGCCGGGAGCATGAACGGGAATCGTGGCGAAGTTGTGGCCGAACCGCGAGGCCCTTTTCAGCTCGCTTTCCACCGTGGGCGAAGATCCATCGGAACCCGGCTGCGTTCGGCTCGTGAAACCGTGCCTGAATCCCGCGGAGGGCGCGTTTTTCTGCACCGCGGATTCGGCATTGCGGCCCGTGTCTCGGGGCGCTCCCGTGGTCCGACGCTGCACGTGGGTTCGCATTCGATGTCCCTCACGGAAGGTGCCGCGAGAATACGCGACATCCTCCGGGAAAGGAAGAGTCGAGCTGATGAAGCGCCAGCTCCAACTTCACCGCGACACGATCCCCAGGGTAGGCGGCCGCTTCAAATCGAGAGGGGGATGCTCTGAGGGAACTTGAAGGTATTGCTCGGATCGTACCTCCTCTTCGCCGCCACGAGCCCTTCGAGGTTCTCCGCGTAGTAGGCGCGGAGGTAGTCTGCCTGGCTCCCATCGATGAAGTTCTGGAACGACTCGTTCGAGGTGAACGGCGCCATCGCCTGGTGGAACTCCATCTGCCAGGCGAGGTTTTCCAGGACGAGATCCTTCGGGTCCTCGGCGTTCCACTCGACTTCGATGCTGCTCAGCTGGCTCGCTCCGCGGTGGACGTAGGCGGTTTCGCGGCGTCCCGTTCGATCGATCGCGCCGCCGACCAGAAAAGCTTTCCAATCGGCGCCGATGCTCGTGCCGGGCCAGCGGCGGAGATAGTCGAAGATCGTCGCGACGCCCGCGGCGGGAATGTCCTTATAGACGTAGCGCGAGCTTTCGTGGGAGTACTCGGGGCACCCTTCTTCCGAGAGAAAAGTCTGGCCGTCCCAGTACGAGCGAACCTCCACCCGCTCGACGCTCGGCTTGGCCTTGCTGTACGCAGGTTCAAGCAGACCGCGAAGCTCGGAGGGCGGGCCCACGAGCTGGCCGAGGAGCGCCACCGCGAGCGAACCATCGGCCGAAACGCGCACGCTCACCTTGCCCCCCAGACGATCGGGCGTCTTCGGGAGAAGGGCAAGGAGCGCGGCGAAGACCTCTTCGAGCCCTTGGTTCCATTGGATCGAAAAGACCGTGAGCTCGGAGACCGGGAAGGTCTGGAAGGTGAGCGAGGTGTTGACCCCGAAGTTTCCGCCGCCGCCGCCGCGGCAGGCCCAGTAGAGCTCGGGATTCCGATCGCGATCGCAGGTCAGGATCTCACCGTCCGAAGTCACGATGTCGGTCGATTCGAGGAGGTCGCAGGTCACGCCGAATCGCCGCATGTTGAATCCGATTCCGCCGCCGAGGACGAGACCCGCGACGCCGACGCCGAGGCAACGGCCGTGGACCACCGCCCGCCCGAGCGGACGGAGCGCTTCGTAGACGTTCGCGTTGCGCGCGCCGCCGCCCAGGACTGCACGTCCCGTCTTCTCGTCGTACGCGAAGCCGTTCAGGCCGGCGACGTCGATCATCAATCCTTCGGTCGTCGAGTACCCCGCATAGGAATGGCCGCCCGAGCGCACGATCAAGGGCACGCGGTTGGCCCGTGCCCAGCGGATCGACTGTTGCACGTCGGCGGGATTTCGACAGCTCGCGATGCCCGCGGGGCGGGTCCCCGCGTAGCGCCGGTTCCACGGCAGCGCCTTGGCGAGATAGCCGCGATCTCCGGGCCGCAGCAAGGGGCCGGAAAGCTTCTTGCGCAGCTCCTCCCACGGGAGATCCGTCGCGGGGACCTCGGTCTCGATCGGGGGCGCCGTCGTCGCGCACCCTTCGAGCCACGGCAGCAGGCCCATGCCGCTGAGGATCGCGGTGGCCCCCACCAGGAAATGACGGCGGGAGACGCTCAAGGTCGCCGCGGCTCCGACATCCTGAAAGTCCGGCGATTCGATCGGCGACGACAGAACGGTCTCTTCTCGGGCGGACATAGAAGTCTCCAGAGGGCGCTTCCCCGGAGGGAAACCCGAAGTTCGTGGAAGGTACGTCGAACGCGAAGACGGACTGGAGTTGAGGAGGAGAACCTACACCAGAGCGCCGACGAATCCAAGCCCAGGATCGCAAGGCTCCGTCAAAGCTCGGCAGCGGCTTTGCCGCGCCAGCCCGCTACTCGCAGCGTAGCGCGAGCGTCGGCGCGATCCGGGAGGCTTTCCGTGCGGGGACGTAGGCCGCGAGCAACGTCACGAGCACCATCAAGGGCACGATGACGAGATAGGCCACGAAGTCGACTCCGCCGGCATTGAACAGCATGGAATTCATCAGCTGCTCGACGGCGAAGCCCATCGCGAGGCCGACGCCCGTGCCGATTCCCACCAGCGTGAGACCCTTGCCCATGACCAGGCGCAGGACGGCGAACGGCCCGGCTCCGATCGCCATACGGATGCCGATTTCGCGGGTTCTGCGGCTCACGTTGTAAGCCACCAGTCCGTACAAACCGGCGATCGCCAGCAGGAGGCCTACTCCGCCCATCGTGCCGACCAGCCGGATCGCGGCTCGCGGACCGTCCACGGCGTGGTACCGGTAGAGATCCTCGTAACTCCTGGTCTCCGAGATCGGCAGGTTCGGAGCGAGCGTGCGGACGATCTTTTTCAAGGGTTCGACCATTTGCAGCGGATCGCCGCTCGAACGCAAGAGCAGGACCATGCGCTCCCGGGGATGTTGGGCGAACGGCAGGTACACGAAATCCATCGGCCGCTCGCCGGTCTCGCGGTACTTGATGGTCTGGACGACGCCGACGATTTCGACCGGCGTGCCGGAACGGCCGTCGAGGCGGACGCGCTTGCCCACCGCGTCGGCGCCCGGCCAGTAATGCTTCGCGAACTGTTCGTTCACCACCGCGACGGGCGGGGCTTCGACGCGATCCGTCGCCAGGAAGCCGCGGCCGCGGAGAATCCGGATCTTCATCGTCTCGAAGAAACCTTCGTCCACGGCATCCATCGCCGACGTAAAGCTCTCGCGATCGCGCGGCATTTGAAACCCTTCCGGAACGAACGCGAGGGCCTCGAAGCCGTCCAACCCAAGCGGCGGATTCTCGGTGAACGCCGCGCTCCGGACGCCCGGCGTTTCCCGAGCCCGCGCGACCAAGAGATGGTAGAACCGCTCGGTCTGAGCCGCGTCGTACTGCACCAGCCGCGGATCGAACCGGGCCATCAGCAGGTGATCTTTCGCGAACCCGCTGGCCTGGATGACACTGTGTTGGAAACTCCGGGCCATCAGAAAGGCCGCGGTGAGCAGCATCAGGGACATCGCAACCTGCGCGATCACCAGGACGTTCCGGCCCCACAGGCGTTTCTTGCCCGGCAGATCGACGTCCGCGCTTTTCAGTCCGTTCGCGAGATCCCCGCGCGTGCTCTGCAACGCGGGGGTGAGACCGCACAGGAAAGCGCTCGCGACCGACACCGCGAGGCTCGCGAGCAGCACGCGGGCGTCCATCCGGAACGGGATGATGACCGGCAGCTCGGTCGGCACGCTGAACTTGCCGAGGAGCTCGATGCCGGCGTACCCGACGGCGATCCCGCCCAATCCGCCCAGGAGGGCAAGAATCAGACTCTCGGTCAGGAGCAGCCGGATCAGGCGAAAACGCCCGGCGCCGAGCGCCAACCGCACGGCGATTTCGCGCGTTCGCGTGCGGGCGCGACTCAACAGGAGCCCCGCGACGTTGGTGCAGGCCACGAGCAGCACGGCCAGCGCCAGGATCATGAAAATCACGCTGAATTTCCAATTGACGTCGTCGTCGCGGGTCCGCATCTCGAACTGGGTGCGGACCATGGCGCCGCGGTCGCGGTTCGCCGCCGGAAAATTGCGCTCGAAGTTTTTCGCCAGCGCGGCAAGCTCGGTGCGCGCCTGCTCAAGCGTCGCGCCCGGTGTCAATCGCGCCTTCACGTTCAGCTCGCGATCGTCTCGGTCCTCGAAGAAGTTCTTCTGCCGGTCGGTAGAAAACGCCCCCGCCATCGCCAAAGGCACGTAGAAGTCGGGACGCGAGTAGATCTGCATGCCCGGAAACGATTCCGGCGCGACGCCGATGACGGTGAACTCCGTGCCGTTGAGAAGAATCCTCCGGCCGACGACGGCAGGGTCGCCCGCGAATTGGTTGTGCCAGAAATCCGGCCCGAGCACCATCACGGCATCGCGGCCGGGCACCTGGTCTTCGCTCGCCCGAAAGCCGCGCCCCATCTGGGGCTGCACGCCCAGCACGTCGAGGTAGTTGCCGGACACCATCATGCCGCCCTTGACCAGCGGCGTGGCGCCGGACGCGATGGTCACGCCGACCGCCGCCGTGTCCGAGCTGGCTATCACGCCGTCGTAGCTCTTCGCGTGGTCCCGCAGATCCAGGTATTCGCGATACGAAAAAGAGCCGAGACTTTTGTCGCGCGACGTGCTCACCAGGGTGACCACCTCGTTCGGATGCGGCACGGGGTACGGCCGGAAGATCAGCGCATCGACCATGCTGAAGGGCGTCGTGGTCATCCCAATTCCGAGCGCAAGCGTCGCGACCACCAAGGCGGCGAGCCCGGGCGTGCGGCGCAGGCTGACGATCGCGTATTTGAAGTCATCGAGGAAATCCGTCATCCAGTGGACGCGTCGCATCTCTCGCATCTCCTCTTTCCGTTGTTCCAGTCCGCCCATCGCGCGTAGTGCCCGGTAGCGCGCCTCTTTCGGCGAAAGCCCCGCGGCGATGCCTTCCTCGATCTTGTGCTCCAGGTGGAACTGAAGCTCCTCGGCCAGCTCCTCCTCCACCCGGTTGCGGCGGAAGATCGACCTCAATCGCAACGGCAGCGTGAACCACCAGTGCTCGATTCGCATGGGTTTCTCAAGCCTCACTCAGCTGGACGACTCGCGAAATGGCGGACGAGAGCCGCTGCCAGTTCGCGGTTTCCGATTCGAGCTGCTTTCTACCGAGGCGGGTGAGCGAATAGAACTTCGCCCGCCGGTTGTTTTCCGTCTGCTTCCACTCGGCGGTGATCCAACCCTCCTGCTCCAGTTTGTGGAGCGCCGGGTAGAGGGAGCCTTCGCTGACCTGGAGCACGTCGTCGGAAATCGATCGCAGACGCAGGCCGATGGCCCAGCCGTGCATGGGCTCCAGCGCCAGGATTTTCAGCAGGAGCAGATCGAGGGTACCGAGCACGAGGTCGTTGGGTTTACTCATCTCGGTTACCGAGGGTACAACAGACTCCCCTCGGTAAGCAAGGGGAAAGGTTCGCGTTTCGGGCCGGCCACCGAGAAGCAGCGGACCGAACGGGATAGATGGCCGGAATAGGTGCAGCCAAAGATAAGGCTGGACTGATCTGAGCCCAGAGGAGCGGATCAGCTCGTCAAGTCGCGCCAGTGCAAAGCCGTGACGAAACGAGCCAGGTGTCCCACATTCTCGGTTGCGACGACCCCATCCACAGACAAGGCTTGGGCCGCCAGAATCACGTCGCAATCCAACGCCTTGGGGTCCGCGGTCGGCAAGCCGCGCTTTCTGACATCGGCCCAGAGCTCCGCCGCCTTCACCATCACGGACGTGGTGATCGGCAGATAACAGATCGAGCTTTTGAGAAGGTCAAGGCGGACGATCCCTCGGGCTTTATCGCCACGGAGAAGCTCACGCCGAACTTCGTAGTCGGTGATTTCCGGCAGACAGAACCGAACCCCGCGAACGGTCTGTTCCCTCATCCATTCCCGGCATTCGTTGGCAAGATCCATCGCTTTTGGATTAGAAATCAATCCCAACGGCCCGGTATCGAGCAGGATGATCCTTCAGAAGGAGAACAGCTTGCGATTGGAGGGACGATCCTGATCCAGAGACTCCTTGAGGAAAGCGAACGTCTCCTTCTGCTCCCCCTCGTCACCTTCCAGAAGAGCGTCCAACGCGCGAAGGGTTCGGTCCCTTTCCTCGGCGTCCAGAAGGTTCTCCGCTGCTTCCTCGGGTCGATGGGCCTGGGTTGTCGCTTTCATGGGGAATCACCTCACCTCAAGGATACCATCTCGTCACTTCACCAACTGCAGATCGATTCGCGCGCCGTCGGCGCCCACTTCGACCGTGCCGCGCGCCCGGCCGAGCGCGTTTTCCGCGGTCACCTCGTAGGGTCCCGGTTCGAGGCCGGTGAGCTTGAATTGTCCGCCGCGGTCGGTCACGAACGAGCTTTGCGTGGGTAGGAATCGTTGGATCGCGGCTCCTTTGCCGATGGGAATGATCCTTTTCGCTTCGACGGTGACCCCCGCGGCGGGGTTGCCTTGCGGATCGCGCAGGTGCCCTTCGATGCTGAGTCCGCGCGAGAGCACGATCTTGAGATCGGGCAGCCGGCCGCCGGCCGCGAGCGTGAGGCCCGGCAGCCGCCCGGGAACGTAGCCGTTCGCGCGCGCCACGAGGTCGAAGGTGCCGGACTCCAGGCCTCCCGCGTGAAAGCCGCCATGAATGTCCGACGTCCCCAGCCGCTGCTGCTTGCGCTCCGTGCTCCGTTGGCCGTCGATCGTGCTTTCGGTCTCGCGGACGGCGAACACCTCCGCCCCGCCGACCCCTTGCCCCGCCTCGTCCACCAAGATTCCGGTGAGGCCCGCGGCGTCCTGTGAATCGGTTGCGCGATCGAGGCGGAGGGCGATCGGCAGGTCGTGGGGACCCGGCACCGCCGCCGAGATCTGCCGCCAGGCATGGCCCGCCGCGGCGGCGCCAAACGTCGGCCGGCCGGAGCCGGCGACGAGGATTTCGAAATTCCCCTGCGCATCGGGATGGACTACGCCATCGACCGCAACGCTCTCCCCGCCTGCCCAGACCAGTGCATCCGCCAACGGTTCGCCGGTGATCGATTCGAGCGCCCGGCCGCGCGCTTTCCGTGGCGGTCCGAGACGGATCGAAATCGGCTTTCCGCCACCCGGGCCGCCCGCCGGAGCGAGAACCTCGGCCCATGCGCCGCCTTCCGCCATGATCAGGAGGCTGCTGCCGGGAGCCGGAGGGAGCACGTCGGCACGGCCTTCTTCGTCAAGCACCTCGACGGCCTTTCCGGCCGAAAAAACCAGGGCGCCGGAAGCGGGCCGACCCGCCGCGTCGCGCACCGCGATCGACAGGCCTTGCCGGGGCATGAGCCGCACCACCGTCCAGGGAGCATCGGCCTCGACGTCCGCGAAACCGGCTCCGCCCGCGGTCTCGACCTGAACCTGGACCCTCTCGCCCGCGCTTCGGTTCACGATCGCCCGGCCCTGGCTGTCGGTGCGCGCCCTCTCCACCGCGGGCCGCCAGGCGCTCGGATCGTCCGGAGTGCCCGAAGAGGCGCCTACCGAACTGAGCGAAATCGTACGCACGGCGACCCCGGCGACCGGTTGGCCGGCCGGGTCGAGCACCGTGACCGAGAGCGACCGGAGGCCGGCCGGCACCACCGGCGGCAATTCGATCGGCTCGACCAGCGGCAGGAGCGGAATTTCCAGGGTTCGGAAACCTCGGGCTCTCATGGAGATCCGATAGCAGCCCGACGCGGGGGCGGACAGCACGAACGAGCCGTCCCCCACGGTCTGCGCGATCGCAAGCGGGGGCGGCTCGTCACCGCGGAGGGCCGCCCGTCGAACGGCGAAGGAGGGAAACGCCGGCCGCAGCTCGATCTGGGCGGAGGAAGGCGCCGCACTAGCGCCCGCAAGCGGCAGGACGCGTCCTCGAACCGTGATCGGCCCGGCCGGAGGCTGGGCGAAAGCTTCCCCGACACTGAGGAAAAGGAGGACACCGAGATACGCGGCCACGGCCGGGAGGCGGCGGCGAGCCGCTTTCGAGATCGACATGAAAAACCTCTTCCTTGGGGGGCCTCAGAGGCGAGCGGGTCCCGTGAGCTTGGTGGATTGTAAGGGAAGCGCCCGAGGGGGAAGCCTCGCGAATTGTGCTTCCGGCGATAGACTCGCCACAATCTGTCGCTCGACAAATCGATTCTCGGGAGGACGCTGATGGACGTCAACGATCAAGATTCGCCCACCGAATCGCCGTTCCCTCCATCCCCGCCGTACCGCGACCGCAGCACCGCGATCCTGTTGATGGGCTTGTTCGTCGCCCTGATCGGCCTCGCCTGCCTCGGGATGGTCGCGCTCATGGCGGTCGGGGTCGGTGCCGCTTCGGCGATGTCCCCCGGCCAGGGAGCCCCGTTCCGAAGCACGATCCCGGCGATGGCGCTCTACCTCGCGGTGGCCGCGTTTTTCCTCACCACCGGAATCGGCTCGGCGATGGTCAGGCGGTGGGCGCGGGCGCTGCTCTCCGTGGTCTCCTGGATGTGGCTCACCGTCGGCGTGATTGCCTTGATTGTGGTCACCGCGCTCCTGCCGAAGATCAGGACGATGTTCGAGGCCGCCATGCCGCACAGCGCGCCGGCCGCCCCGGCCGGTCTGATGGTCGGCTGCATGGTGGTTGCGCTGATCGTGGTCTACGTCGCGCTGCCGGTCCCCCTCGCCCTGTTCTATAGCGGCGTCAACGTCCGCGCAACCTTCGAGGCCCGCGACCGGCCGCGCTGGACGGACCGCCTGCCGACGCCGCTGCTCGGCCTCTTCCTGGTGCTCGCCTTCTGGGGCTTTACCGCACTCGAGATGCCACTCTACGGTGCCTTCCCGGTCCTCGGCAGGCTCTTCTCCGGCGCTTCGTCGTGGGCATTCGGCTTGGTCTTCGCCGCGGCGACCGGGGCCGGCGCTTGGTGGGTCTGGCGCCGCTCGATCCTCGGCTGGTGGGTCGCGGTCGCGCTTTGGGTGTTCGCCGCGGTATCGTCGACCTTGACTTTCGCCGGCAACTTCGACTGGAACGCTTACTACGTGCAAATGGGCCTTACCGAGCAGCAGATCCAGATGACTCGTGGGTTTTCGCCCGAGGAGATGTTCGCGAACCCCTTGGTGGTGGCAATCGTAGTCCTCACCTGGCTTGGAATCGGAGCCTTCCTGTTCTGGATCAAGAAGCTCTTTGCCCCTCCGAGAGCGCTCGGCCCGGCGGTCTGAGGCCCTGCGAGGCGAGCCAAGGAGACGATCTCACACCCGCCTCACCCTTCCTGGCGCGCCCAATAGTCACTGTCTTTTCGTTGACGTAGAGAGAGAGAGACCGCTAGAGTCAAGGCGCCGTCGGAAGGAGAGCCGATGCACCATACGCTGACCTTGGAAGTACCCGAGAGTGTGTACACCTCCCTGATTCAAAAGGCGGATGAAGCGGGCCAGGCACCCGAGGTGCTCGCTGTCCAGCTCTTGGCCACAGCAACCCATTCAGTGACCGGCGACCCTCTGGAGGAGTTCATTGGTGCTTTCAATAGCCGGGGAATCGATTGGGCGGACCAGCATGACGTCCATCTGGGCAGCGCCCTCAAAGAGACGATGAACGGTTGAGGAACGCCGTTTCCCCATGCCTTCCATCTTCGGCGACACCTCGGGCTGGGGGCACCTCGTCGACCCATCCCAGAGTTACCACGAGCAGGCAGCCGACCTCTACCGTCGCGCCCGAGAGGAAGGCCATCGGTTCGTTACCACGAACTACATCCTGACCGAGTTGGTTGCGCTCTTGACGAGCCCTCTGCGGACCCCTCGCCCTAGAACCATTGCTTTTGTCGCAAGCCTGAAGTCTTCCCCCTTTGTGGACGTCGTTCACGTGGATGCGACGCTTGATGCGCAGGCCTGGCAGTTGTTGGTCGATCGGCCGGACAAGGATTGGAGTTTGGTAGATTGCGCGAGCTTCGTCGTCATGCAGAAGAACAAGCTCATCAAGGCTCTGACGACCGATCCTCATTTCGAGCAGGCCGGCTTTGTTCGTTTGTTGAAACGGTAGGAGCTCCGGCACCGGTCCCTCCAGAATGGCGTACGCCGGGGTCGTTGACCTCTGCGCTATCCTCACCGCCCGTGAAACGCGTCATCCTCTACAGCCTGGCGGGCGGCGTGCTGCTCGCGCTGCTCAAGCTCATCGAGTACAAGCACTTCGTCCACGCCTACCCGACCGAGATCTACGGCGGTTTGGTGGCGGTGATCTTCTCCGTCTTGGGCGTCTATCTGGGGCTGCGGTGGACCCGGTCGCGAGACGTGGTGGTGATCCGGGAGGTGCGCGTCCCGGAGGGTGGACCCTTCGCTCTCGACGCCGGCAAGCTCAAAGAGCTCGGCATCACCCCGCGCGAGCACGAGATCCTCGGCCTCATCGCGGCGGGCTTGAGCAACCGGGAGATCGGCGAGCGCCTGTTCGTCTCGGAGAACACGGTGAAGACCCACTCCTCCCGCCTGTTCGACAAGCTGGGGGCGAAGCGCCGGGTCCAGGCCATCCTCAAGGGTCAGGAGCTGGGCCTGATCCCCTGAACGTTGGGGGCCACGGAGAGATGAATTCGACCCGGCCCGGTCCCCCCATGCACACGGCTCACCTCGACCGCCCCCCAGAGCGGCGAACGGTCGCGCGATGTCCAATCGGCCGCCTCGCCATCCGACGGCTCGAGGAGGCTCCGCACGACCAGGATCGCTCCCGGAGCGGCGGCGCGCCGGACGGCGGCCAGCAGACGCTCCTGATAGGGCAGAGGAGCGGCCTCCAGGATGTTGGAGAGCGTGAAGCCATCGAAGCGGTTGGGTGGTCCGCCGTCGAGATGATCGATCGCGTCGGCGCAGACGAAATCGATCGCCGCGGGCGCTTCACCGGCCGCCTTGTCCGGCGCGCCCCCGGGGGGCTCGCAACCCAGCAGCAGGCGCCAGACGAAAGGGTTTTCCCGGTTCGGGTGGCGCCCCCAGGTGCGCTCCAGCCGCTCGCGGATCACCCGGTCGAAGCGCGTGGGAAGCGCTTCGACCAAGGAGCGGCCGACCTTGAGGCGCAGGAACGCCCGGCTGAGCCCGCAACGCAGGAACGCCCGTAGCCGCCAAGTGTCCAGCCTCCGGCGCCAGAAATCCGTCTGCTCGTCGACCGCCGCGAACTGGAGGAACTGCCGTAGGTCGCGCTCGCGGAGCCCGAGCCAGGGCAGGGCTCGCCGCGCCAGCGCCAGGCGTCCATCGATCACGCCGGGCCGCGGCGGCGCGCCCGCGGCGCGGGTCCGCGCGTACTCGATTTGCGCCGGGTTGACGTCGACCGCGGTGACGCGGAATCCGCGCGCGGCAAGCGCCAGGGCGGTGCAGCCCGAGGAGGCGATGCAGAAGATCCGCCCACCGGGAGGAAAGACCTCGGCCTCCACCCGCCAGTCCTCGTTCATGCGCCCGAAAAGAAGCTGCGGCGGGCCGAGGCGACCGTCGATCCGGCCTCGCTCCCAAGGGGTGGCCGCGCCCGCCGCGCTCGACGCACCTTTCATGATCCCTCCCGATCGCCTGCCGATCCGTCGGCGGACGGGCGGCCGATCGCGGCCCCCAATGTCTTGCGATACACCCGATACGTCTTGTGGACGTGCCCGCCCAAGAGGCGGGCGGCGCGGTTCATCAGGACGTTGTCTTCGAGCACCCAGGACATTTCCGCGCCGAGGTAGCCTTTGCCCAACACGCGGCGGGTGATCTCGCTATATAGGAGGCTCCCCACACCGCGCCGCTGCCACTCCGGCAGCATGCCGACGAGGATGACGCGGACGCTCTTGACGCTCCTGCGATGCCACAATAATTTCGGCAGGCCGAAGGGGAGCAGCCTGCCGTCGCGAATCCGGATCAACACCTCGTTCAGGTTGGGCAGGGCCAGCAGGAAACCGATGGGCTCGCCGCGGCATTCCGCGAAGAGCACGAGATCGGGATCGAGGATGCGCTTGAGGTCGGCGGCGAAGGCGGCGAACTCCGGCTCGTCGATCGGGGTGAAGCCCCATTGGCCGAGAATCGACGCGTTGTAGAGCCGATGGATGATGGCGGCCTCGCGGGCGAACTGTCGCATCTCCCCCGCGCGGACCGTGACGCCCCAACGGCGCTCCAGGGTCTCGCCCACCCGCCGCACTTTGCCATCGAGCCGCACGTTCTCGCCGGGGATCAGGTAAGCGTAAAGGTCCCGCGCCTTTTCGTATCCCGCCGCCGCGAGCAGGTCCGCGTAGTACGGTGGATTGTGGGTGAGCATCAGATGGGGCGGCGCGTCGAATCCCTCGATCAAGATTCCCATCTCATAGTGCGGGCTCGGATTGACCGGCCCCACGGCGACCGCGCAACCCTGCTCCGCGAGCCACGTCTCGGCCGTCGACAGCAAGGCATCGGCCACCTCCTGCTGGTCGATGCTCTCGAAAAAACCCCAGAATCCCGTCTCATCCCGCCAGTGTTCGAGGTGCGCCTGGTTGAGGATCGCGGCGATGCGCCCGACCGGCTTTCCGTCCTGAACCGCCAGCCATAGCTGTCGGCGGCTCTGCCGCCAAAAGGGGTGACGCCGGTCGAGGATCGCCTTCACGCCGAGCCGCAACGGCGGCACCCAATGCGGGTCGCCGCCCAGGGCGCGATCGATCCGCCAAGGGACGTCGATGAACCGGGCCAAATCGCCGGCCGTGCGGACGGGGCGGATCGAAAGGTCCACGGTTGTTCTTGCTTTCTAGGTTCAAATATAATCCCGCTACTTGTGAAAGACAATCCTCGGGTCCTGCTGATCGGTCCCACGGCTCTCGATTCGCAGGGCCGGCCGATCAAGCAGGCGCGTCTGCACCTGCCCGGCCTAACCCTGCCGATGCTCGCGGCGGTCACCCCGCCGCACGTCGAGCTTCGCCTGCTCTCGGAGACCGTCGAGGACATTCCCTTCGACGAGCCCTGGGACCTGGTGGGCATCACGGGCATGGGCTCAGGGATAGTGCGGGCCTGGCAGATCGGCGACGAGTTCCGCCGCCGCGGCGTGACCGTGGTGCAGGGCGGCATCGCCGCCAGCCTGGCCAAGCCCGAATGGAGCCTGGAACATGCCGACGCACTGGTGATCGGCGAGGCCGAGGAGACCTGGCCCCAGGTCATCGCCGACTTCGAAGCGGGCCGTCTCGAACGCATCTACCGCATGACTCGCCGGCCCCCGATCGAGGACCTGCCGCTGCCGCGCTACGACCTGATGGACGCCCGCAAGTTGGGGCGTTGGCGGCCCGTGCAGGCGACTCGCGGCTGCCCGTTCACTTGCAACTACTGCTCGATCACGGCGTTTTTCGAGCAGGGCTATCGCAAGCGACCGGTCGATCAAGTCGTGCGCGACGTGCGCGCCGCCAAGCGGCACGGCAGCCGATACATCGCCTTCATCGACGACAACATCGGCGTCGACTTCAACTACGCCGCGGCGCTCTGGGAGGCCCTGATCCCGGAGAAGATCCTCTGGATCAGCCAGTGCAGCCTGCACATCGCCGAACGGCCCGAAATGCTGAAGCTGGCCGCCCGGAGCGGCTGCCGCCTGCTCTCCTTCGGCATCGAGAGCACCAACGCCGAAAGCCTCAAAGCGGTGGACAAGGAGTGGAACCGCCCCGAGCGCTACCGCGAGGCGGTCGCCGCGATCCGGAAGCACGGCATCGACGTGAGCACCGAGATGATCATCGGTCTGGATCACGACGACCAGCGGGTTTTCGAGGAGACCTTCGCGTTCATCATGGACAACCGCATCTCCGTGCCGCGGGTGCACATCATGACGCCGGTGCCGGGCACGCCGCTCTATGACGAGATGGAGCGGGAGGGGCGCCTCCTGTCCCAGGACTTCGAGCGTTTCAGCGGCGGCCAGGTGGTCTACAAGCCCCGCCTGCTCGATCCGGACGAGCTACAGAGCAACTACTGGCGGCTCTACGAGCGCCTGTTCTCTCCCGCCGCGATCTTGAAGCGCCTAGCCGCAAACCCTGCCCGCCTGGGCCCGTTCATGCGGGCTTTCGTCCTGGGCACGAACGTCCACTACCGCAATCACATCCAGAACCGGATCACGCCGGGGATCGTTTAGGAGGATCGATCGTGCGCATCCTGCTCATCCGTCCGCCCGTCCCGCCCCACACCATGGGTTTGAAGCACGTGATGATCTGCGAGCCACTGGAGCTCGAATACGTGGCGGCGGGAATTCCCGCCGGCCATGAGATCGAGGTCTTCGACATGATCGTCGAGAAGAACCTCCCCCGGCGCCTAAGGCGGTTCCAGCCCGACGTCATCGGCACCAGCTGCTATATCACCGGGGTCAACGAGGTGATCAAGATCTGCCGCATCGCCAAGCTGTGGAATCCGGCGGTGAAGACGGTGGTGGGCGGCGTCCACGCTTCGCAGGTGCCGGAGGATTTCTCTGACCCGGCGGTGGACTGCATCGTCATGGGGGACGGGACGACCCTGATGCCCGAGATCCTCGAGGCCTTCGAGTCGGGGCGACCGCTGGCGGAGGTTCCCGGGCTCGCTCTGCCGGCCGCGGACCGCCGGGTCGTTTTCACCCCCGAGCGGCGATACATGCCCAAGCCCGATTCGCTCCCCTTCCCGCGGCGCGATCTCGTGCAGCACCTGGCCCACCGCTACTACTACCTGTTCCACCAGCCGGTGGCGACGATGAAGACCACCTGGGGCTGCTGGTACAAGTGCAATTTCTGCTTCACCTGGCGGATCACCGACGGCGTTGCCTACTCGCGCAGCCCGGAGAACATCGTCGAGGAGCTGTCGATGATCCAGGCCGAGGACGTCTACATCGTCGACGACATCTTCCTGATCAATCGCAAACGCCTGCGGGCGATCGCCGACCTTTTGAACGCGCGGGGCATCCGCAAGAAGTACCTGGTCTACGGCCGGGCGGATTTCATCGCCCAGAACGAAGACGTGATCGAAGAGTGGGCCGGGCTGGGCCTCTCGGCGGTGCTCATCGGGCTGGAGGCGTCGACCGACTCGGAGCTCGATTCGATGGACAAGGAGTGCACGGTCGATTACAACGTCAAGGCGATCGAGGTTCTGCGCCGCCACGGGGTCGACACCTACGGCTCGCTGATCCCCAATCCGGAGTACACCGAGAAGGAATGGGACCGGCTGATGCAGTTCATCGACGACAACGGCTTGTATTACCTCAACATCTCGCCGCTCACGCCCTTGCCGGGCACGGTGATCTGGGACGAATACAAGGACAAGCTGACCGTGCCCCGAGAGGCCCACGGACTGTGGGACCTCTCCCACGTGGTGCTACCGACGCGGCTGCCGCTCGACCGCTACTACCGATTCCTGCGCAAGACCTATACCCGAACCATCCTGGACATCCGTCGCGCCAACCGGTTGTCGCCGCGGACCCGCCCGCCCGTTTGGACGCCGAGATACCTGCGCCTCTGGTGGGGTGCGATCAAGATCTTCTTCCAGTTTTCGAGCGCCCACCGGCATCATTCGCCGCGCCAGCTCCGCCGGGCGATGGATCGCGGACCGGAGCTTGGCCCCGGTCCGGGGGGTCCGGCCGCCGGAGCCGCCGCCCTTGATGTTTCCACCGCCCCCATCTAAGGATCCGCGGCGTGCCCCAGACCCTATCCGCCCCCGTTGAGGAATCGTCGGCGCCGCGCCGTCTCGACGGCCCCTTCGACGGCTTTTTCGATCCCGAGACGGCCTGGAACGCCGAGTATCGGGGTCTGCTCGACCATCGCGCGGCCCGCCGCTGGCTCGACGTGGTGGCCTGGGGCGCGCGGGAAGACCTCTACACCTTCCAGCAGGCTCTGGACGGCAAGTCGGGGCCGCGGGTAGAGGTGGGCGGCCAAACCTTCACGATGCTTTCGTCCTATGACTATCTCGGCTTGATCGGCCATCCGGACATCGAGGCCGGGGCCATCTCGGCGATCCGCGACTTCGGCACCGGAACCGGCGGCGTCCGCCTGCTGACCGGCACCAACACCCTGCATCGCCGTCTGGAGGAGCGGCTGGCCGCCTTCAAACGCGCCGAGGCCGCCATCACCTTCACTTCGGGCTACACCGCCAACCTGGCGGTGTTCGCGGCCCTGCTCGGACCTCGCGACCGGGCGGTGGTGGACGAGCGCATCCACCGCAGCATTCTCGACGCCCTGCGCATGGCCGGCGTGCCGTATTGCACCTTCGGCCACAACGATCCGGACGCGCTGCGCGACGTCTTGCGCGAGAAGGCCGGCAGCCGCAGGTCCCGGACTCTCATCGCCGTCGAAGGCGTCTACTCGATGGACGGAGACCTCTGCCCGCTGCCCGAGATCGTGCGGCTGAAGCAGGAGCACGGCGCTTTCCTGCTGGTCGACGAAGCGCACGCGCTGGGGGTCCTGGGGCATAACGGCCACGGCGCGGACGAGCATTTCGGGCTACCCGCCGATGCGGTGGATCTGTGGACGGGCTCCCTCTCGAAAGCCGTCCCCGCCAACGGCGGCTATCTCGCGGGCAGCCGCCAGCTGATCCTCTATCTGCAACACGGCTCGGCGCCGTTCATGTTTTCGGCCGCCTTGTGCCCGGCGGCCGCGGGCGCAGCCCTGGCGGCCCTCGACGTGATCGAGCGCGAACCCGAGCGGCGCAGTCGGCTGTGGGGCAACGTCGCCTACCTCCACGGCGCGTTGCGCGGCCTGGGCTACGACGTCGGTTCGAGCGCCAGCCCCGTGATCCCGGTGCATGCCGGCGCCGACGAGTCGGCCTACCGTCTGGCCCGGCATCTGTTCGATCACGGCGTCCTGGCTTCGGCCGTGGTGTTCCCGGCCGTGCCGCCGGGCTCGGCCCGGCTTCGTCTCTGCGCCACCGCGGCGCAGGACCGTGGCCTGCTCGAAGCGGCGATGGCGGCTTTCGCGGCCTACCCTCGGCCCTGATGTCCGGTCGTGGAGGTCCAGCGCTTCTCTTCGATTCACGACATTCCGGAGGGCCTCTGGGACAGCTTGGCCGACGGCGACCCTCCCTATCAGTCGCACCGGCTGCTCCGCGCCGTGGAGGACGCGGGGGTCGAGGACGGCCACTTCTGGTATCTCGTCTTTCGCGACGGGGAACGGTGGGTGGCGACGGCGGCCCTTTCCGCGTTCACCGTCTCCCTCGACCTCTTCCTGCCCAAGGGCTTTCAGAAGCTCGTCGCCCGCGCCCGCCGGGCCTTCCCGCGCTGCCTGCGGATCGATGTTCTGTTCTGCGGCCTTCCCGCCTCCTTCGGCCAGAGCCATCTCTGCCTCGCCGAGGACGCTCTCGCCCGGCCGGTGCTTGCGCGGCTCGCCGAGGAGATGGCGACGCTCGGGCGGGAAGAAGGGCTGCGGTATCTCTGCGTCAAGGAATTCAAGGCCCGCGAGCTGCCGGCGGTCGAGCCGCTCGAAGAACTGGGATTCTTCCGCGGCCATAGCCTCCCGTATATGGCGATGGAGATCCGCTGGCGGAGCTTCGACGAATACCTCGCCAGCCTGCGCCACCCCTACCGCCGCCAGATCCGGCGCTCGCTCGCCAAGATGGGGATGACAAGGCCGGAGATCCGGCCCTACTCGCCGCGGCGCCTCGCCGACTCTCGGCCGCATCTCGTCCTGGGCGGTCCCGAGAGTTTGAGCCCCGGCCGCTTCTATACTCTCTATCGCAACGTCATGGCCAGAGCGGAGACCCGGCTGGAGTTCCTCAACCCGGCGTTCTTCGAGCGCCTGTGGGTAGAGCTTGGCCCGGACCTCCAGATCCTCACCGCGGTCGTCGAGAGCGAGGTTCTGGGCGCCGCCTTGCTGGTGAAGAGCGGAGAGACCCTGAGCTTCATGCTGGTCGGTCTCCCGGAAGCGCAAGAGACGCCGCACGACGTCTACTTCAATCTCGTCTCCGCCCTGCTCGACCAAGCGATCCGCCAGGGTTGCCGACGCCTCAACCTCGGCCAGACGGCCTATTGGGTCAAGCAGCGAATCGGCGGCGAGCCCGAGGACGAGTTCCTCTTCTTCAAGGCGGCGAGCCCGACCTTGCACTTTCTTCTTCGCGCCCTCCGCGGTGTCCTGTTTCCCCGGCCCCTCCTCAAGTCGCCCCGGGTGTTCAAATGATTTTCCAAGATCAGAACGTGGTCGTCACCGGAGGCTCCTCCGGCATCGGCCTCGCGACCGCCCGGCAGCTCGGTCTCCAGGGAGCCCGGCTCCACCTCCTGGCCCGCGATGCCGAGCGACTGGAGGACGCCCGGCGCCTGCTTTGCCGGGAGCTCGGGCCGAACTCGTCGGTCTCCGTACATGCGGTGGACGTGGCGGACGAGCCCGCGGTGAGCGCGGCGATCCGAGCCATTGGCGCTTCGGGAGGCCTGGCGGCTCTGGTGTGCAGCGCCGGCATAATACGTGTGGGGCGTTTCGAGGAGATGGCCCTCGCCGACTTCGAGGCGGTACTGGCCACCAACTACCTGGGGACCCTGTATTCGATCCGGGCGGCCTGGCCCTACCTCAAAGCCGCCGGGCAGGCCCGCCTGGGTCTCGTCTCCTCTGTCGCGGGATACACGGGGCTCTACGGCTACGCGGCCTACGCGCCGACCAAGTTCGCTCTCGCGGGTCTCGCCGAATGCCTGCGGATGGAGGGCGCCCCCTACGGCATCCGTGTCACGGTCGTCTTCCCGCCCGACACCGACACCCCCCTGCTAGAGTACGAGCGAGCCCACGCACCCGCAGAAACCCGCGCCATCACCGCCGGCGCAAGACAGCTCTCGGCCGCGGCCGTGGCCGAGAAATTCGTCGCGGCCATGACGGCGGGCAAGTTCGAGGTCTACTGCAACGGCGAGAGCCGGTTGATTCGGCTGTTCAAGGCCCTTCTGCCGGCGGGCTACTACCGGGTTCTGAACCGGCTCGCCAACAAAGGCCGCGAGGATCGAGGGTCAAGGTAGTGGCTCAGGCAAGCCCCGCAGCGACTGGCTGCTGCCGAAGGCGCCCGAAGGAGCGAGGAGGGTTGCCTGAGCCACTACCGGGGTCAACGAAAGGATGATTTCGGCCCTGCGGCCCGAAAATCACCCAAAAGTAGGACGACGGCCGCGCCTTCCGGGCGCCAGGATACGGGCCAACCCAAGGAGGAAACGGAAATGCAAAAAATCGTGCTTCGCTACGGACTGATCTCAGGCGCCATCCTGGCGGCGTTTGTGGCCCTGATGGTGCCCTTCTGCATGAACGCCGACTTCGAGCACGGCGAGATCGTCGGCTACAGCTCCATGGTCCTGGCGTTCCTGTTGGTCTTCTTCGGCGTCCGCTCGTACCGCGAGAACATTGCCCACGGCACCATCGGCTTCGGCAAGGCGCTCCAAGTCGGCCTGCTGATCGTGCTGGTCGCCTGCGCGATGTACGTGATCGCCTGGGAGATCACCTACTTCAACTTCGTGCCGGACTTCATGGAGAAGTTCAACGCCCACATGCTCGACAAGATGCGGGCCGACGGCAAAACCCAAGCCGAAATCCAGACGGCGACGGTGAAGATGGCCGACTTCGCGAAGAGCTACGCCAATCCCCTCTTCAACGTCGCCGTCACCTTCATGGAAGTGTTCCCGGTGGGGCTGATCATGGCGCTGGTCTCCGCCGCAATCCTGCGCAAGAAGCCTCGCCTCGCGGCGCCGGCCGAGGTCGGCATGGTCTGAGGCTTGACAGATCCTGGAGGAGGCGGGTGCGGCCCGCTCCTCCAGGTCAACTTCCTTGCGGTTGGCAAGCGCCGCCTGGCTAGAGACAGGCCTTATCGGGAGCGGGCGTCCAGCCGGGTTTAGGACAGTCGATGTCGGGGATCGGCGTTCCCTGATAGGGGTGACTGTTGATGTAGCAGTTGAGGGCGTGCGCCAGGTGGGTATCGGCGCTGCTCACCACGAACGAGAAGGGCTCGGCCACCTCGCCTTCGTTCGTCATGTTGCAATGGGGCCAGACCGTGGCGAGATCCTGGTCTTTCCGGGGTGAGCTCGGGCAGTCCTGTCCCTTCGGGGTCGGGCCCTGGCAATTGCAGACCAGCGCTTGGATGCTCCCGTATCCTCCCCCGTAGGTGAAAGGAACGCCCGGATCCGGGTCGCTGTTCCGGCCCGCCGCGACGTCGTCCCCCGCGTTCTTCTCGTCTTTTTCCCACGGGTACTCGATGTACACGCAGGTCTTGTCCTTCTCCCGGGTGGTTTCCGGATAACCTTCAAGGCCTACGAAGCCGTTGCACGGATGGTCGTCGGCCTTTGCGCACGGGTACAGGCCCTTCTCTTTCATCCGGTAACAGAGATCGGAGTTGGCGGTGGAATCCTTGGTCACGATCGCTTTTTTACCGCTCAGGTCTTCGACCTTGGTCAGTCGGGTGAAGTCGGCGGTTCGTACCAGGAACGTCCGGAGCACGTAGTAGTAGGTGTTCGTCCAGTCGGCGCCCGGACCCGCATTCTTCCGGCGTTCCCGGGTGTCGGAGATTCCCGTCCCGGCGATGTCGCAGGAGCCCTTGCCCGGTTCGAGCCAGATGTTCTTGAAATCCCTCGGGACCACTTCGAACTGTGGAATGTTGCTCGCCTTCGCGAAGGCTTTGAGGTAATCCACGTCCCAGCCTTCCCAGTTGCCGTCGGCGTCTCTGGAGGCGAACGGCGCGAAGCCCCAATACAGGCACACCTTCAACTTGCCCGGGTCCATGGTCTTGAAGGGCGGCGCCGGGTCTGCGTGAGCCGTCAACACCGGCGAGAGGGCCAAAGCGGCAAACAGCGAGACAATACGGACGTACCTACGACTCTTTCTAACCATTGACGAATTCTCCTTTCGAGCAACGTTCGAACGAAAATGACGTAGAGACCTCCCTTGCAGAGAGGCCCCAGGTGGTTGACACCCCCATCAGAGCGGCGTCAGGATGAGCGAATTCCAGGAAGGGTAACCCATGTCGCTAAAACCCGCGCAGGTGAAGGTGCGTGTCCAGGCGCGCGACGGAAAGATCCTCGGACCGGCATCCACGGTGACACAACCGTTTCTCACGGTTAGGAACGTTCTAACGGGAGAGGAATTGATCCCCCGTGCGAATTTCAACCACGACGCCTCGGGCACGGTCCTACCCTCGTCGCAGTTCAAAGAGGACGTCTCGCGGAACGCGATCGTCCTGGAGCCGCCGGGCGTCAGCCCGACCTACCCGAAGGGGCCGTATTGGTTGGAGGTGCCGACGGCGGACCAAGGGGGGCTCATCGTGGAACTTCCCCTCACCGAGCCGTCGTTGCTGGAATTCAAAGCCACCGCGTTCGCCCCCGATCCGGTGTACGCCTCGGCGACGATGTGGGTGACGCCGGGCCTGGAACTTCTCGAAGATCCGGGGCTGGTGCTGACGATCGCCGGGCTGTACACCACGGTGGATGCCATCGTTTCGGGCAACATGGTCAGCCTTATTGCGACCGTGACGATGATGTGCGGCTGCCCGATCACGTCGGACCCTTCGCATTACCTCCCGCCGGACACCGAGCCGTACTGGCCGTCATACGAATTCGACGTGCACGCGGAATTTCACCCGCAAGACAGCCCGGAGGTCGCCGCCCCGCTCGATCTCACCTGCATTCACACCAACACGTTCGCCGGCACGGTCAAAAGCCTGCGAGCCGGAACCTATGACGTGTGGGTGGTGACGGTACAAAAGAGAGAGACGAACGTCGGGTTCGCCCGCACCACGATTACGGTGACGTAGAGCCGGACAGCTTCAGTTCGAAGCTTGCGGACTCCCGCTCCTGCGCAGCACCCGGCCCGATTTCGCGCCGGTCGCCGCTCCGCCCGTGAAAACGACCCGGCCGTTTACCCAAACGCGCTCGATGCCCGCGGAGAGAGCGTGCGGCTCGGTCGTGGTGGCGCGGTCGATCACCTGGGCCGGATCGAAGAGCACGAGATCGGCATAGGCGCCGGGGACGAGGCGACCGCGGTCTTTGATTCCGACGTGATCGGCGGCGAGCGAGGTCATCTTGCGAACCGCCTCCTCCAGGCGGAGCACTCCCCTTTCGCGCACGTAGCGCCCGAGGACGCGCGGATAGGAACCGAAACCCCGCGGGTGGCTGCCGTCGAGCTGGCCGTCGGTGCAGAGATTGGTGTGCGGCCAGGCGAGGAGCTTTTCGAGATCGCCCTCGATCATGCTGGTGGCGATGACGTTTTCTACCCCCTCTTTCCCCTGGCGGCGCAATGCCTCTGCATCCCGGATAAGCGCAACCAGCGTCACCTCGGGCGCCTCACCACGCTCCTTGGCGATCTCGGCCACGGTGCGCCCCGCGTAGGCGGGGTGCGGCAGATACTTGCCGAGCAGCAAACCGTCGGCCGGGGCGATCTCGGCGAGCACTTGGCGGGCCACGTCCAAGTTCTCGAAGTCGCGGTCCGGGAAGAGCACCGTGAGCGACGAATGCCAATACAGGTACGGATAAATGTCGGCCGTGACGTCGATCCCCTGCGCCCGCGCCTGGTCGAGGAGCGCGAGCAGCCGGGGCGCCTGGCCCCAGAGGTTCCGCATCGCAAGCTTGACGTGCGAGATCTGCACGGGGAGCTTCGCCTCCCGGCCGATCGCGAGAATCTCATCGATCGCGTCCCAGAATTTCCGGTCCTCGCTACGGATGTGGCTGATGTACCGGCCGCCATAGCGCGCGGCGACGCGGGCCAGATCGATCAGCTCACCCCGGGACGAATAGATGCCGGGATCGTATTCAAGCCCGGACGAGAGCCCGAGGGCGCCCGCTTGCATGTCGCTTTCGAGCAGCCGCGCCATCTTTTCGACCTCGGCCGGGGTCGCGACACGGCGGAAGTCTTCGCCCAGCACCTTCTCGCGTAGCGTGCCGTGCCCCGAGTAGGAAGCCACGTTCACCGCGATTGGGGTCTTTTCCAGGCGCGCGAAATATTCGCTCAACGGGAGAAACGAGTCGCCGTCCTGGCCGCCGACCACGGTGGTGATCCCCTGACTCACCGCGCCGAGAGCCTCCGGAATCTCGAACAGGTCTCCCGTGGCATGGGAGTGCGTGTCGATAAACCCGGGAGCGAGAACCAGCCCCTTGGCGTCGAAAACTTCCTCGCCCGGCAGTGCCGCCACCTCACCCACCGCCGCGATGCGGTCGCCGGCAATCCGCAAGCTCCCCGGCCGCGCGGGCGCCCCTGTGCCGTCGATCAACCGGGCGTTGACGATTCGAAGCGTGGGCGCGGGCACGTCGATTCGTGCGGCCGGCTCGGCCGCATGGGGGGCAGCAGTCCCGACGAGGGCGCCGAAAGCGAGCGAGGCAAGCAAGAAACTCAAGGTGCAAGGAATCGTAACATGGGGCCGAACGAGGGGATTCGCGAGCCCTTGCCCAATTCGGCCGCAGATTCCACTGGAAGCGACGATTGAATCCAGTCGAAGCGGCCGCAGAATGCAGGGTGCCACCCTCGCCGGAGAGTTCGGGTGGCACCTTCCGTCCAGATCAGATCAGTAACTGATCTTCAGCTGGTAGGTCGTCCGGGTCGACGAGAAGCGGTAGGCGCGAACGTAGACGTTGATTGCCGTCGCGCCGGTGTTGGTCCACGACGCCTGGTCCGCCGCGGTGCCGCCGTTGAGCGAGCTGGCCACCGCGCTGCCGGTCGTCGAGTTGTAGATGTAGAGGTCGTAATCGACCGTCAGGCCGTTGAGCAGGCCGGTTACCGTGGCGCCTGCGGGCAGGCTCAGGCGGAAGTAGTCGTTCTGCTGCGAGGCCGCGTCGTTCAGGAACGTCCCCGAGATCTGGTTGCAGCTTCCCGAGATCGCCTGCGGCGCGGTGGTGGCATTGTTCGGCTCGACGTCCGAGATCGGGGTGCAGGCGGTGCAGGCCTGCGTGGTCGCCTGCGCCTGGGCCGAGTTGCCGGAGGTGCAAGCGCCGTTCGACGCCTTCACCACGTAGTAGTAGGTGGTATTGCAGGCGAGGCCGGTGTTGGAAAACGAGGTCGTGGCCGAGGTTCCGACCGAGGTGTAGGGTCCGCCGCTCGTGGTCGAGCGGAAGATCGTGTACGAAGTGGCGCCGGAGACGGCGCTCCAGGTGAGGTTGATCTGGGTTTGCGAGGTCGCGGTCGCGGTGAGCCCGGTCGGCGCCGCGGGGGGAGTGCAGCCGCCTCCGCCGTTGTCCAGGCCGTTGACGGTCGTGGCGCCGGTATTGCCCGCGTCGAGCCAATTCGAGAGCCGGGTGCTGTTCGTGCCGCCGCCGGTCCACGAGACGCTGAAGCGGCCGTAATAGTCGGAGAGGTTGTTCCCCGTGGCGCCGCATGAGGACGGGCCGCCGTGCAATTGACCGATGTAGCGACCCGCCTGGCTGTAGAGCGGCGAGCCCGAGGAGCCCGGCTCGGTCACGCCCGGCACCGTGTACGGACCGGGGGGATCGGTCGCCCAATGGGCCCAGATGTGCGTACCGTCGCCGGGCGAGGTGGTGCCGTTGTAGCTGGTCGTCGCCGTCGTGGTGGTGACGTAGGTGATCCGCTTCTCGTCGGTGGACGGGTGGTGGATCGAGGCGCAGGGCGACGCGGCGCTGCAAGCGAAATTGCCGGTCGAACGGTCCCATCCGGCCCAGAAGTGGTTGAAGGCGGCGACCGGCGGATCGTCGAGCTCGACCAGCGTGAAATCCGAAGCGGCGCTGCTGGCGCGGAAGAACGACCCGGTATGGAACTGGGTGAGCGTTCCATCACCGACCTGCCCGCTCGCGGCGCTGCCCGGCGCCCGGCAGAACGAATTCTGGTAGTTCCAATAGGCCACCAGCGAGGCCGCGTTGCCGGAGGTGATCGAGCAGTGGTTGGCGGTCATGAAGTACATCTTCTTGTCGCTGGCCGTGTCGTTGATCAGGGACCCGGTGCAGAACGTCGAGCCGCCGGTCGAGATCACGGCCACCGACCGCATCTCCTCGCGCCAGGAGTCTCCGGCGGCCAGGCACTCGACGTCGAGGTTGCAGCTGCCGGACTTGTCATAGGACTCCGCCGAGATCGTCCCGAAACCGCGGTAACCCTGGTTGATCCAACCGAGCGTGAGCCCGACCCGCGGCACTTCGCGCTTCGGCACAGTCAGCTCGACCATCAGATCCTTGGTGAGGACGACCGGCGTCCAGAGTTGCCCGTGCGTCTCGTTGTCCGCAGCGGTGAAGCGCCTCGAGGTCTCCGTGCCGTCGGTCGAATAGAGAATCAGGCTGCCATGCTTCGGCATCTTGAAACGGGTGAAGCCGAGGTTCAAGGACGTGGTTCCCTCGGCGCCGATGATCCGCAGCCGCCAAAGCATCCGGCCATCGCCGAGGTCTTCCCAAGTGCCCTGGTGGGCGGGACTGATCGACACCCGCTCCGGAATTGCGAACCGCGGCGGCAGCTCCTGCCGATCCCGCGCCAAGTCCTCCCGGCCGAGCCGCTCCAAATCGAGCGCTCCGGGAAGGACCGAATCCACGCGATTGACGTCGAGCACAGGGCGACCGGCGGCGGTTGGAACCTCCGCCGGCGGCGCGGCATACGCCGCACCGCTCATGACGCACAGCAACAACCAAGCGAGCTTCCGGCTCATCTCTTTTCTCCCTTTCTGCACTTTGGAACGACCGCGGCGGCGTTGCCGCGAGCCGTAACCGGACCGGGCCTCCCAACTCGATCCGATGTCCTGCACACGGAGCGCTATTGAAGGGTAGTGCGCGAGGAAAGCCAATTTGAGCCGGAAGCTCAGGCGCCTCGCCTCTACGGAGGCCGCCACAATCCGCGCGGCCGAAACCGCGCGATGAACCCCAGTGGTAGAGTTTTGCCATGCCAAGCCGAGCCGCGCTCCGATCGGCGTCTCTGGCCTGCCTTTGCCTGTCGTCCCTCCTGCCCGTCGCGCTAGCCGCCACGCCGCCAGTCTCCGCCCGGGGGGAGAGCGAGAAGCTGCACCGTCTCCTGGATCAAGGCTGGGAGAGCAAGCTGCGTGACCGGCCGGAGTTCGCCACCTACATCGGCTTTCCCGGTCACAATCATCTCTGGACGGATCTCTCGGCAGCCGGCTTCAAGGGGCGCCAGGCTTCGACTCGTAAGCAGCTTGAGGCCGCGCGATCGATCGACCGCGGACTGCTGGCGCCCCCGGAGCAGGTCGATCTCGATCTCTACGTTCGGCGGTTGGCGGCCCAGGTCGAGGGTTTTTCTTTTCCGGAAGACGAGGTGACGATCACCCGGTACGGCGGACTTCAGCAGGACGTTCCGTACGCTCTGGCAAAAGCGCCGGCCGCTTCGAGCCGCGACTACGACGACTTGATCGCGCGCTTGAAGGGCGTGGAGGCGCTCGTCGACCAGACCCTCGCGCTGTTGCAGAAGGGTCTGGCGGCGGGGGTCACGCCGCCCAAGAGCCTCCTGCTCGGGGTACCCGATCAAGTGCGCGCGCTCACCCCCGACGATCCGTGGAAAAGCCCGTTGCTCGCGCCTTTCCGGCAGATCGGGAGCAATATCGACGACGAGGACGCGCCGCGCATCAAGAGCGCCGCGCTCTACGCCTACGAGAAGAAGGCGGCGCCGGCGTTTCGCAAGCTTTTGCAGTACCTCACGACGACCTACATCCCGGCCGCGCGCGAGAGCGTTGGGCTGGGAGCGTTGCCCGACGGCGCCGCCTGGTACGCCTATCGCCTGCGGAAGGTGACCACCACCGACCTCACCCCGCAGCAGGTCCACGAGCTTGGCCTCTCCGAGGTGCGCCGCATCCGCGCCGAGATGGACCGGATCCGGGCCGCGACCGGCTTTGCCGGGAGCTTCGCGGATTTCGTGCGCTTTCTGCACACCGACCCGCGCTTCTTCTATGCCCAACCCGACGATCTGCTCGAAGGCTACCGCACGATCGCCAAGCAGGTCGACGCCCGCCTGCCGTCGCTCTTCGGTACCGTTCCCGCGCTCCCCTTGCGCATCGCCGCGATCCCGGCCGACGAGGCACCGGGCAAGAGCACGATCTATTACGACATCGGCTCCGTGGCGCGCGACAACCCGGGCACCTGCTACGTCAACACCTACGACCTCAAAGCCCGCCCGAAATGGGAGATGACGGCTCTCTACCTCCACGAGTGCATGCCCGGCCACCACCTTCAGGTCACGATCGCGCAGACGATCCGGAAAGCCCCGAAGGTGCTCAACTACCACGACTACACGCCGTTCGTCGAAGGCTGGGGGGTCTACGCCGAAACCCTCGGGGATGAGATGGGGCTTTATACGGACCCCTACGTCAAATTCGGCCAACTCGCCTCCGAGCTGTGGCGCGCGATGCGCGTCGTGGTCGACACCGGGATCCATTCGCAAGGGTGGACGCGCCAGCAGGCGGTCGACTTCTTCCGTGAGCAAACGGCCCAGGACGACCGCGCGATCGACAACGAGATCGAGCGCTACCTCTACGATCCGGGGCTCGGCGTCGCCTACACGGTCGGCGAGGTCAAACTTAGAGAGCTGCGCTCCTACTCGCAGAAGGAGCTAGGAACGGCGTTCGATCCGCGGGCGTTCCACGACGAAGTTCTGCGTCATGGGGCATTGCCGCTCGATCTGGTGGAGGAAAACGTACGAGGGTGGGTGAAGGCAAAGAAGGGGACGCCGAGCCCGCCGGCGGCCGCGACCTTCGCCGGCAACGCAACGAGAGGAGGATCGAGATCGTGAGCGAGACGACACAGGATCTGCGGTATGCGATTCGCAGGTTGCGCGGAGCTCCGGGCTTCACGTTGGCGGTCGTGCTGATCCTCGGGCTGGGCATCGGCGTGACGACCGCGATTTTCAGCGTGATCGACGCGGCTCTTCTGCGGCCGCTCCCCTACCCCGCTCCCGACCGGCTCGTCGCCGTCCACGATCTCCAGGTCCAGTAATCGGAGGAGGACCCCGCGTCCTACCCCGAGTACGTCGATTGGCGGCGCGGCGCCGGGATCTTCTCCGAGCTCGGCGCCTATTTTTCGACCAACTACACGCTCACCGACGCGGGCGAGCCGGAGACGCTCGAAGCGGTGCGGATGTCGCCCGGCCTGCCGCGGATGCTCGGCGTCGTGCCGCGCCTGGGGCGCAGCTTCGCGCGCGGTGAGGAGGAACGCGGCGCGCCCCGCGTCGTGATGCTCTCCGAGGCCCTCTGGCAGCGCCGGTTCGGCGGCGACCCCCGGGTGCTCGGGCGCGACGTCACGCTCGAAGGCGATCCATACACGGTGATCGGAATCATCCCCGCGACCGGGCAGCGCGCGATGCTTCCGAGCCATCTCGCGACGGCGCAGCGCGTCGATCTCTGGCTCCCTCTGCGGCTCAACACCGACGTGGCGCCGCGCGGCCTGCATTTCATGGACGTGGTCGGACGACTGCGGCCGGAGCTGTCGTTCCAGCAAGCCGAGGAACGCCTGGAGGTCTTCGCGCGCCGGCTGCGGGAGTCCAAGGTCACCGAGCATGGGATTCGCATTTCGGCGCTGGAGCGCGGCGTGATCGGAGATTCCCGCCCCCTGCTCGTCGCCCTGGCCGGCGCCGCGGGCATGGTGCTGCTGATCGCCTGCACCAACGTGGCGAACCTGCTGCTCGCGCGTGCGTCCGGACGGCGGCGCGAGGTCGCGATCCTCGCGGCGCTCGGCGCGGGCCGCGGCCGAATCGTCCGGCAGCTTCTGGTCGAGAGCCTGCTCTTGGCGCTGCTCGGCGCCGCCGCCGGAGCGCTGGTGGCCCACCTCGGCGTTCTCGGTCTGCGCGCCGTCGGTCCGACCAGCGTGCCCCGCCTCGCCGAGGCCGCGGTCGACGCACGCCTGCTCATTTTCGCGCTCGGCTTGTCGATGTTCACCGGCCTGCTCTTCGGCCTGGTGCCCGCGCTCCAGACGTCGCGCCCGGACCTTGCCGAAGTGATCAAGGTCGGCGGCCGGGGCGCGGTCGGCGGTCCCGCTCGCGATCGCTTTCGCGTCGCGCTCGTGGTCACCGAGGTCGCGCTGTCGTTCGCCCTGCTGATCGGCGCCGGCCTGTTGGCCCAGAGCCTCGGCCGGTTGCTCGCGGTCGAGAAGGGCTTCGAATCCGAGCGCGTCGTGAGCGCCTATCTGAACCTTCCCGGCGGTCGCTATCCGGAAGCGCACCAGCAGATCGCCTTCTTTCGCGAGCTGCGCGAGCGCCTCGAAGCCCTGCCCGGGGTTCGCAGCGCGGCGCTGGTCAACAACCCGCCGCTCACGGGCGGGCCGAGCGGCGGATTCGCGATCGAGGGCCGCACCTTTCCGCCGGAGGGCTCGCCTTTTGCCTGGAAGCGGATCGTCTCTCCCGACTACTTCGCGACCCTCGGCATCCCGATCGTGGCCGGCCGCGCGATCGACGAGCGGGACGTCGCGGGCGCCGCGCCGGTTCTGGTCGTGAACCAGGCCTTTGCGCGGCGCTATTTCCCGGGCGAGAACCCGCTCGGCAAGCGGGTCGACTTCTCCTGGGAGACGACCGGATTCCAGGAGATCGTCGGCGTGGCGAAAGACGCCCGCGAACAGGCGCTCGACCGGCCGGCCGAGCCGATCCTGTACATCCCGCTCGCGCAACGCGCCGAAACCGGGATGTACCTTCTGGTCCGCACCGTGGGCGCCACGGCGGGCATCATTCCGCAGGTGCGTAAGGCGGTCGCCGCGCTCGATCGCGACCGGGCGCTATCAGAGGTACAAACCCTGGAGGACGTGCTCAGCCAAACGCTGGCACGACGCCGCTTGGCGATGGCGCTGTTCGGCGCCTTCTCGGCGCTCGCGCTGTTCCTCGCCGCGGTGGGCCTCTACGCCGTCATCAGCTACTCGGTCCAGCAGCGGAAGAAAGAGATCGGAATTCGCCTGGCCCTCGGCGCGAGAGAGAGCCAAGTCGCCGGCACGGTGATCCGCCGGGGAATCGTCTTGATCGCGGCCGGTACGGTTCTTGGAGCGCTCGCCGCCCTGGGCCTCGGCCGCTTCTTGGCCGCACTGGTCTTCGGCGTCGGCACGGCCGATCCGATGACCTACGCCGGCGTCGCCGGTCTGCTGGTCGGGACGGCGCTCGTCGCGAGCCTGGTGCCGGCGCTACGCGCCGCGCGCGTCGATCCCTCGAAGGTTCTCTCCGGCGAGTGACTGTTGCCTTCAGGCGTGCGGCAGCGAGGCGAGAATCGATTCGAGGTGGCTGAGCTCGGCGGGCTTGAGGAGGTGGGCGTCGAAACCGGCGGCGCGGGAACGGGCCTGGTCCTGCTCGCTGCCGTAGCCGGAGAGGGCGATGATCCGCACGTCGCGGAACCGGGCGTCCGCGCGCAGCCGCGTCGCGACCTCGTAGCCGTTCATCCCCGGCAGGCCGATGTCCAGAAGGATCAGCTCGGGCCGCAGCTCCGCCGCGATGCGCAGCGCCGTCGTGCCGTCCCGAGCTTCCCGCACTTCGTGACCCCAGAGACTCAAGAGGCGGGCAAGGCTGCTCGCGGCATCGAGATTGTCGTCCACGATCAGAACCCGGTGGGCGGGTTTCTCGCGCTTGCCCGCTTCCGCCGCGCCGGACGCGGGGCTCGGGGGCGCCGCTTCCGCTTCGGACGCGAGCGGGATGCGGATGACGAACTCGCTCCCCTGCGAGAGACCGGCGCTCGCCGCGGAGAGAGTTCCGCCGTGCAGCTCGGTCAGATGCCGCGAAAGAGTGAGGCCGATGCCCAGCCCTTCTTCGGTGCGGCTCGCCGTCGAATCCGCCTGGACGAACAGATCGAACACCTTGGAGAGCATTTCGGGCGCGATCCCCTCCCCGTTGTCGCGCACGCGGATCAGAGCTTCGCCGGAATCGGAGGTCCGCTCGGCCGACAGGAGAATCCTGCCGCCCGCGGGGGTGAACTTCGCCGCGTTCTTGAGCAGATTGACCACCACCTGCGCCATCCGGACCAGGTCGGCCTCGACCGGGATCGGGTCGTCGGGCAGGTCGATGTCGAGCTGGTGGTTCCGCTCCGAGATGAACTCGCGACAACTTTCCACCGCACGCGAGACGATCAGCCGCGCATCGACCCGCTGCTTGCGCATTTTGATCATCCCCCGGGTGACCCGGCCGACGTCGAGGAGGTCGTCGACCAGGCGGACCAGGTTCTCGACCTGCCGGGCCATCATCTCGTGCGTCTCGCGAACCTCCGGCTCCAAGGGGCCGGCCAGGCTCAGGAGCTGGATGCCGTTGCGCAGGGGGCCGAGCGGATTGCGCAGCTCGTGCGCCAGGATGGCCAGGAACTCGTCCTTGCGGCGGTCGGCCTCACGCAGCGCCGCCGTGGTGCTCTCGGCCGCCGTCCGCGCCACCTGCTCTTCGAGCAGGCGCTCCCGTTCGTGATCCTGCCGCTTCTGGAGCGTGAGGTCGGTCACCAGCAGGCAGAGGATGCTCTCGTGCACGAGCAGAGGGCTCACGGCGAGGGCGGCCGGGAAGACCTCGTCGCCACGCTGGATCGCGACCTCGCAGTAGATGTCTCGCTGGAGCGCCTCGCCGAGCGTGGCCGTTACGGCATCGCGGTCGCCGGGGGCGACGTAGTCGCTGAAGCGGGTACCGATCAGCGAGCCGAGCGGTGTGCCCAAAAGCTCGGCGAGCCGTTGGTTGGCGAAGAAAACCGTGCCGTCGGAGGTGAGAGTCGCGGCCCCCTGCTGCATCTGTTCGATCAGCAGGCGATAGGGCCGGTCCACCCCGTCGAGGACCAGGACGTGATCCTCCGTTCCCCGCCGCACCAGGAAGGCATCTACCTCGTCGCCGGAAATCGCCCGGATGGTGCCCTCGGCGTCTTCGAGACGCTGGCGGAGCTCTTCGTTTTCCCGCAGCAGGTCGTCGGCGTCGCGCGAAGCCATGCTCAGCCGCGCCGGGGGCGCAATTGCAGACCGACCAGGGTCCGCTCGGTATCCGAGAGATCGCCGATGATGCGGCGGATCGGGTCGGGCAGCTTGCGCACGAGGGTGGGGATGGCGAGGATCTGATCGTCGCGAGCCAGCTTCGGGTTGATCAGCAGGTCGACGACCTCGATCTTGTAGCGCCCGGGGAGGTGCTCCTCGCACAGCCGTTTCAGGTTGTTGAACGCGGCGATCGACTTCGGAGTCTGCCCGGCGACGTAGAGCCGAAGCTCCCAGACCTCTGCCGGGTCCGGGCTCACGGGGGACGGATCCTTCTCGTGGGATGTGTTCATGATAGGTGCTTAAGATACCTCATCTTGGAGAGACGCCTCCGGGCCGTTGGAGGGACTCGTGCCGGTGGGTTTCGGACCGGCAGCTTCTCGGTCGGCGCCCCGGCGATGCGCCATGCGTTGCCGGTATCCGTCTGCAATCTGCTCCGCCTCGTGGTCCTCCAGAGCGATCCGCCGCGCTTCCTCGTCGACCGCTTCCGCGTCGGCGCGCAGGGCCGCAATCTGCGCTTCGAGCGTCACGCGACGGCGCTCCAGCTCGCGCTGCCGGCGCTCGGTCTCACGCTTGCGCGTCGCCTCGCCGGTCTGCTCGCGGGCCTCTTGGGCGGCCCGGAGCGAGCCGGTCAGAACACCCTCCGAGCCGACGTAGACGTCGAGCAGATCGATGCCCCGGTCGGTCAGACGGAACTCGCGGATCTGGTTCGAGTGGTTCATGCCCCGGGATTTGAGGACGTAGAGGCCCCGATTGCGCTCGCCGCCCGCCTCGATGTCGCGGAGCAGGAGCCAGGTGTCGATCAGGGAGGAGATCTCGACCTCGGACCGTTCGAGCGCGCCGCCGCCGGAGGTGAGGCTGACCAGGAAGGCGGTGATCCCCTCGGATTTTAGGAAGTCGATCAGGCGTAAGAGCATCGCCTGCACTTCGGCCTCCGCGCCTGCGGCGTTGAAGCTGCTGAGCGGGTCGATGACCACGACCCGGGGCCGCGACTCGTGGACGAGCTTGTGGATCGCGACCAGATGCGATTCGAGGCCGTGAAGGGACGGCCGGGCGGATTCGATCCGCAACAGCCCCTGTTCGATCCATGGCTCAAGATCGATGCCGATCGAACGCATGTTGCGCACGATCTGGTGCGCCGATTCCTCGAACGAGAGATAGAGGCACCGCTCGCCGCGCGCGCACGCTGCGTCGACGAAAGAGGCGCCGAGGCTGGTCTTGCCGGTGCCCGCCGTGCCGGTGACCATGATGCTGCTGCCCCGGTAGTAGCCGCGTCCGCCGAGCATGGCGTCGAGCCGCGGAACTCCCGTCGAAATCCGCTCGGCGCTCGCGGCATGGTCGAGCCCCATCGAGGTCACCGGCAAGACGGAGATGCCGGTCTCGTCGATCAGGAACGGATATTCGTTCGTGCCGTGGACGGTGCCGCGGTATTTGACGATCCGCAGGCGGCGGGTCGAAAGCTGGCCGTTGACCCGGTGGTCGAGCAGGATCACGCAGTCGGCGACGTACTCCTCCAGACCATGGCGGGTCAGCTGGCCGTCGCCGCGCTCGCCGGTGATCACAGTGGTCATGCCCCGGTCCTTGAGCCAGCGGAAGAGGCGCCGCAGCTCGGAGCGCAGGATCGCGTCGTTGGACAGGCCGCCGAACAGGTTCTCGATCGTGTCGAGGACGATGCGCTGGGCGCCGATCGAATCGATGGCCAGGCCGATGCGGATGAACAGCCCTTCGAGGTCGTATTCGCCCGTCTCTTCGATCTCGCTGCGCTCGATGTGGATCGCTTCGACGAGGATTTTACCCGCTGCCTCAAGCTCGTCGAGATCGAAACCGAGCGAGCGGACGTTCTGGGTCAGCTCCGCGGCGGTCTCCTCGAAGCTGACGAAGACCCCCGGCTCGCCCATTTCGACCGCGCCGCGGACCAGGAACTCCGTGGCGAGCAGCGTCTTGCCGCAGCCGGCGCTGCCGCAGACCAGCGTCGGCCGGCCGCGCGGCAGCCCGCCGCCGGAGATCTCGTCCAGGCCGCGAATCCCGGTCGCCGCTTTCGGCAGCTCGCGGGACGACGAGCTGTCGCGTGGGTTGGATTCGCTCATGGGGTGTATCTCTTAGGCACGTCAGAAGTTCCGGTTCGGCGAAACGCCCCCGGTCAAGGGACGGCAGATCATAGCGTCTCGCCTGCTCAAAAGTGAATCAACGTGCTGCGCTTGACTTCAGGGTAACCGTGCCGCGATCCGTTGTCGTCAGTTTTCGGAAACGTCTTGGGCCGCGGCGCCGGCCCGGGCGCTCGGCAGCGGGTGTTTTAGCTGCGCGCCTCTTCCGGATCGAAGATCTCTTCGATCGACATCTTGAACAGGCGCGAGATGCGAAAGGCGAGCGGCAGGCTGGGATCGTATTTGCCGATCTCGATGGCGTTGACGGTCTGCCGCGAGACCTCCAGCCGTTGGGCCAGGTCGGCCTGCGTCCAGTTGTACTCGGCGCGCAGAACCTTCAGCCGGTTCTTCACGAGAACCTCCGGAGGCCGAGCCAGACGCCCACGGAGTGGGTGAGGACCATCGCGGAGAAGACGTAGGCGAAGCCTGTTACCGACGCCGCGCCGCTCACCGCCAGGAGCCAATACGACAGGCCTCCGAACACGCCGACCCCGAACGCGAGGGCGAGCGCCTCGACTTCGATCTTTCTCCGCAGCTCGTCGGTCTCCAGCAGGAATCGGCGATACGCGAGAACCGTCGGGAGGCCGAGAAGCGCGGTGCCGGTCACCCCCGCGGCGATGGCGCCGAGGGGCCAGTCCATCTTCTTGATCCCCAGCGAGACGGTGATGAAAGCGAGCGCCCAGACCAACGACCAGATCGTAACCTGCCGCCGGTTTCGTCGATCGCGCTGGGGGATTGAGCAGCTTCCGGGAGAGTCGTCGGTCATTCTCACAGGTTGTGTCTCCTTGTCGTAAATATCCCCCGGCAAAGCCGGGGGCTTTAGTTCGTGAGCCGCTCAAAGCGGCTGGCGGGGTCGCTAACGCGGCCCCATGAATCCAGGGGCCACCCTTCGGTGGCCGGCTATCTCCAAAGACCGAGCTGGTCTATTCGCGCGTCTTCCTTCTCCTGGTTACGGATGTACTCGCGGATCACCGTCTCGTCGCGACCCACCGTCGAGACGAAGTAACCCCGCGCCCAAAAGTGTTCCCCCACGAAGCTCCGTTTTCGTTCGCCGTACACCCGTGCCAGATGGATCGCGCTTTTGCCTTTGATGAACCCGACCACCTGGGATACCGCGTACTTCGGTGGAATCGCCACCAGCATATGCACATGGTCCGGCATCAAATGGCCCTCCTCAACCCGGCTCTCCTTCTGCGCCGCCAACCGGCGAAATACCTCGCCTAGATGCCGACGCAGCTCGCCGTACAGCGTCTTCCGGCGGCACTTCGGAATGAACACCACATGGTATTTGCACTCCCATACGCTGTGGCTCAAACTCTCCAACTTGTCCATCGTGGACCTTCCTTTCGCGTGCTTGGCGGCTCACGATCGGAAGTCTCTGCGATGGACACCTACGGAATCGTCAAACTTCTACTGCCTCCCCGGCAGAGCCGGGGGAACTCTCAACGGATTAG
>DASYKS010000038.1:0-9177 GCA_035995205.1 Thermoanaerobaculia bacterium
GGCGGCGTGCCCGTTCGATCTGGTGCGCGGCCCGCTGTTCCGAGCGCGGCTGTTGCGTCTGGGGGCGGAGGAGCACCTGGTGCTGTTCACGCTGCACCACATCATTTCGGACGCCTGGTCGCGCGAGGTGATGATCCGGGAGGTGGCGACGCGGTACGCGTCGTTCCGCTCCGGCGCGTCGTCGCCGCTGCCGGAGCTGGCTGTGCAGTACGCGGACTACGCGGTATGGCAGCGGCAGTGGCTTCAGGGGGAGGTTTTGGCGGCGCACCTGGACTATTGGCGGCGGCAGCTTTCGGGCGCGCCGTCGGTGCTGGAGCTGCCGACCGACCGGCCGCGTCCGGCGATCCAGAGCTTCATGGGAGCGAGCCGCACTCTGGCGGTTCCCCTGGGCTTGTCGGAGTCGTTGTCGCGCCTGAGCCGGCAACGCGGTGCGACGCTGTTCATGACGGTGCTGGCGGGTTTGCAGAGTCTTTTGGCTCGCTACTCGGGTCAGGAGGACGTGAGCGTCGGCACGCCGGTGGCGGGTCGGACGCGGATCGAGACGGAGGGGCTGATCGGGTTCTTCGTCAACACGCTGGTGTTGCGCGCGGACCTGTCGGCGGACCCGAGCTTCGAGGATCTTCTGGCGCAGGTTCGGGAGTCGTCGCTCGATGCGCACACGCACCAGGAGCTGCCGTTCGAGAAGCTGGTCGAGGAGCTGCAACCCGAGCGCAGCTTGAGCCACTCGCCGCTGTTCCAGGTGATGTTGGTCTTCGAGAGCGCCGCGACGCAGATCCTCGATCTGCCCGGCCTCGTCGTGCGCAACCTGGGCGTGGAACGGTACACCGCCAAGTTCGATCTCTCTTTTTTCGCGACCGAGAGCGGCGAAGGGCTCGCAACCGCTGTTGAGTACAACACCGGCCTGTTCGATCCGACGACGATCGACCGGCTGCTCGCGCACTATCAAATCCTGCTCGAAGGGCTCGTGGCGGACCCTGAGCAGCGGCTTTCCGCGCTGCCGATGATCACCGAGGCGGAGAAGGTGCAACTGCTTGCCGAGTGGAGCGGGCAAGACATTTCGATCGCGGCGGACGATCGGATCGAGCGGGAATGGCGTACCGCCTGCCTGCACGATCTCGTCCTCGCCCAGGCGAAGAGGACGCCGGAAGCGACCGCCGTGATTGGGGCCGGTGAGCGGTTGACCTATCGGGAACTCGTGCTGTGGTCCGGACGAGTGGCGCAACGGCTCGCGGGCCTCGGGCTCGGGACGGAGGAGCGGGTCGGACTGTGCCTGGAGCGCAAGCCCACCCTCGTTGCGGCGATTCTTGGGACGCTGCGGGCGGGCGGCGCCTACGTCCCTCTCGATCCGGCCTACCCGCGCGATCGTCTCGACCTCATGCTCGTCGACTCGGGGGTACGGATTCTCCTCACTGAGCGAGCGCTCTCGGAGCGGTTCGACTTTTTCGACGGCCAGACCGTGCAGATGGAGGATCTCTCCCAGTTGGACGATGTCGAAGCGGCGTCCGCCGCGGTCGATCCACAACACCTCGCGTACGTGATCTACACCTCCGGCTCGACGGGCCGGCCGAAAGGTGTGGGGATCGAGCACGGCAGCGCGGTATCTCTCGTCCGCTGGGCCGCCGGGGTCTTCTCGCCGGAGGATCTTGCGGGCGTACTCGCCGCCACCTCCGTGTGCTTCGATCTCTCGGTGTTCGAGATCTTCGTGCCGCTCGCTCTCGGCGGGACTTTGATTCTGGTCGAGAATGCGATGGAGCTTCCGACGGCCGCGGCGGATTTCGAGGTGACGCTCGTCAACACCGTTCCTTCCGCCATGACCGAGCTGGTTCGCAACCGGCTGCCGCACTCGCTTCGCACGGTCAATCTGGCGGGCGAGCCGCTCAAGTCTACGCTGGTGGACTCGATCTTCGCGGCCGGCGCCGGAGTCGATCGCGTGCTCAACCTCTACGGTCCGACGGAAGACACGACCTATTCGACGTTCGCAGGGATGTCTCGGCAACCCGCCTCGGCGGCGCCTTCCATCGGGCGGCCGATCGCGGGGGGGCGCGCCTATGTCCTGGGCCGGCGGGGCGAGCCGGTCCCCCTGGGCGTGCCGGGCGAGGTGCATTTGGGCGGAGCAGGCCTCGCCCGTGGCTATCTCGGCCGGCCCGACCTGACCGCCGAGCGTTTCGTTCCGAATCCGTTCGAGGCGTGGGGCGCTCGGTTGTACCGAACCGGGGATCTCGCACGCTGGCGTCCTGGTGGAGAATTGGACTTCTTGGGACGGATCGATCACCAGGTGAAGATCCGCGGCTTCCGCATCGAGCTGGGAGAGATCGAATCGGCCCTGTGCGCCCATCCTGAGATCGCAGAGGCCCTGGGAATGGTCCGCGAGGACGCACCGGGAGACCGGAGGCTCGTGGCCTACGCCGTGCTGCGGTCCGGGTTGGATACGCAAATACCCGACTGGCGAAGCTTCCTGCGCGAACGCCTACCCGATTACATGGTGCCGGCTCACCTGATGCTCCTCAAGGAGTTGCCGCTCACCCCCAACGGCAAGGTGGATCGCAGGGCGTTGCCGGCACCGGACGGCGCGCGACCGGATACGGAGCGCGGCTACGCCGCACCGCTCAATCCCACGGAAGAAGTCCTGTGCCGGATCTGGTCCGAGGTGCTGCGGGTGCGGCAGGTCGGTGTCCACGACAACTTCTTCTCCTTGGGGGGCGATTCGATCCTGTCGATTCAGATCGTCTCTCGCGCCCATGACGCCGGCCTGAAACTTTCTCCGAAGCAGATCTTTCAGCACCAAACCGTGGCGGAGCTCGCAGGCGTTGCGGGGATCGCCGGGAGCCGGGAGGCGGGCGAAGCGGAATCCACCTCGGGTTCAGTGCCCCTCTCCCCGATCCAGCATTGGTTCTTCGAGTACGTCACGGTCGATCGACATCACTTCAATCAATCCTTGCTGTTCGAAGTCCGGACGCGTCTGGATTTCGGAATTCTGCGCGAGGCGGTGCGCCTCCTGCTGGCTCATCACGAGGCCTTAAGGTCCCGGTTCATCGAACGAAACGGTGCGGGGCTGGAAGTCCGGACGAGCGTCGAAGAGAAGCCTCCCGTGGCCCGGATCGACCTCGCCGGATTTTCGGCGGAGAAACAGCCAATCCTCGTCGAGCGGATCTCGGCTCAGGTGCAGACCAGTCTCGATCTGGAGTCCGGGCCGTTGCTCCGAATCGTCGCGTTCGACTTGGGCGCCGGGAGACCGGGCCGGCTGTTGCTGGCGATCCATCATCTGGTGATCGACGGAGTTTCCTGGCGAATCCTTCTGGAAGATCTGCAAGGAACGTACAAGCAACTCGAAAGCGGAACCGCCCCTCGATTGCCCTCGAAGACCACCTCGGTTCGACGTTGGTCGGAAAGTCTACTCAAGCATGCGCGCTCGGCGACCTTGCTGGCGGAAGCGGATTATTGGTGCTCGTCAAAACGGTTTGCGGGCTTGCTGCCGGTTGACGGCCCCGGTGAGAACCGGGTTGCCGCGGTGTGCAGCGTTGCCGTGGAGTTGAGCGAAGAAGAGACTCACCTTCTCCTGCACGAAGTTCCGCGCGCGTATCGGACGCGAATCCAGGAAGTCTTGCTGACGGCGGTTGTCCAGGCGTTCTCTTCCTGGACGAACTCGCGGTCCCTCGTCGTCGACTTAGAGGGGCACGGCCGGGAAGATATAGGGGAAGAGATCGACGTCTCCCGGACGGTCGGCTGGTTCACGACCATCTTTCCCGTGCTTCTGGATCTCGGAAATACCCAAGGGGCGGCAGAAGCGCTCAAATCGATCAAGGAGCAATTGCGGCGCATACCTCAAAACGGGTTGGGTTACGGTTTGCTGCGCTACCTGAGCGAGGACCGCGAGATCTCGGAACGGCTTCGCGCCGTGCCTCCCGCCTCGGTGAGCTTTAACTATCTGGGCCAGCTCGATCAAGCCCTCCCGAAGGACTCGCCGTTCCTGCCCGCTGCCGAGTCGGCGGGTCCGGAGCACAGCCCCCGGCAAGACCGGCGGTACCTTTTGGAGCTCAACGGACGGATCTGGGCGGGGCGGCTGCGGATGGCTTGGCGGTACGGCGAGGGCGTACACCGACAAGCGACGATCGAAGCTCTGGCCGAGAATTTCGTCGTCTCCCTTCGCGGGTTGATCGCCCATTGCACGTCGCCCGGAGCGCTCGGGTATACCCCTGCCGATTTTCCTCTGGCCGGAGTGGATCAGCCGACGTTGGATCGGCTCGCGGCCGAACTGGGAGAGATCGAGGATCTCTACCCGCTCGCGCCCCTCCAGGAAGGCCTGCTGTTCCATACCTTGGAGGCGCCCGATTCCGACGTCTATTTCGAGCAGCTCACCTGCTCCTTGGAAGGCGATCTCGACCTCGAAGGGTTCACCCGCGCTTGGCAGGAAGCCTTGGGGCGACATTCGATTCTGCGAACCGGTTTCCTCTGGAAGGGATTAGAGAAGCCCCTCCAATACGTCCGATCCCGAGTCGGGCTGCCGCTTCGGACCCTGGACTGGCGCCGACGCGAAGCCGCCGAACAGATCGTAGCCTTGGAGGAACTTCTCGAAGCGGATCGCCGCCAAGGCTTCGACCCATCCGTAGCCCCACTGCTGCGCCTGGCATTGATCCGTACGGGGGCGCGCTCCTGGCAGCTGGTTTGGAGCTTCCATCACCTGTTGCTCGACGGCTGGTCGCTCCGCATGTTGATGCGGGAGATCTTCATCCTGTACGAAGCCGTCCGCGCGGGCGATGCGCCGCCGATCGAAAGGCCCCGACCGTTCCGCGACTACATCGTCTGGTTAGGGCACCAAGATCGAGCATCGGCGGAGGCGTTCTGGCGTGCGCGATTGGCCGGATTCGTCGCTGCAACGCCCCTGGTAGGTTCTTTCGGTTCGGTCACCGGCGGGAAACTTGAGCGACGCTCCGTCCGTTTGACCGAAGCCTCGGCCCTGCAAGAGTTCTCGCGCCGCAACCAGTTGACTTTGAACACTCTCACTCAGGCGGCCTGGGGCCTGCTCTTGGCGCGCTACAGCGGCGAGAGCGACGTCGTTTTTGGCGCTGTCACTTCCGGGCGGCCCGCTGCACTGCCCGGGGTGGAGCGAATGGTCGGGATGTTTCTCAACACTCTGCCGGTTCGAGTGCGCAACGACGATCGAGCCGACCTGTTCTCTTGGCTCCGGGAGTTTCAGGACCAGCAGGTCGAGTCACGCCAATATGAGCACAGTCCGCTCACTGAGATTTATCGCTGGAGCGAGGTGCCGCGAGATCTTCCTCTCTTCCAAAGCCTGTTGGTGTTCGAAAACTATCCGGTGGGCGATCTAACCGAGAACCGCGGCAGCGGGCTGGAGGTGCGGAACTACCGCTTCTTCGAGCGCACCAACTACCCGTTGACCCTGCTGGCGGTTCCCATCGACGGGATGTCCCTTTCGCTCAGTTACGACGCGGCGATCTTCGATGCGCCGACCGTCGGCAGAATGCTCGTCCACTTGGAAAGGCTGCTCGGCGAGATGGCGGCCGGCCCGATTAGGCGCCCGGCGGAGCTCTCGCCGTTGAGCGGAGCGGAGCGGCATCAGCTGCTCTATGCCTGGAACGATAGCCGAGTCGCTTACGAGGAATCGCGCACCTGCCTGCACGATCTGATTCGGGCTCAGGCCGCGCGCACCCCCGAGGCTTGCGCCCTGGTCTTTGAAGACCGGTCTCTGAGCTACCGGGAGCTCGACCTCGCAAGCGACGCGCTGGCCCGGCGGCTGCTGGCGTTGGGGGTCGGGCCGGAAGCGCGGGTAGGGATCTTCTGCGAGCGCTCCCTGGAGCTGGTCGTGGGGCTCTTGGGGACCTTGAAGGCCGGGGCCGCCTACGTACCGCTGGATCCCGAGTACCCTAAGGAGAGACTGGCGTTCATGCTGGCGGACAGCCGGGTGTCCGTGGTGCTGGCGCAAGAGCGTGGGTCTGGGGCGCTGCCCGAGATCGACTCCGTTCGCTTGGTATTTCTGGACCGGAGCGCCGAAGCGACCCCGCAGAATGCACCGCCTCCGTGGGTCGATTTGACACCTGAGAACCTGGCCTATGTGATCTATACCTCCGGATCGACGGGTCGGCCCAAAGGGGCGATGAACAGCCACGCGGGAATCGTCAACCGGCTTCTCTGGGGGCAAGAGGCGTACGGCCTCTCCGCCGAGGATCGGGTGCTCCAGAAGACGCCGACCAACTTCGACGTCTCGGTGTGGGAGTTCTTCTGGCCGCTCCTGATCGGGGGTCGGCTGGTGATCGCAAAGCCCGGGGGGCACCGCGATCCGAGCTATTTGGTCCGTCTGATCGCTGCGGAAGGTATAACGACCCTGCATTTCGTGCCGTCGATGCTGCACGTCTTCCTCGAAGCCGAGGGTCTCGACACCTGCGCCAGCGTGCGCCGGGTGATGGCGAGCGGCGAAGCGCTCTCCGGTCAGCTCGCCGCGCGATTCAGAGAGCGCCTGGATTGTCCGCTGTACAACCTGTATGGCCCGACCGAAGCGGCGGTGGAGGTGACGCACTGGTCCTGCCGCGACGATGAACCCTCCACGGGTGTGCCGATCGGGCGACCGATCGCGAACACCGGCATCTTCCTGCTGGACCGAAGATTCGACCCGGTACCGGTGGTGGTTCCGGGAGAGCTGTTCATTGGCGGGTCGGGTCTCGCGCGAGGTTACCTGAACCGTCCGGACCTGACCGCCGAGCGATTCGTCCCCAATCCTTTTGGCGAAACGCCGGGTGACCGGCTGTATCGGACCGGGGATCTCGCGAGGTTCTCGCCGCGCGGGGCCGTCGAATATCTGGGCCGGCTCGATCATCAAGTGAAGCTGCGCGGCTTCCGGATCGAGCTTGGAGAGATCGAGGCGGTCCTGGCAGGGCACGAACGCGTGAGGGAAGCGGTCGTTCTGGTGCGCGAAGACGATCCGGGAGATCGCCGACTCGTCGCGTACGTGACCGGGGCCCGCGATGCAGAGCTCGACCTCGGAGAGCTGCGAACGTATGCGCGAAGAGAGCTGCCGGAATACATGGTTCCCGCGGATCTCGTGCAGCTGAAGACGCTGCCGCTCAACCCCAACGGCAAAGTGGAACGGCGTGCGCTGCCTCGTCCCGAAGGGCGGCCGGGCACCGCCGCAACCGGTTTGCCGCGCACGCCGTTCGAAGAGATCCTGGCCGCCATCTGGGAGCAGGTACTCCATGTTCAGGGCGTCGGGGCGGAGGCCGATTTCTTCGATCTCGGCGGCCACTCCATCCTCGCTCTGCAGATGATCTCCCGGGTGGAGAAGGCGTTCGACGTCGAGTTGCCGCTCCGCGCGGTTTTCGAGTCTCCGACCCTGGCTCGGTTGGCCGAAAGGATCGAGGCGGCGAGAACCTCGCTCGCCGGTCCCCAAGCTCCGCCCCTCGTGCCGGTGCGGCGGACAAGAGTGATGCCGGTTTCGTTCGCCCAGCGCCAGCTCTGGTTCTTGGACCAACTGCAGCCGGACAACATGGCCTACAACCTCGCCGCCGCAATCCGCCTCTCCGGATTGCTGCGGCGCGACGTCTTGAGGGCGAGCCTGGCGGCGGTCGGGCTTCGCCATGAGTCGTTGCGGACGGTCTTCGAGAACCTGGAGGGCGAGCCGGTTCAGGTCGTCCTTGCTCCGCGAACCTTGACTCCTACCGAGATCGATCTCCAGGGCCTCGCCGGCGAGCGGCGCGAACCCGAAGGGCGACGCCTGATCGGCAGGGTAATTCGTGAACCTTTCAACCTGGTTTGCGGCCCGCTCATCCGGGTATCCCTCCTGCGGCTGGACACCAAGGAGCACGTCGCCGTGTTCACCCTGCACCACATCGTCTCGGACGGCTGGTCGATGGGCGTCCTGATGCGCGACGTGGCGTCGCTCTATCGCACCCTCTCGAAAGGTGCGCCCAGCCCGCTGTCCGATCTGACCGTTCAATATGCCGATTACGCTCACTGGCAGCGTGCCTGGCTACGCGGCGAGGCTCTCGCAACCCGCGTCGCGTATTGGCGTGCGCAACTCGCCGACGCGCCGCCGCTGCTGGAACTGCCGACCGACCGGCCGCGCCCTGCCGTGCAGACCTCGAAGGGTGCGGTTCTGCCCTTTCTGCTTCCGGCGGCGCTGTCCGAATCTCTGGCGGCGCTCGCCGCGGGTCGGGGAGCCACCGCCTTCATGGCGCTCCTCGCCGCCTTCCAGATCCTGCTTTGGCGTCACTCGGGGCAGTCCGACTTGAGCGTCGGTACGCCGGTCGCCGGGCGCGGCAGGCTCGAGACCGAGGATCTGATCGGCCTGTTCGTCAATACCCTGGTGCTGCGCGTCGATCTCTCCGACCGGCCTTCTTTTTCGGCCTTGCTCGAACGGGTTCGAGAGCTGACGCTGGAGGCGCACGCGCATCAGGAGGTGCCTTTCGAACGGGTGGTCGAAGAGCTGGCGCCCGAGCGCAGCCTCTCTCATTCACCGCTGTTCCAGGTGCTCTTCGTCCTACGCGACGTGCCGCGCCGACCGCTGGAGATGCCGGACCTGGTCTTGAGGCCCGTCGCACTCCGCAGTGGGGCCGTACAGTTCGATCTCGTCCTCGGTTTGGGACGGAGTAGCGCTGGATTCGCGGGCACCCTGGAGTACAAGACCGACCTGTTCGATGCTCCGACGATCGCGCGACTGGTGGGCCATTTCGAACGCCTGGCTGCGGCGGCGGTGGCGAGCCCGGAACGACGAATTTCGGAGCTGGCGCTCCTGGGCGAAGGCGAGCGGCACCAGCTGCTGGTGGCCTGGAACGATACGGCCGCCGGCCTGCCCGGCAGCGACGGTTGTTTGCACGAGCTGGTGGCGGCGCAGGCCGCGAAAAGCCCGGATACGGTGGCGGTGGTGTTCGAAGAGGAGTGCCTGACCTTCGGCGAGCTCGTCCGTCGAGCCGGCCGCCTGGCCGGTCGGCTGCGTGGTCTCGGCGTCGGGCCGGAGGTGCGGGTCGGCCTCGCGGCGGAGCGGTCGCCGTCGATGTTGGTCGGTTTGCTCGGCATCCTCGGAGCGGGCGGCGCCTACGTGCCGCTCGATCCGGACCAGCCACGCGAGCGGCTGGCGCGGGTGCTGGAGGACAGCGGCGCCACGATGGTCGTGAGCCCGGACCCCTTGGCGAATCGGTGGCCCGCTTCGGTCGCCCGGGTGAGCCCCGA
>DASYKS010000039.1:0-6852 GCA_035995205.1 Thermoanaerobaculia bacterium
CGCAGCTACTGGGACAACAAGCCCCCGTACTTCGGCCCCAAGAACTTCTCCATCCCGGCTGCGTTCACCGTCTTCCCTGGCGAGATCTACCAGCCCTCCCGGCGCTGGGCGGAGAGCGGCTACTCGAGCCTCGCCTACTTCAACGAGGTCGACCGCGGCGGACACTTCGCGGCATGGGAACAACCGGAGCTCTTCGCGTCGGAGCTGCGAGCGGCGTTCAAATCGTTGCGGTAGACGGTAGCGAGGGTCACGTAGCAAGACGGCGCGCCGAAGGGCGCGCCGTCCGCTCTCTCATCTCACCGCCACGAGGCTGTCCCGTGAGCGCACCCCGTCCCTCGCCGGGCGTCAGCCCTGGCCAACCTCGCCGAACACCTCCAGCGCGGAACCGGTCAGGGCCCGTAGCAGCTCGCCCGGGGACACCGCCTCGGCGAGGGCCATGGCACCGCCCCGTCGGTCGCCGGCCGCCAGCACGCGGACGGCGGCTTCGATCACGATCGGCGCCGTCACGGCATAGATGTCCTGCCCGCGCGCTCCGGCGGTCCGCACCTTGCCACCTTGCGTGACCTCGACCACCATCTCGAAACGCTGCGCCGACCGCCCCCGGTCGTCAACCGCGGTGGGCGCCGGCGTCGCGGCATCGCGGAGTTCGTCGAGCGCCGCGCGGCTGAACAGCGAGCGGATCGCGCGAGCTTCCAGGTGTCGGTGCAAGGTGATGATTTCGCTGAACGGGAGCTCGAGCATCGGCTGCCTGCCGATCGGCGGGGAGAATGTCCAGTCCCGCACCTCGGCCGCCGGTTGAAGCGGCGCGAGACGGCCCTCCGCCACCACCAGCCGGGGCGCCTTGTTGCGCTCGCCCGTGCGGCGGGTGCCGAGCGTGGGCCACCACCGGTCGAGCCCGACGGCGACGATGATCTCGTCGATCGGGCCGGGAGACGCGACCGCCGAGGCGAGGAGATCCGCGAGACCGCCATAGAAGCCGGCACCCGGCACCACCACCCGGCCGGCCGCGCGGGCCGGCGCGTCGAAATCGGCGAAGCTCGCCTGCGCGCTGGCCTGCTCCGCGGTCACGTCGAGGTAATGGCAGCCTGCACGGAGGGCGGCCTCGGTCAAAAGAGCCGCGGTTTCGAGGAACGGTCCCGCGCAGTTGACGACCAGCGCGCAGCCGGAAAACGCCCGCTCCAGCTCCGCCGGATCCTCGGGCGCGGCGACGCGCCATGGAACCGAAGGAAACGCGACCGCCAGCCGCTCCGCGCTCCGCCCGACCGCAACGACCGGTAGCCCGCGGCGCTCGGCCTCCTCGACGACGAACCGCCCGGTGTGTCCCGTGGCGCCATAGACCGCGATGGTTTCGGTTCCGCGATGCAAAATCACCTCCGCGTTGGCCTGGATTGGCTTTTAGTCCGGCCCAGGTTCAACCTCCGCCGGGGGCCGGAGATTCCCCGGGGGAATCCGCGGTACAAATCGATGCGAACCGGGACGACGCAGGGTCGCGTCCCGCCGCTCAAGAAGACGGTCCCGGAGATCGAGGCAGCGCAAGTAGATGACTTGGTATCCCCAACGGGACTCGAACCCGTGTTACCGCCTTGAAAGGGCGATGTCCTAACCTCTAGACGATGGGGACTTAAATACCGGCTGGTGGAGCGACGCCGCCAGCGGCAGGCGAATCTTACCACAGGGCCGCGGACGGCCTACAGGTACCCGAGCGACTCGAGCAGCTTGCGCGTTTCGTCGTCCATCTCGCGGCCGGCGGTTTCGGCGCAGGTGGCGGGGATCTGGGTGTCGGTCTCGGCGTTCAGATGGGGGGCGCGATCCCAGGCCCAGAGCTCTTTCTTGAGGCGCTCCAGGTCGTCGGGGTACTTGTCGGCGACGTTTTGGGTCTCACCGGGGTCGTTTTGGAGGTCGTAGAGGGTGAAGCGGATGCCTTCGCCGCCGATCCAGCGTTGCTCGGGTCGGGTCTGGGCGAGGATCAGTTTGAAGCGCCGGTCGCGCACCACTTTCTGCCACTTGTTGTCGGTCTCCCAACCGGATTCGGAAAACGCCGTGCCGGGCGGACGGAGCCACGGGTCGCCCTCCTTAGACGCCGCGGGTACCGGCAGCTCGATACCGCGCAGGCGCGGCGTGAGGGAATGGCCCTGGAGGGGCACGGTGGCCGGCACGCTCCCGCCGGCCGCTTCGAGCAGGGTGGGCGCGAGATCGATCAGCTCGACCGGATTGTGGTCGACGCGCGGCGCGAGCACTCCGGGGTAGTGGACGATCAGCGGCACGCGCAGGCAGGTCTGGAAGCTGAACCGGCCGTGGTCGAAGTAGTAGGCGTGCTCGCCGAGCGACTCGCCGTGGTCGGCGGTGAAGACGGTGAGGGTCTTGCCCAACATTTGGCGCCGTTTCATCTCGCCGAGCAGGCGGCCGATCTGGGCGTCGTTGTAGGAGATCTCGGCGTCGTAGCGGGCGCGGTAGAACGCGAGGTCGGTGTGCCCTTCGAGCACCTGCTTCTGGCCGATGCCCATCATCTGCTGGTTCGGCTTGGCGACCACGTCGATCTTGGACGAAGGGTCGAAATGCGCGTCGCCTTGGAACTTGCCGGCGTACTCGCCGGGAGGCGTGTAGGGAGCATGCGGATCGAGGTAGTGAACCCAGAGAAACCAGGGTTTGCCCCCCTTCGATGCCTTGTCGAGCTGCGCGAGCAGCCCTTCCGCCAGTTTGGTCACCGCCTCGGCGCCGTTCGGATCTTTGGTCGGGTCGGCCGCGCCGCCATGGTCGAGCTTCCAGGTCTCGATGTAGACGTCGAACCCCTGATCGAAATGAAACTCGCTGCCCAAGGCGCCGTTCGCCACCACCGCGGCGGTCGCGTAGCCCTGGCGCTGGAGGTTTTCGGCGAGCGTGGTGAATTTGCACGAGAGCGGCACGCCTACCTTGCGCACCATGCCGTTGTCCTTGGCATAGGTGGAAGTGAACATCGAGGCGAACGACGGCGTCGTCTTCGGCCACTGGACGCTCGCCTGATCGAAGCGTACCCCTTCGGCCGCGAGGCGGTCGATCGTGGGCGAGGTCGGCCGCTCGTAGCCCCAGGCCGAAAGGTGATCGGCGCGCAGCGTGTCGACCGTGATCAGGAGGATGTTGCTCTTGGCCGGCAGCGGCTCGATCTTCGGCGGCTCGTGCCGGCAGCCGGCGGCGAGGCCCGCGAGGAGCCCGCTGACGGCAAGCGTGAGCGCGGCACGGCGCGAGAGGACGGGCGGACGGAAAGGCGTCATGTCGGAGGATTCCAGGCCGTGTACGGATCGGTGCGGCTTGACCGTCGGCGGGCGCCGATCTTAGCCCAGACGGGCGGCCGGGAGAGGGTGCCGACGAGCCCGATCAGGGGGACTCGGCGAATACCTTCTCGTCCAGCCAGCGCGTGAGCGTGCGCAGCGCCTCGGGGCGGATCTCGTGCGCCATCGGGAATTCGCGGTAGAGCAGGCGGACGCCGAATTCGCGCAGCCGCTCGCGGCTCTCGCGGGCGCGTTCGACCTCGATCATCCGATCCTCGGTGCCATGGAGCACCAGGACCGGCAGGCTCTCGTGCTCCGGCAGCTTCGGCAGATCGTCGGCGAGCGGTTCGGGCAGCCAGGTCGAGAGCGCCGCGATCCCGCGGAAGCGCCCGGGCTGGCGCAACGCCAGATCGAACGCCATCACTCCCCCCTGGCTGAAACCGCCGACCGCGAGCCGGGTCGGATCGACCGGGTACATCTCCACCGCCTCGTCGAGCCATTCGCGCAACTCGCCCGACCGCTCGCGGAACTCCGCGATGTTCGGCGGTTGACCGGGCACCAGTTGGAACCAGCCGTAGCCGGAAACCCCCGGGCCGATCTGCATCTTCACCTGGCCCTGCGGGCAGAGCACCAGCGCCTCCCCGTCGTGCAGATGAGGCGCCAAACCTAGCAGGTCGTGGGCGCTCGCCCCCCATCCGTGGCAGAGAACGAGGGTAGGAAACGGGCCGTCGCCCGCGGGAACGTGTGCAGTGTGGAGGAGTTTCATGGGCGCGGAGGATAGCGCAGGGATGGGGCGACCGTTGGAAGAGCAGGATGCGGAGGCGGCGTTGGGAACGGCTGGCTGATCCGATCCTCGTGTGCTTGTCCTGGGAACGCCGGCGTCTCGCCGGCGCTTTCGCCCGATCGACCACTGGGCCGGCGAGACGCCGGCGGTCCCAGGACAAGCACACCCGAAGGGCGAGCGCCGAGGCAGAGATCGGGGCGACGGCGGTCCCCGGGACCGGTTTCTTGTGCGAGTCGACGATCGCCTTGTGCGACGGAGGCATTCTCCCGCGATCTTTCACGGCGAAAACCGGGGTGGCGGTCGTGGATGCGGGGATTTCCGCCGTCGGCGGTCGCGTTTCTGCCGCCGCCGGGTTGGTTTCTCCTGTCGCCTTATACATTTCGGCGACTCCCTTACACATGGGAGTCGTCGCCGACGCTCCGTTGGCCATCGCCCTGCACATTTCGACGGCCGCCTTGTGCGAGTCGATCGTCGCCGCCGGCCCGTCGGTCGCCGCCGTCTTCCCTTACGGCACTGGAATCGCGGGCGCGAAAGGCGCGAGATCCGGCTCTCCCTCGTAGGTGACCCGTTCGAGGAACAGACCCGAAGGGGGCGCGGTCCAAGCCGCCGTATTGGCGGCTCCGGGAATCGGCCGCGCGGCGAGCAGGGCTTTGAAGTCGCGCTCGGACAGCTCCCCGGTGCCGACCTTGACCAACGCGCCGACCACGCGGCGGACCATCTTCCAGACGAAATGCGAGGCCTCGATGCGGAACAGGATCAGCGACCCGGCCGCCACGATTTCGGCCCGATGGACCACGACTTGGGTGCTGGCCTGGTCGTCGGGTCTCTCGCAGAACAGGCGAAAATCGTGGGAGCCGGCGAGCAGCGCCGCCGCGCGGGCCATCGCCTTCTTGTCGAGCGGATGTTTAACCCACCAGACGAAGCGCTTGACCAGCGCGGTGCGGCGGGTGGAGATCTGGTACAGGTAGACCCGCGACGCCGCGTGATGGCGCGAGTGGAACCGGTCGGCGGCGAGCGTACAGCCCACCAGGTGGATGTCGGACGGCAATCGATCGTTCACCGCCCAGGCAAACTCCTCGATCTCGACCGGCCGGGCAAGCTTCAGGTGGGCGACCTGGGCGAGCGCGTGGACTCCGGCGTCGGTCCGCCCCGCGCCGCCCAGCTCGCGGATCTCGCCCACGGTCTCTTCGATCGCGCGGCGCAGCTCGCCCATCACGGTGCGGGCGTTTTTCTGTTCCTGCCAGCCGCTGTAGCGGGTTCCTTCGTATTCGAGGGTCAGGCGATAGGTGGGCACGGCGGCGGATTATGGCGGAAAAACAGTCTCGCTCCCGGCGTCCTATGATCTGATTCGGGAAACTTCGCAGAGAGGGGCAAGAGAGAAGCTCATGGCCAATGCTGACAACGAGGCTCCGCGGCGCCGCACGAGAGCGTTTCCGGTCCAGATTCCGTTCGCCGAGAGCCCGTGGCTCGAACTGGAATTGGCCGAGCGGCCGGATCTGCCGGACGAGGATCGCCGGCTGCTCCGCGACTATCACCGCGACGGGTTGGCCTATGTGCGGGGCGTGGCGTCGGACGAGCTGATCGACCGCATTCGCGGCGAGGTCGCGGGGCTGTTTCACCCGGACGAGAAAGAGGGTCCCGCGAGCTATTACCGCCGCCAGGACGCCTGGGAGGAATCTCCCGCGGTCAAGGAGCTGGCCCTACTGCCGCGGGTGCTCGACGCGCTGGAGCTGCTCTACGGCCGCAGCCCGGTGCCGTTTCAGACGCTCAATTTCCTCTACGGCTCCCAGCAGGCCAACCACTCCGACGCGATCCTGTTCAACACCCTGCCGCCGCGGTTCATGTGCGGGGTCTGGGTGGCGCTCGAAGACGTGACCGAGGAGAACGGCCCGCTGTTCTACCTGCCCGGCTCGCACCGGCTGCCGCAGCTTTATCCGGAGGATTTCGATCTCGGCCGCGAGACGCCCGACCAATTCATCAACGGGCGCTACTGGGGCTATCTCGAATCCCTGATGGCGGCAAGCGGCGTCGAACGACAGGTCTTTCTGGCCAAGAAGGGCGACGCGGTAATTTGGGCCTCTAACGTCGTCCACGGCGGCATGCCGCGGCTCGATCCGGAGCGCACCCGCTGGTCCCAAGTCACCCACTACTTCTTCGCCGACTGCGTCTGCTACGTGCCGCTCTATTCCGAGCCCGTGGCCGGCGAGTTCTTCCTGCGCGACGTGAAGGATTTTCGCGGCGGCGGTCTGGTCCGGCAGACCTATAACGGCCATCCGTTCGAGGCCGTCCCGGCGCGCGGCGGGCGCTCGACGCTCCGCTTCGAGCATGCACCGACCGCGGCGACGCCGTTCGTTTCCACCGGCATGGCCGCGGTTCTCGATCCGGCCGACCCGATGGCCCTCCTGATTCGGGAGGGCAATCCGAGCGGCATCGTCCAGTTCAGCCTCGACGATTGGCGCGACCACGAAGACGGCCTGCTGGTCGCCGGTTGGTCGACCCATGGCGAACGGCCGACCCGGATCGACGACACGGTGCGGATCTCCCTGGTTTCCGCGGGCAAGGTCTACCTGCTGCCCACGGAGCGTATGGCGCGCCCGGATGTCGCCGCCGCGTTCGGCCCCGAGCACGAGCATTCCGGTTTCCGCGCCGGCCTCGACAAGGAAGACCTGCCGCCGGGGAGCTACGCCCTAGGGCTCGTGCTCACGGCCGAAGGGGAATCCCCGCGCTTCCTGCCGCTCGGACGGACGACGACGATCGGCGGCTGAGCCGAGAAGCGGTCGGCGAACGGCCGCGAGGTTGCGTGAGGACGAGGCGAAACTGTTT
>DASYKS010000040.1:0-118479 GCA_035995205.1 Thermoanaerobaculia bacterium
GCCCGAGCCGTCTTGAGGGCGCAAGAGCGAAGGTCGTCGAGGGTCTCCCTGCGCTCCGGGCTCATGCTTTCGGGGTTCTGGAGCCACAGGTACTTGGTTTTCTTGAGCGCCTCGCTGCCGACCGCGAGCAGCGACCGATGCTCTTCCCGCCGGACTTTGTCCACCGCCTTGCCGAGGTGCTGGGCCACATGGAACTTGTCGTAGGCGATCTTGCTTTCGGCTCCGGGAATCTGTGCCTCGGCTGCCGCAATATAGCCCGCCCACATGTCCATCGTTACCGATTCCACCTGCGCTCTCGACTCCTCGGGGAAGGCCTTCAAGAAGTCCTCCAGCGTCTCCCGACCTCGGCCATCGGCGACATGAACGACAACGTGGCGAGAGCGATCACAGACCACCGTGACGTACTCGTGCCGCTTCTGGAAAGAGGTCTCGTCCACCCCGAGCTGGGTGGGTAGCTCCAGGGCTCGGCGAGACAAGCCACGCTGCACCGCTCGGTCTTGAATCGTGGCGACTTCTTTCCACGAGAGGCCGAGCATCCTGGACACCGCCGAGAGGCTTGCTTCCTTCAACCAGTCGATCGCCAGCGCCTCCATGAGCGCTGTGAACCGTGATCCCGGCTCGCCCCATGGAACCCTCACCTGCACCACCCCATGCTCGGGGCACTCGATGCGGGGAACGTCAGCGACCAAAATCGTACGGTACTGGCACGTGTCGAGATGCCGCCAACGCCGCCGACGGCTATCGTAGCCCGGACACGACTTGCCACATTCCGGGCAAGAAGGCCGGGGCTCCTCATTGGCGAGGTGGACGCGCACCTCCCGATCGCGCTGGTCCAGCTCGATGTCCGTCACCTTCCAAGGGGCTTCGATGCCGAGGATCTTGGAGTACAGCTCCTTGTCGTGCATGCCTCAAGGATATCGCTCCGCCCCCCAGGCCGAGCCAGCTACCCACACAAAGAGGCGAAGCCCCCGTATTCTTTCCGCGTGCCACTCGGGACCTTTTTCAGGGCGATAGATCTGGTCGACGCGCGAACTGGTCTCCCATCGGAAACCGAATTGTTTCAGACTCGAGGAAACCCGAAGTGCCCGATTGAGGCCTTCTCCATCCAAATCATGACCGATGAATTCTTCGTCGACTAGAAAGACCTTCCGCGCGATCTCGGGCCTGCTATCAAAGACTTGGCCCACCGCGCCCAAGACTCCGGCTAAACTCTCGGCCTCTTGGCCCGCCCAAGTTCCTTTGTGCTCGCGGGGGCAAAACGAACAGGCGTGCGTACAGCCCCGGCTCGATTCGAGCTGCATGACGCCACGCCGATCGAGCGTCTCTTCAAGGAGGTCGAGATCAGGAAGAAAGCTCGGCGCCTCTCGATTGGCAATGCTTTTCGAGGTCATCAACGAACCATCAGCTCTCCACTGCAACCCACGAACGTCGGCGATCGCCCTTTCACCATGCCAGGCCTCGACCAAATCCTGCATTGTCGCCTCGCCGGGGCCGTTCGCGACCAGGGCAGAGGGGAAGCATTCGAGGAGTCGAGACGAATTGAGGGCGCAGAGGCTGCCCCCAAATACGATGAGAGTTCCTCCCACTATCTCCTGAAGGGACTTGGCAAGACTTTCGAGAAGGTCGTACTGGCCGAAGGTAGCCGAAATGCCCACGATGTCGGGCTGGTCCGCACCGATTCGCGCCAGGATCTCGGGCAGACTTTGGCCGAGTTGCATGTCGTACAGCACTACGCGGCCGTGAAAGCATAAGCGAAGTGCCCGTGCGAGATCCGAAATGGCCAGCGGAAAACGTGGAAAGGGAAAAACCTCCGGATGGCAAAGCCCGACCAAGCTCACCCGCGGCCTGGTTAATCGAAAGATCGTTTCGGGCGATACTTTCGCTTCAGAAATCGACCGCTCCGGATGGGTGAATTCGATCCCCTTGGCGATCACCTGCGGCCAACGCGTCAAGCCAATGGGCCGGCCTCCCAGGTGGGCGGCGACCCAATGTGAGTCAGCCCTTTCGAGGAAGACCACACGATCATCCAAGGTCCCCGCCACAACCACCTGCGCCAAGGACGGGCCAAGCGCGCTCTGAAGATGCTCCTCGATTGCGAGGGGTTTTAGCAACCGCGCGGTGAGCCGCGCAGGAAGTTCGGGCTCGAACGGCCGCCCGAAGAAGGAGAGGACCCGCTCGAAAATCACCTGCGCCTGCCACCTACTTCCCTCGGAGCATTGCACTCCATAGAGCGCACGCATGTTCTGCTATCCGAAGCGCTGCGAGAGAATGGGCGCCAGCTGCACGCCTCCGAGCATCTTGGGTACGAAGTCGCCCCAGTCGTGCCCCCGCACGTTGTCTTTATTCAGCGGGTACAGGAAGTCTAACAGGGAGGAGGGGACAAGATCGCCAAGAAGCTCGTTGATGTGCCAAAACGTATAGTAAAGCGAGGGCTGGAGTTTGTATTTGGCGGCAAGAGCCTGGATCCGTCCCCAATCGAGCTCTTCATGATGGCGGAAGATGATTGAAAGGACATCGAGAAAAGACCTCATCGCGAACGCATTGTTCAACTGGAGCTCATGGTAGAAGCGTGCCGCTAGGTACCAGGCCATGTCCGTCAGACTCTGCGCGAGACAGGGGCCGGTCTCGGGCCAATCGATCGAACAGAGCGCCGGCCAAATGTCTTCTAGGTCGAAGTCGAAGCTCAAGTGAAAATGCACGTCGTATCCGATGACGAGCTGAAAAGTTTCGTTGACCGGTCCCATTCGCCAGTACCCGAGGTACTGATTGATGACATCCTGATATTCTACCATCTCAGGCACATCGACCCAGCGAGAGAACTCTGCGAGCTCGATCGAATCCTCTTCGATATCGGCCCGCTCCAATTCGGTCAGCGGAATGATTTCCATTCGCTGCCTGTCAAGCTTGCCCTGAAGAAACCCGAGATTCTTGAACACCTGAACCGCTTCGGGCACATCTCTGGGATGAATCAGGAGGTCAATGTCACCCATGACGCGGGGAAATCGTTTTTCATAAATGCTCAAGTCGAGGTGAGCGCCTTTGATCAGCGCAACCGCAATCCCATGCAGACGAAGGGAATCTAGAACAGGCCGAAGATGGAGGTACTGTTGCTGCGAGATCGAGCCGTATACACGCGAGAGGCGTCCTGGAACATCCCCGAGCCCAAGATCATGGGCCTGCGAGAAGACATGCAACATCGGCATCATCTTCTCGCGTACCGCCCTTCGCAAGAGCGCCTCTTGGAATGAGCTGGAGCCCGTTGAAGGTAACCCCGCCTGCTCGACGGGAAACTGCCGGCCCGTGACCGCCCAAAGACCTGCCTGCAGGAGAGTTCGGGCTACCTCGGGACTGGCTAGAGTGAACTCTGAATTCGGCAGGACGCCCGCCCCCACAGCCCGCAGGCTTAGTCAACCAGGAACTGCGAAACTCACCTAAAGGGTTGATTTGTTCGAGCCTTCGCCGGGCAGGACGATTCGCAGCCCGACGGGATCGAGGCTACTGCCCGCTACTCCTGCCGCTTCCCGCAATTCGTTCGGAACGAGATCCAGGCAGGGGCGGAGGTCACCACTCAGTCCGAAACGTATCCGACGCTTTCTCATATCCACCTCTCTTGATTGTGCTCGCGCAGCAGGCGAAGCGTCCCTTATTGTAACTCTGGCGCAGATTCTAGTCAAGGCCATCCTGCTCCTGCTCGCAGGCCATCCCTACTCGCCCGCGGGCGCGCCGAGCGCCGCGTTGAACCGACCAAAGCGAGCTGACGATAGGAGATCTGCCGGATCGCCATGACGTGACGTCTCGCGCTCCCTTTTCCTCCACTTAAGTAGTGACTTCTCGAGGGGACGAAATGCTGACATCCAACTTTCGAGCAGATTCATGAGACCTGCGCGGGAAAGAATGATCAGAGGACAAGCGTCGACAACGGCCGCCTCATACGCCCGAGGTCGCGGTCCAGGGAATCGAAATCGATCTGGGCGACCTCGATCTTCCGATCGGCAAGGGCATCGATGAAATCCGCCCTTGGGACTCCGGCGATTTCGGCACCGCGGCCTTGGGAGACCAGCCCCCGGGAATACCAATCGATCGCCGCGGCGAGCCGGACTTCCTGCTCTAGCTCGTGCGGCGATCGCCCCAGGGCCGAAAAAATGTTTTCGGGTAGCTCGACGGTAACGGTCGCCATGGGATGAGTATAGACCCTCTTGCAGAGGCCGTTGCCAGGGACCGCGGTTCTACTATTCCCTCACCACCTCCACGGCCGACCTAGACCCTCTTCCTCTTTCTCGGCGGCGCTCCAGCCGACTTCTTGGGCGGCTTGGTCTCGTCTTCAATCGCCTCTTTTCGCTTCCGTTTTCTCGGCGCCTTCCGGGCCGGCTTCTTTTCGGGTACTTCTTTCGAGGGCTTGCTTCGCGCGCGCTTTTCCTTGGGAGCCGCTTTCGGGCTCGGCGTGGTCTCGGCAGCCGCTTTCCTCTTTCTTGACCGTCTTCGGACGGCCCTCCGTCGGACCGGCGTTTTTTCCGCCGCGTCGTCCGAGGAGGCGGACAGTTCGTCGAGCAGATCGAGGGTTCTGGGTGGTATCGGGCGGGAGCCTCCCCGGATTTCGCGCCAGGCACTTGTGCCCCCCACTTTTTCTCTGCTGACGCTATCCGCCCACGCCGGCACGTATTCGCCTTTCTTTCGATTGAAGACCCGTTTGAAACCCACTTTCCCGGCCCGGCGGATGGCCGCCCGCTCCGGCTTGCCGCCGACGGGGTTGCGTTCCTCGTGGGGTTCGGCCACGGCCAGGAGGCCCGAAAGCAGGGTGGCGCTCGCCTTTTCGCTCCGGGTCTCCGCGTAGCGCGTGGGCTTTGGCGGTGCGTCGTTGGCCAGGAACCCACCGATTTCGTCGGCGACCCCTTGCACCTTGGCTCCCTCTTTTGGCAGGTTCCCGACGATGGTGTCGTAGTTGAGTCGGGGAAGGTTGCCCTTGCCCCAATCCTCTCGGTCGAGAGTGCCGTAGGGCTGGATGTTATGCGGGCCGCGGCCGAAACGCACCTCGCCGAACGGAGTCCTGACGACCTCGCGGTTGCCCCGGCTCTTGGTGACTTCCGCAAAGCTTTTTCGGGCATAAATCTCGGCGCGCTTTCGTCCCGCGGCCGGGACGTCGGCCGCCTCCGATCGTTTCTTGCTGCGTTCCGCGGCCCGCCGGAGCCGTCCAAGGGCAAGCGCTTCGCGATCGCCCGGATCGGGAGGAGGCGGAAGGTCCGCCAATCGGTGTCCGAGGCGCTTGGCGGCGGCGAGCGTCGGTCCCGCGCCGGCGGCTTTGGGTGGCGCTACGGGCAGCGCGGGAGACCGTTCGGCGGGTTTTTTGGAAACCGGCCGGGGAGGAGCCTTCGGTAACGCAGTCTTCCTTCTCGGCATGCGGGTCGATCGAAATCGAGTCTCGACGCTCCCTGGAAGCGGCCGGTTGGAGGCGAGTCTACGCCCTGTGCGAGCCCTCGGCGCCCGCCCGGTGACGAAACTCTCAGCCGTCTCCTGCGTTACTCTCGGTTAGGCCCGCTTGAGGCCCCCGGGAGAGCTACGCCGATGAGAGACTTCACGACCGATCTGCGCTTCGCTTGGCGGAGCCTTTGGAAGAACCCTGCTTTGACCGCGATCGCGGTGGCCGCGCTGGCCCTCGGAATCGGGGCGAATACGGCGATTTTCAGCGTCGTCTACGGCGTGCTGCTCAAGACGCTGCCGTTTCCGGAGCCCGAGCGGGTGATCCGGTTGGTGGATGCGAACCCGAGCGCGAGCTTGCCGCGGTTCTCGACCGCTCCGCCGGATTTCGCGGATTGGCGGGCTCAGAACAAGGTCTTCTCGCACCTCGCCGCGAGCAACCGTGACAATTTGAACCTGACCGGCGACGGCGAGCCCGAGCGGCTGCTGGCGGCCCGGGTGAGCGGCGATTTCTTCAACGTCTTCGGGGCGAAGCCGCTGTTGGGCCGGCCTCTGTTGCCCGCCGAGGATACGCCCGGCGGCCCGAAGGTGACGGTGCTCTCCTACAAGCTCTGGCAGCGCCGCTTTGGGGGCGATCCGGGAATCGTCGGCAAGCGCCTGCTTCTGAACGGCGAATCGACTTTGGTGGCGGGCGTCATGCAGGCGAGCTTTGAGATACCGCAGCGGACCGAATTGTGGGTGCCGATGCAGCTTGCGATCACCGAGGACCAGCGCGGCGGCCACTTCCTCCAGGTGACCGGCCGATTGAAGCCGGGCGTCTCGGTCGAGCGGGCACAGGTGGAAATGACCGGCATCGCCGGGCGGCTCGCCAAGGCCCATCCCGACACCAACGAAGGTTGGGGAGTGAACCTGATCCTCCTGCGCGACCTGATGGTCGAGGACATCCGGCCCGCGCTGTTCGTGCTGCTCGGCGCGGTCGGCCTGGTTCTGCTGATCGCCTGCGCGAACGTCGCGAACCTGCTGCTGTCGCGGCTCGCCGCGCGCGAACGCGAGGTCGCCGTGCGCACGGCATTGGGCGCCGGGCGCGGCCGGCTGATCCGCCAGTTCCTGACCGAGAGCACGCTTCTCTCCGTGGTCGGCGGCCTGCTCGGCGCGCTGCTCGCGTGGCGCGGCACGCCGCTTCTGCTCGCGCTGTTCAACAACCGCATCCCGCGTGCCCAGGAGATCGGAGTCAACGCAACGGTGCTCGCGTTCACGCTCGGCCTGTCGCTCGCGACAGGCCTGCTGTTCGGGCTCCTCCCCGCGCTCCACGCCTCGAAATCCGATCTTCAGTCCTCCCTGCGCGACGGCGCGAAGGGTTCGGGCGACCGCCGCGGCCGGCGGACGCGCTCGGTTCTGGTGTTCGCCGAGGTCGCGATCGCGATCGTCCTCCTGGTCGGCGCGGGTCTCCTGGTGCGCAGCCTGCGCGAGCTCCAGAACGTCCAGCCGGGCTTTCGCGCCGATCACGCGCTGTCGGTCCAGATCCAGCTCCCCGAGTCGACCTACAAAGAGGAACCGAAGCAGGTCGCCTTTTACCGCGACCTCCTGCCCCGCCTCGCGGCGCTTCCGGGCGTCCAAAGCGCCGCGGCGGGCTATCCGCTGCCTTTTTCCGGCAGCCGCTACATGCTCGCCTTCGGAGCTGAGGGCCAGGCGCCGCCGAAGACCCTCGCCGACATGCCCACCGCGAACATGGGGTTCGTTTCGCCCGACTACTTCACGACGCTCGCCATCCCGATTCGCGAAGGACGGGTGTTCGAAGAACGCGACGGGATGGAGAGCGAGAAGGTGATCGTGGTCAACCGCTCGCTCGCCGAAAAGATCTGGCCGGGGCAGAGCCCGGTCGGCAAACGGATCACCTTCGGGGTGCCGGTCAACGCCGACTCCGAGTGGCTGCGCGTGGTGGGGGTGGTCGCCGACGTGCGGCACGCCGAGCTCAACGACGAGCCCGGCTTGCAGGCCTACCTGCCGCTTCTCCAGTCGCCCAACACGGAGGCGGCGCTGGTGGTCCGCACGGCGGGCTCGCCGGGCGCGATGACCTCGGCGGTCGCCGCCGTCGTGCGCGAGGTGGATCCCGGGCTGCCGGTCGCCAACCCCAAGACGCTCGACCAACTGCTCGCCGATTCGGTCGCCGCGCCGCGCGCCAATGCCGTTCTGCTCGCCCTGCTCGCCGGGCTCGCGCTGGTGCTCGCCGCGGTCGGGGTCTACGGCGTGCTCTCGTACTCTGTCGCCCAGAGGACGCGCGAGATTGGTCTGCGCATGGCGCTCGGCGCCGCCGCGAGCGACGTCCTCCGCCAGCTTTTCCGCGAAGGGCTCACGACCGTCCTCGCGGGCATCGTGACCGGCCTGGTCGGCGCGTTCTTCCTCGCCCGCACGTTGGAGAGCCTGCTCTACGGCGTCACGGTCCGCGATCCCCTGACTTTCGTCGGCGTACCACTCGTGCTTTTGGCCGTCGCGACCCTTGCGACCTGGCTCCCCGCGCGCCGGGCGACCCGGGTCGAGCCGGTGGTGGCACTGCGTTACGAATAGGGGTACAAAAGCGAAGCCGTAATCTGAAAGGAAGGACGGTTCAATAAGAATGTCCACGATGCGGGCGGTGGTCCTGGAGGCACCTGGGCCGGCTGAGGCGCTTCAGATACGTGAGCTCCCGATCCCGATCCCGCAGACGGGCCAAGTGCTGATTCGGGTAAAAGCGTTCGGGATCAATCGGTCCGAGTTGCACACGCGGTTGGGTCTGGCGGAGGGTGTCACGTTCCCGCGGGTGCTCGGTATCGAAGCCACCGGGGTCGTTGCGGAATGCCCGGGCGGAGAGCTCGAACCGGGCGAACAGGTCGCGACCCTGATGGGTGGCATGGGAAGGACCTTCGACGGCGGTTACGCGGATTACACCTGCGTCCCGGTCGGACAGGTGATCCGGTTTTCGAGCGACCTCGACTGGGCGACGCTCGGGGCCGTGCCCGAAATGCTACAGACCTCCTACGGCTCACTCACGATCGGGCTTGACGCCCAGCCCGGCCAGACCCTCCTGATCCGCGGCGGCACCTCATCGGTCGGGATGGCGACCGCCGTCCTGGCGAAACGGCGAGGCCTGACGGTGTTCTCGACCACGCGCAACCGGGAGAAGGCAAAGGCGCTTCTGGACCTTGGCGTGGACCATGTCCTGATCGACGACGGCAAGATCGCGGCACAGGTGCGGGCCCTGTTGAGCGATGGCGTCGATGCGGCGCTCGAGCTCGTCGGCACACCGACCCTGCCCGACACCTTGCGGTCGACCAAGGTGCATGGCGTCGTGTGCTTCACCGGAATGCTGTCCAACCAATGGACCGTGCGAGATTTCTATCCGATCTCATACCTACCCCGAGGTGTTCGCCTTTCCGCCTACGGAGGGGAGGCCAGCGACCTTCCCGCCGAAGTCCTCCAAGACTTTCTCGACGACGTAGCCAAAGGCGATGCGGTCGTGCCGATCTTCCGCACCTACCGGTTCGAAGAGATCGTCGAGGCCCACGCGGATATGGAGGCCGGACGCGCGGCGGGGAAGCTTGTGGTCACCACCGGAGGGTGAAGGAGAGCTTTGCGATGAGAGACTTCACGACCGATCTGCGCTTCGCCTGGCGGAGCCTGTGGAAGAACCCCGCCCTGACCGCGATCGCGGTCGCCGCGCTTGCCCTCGGGATCGGCGCGAATACGGCGATCTTTTCCGTGGTCCACGGCGTTCTGCTCTCTCCGCTGCCCTATCCGGAACCGGAGCGGATCGTCCGGCTGATCGACACCAACCCGCAGGCGAACTTGCCGCGGTTCCCCTCGGCCCCTCCCGATTTCGCCGATTGGCGGGCGCAGAACAAGGTGTTCGCCCAGCTCGCGGCGATCCGTCGGGCGAGCGTCAACTTGACCGGCGAGGGCGATCCCGAGCGGTTGACCGGCGCCCGGGTATCGGCGGATTTCTTCCCTCTGTTTCGGATACCTGCGGAGCTTGGCCGGGGCCTGCTGCCGGAGGAAGACCAGGTGGGCGGTCCGAGGGTGGTGGTGCTCTCCCATGGTCTATGGCAGCGGCGGTTCGGCGGCGACGCCAAAATCCTCGGCCGGCGTCTGTTGCTCGACGGCGAGCCGACCACCGTGGTCGGCGTGATGCCCGGGTCGTTCGTGATGCCGCAGCGGGCGGAGCTTTGGCTGCCTCTGCAGATGCAGATCACCGACGACCTGCGCGGCGCGCATTTCTTAAGCGTCGCGGGCCGCTTGAAGGATGGCGTTTCGATCGATCGGGCGCAGTCCGAGATGAGCGGCATCGCCGCCCGGATCGCGCTCGCGCATCCGGACTCGAACAAGGATTGGGGCGTCCAGGTCTTTCCGCTCCGCGACCTGATGGTCGAAGACATCCGTCCCGCCCTGCTGGTTCTGCTCGGCGCGGTCGGTCTGGTGCTGCTGATCGCCTGCGCGAACGTCGCCAACCTGTTGCTTTCGCGCCTGGCGGCCCGGGAACGCGAAGTGGCCCTCCGCTCGGCGCTGGGCGCCGGCCGCGGCCGGTTGATTCGCCAGTTCCTGACCGAAAGCACGCTCCTGTCGCTGCTCGGCGGCCTTCTCGGCGCGCTGCTGGCTTGGCAGGGTACCCACTGGTTGATTGCGTTGTTCGGCGACCGGGTGCCGCGCGCCCAGGAGATCGGGGTGGACGGCACGGTGCTCGCCTTCAGCCTCGCCCTCTCGCTCGGGTGCGGCCTGCTGTTCGGTTTGCTTCCCGCGCTCCATTCCTCGCGCACCGATCTGCGGGCCTCGCTCTCCGAAGGGGGCCGGGGCCAGTCGGGAGACCGGCGCGGGCGGCTCACGCGACGCTTGCTGGTGTTCAGCGAAGTGGCGCTCGCGATCATCCTGCTGGTGGGGGCCGGCCTGCTCGTGCGCTCCTTGCGCGAGCTGCAACGGGTGAAGCCCGGCTTCCGCTCCGCGGGTGTACTGACGGCGCAGATTCAGCTGCCCAACTCGCCGTACGACAAGCCCGAAAGCGTGGCCGCGTTGTACCGCGCTCTGCTCCCCAAGCTGGCGGCGGTGCCTGGCGTGAGCCAGGCGGCGATCGTTTCGCCGTTGCCGCTTTCCGGCTCGCGGCAGCTGTTCGCCTTTGAGATCGAAGGGAAGCCGATCTCCGACCTGTCGAACGCGCCGGCGTCGAACGCGGCGTTCGTCTCGAACGGCTATTTCTCGGCGCTTTCGATCTCGGTGTTCAAGGGGAGAACCTTCGACGACCGCGATCGGTTTGGCGGCGATCCGGTGATCGTGATCAACCAGGCGCTTGCCGAGAAGATGTGGCCGGGCGAAAACCCGGTGGGCAAGCGGCTGACGTTCGACGTGCCAAACGTTCCGAATCCGGTCTGGCAGACGGTGATTGGGGTCGTGGGCAACGTGCATACCGGCGAGCCGAGCGAGGATCCGGGAATGCAGTCGTACCAACCGCTCAACCAGGTGCCGCCGCAGTCGGCGGGCCTGATCCTCCGTACGGCGGGAGACCCCGCCGCGCTCTCCTCCGCGCTCACCCAGGCCGTGCGCTCGATCGATCCCGGCCTGCCGATCTCGTCGATCCAGACCCTCGACCGCATGGTCTACGACTCGGTGGCCGCTCCGCGCGCCAACGCGATTCTGCTCACCCTGCTCGCCGCCCTCGCCCTGGTGCTCGCCGCGGTCGGGGTCTACGGCGTCCTCTCCTATTCGGTCGCGCAACGGACCCGAGAGATCGGCCTGCGCATGGCCCTCGGAGCGGGCGGCGGCACCGTGCTCCGCCAAATCCTCCGCGAAGGGCTCCTCACCGTCCTCGCCGGAATCGCCGCGGGCCTGGTCGGCTCCTACTTCGTCGTCCGCCTGCTCCAAAGCCTGATGTTCGGAGTGGAGGTCCGCGACCCCCTCACCTTCGTGGGCGTACCGCTTGTACTGCTCGCCGTGGCGTTGTTCGCGACCTGGGTGCCCGCGCGGCGGGCGACTCGGGTGGAGCCGGTGGTGGCTTTGCGGTATGAGTAGCGACAGGGTAGGGGTCCGCACTTCGAGCCGCAGCTCTAGCTAGAGCCGCGGCTCGCGAGCTTTTCGCTACGGGGTAGTAGGCTTCGGTAAGTAGAAGGTAACGTACCCTGGCGTATCAACGTGAACAAAGGTCTCTGTTGCGGGATCTGGTGGGACACCTCCCGCAACTTCCCTCAGCTGAGGTGACTCCAGGGGGAGCAGGGTCTCTTTGCCGATTCGCAGCTTCTTCACCGTCTGTTTCTTCATCGCGGGTCTCCTTTCCAAGCCTATTGCGTTAGTTAGCTAGTATAGCTTAGCACGGGTAAGGATGCGCGAACAAGAGGAAATAGACCGATCCCGAGTGGGATTCGATCAGGAGAGGGGGGCCAGGCGAAGAGGAGAGAGCAAGAAAAACCGGTCCCACAGGGGATCGACTTCGGTGGCGGCGCCCAGCAGGACGAGACCGATGCCGCTGGCGCCTCCAAGGAGGCCGAGATCCTGACCGCGCGGTCGGCCGGCGAGATCCACGGAGAAAAAGCCGCCGGCTCCCATCCCGGGCATGCGCATTTCCAGGAGGCGAAGGATCTCGTGGTTGGCGGCGCGCCGGAATACCGGCCGACCCGTCTGCTGGTAGAGGCGCGCGAAGATCTGCGCGTAGCCCGCCGGTCCGAAGCCTATGCCGGGATGGCGCGCCGGCAGCTCGGCTATGTGCGCGGCCTCCCGTGCGGCCACGGAAAGGGCTTCCTGGAGAAGGTCCGCGTCGCGGAGCGCGCGGGCGGCGTGGGCAAGCGCCGCGGCAATTCCCGAGTCCGCGTAGGCCCATCCCGGGTCGAAGCCCTGAGCCACAGGCGGCTGCCCGGGCCTGACCGCCCACGGAAAAGCGCGCGACCCGCCGTCCGGCAGGCGCTGCCGACGCAGCCAGTGGACCGCGTCGAGCAGCAGCGGGCGAGCCGTATCGGGTTCGATCCCCATCTCCAGGGCTCCGGCCAGAAAGGCGATCACGCCCGCAATGCCGTGCGCGAGCCCAAGGTTGGAATGGCCCTGGGTGAACCAGCTCCGCCCGCCGTTCTCCGGAGAGGTCTGCCGAGCAAGACCCTCGGCGGCGACCGGATTGCGTGCCGCCAGCCGATGGATGACCCTCTCCACCAGAAGCCGGTTACCGGATTCGAAGCCGTAGACCCCCAGCCCGAGGAGCCCGTCGAGCAGATCGTAGGGCTCGTCGATGGCCCCGGGGCCCTGCAGGTATCCAAGCAGCTCTTCGTCGAGGGACTGCGTGGCGTCCTCGGCGCCCTCGATCCCGAGCATCTTTGTTGTGTGATGGAGGACCCAAGCGAGCCCAGCGACGCCGCCATGGAGGCACATCTTCAGCCGCTCGGCGCCGTCGACGAGGTCGATGGCGGTTTCGAGCAGGGTCTGCGCCGCCAGGGCATCGTCGGTCTCGCCCGTCGCTCGCGCCAGGTAGGTCAGGCACAGAGCTGCGGACGCCAGGTCCCAGACCGACTCGGAGGGCTGCGGCGGCCGGAGGAGCGTTCGCAGATCGGCAGCGATGGCGTCGACCGCCGTCAGGGCGGCCTGCCGGAGATCCTGCCCGGCGAGAAGTGGACGCCAGGAGGACGGCCCGCGCATCCGCCTGCGCAAACTTTCTAAACCTTCCTCCAAATCTTTCCTCCTGGCTTTGAAGAGCCGCTGAGTATACGCGAGGACATCTTGGGGGAAGGAGGTTGTTCAAGCCGCCTTTTTTACGGCCTGAAGGGCGCGCCTTCTTAGGCCAGACCACCGGCCTGGGTAGGGACACGCCGAAACGTCCGCCAAGCCCAAACACCAAGAGCGGCCGCCGCCGCCGTGACCAGGATGAACCAGGGATCCCTGGCCAGGGCGGGTTCTTGGATGACCCGCAAGATGTGGGCGACGACGAGTAGCCCGAAGATGGCGCCGCTGGTTGCTATGTAGGCCTTCATAGGACATCTCCTATCTCAAGTTCGGGGGGCGCTGAGTGTACCGAGTGGGTGCATTCATGAGACACCTTGCGTTCGCCGAGGTGTTGTGGTTAACTATAACACCACATCGGCCTGAGTCGTCCTTTCAGGCCTCGAAGCTGAGGGTAAACCCGAGTCGAACACACAATGGATCGAGAGTGGAATGACAGCCAGCCGATTTACCGCCAGATTCGCGATCGGGTCGTCGCGATGATCCTCGACGGCGTGCTCAAAGAGGGGGATCCGCTGCCTTCGGTGCGCAATGTGGCCGCCGAGTATCGGGTCAATCCGCTCACGGTTTTGAAGAGCTATCAGCAGCTGGTCGACGAAGAACTGATCGAGAGCAAACGAGGTCGGGGCATGTTCATCAATACCGGGGCGCGCAAGCGGCTGCTCAAGGGGGAACGCCAGAAGTTTCTCGTCGAAGAGTGGCCCCGGATCTCGGCGACCATCCAGCGGCTTGGCCTGACGCCGGAAGAGCTTCTGAAGGCGGCCGCGGTCGACGGGCCCCCGGCGGAAGTTGAGGAGGGCTGAAGCCATGGCATGCATCGAAGCACGCGGCCTCCGCAGGGCCTATGGCACGACCGTCGCCCTGGATGGCGTGGACCTGACCGTGGAAGAGGGACGCATCCTCGGGATCGTCGGTCCCAATGGCGCGGGGAAAAGCACCGCGCTCAACGCGATTCTTGGCCTCACCCCTTATCAGGGAGAGCTGAAGGTGCTCGGCCGCGACCCCTGGACCGAGCGCGACAGCCTCGTCTCCGAGGTCTCTTGGATCGCCGACGTCGCCGTGCTGCCGCGTTGGATCCGGGTGTCCCAGGTGCTCGACTACGTCGCGGGCGTCCATCCCAGATTCGATCGCGCCAAGGCGGAGGGGTTTCTGGCGAAGACCGACATCAAGCGCACCAGCAAGGTCAGGGAATTGTCGAAGGGGATGATGACCCAGCTGCACCTCGCGCTGGTCATGGCGATCGACGCGAAATTGATGGTGCTGGACGAGCCGACGCTCGGCCTCGACATCCTCGTGCGCAAGCAATTCTACGACTCGTTGCTGAACGATTATTTCGATCAGGGCCGCACGATCATCGTCGCAACCCATCAGATCGACGAGATCCAGGACGTCCTCACCGATTTCGTATTCATCAACCGCGGTCGCATCGTCCTTACCAGCAGCATGGAGGCGTTCGAGTCGCGCTATCTGGAAGCGATGGTGAATCCCGAGAATGTCGCCGCGGCCCGGGAGCTCCGGCCGATCCGCGAGCGCCAGGTCTTCGGCCGCAGCATCCTGCTGTTCGACGGCGCCGACCGCGGGCAGCTTGCCGCACTGGGCGACGTGCGAAGCCCAAGCATCGCCGATCTGTTCGTTGCCGTGATGGGCCAAGAGGCCGGAACCCAAGGAGCGCCCGCATGAATCCTCCGACGACCGTTCCTCCCGACTCCCTCCTCGACGAGCAGCCCCAAGCGCCCGCGAGCCTAGCGGCGACGCGCCCTCTGTACTGGTCGGTGCGGCGTGAATTGTGGGAGAACCGTTCGATCTATCTCGCGCCCCTGGCGGTCACCGCGCTCGTTCTGTTCGCCTCGTTGATCGGCATGTTCCGCCTGCCGGCGAAGATGCGGTCCCTTCCAACGCTGAATCCGGCGGCGCAGCACTCTCTGGTGGTCAAGGTTTACAACATGGCGCCGGCTCCGATCATGCTCGCCACTTTCCTGGTCGGGCTGTTCTACTCGCTCGACGCGCTCTACGGCGAACGCCGCGATCGAAGCATTCTGTTCTGGAAGTCGCTGCCGGTTTCGGATCGCACGACCGTGCTGTCCAAGGCGAGCATTCCGCTCCTGGTGCTGCCGCTGATCGCCTTCGCGCTCAGCGTGGCCACGGTCGTCGTCCTGCTGTTCCTGGGCACCGCGGTCTTGCTGGCAGCCGGGATGAGCCCCGCGCGGTTGTGGGCCGAGGTGCGGTTCGTCCAGGAGCCGCTGATCATGCTCTACGGCCTGACCGTTCATGCCCTCTGGTTTGCGCCTCTCTACGCCTGGCTGCTGCTGGTCTCGGCCTGGGCGCGCCGCACGCCGGTGCTCTGGGCGGCGTTTCCTCTGTTCGCGATCGCGCTCGTCGAGAGGCTCGCGTTCCGCACCTCGTATTTCGGCTCCCTGCTGAAGTACCGCGTAACCGGTGCCATGACGGAGGCTTTCTCCGTCGGTGCCGGGACCCTCGATCGGCTGTCGCAACTCACTCCGGCGAGATTTTTGAGCGCCCCCGGCCTGTGGGCCGGACTGATCTTCGCCGCGGCATGCCTTGCCGCAGCGGTGCGCTTGCGCCGGAACCGCGAACCGATCTGATTCGCATGCACGACTCGGAGAACTGAACCATGCTGACCGAAGGTCTGTTGCTCCTACATATCTGCGCCGCCACCGTGGGCTTGCTGTCCGGTTTCATGGCCATGGTGCTCCGTAAAGGCTCGGGCCTGCATGGCGCGGCGGGAACCGTATTCTTCGTGTCCATGCTCTGCGCTTCCGGAGCGGGTGGAATCCTCGCGGGATTCATCCACGTCAACCACGCCAACGTCATGGGCAGTGGGCTGACCTTCTATCTGGTCGCAACGGCATGGGTAGCCGCCAAGCGCCGAGAAGGCAAACCGGGCCTCTTCGATCGGATCGCGCTTCTGTTTGGCTTGGCGATCGCGGCGGCCGGCGCGACCTGGGGCTCCATGGCGGCGAGCGGTCCGACGGGTTCGAAAGACGGCTATCCCGCGGGCTTCTATTTTGTCTTTGGCACGATCGCCCTGCTGTTCGCCTCCTCTGACGTTCGCATGATCCTGCGCGGCGGAGTTTTCGGTCCCAAACGAATCGCGCGGCATCTGCTGCGAATGTGCATGGCGCTGTTGTTCGCCCTGATGTCCTTCTACCCCGGCCAGGCGAAACTGCTGCCCGCGTGGTTGCGCGCAACGAACTTTCCCTATGTGCCGCATGTTCTGGTCGCCGGAGCGATGTTTTTCTGGCTGTACCGCGTGTCGGTTCGCAAGCGGGTGCCGCAAGGCAGTGTGATCGTCGCCGGTCAGAAAGACGCGGTCGTCACAAGGGCCGCCGGAATCCCGGGGACGGTCTAGTCGAAAGCAGGTAAGGAGAACACTATGAGCACGACCGTCGTCACGGAATCGATCGCAGACGTCTCGCTTCAGGGGAAGGCCAGAGCGGCCGGTTTCTTTTGGCTGATGACCATTCTGGCAGGCGTATTCTCCATGTTCGCTTGGGGCCGGCTCGTGGTCTCCGGCGACGCCGCGGCCACGGCGGCGAACTTCCTGGCGAACGTACCGCTCTATTGGCTCGGTTTCACCGCCGATCTCGTCGGAGTCTTCTGCTATGTCGTCGCGACCCTGTTCGTGTATGAGCTGCTCAAACCGGTCAACCGGAGCCTCTCCTTGCTGGCGGCGTTCTTCAGCCTCGTGGGGTGCGCCATCGGGGGCTTCGGCGGCGCGCTGCAACTCGCTCCTATGTCCGTCCTGGGAGGCGCGCGGTACTTGACCGTCTTTTCGCTGGAGCAGCTGCAGGCGCTGGCGTTCCTGTTCCTCAAACTGCGCAATCAGACCAACAACGTCGGCTTGGTGTTCTTCGGATTCCAATGCCTGCTGATCGGTTGCCTCATTTGCCGGTCGACCTTCCTGCCGCGCATCGTGGGCGTGCTGATGGTGCTCGCCGGACTGGGTTGGTTGACCTTCCTGTCACCGCCGCTGTCCAGGGCGCTCTCTCCTTACATCATGGCGCCCGGCATCCTCGGCGAGCTTTCGTTGTCCCTGTGGCTCCTCGTGAGGGGCGTGAACGTTCAACGATGGAAGGCGCAGGCCGGCGCGGTTGACCGCCCCTGACAGCGGCTCGCGCTCGCGCTCGCTATCTAGGTCGAAAGCAAGCTCCTGGTCTTTTTTTACGCGCGGTGTCGCGTACCTGTAGAGACAATCACGTCGGTGGTTAAGGGTAGCCTCTCCCCGGCCTGAGCGGAATCTATAGGTCATGTCCGTCTATACAGGAGCAATCAATCGCTGTTAGGGGGTGACTATAATGTCTGCAGGTGCTCTGGCCTTGGAACCGCACGTCCTGGGAGGCACAGCGTTCCTCCTTCTCCTTGGCGTCGGCCTTTGGAAGTGCCGTCAGTACTTGAGCACCGCCAGGTTTACTATCCTGGCCTTTGCCGGCGCACTTATCGGCGCCAGTCTTCTCTCGGATATGGACTGGTGGCCTGACCGAATCTTCGTCTTCCTCATCATCACGATCCTGACAGCCATTGCTTTTTTTCAGAGGAAACAGCCAATCCTCCAATATCTCTACTTTTGCCGCTTCCCGCTCTCAATTGGCTTCTTGCTAGCAAGTCTTCCGTTCGTATGTCTATCGTCAAACGCGAATGCATTGCTGGGCAACCTGTTCGTGACCAGAAGTGGAGGAATCTTTCTCATCAGCATGCTCGCGTTTCTTACCGCATGGGTAGTCCTGATCACATCACGAATGGTTGCCCGCGGAGTCGCCGCACGCTTCGGAGTCGGTTGGCCATTGATGCAAGCCGGGCCGCGAGACGCGGTACCCCAGCTCGGTATCTCCGCAGTGCTTGCCCTGCCAACGATTTGTGGAATTGTGTACTATCGCGATCCATCCACCACCCTTTTCGCAGCTCTATCCGCGGCCACGTTGGGGCTCATCTGCGCAACGGCACTTTTTTACTTCGCCGACCTACTTGGTCGATATCTCACCGTCGGAAATTCTGGAGACTGGTGGTGTTCACTTCCCATTCCTAAGAAACTCGCCAATTGGCTAGACAGCAAGAAGGTTGCCTGGGCCGCACTCGGAAGACAAAAATTTGAAATGTGGTTGTCGGGACAGCATCCAGACATTCGCGCAGGCTACCTAGATTCAAAAAATAATCTGTTATCCGGGGTTGCGCTGGCGACCGGCTTTTTTGCGTGTACGTTTGCGACCTACAGCGCCTGTTATTTTTTACTCCATCCGCAGGACGGCCTAGCTTTAAAGGTTCCGGCGCTCTCATATGTATTGCTCTTGTTTATTCTTCTGGCTTGGATTTTAACAGCGCTGTCTTATTTCTTTGATCGATTTCGCGTACCTATTCTGACAATGTTAGCAATTTTGAGCTTCTTGCTTTATTTTGTTGACGACATTGACCATTACTATGCGCTGAATAACTTCACGGTTGAGGGGGCGAGTACAAGTGCCCAGGCGACCACTTTACCGCCATCTGGCAGTCCGGAGAAGGCCCAGAGTCAAGAGATACGAAAAGTTCTTGAAAGTCGCAAAGAGCACTGGATCCAGGGTCGTGAGCCTGTCCTCGTCGCTGTCGCTGCGAGCGGAGGGGGCATAGCGGCCTCCATGTGGACCGCCAAGGTTCTTGCCGAGCTGCAGCTTGAGTTCGGACCTGACTTTTCCAAGTCGATCTATGGCCTAAGCACGGTCTCTGGCGGCAGTGTCGGAGCGATGTACTTCATCGACGCATTCAAGGATGGCAATCCTCCTTCAGATCGTAACCTCGATCGGATGATCGAGAATGCCAGTGCTTCGTCGCTTTCGGCTATTGCTTGGGGTTTCGCCTACCCCGACTTCTGGCGGGGCTTTTCGCTACAGAACCCCTTCCGCCCCCTCCTCGACCGTGCCTGGGCCATGGAGGAAGTCTGGAAGCGAAGGCTGCGCCCGGGCCATCCAGAGGATCTGCCTACATTGAGGAAATGGGGAGACGAAACCCGCGCTGGGCGCCTCCCTGCAGCTCTCTTTAATGCCACAATTGCCGAGACGGGAGAGCGCCTTGTTCTTTCCCCGCTGTACCTGAACCCCCTTCCAGATAGTTGCGCAATGGACGCTTGGGGATGCGAGGACAGCGTAGATGCGAAGACGTTCTACAATCTTTACAAAGAAAAAGATTTGCTTGTTACCACCGCGGCTCGCTTATCTGCCGCGTTCCCTTTTGTCAGCCCAATCAGCCGAGCACAGTTGGGGAACAATGAGGGGAGCGGCTACCATGTTGCAGATGGTGGCTACAACGACAACTTCGGTGTGCTCACACTCGTGAACGGACTTCATCACATCCTCGAGATGAAAAAAGCTGAGAGAAACTTGGCGCCCGCAAAGATACTCATCATCGAAATTCGTGCTTCTGACTTAGGCAAAACTAAAGATGCTATGCCACGGCGGGGATGGGTGTACGGTACCGCAGGGCCTATGTTGACCCTACTCCAGGTACGAAATAGGAGCCAGATATCACGGAACAACTTGGAGCTAGATTTGCTCGAGGAATTAGGAAAAAGTCTGGGGTTTGAGATAAAGAGAGCTGTCTTTCCTTTGATGGAGAAGGCGCCTCTATCATGGGATCTGACGGAAGATCAGAAAGGGAAGATTAGGAGCTCCTGGGATTGGTGTGCTGCCCTAGAGAAGTCAAAGGTACACGTAGGCCTGGAAACAATTCGTAACTTTCTGTCGGATTCCAGCACGGATCTTACCGCCTGGGAGCTACCACCGCGTCGGCACACAAGGCTTCCCGTTGAGGTGGACGTCAAGAAAGCGCAAGAACTTTGCCTCGGCCCCGAGCAAACCGTCGTCAATCTGAAGAGATGAGCCACGGGATTCAGGCGGAAGATATCCGCCAAGATCGGTCGGATAATCTCCGCCCAACCGGTGTTTCTCTTCTAGCAGCCTGTAGCAAAAGCCTTTTCGGCCGAAAATCGCTCCCTGATTCTAAAGGTCTTACCGGCGTGAAATTGGAATCCGGAGTATTCCGCCACGGGCTGCTAAGAGAGGGACGACGTCGGCGACGCTTATTCCCAGGACTCTCACGGAGGCGCAGGCCGGCGCAGCGTAGTTGTTAGGCCACGCTGGGCTGCTCAGAGAGGAGCTTCCTGTCATGCTTCCGGACGCCGAAAAACCAGACCAAGGCTAGCGCCGTACCTAATGGGAACCAGAAAACTAGAAGAATGTTGAGAATGAACGTAGCGCGATGCGCCAAGCGCAATTTGGTGGAGCGCAAGGCTGCGACTCCGAACGCTGCCAAAGCCACGCCAACCATGCCTAGTTCAACGAATCCCAGCAGCTGATCCTCAGGACCCGCTGAACCCAGGGAGAACCGAAATACGAGAGTCGCGCACATCATCAGCAGTCCGAAGATGTAGAGCGCGACCGTATAGTTGAACCCAATGCGCTCGGAGGCATCCTGAGGGATGGCTTCCTTGGCCTTGACCCTTGTAAGCCAGTAGATGAACAGGCCCGTACCCAGGGGGAATGAAAACAGAAAACAAAGGCTCAACGCCGCTGTGGTGGGAAGCGCCGCAGAAGCTCGCGCCCAGCGAAGTAGGGCGACCGTCAGGCAGGCAAATCCCAGCAGGTAGAGAATGCTCGAGATGAGGGTGACGGACGAGGCGAGCTCAGCGCTGTAGGGTTCCCCTCGGAGCAGTAAGGCACCCAGGAGAAGGAAGACGCCCAAGCAGAGCAGCGCGATGGAGTACCCCTTGACATACTCGACTTTAGGCTTTGCTTCGTTCATGCCGGCCTCTATTCTTGGTTACCGTCACGGTATCGCATTCACCCGACGGACACGGATCACTCGGCATCCGGGCCGCCGCCCGCCCCGCTCCCCCTCTTCTTCGCCCGTCGCCCGCCCGTGGGGCGCGGGCGGAAGCCGAACTGGATGAGCATCTCGCTGGTGAAGCCGAGCTTGCTGCGGATACCGGCGCCGATCTGGTTGCGAAGCTTGTCGGCCCGGTTGGCGATGTCATTCAAAGCGGCGGTGTTCTCTTGCGCTTCGGCCCGCAGAGCGTCCTGCCGGGCGGAAAGCGCGCGAGCCGTCACGACCATGGCCTTGAGCTCCACCACTTCCTCGGAGAGGTGCGGCCAGTCTTCGATCGAGCGGCCGAGGTTGTTGACCAACAGGTCGACTCGACTAATGCGTTCGGCCAAGCTTTTTCCGGTTGCGGCCATGAGATGTCTCCTGGAACGCCGGGTTCGAGTGGTGGAAACGGTCGGTTCGCCGGTCGAAAGCCTGCAACGGTGTCTCCATCGGGGCGATTTCGCCGTTCGAGAGAGCCTATGGACCGCGGAACGCTTCGATTCGGCGTTAAAACAATGAGCCTGGACGATCGAGATCAATGACTGAGGTGCATAGTACAATAGCTGGATCGTCCAGATCAATGCCGGGATGATTGAGATCATTGTCTGAGGCATCTAGATCGATAGCTGGAATGCCCAGATCATTGCCTGGATCACCCAGATCAATGGATGGATCGTTGAGATCAACAGCTGGACCATCCAGATCAATAGCTGGATCATCGAAATCAATAGCTGGATCATCCAGATCAATAACTGGATGAACCAGAGCGATCTTTCAATCGCTGAATGCGACAACTTGCCGGCTGCGTCTCTTCTCTGTGCGGAGGGACGGATCTCTCCGGAAGACAATGGCAGGGCGGTTGCTTCCCGTGACGTGGGTGTGACACGTCGAAGCCTGTTCCGGTTACCATACGCCGCCGTGGCCGCCTGTTTCGACGTCATCATTCCAGCTCGTAACGAGGCTTCGACGGTCGCCGGGGTGGTGCGGGCGGCGCTCGGGGCGGAGGGTGTGGGCACGGTTTTCGTGGTCGACGACGGTTCGACCGACGAAACGGCCGCGGTCGCCCGAAGGGCGGGTGCGGAGGTGGTTCTCGTCCCCGCGTCGGATACTCCAGGACACAAAGGTCGTGCACTCGCTGCCGGGGTGGCGGCATCGAATGCCGGGGTGCTGGTCTTTTTCGACGCCGACTTGACCGGGGTCGTCCCGGAGCACTTCGAGGAGCTTGCGGCCCCGGTGCTTGGTGGGCCGTTCGCGCTCTCCTGCGGAATTCTCTCGTACGGACCATTGCTCGACCGGCTCGCCGTGCGCCTGCCGCCGATCACCGGCTTACGCTCCCTGAAGCGGGAGGTGTTCGAGGCGGTCGATATCGCGAACAGCCGGGGATTTCAGATCGAGATCCTGATCAACGAGGTGGTCGTCCGGCGTGGGTTGCCGAGCTCGGTCCGCAACCTGGAAGGCCTGCGTCATCGCTCGAAGGTGGCCAAGAGGGGTTGGCGCCACGGTCTGCCCGCGAGCCTCGCGATGTGGGGCGATCTGCTCGCCTGTCTGCGGACCGTTCCGCTCTGGACCTATCCCGCCTATCTGCGCCGCCTCTCTCTCCTGCCGCCGGCTCCTCAGCTCGACCTGCCCTCTTTCGATCCGGCGAAGATAGAGTCCGGCGAGGCCTCACCCGGTTCAACCGCAACCTCGTAGAGGTGGACATGAAACGCACGGCGCTCCTCTCCCGCGCACTTCTCGCAACCCTCGCACTCCCTGCTCTCCTCGGTCTGCCGCCCACGGCGCCCGCACGGGCGCAAGAAGGACCCGTGGACTACTCGGCCTGGAACCAGATCCTCGGGAAGTTCTACGACCCGACCCGGGGGATGAACTACAAGGCGCTCAAGGCCAACGACACCCGGACCCTGGAGCAGCTGCGGCAGCGGATGGCGACGGTCGACGTCGCCGCCCTGCCGAAGAACGACCAGCTCGCCTACTGGATCAACCTGTACAACATCTCGGTGGTGGCGACCGTGGTCGAAGGCTATCCGGTCAAGTCGATCCGCGATCTGTCGACCGATCCGATCATCCGCCTCAACGTGTTCAAGAAGGACACGATCGCGATCAAAGGGGGGAAGATCTCCTTGGATACGATCGAGAACTCCAAGGTCCGCGAGGGGTTCAAAGATCCCCGCATCCACTTCGCGATCAACTGCGCCGCCAAGACCTGCCCGCCGATCCGCCCCGAGGCTTTCGTCGGCGCCCGGATCGGCGGCCAGCTCGACGATCAGGTGAAGAAGTTCATGAACGGCCCGTTCGGCGCCAAGCTCAAGAAAGGCGGCAACTCGCTGACGGTGACCGTAACCAAGATTATGGATTGGTTCAAAGACGATTTCGAGAAGTGGGGGGGCGGCCGGGCCGCCTTCGTCCGCAAGTACGTTCCGGCCGACAAGCAGCAGATGATCGACGCCGCCAAAGGAAATCTGGATTTCGAGTTTGCGCCGTATGATTGGAAGTTGAACGACATTTCCAAATAGAGGACGGCCTTTGCGCGGAGAACGCGGATCCGTTCGGCGGGTGTTCGGGCTGTTACGAAACCCGGCGACCGCCGAGAAGCAGGCGATTCTAAAGGCCCGCTGGGCGGAGCTTGACCCGGACCTCCGCGTGCCCGGCCAGGGGTTCGGCCAGAAGGGAACCGGTTGCGGCGCCACGATCGGCATCCAGCCGCGCTGTGACTTCGCTTGTACCGGGTGCTATCTGGGCAAGGACGCCAACCAGGTCCCGGCCCTGCCGACCCAGGCGATCCTCTCCCAGCTCGACGTCCTGCGTGCCCGTCTCGGTCCCAAAGGCAACCTTCAGATCACCGACGGCGAGGTCACCCTGCGGCCTTTGCCCGAGCTGCTCGAAATCCTTCGCTACGCCCGCGCGGTCGGCATGGTGCCGATGCTGATGACTCACGGCGACACCCTGCGACGCCAACCGGGGATGCTCGAACGGCTGATGGTCGAAGGGGGATTGACGGAAATCTCGATCCACATCGACATCACCCAGCGCGGGCGGGACGGGTACCCCGTGCCGGCCTCCGAGCTGGATCTGATGGACTTGCGCGACGAGTTTGCGGAGAGGGTCCGCTCGGCGCGGAAATCGACCGGCCGGCCGATCCGGGTGGCGACGACGCTCACCGTGAGCCGAGACAACCTGCAGCAAATGGCGGACGTCGTGCGCTGGATGGTGAAGAACCGCGACGCCTTCCGGCTGATCAGCTTCCAGCCGGTCGCTCCGGTCGGGCGCACGCGGAAGAAGCTCCAGGGAGTGACACCCGTTGAGCTGTGGGCAGAGGTGAGCAAGGCGACCGCCGAATTCGGCCTGCCGCTCACCGACGAGGACTCCGCCGAGCCGCTCCATTTCGGTCATCCGGCCTGTACCCGCATCGTGCCGATGCTTGCGGCGGAGCGCGCCGGACAGCCACTTCGTCTGATCCAGGTGGTGCGACTCAATCCCGAGGACGTGGCGATCATCGAGCGGTTCTATTCCAGCGAGTTCGCCGGCGCCACGTTTCGCGACGACACGGCATTGGAGCTCGCGGCGCGCGCGTTCGGCGTGGTCAGCAGCGCGCCCGGTTGGTTCGCCGGACCGGTGCGGAAGTGGCTCAAAGCAAAGATCCGCGAGGAGCTGGGCACCACCCCGCTCGGGTTGGCGAAGGATCTCTTGCGGGGCGACATACGGTTGGCCCCGCTCACCCTCACAAGCCATCACTTCATGGGACCCGCGGAGCTTCAGACCGATCTCGGCAAGCAACGCCTGGCCGCCTGCGTCTTCCGCCTGCCGCACAAGGGAGAGATGGTCTCGATGTGCCAGATGAACGCGGCCGGCCAGCGGGATGCGTTTTATCGGGAGATCATCGAGGGGGGGCGTAGGGACTTGCCCCCGGCGGAGCCCTAAGACACTACGCCGGAGCGAGTCGGGACGGCTATATTGACGGCGGTGACGGTCAGGGGCAGGATGTTTTCGATCTCCAAGGCGAACTTGCGGAGTCCGATTAGTTTAGTCTTTCATAGTATTATTTTGACGAGTGCCCGGGGTACTTACTCGCGCCCTTACCACTGGCCTTCATGTTTAAGGCGGGTCCAAAATAGCCAGTGGGCGGAGTCCATACTCTCGGGCTCCACTATTGCGCGCAGGGTGGCAACTAACTCAGAGAGGCTCTCTTGCTCAGCAGCGTCGAGATCTCGGATCATCGAGAGCGCCTCTTGCGCTGCGGGCATGGCCTGTTCCGCGTGGCCGGACTGCGCGTGGGCTACTGCGAGACTTCCGGCCATCAGCGCTAACTTGAAGTCAGAGCTGGGAAGGCCCAGTATTTTCATCTGGCGGCGAGCAGCCAATTCCTGCGCCAACACAATGCTAGCTGACTCGGCATCGAATTGATGCAGGAGGCGGCCGAGGGCATTCAGAGTTTTCGCCATATCGGGCAGGAAAATCTTGGGGCTTTTCTTGGCTAGATCGCTAAAGATGCCCAGAGCCTCTTCATATACAGCGCGCGCGTCCTCCCTGCGGTGCTGCTTGCTGTGTAGGAGGCCGAGATTGAGGAGGGTCGTCGCCACGTCCGGCAGGAATGCCTCAGGGTTCCTCTTAGCCAGCTCGCGATTGATGTCCAGTGCCTCCTCGTAAGCGACGCGTGCGTCTTCATTGCGGTTTAGTTCGCGCAGAAGGATTCCGAGATTGTTGAGGGTTGCCGCTACTTTGTTGAGAAAAAAAGGTTCCTTATTGGCCATCTTGCGATGAATAATCAGCGCTTCGTCGTAGGCGGCGCGTGCGTCTTCGTTGCGGTGCTGTTTGCCGAGGAAGCTCCCGAAGTTGATTAGAGTTGTAGCCAGTTGGGGCAAATGAATCTGGGGGTTTTTCTTGGCCAGATCGCGTTGAAGGGTCAGTGCCTCTCCGTATACCGCCCGTGCTTCTTCCTTGCGGTTCTGTTCGCTATGCAGGATGCCGAGGTTGTTAAGGGTTGCCGCCAGCTCGGGCGTATAGACCTCGGGGTCTTTCTTGACCAGCTTGCGATAGATGTCCAGTGCTTCTTCGAAAGCATGGCGTGCGTCTTTTTGACGGTTCTGATCTGTGTACAGGATGCCTAGGTCGTTCTGAACCTTTGCCACCAATGCCGGTCCCTGCTTCCGAGCCAAAGCAAGAGCGCTCTCATAGGCGATACTCGCTTTCTCGTAGCGGTACTGATTCCGAGCGAAGCCGGCGAGTGCGAAGGCTGCGTCGAAACTCTCAGGATACGTGATGGCCGCCTCTTCGTAAGCATGTTCCGCTTCATCGAATTTCAACTGCAGTACCAACAGGTTGCCGCGCAGAACGAAGCCTTCCGCCACACCCTCCAGTTCCCTGTCCGCAGCCTCCTGTGCCGCGCGAGCACGTTCGCGTTCGCGTTGCAGCTTAGCTTGATCGAGCTCGGCGAGGGCCTCGTCGGGCTTTCCTTCGGAGAAGAGCTGCGCGGCTCGCCGATACATGGCCGAGCCCTCACTCGGCTTCAACTGAGCGAGCTCTTCGATCAGCCGATTCACCGTCGCAAGCGCTTGGTCCCGTTCGCCCTGCGCGCGAGCCAACTCTTGGGCGTTGGCCTTTCCCTGGCTCTCCAGGGTTTGCAACTTCTTCCAGTAACTCTCCTCGACCGCGAGTCGCTGCGCTTCGGCTCTGAGCTGATAAAAACTTAGGCGGGCGGCCGGACAACGCTCCGACTTGCAGAGAAAGAAATGCTCCTCGGAGTTGGCGTCCCGCGGTAAGGTCACTTCGAGCTGGATGTGGTTGACGACCTCGTAGCCCTCCTTGAAGAGCCCCAGCTTCAACCGGTCCCCCACCTGATGCTCCGGAAACGTCAGGGTCTTTTTGCCCGTCGAATCGGTCACCGCCGGGTTTGCCTTTGGCGCTTGGATCTGAACCCCGGCCAGGGGTGCGCCATTTTGATCGTTCTCGCGCACCCACACGGTCAAGGTAGCTTCGGCGCTTGCGGTGTGAGCCAAGTGGAAAGAGAAAAGGAGGGCCCAAGAGACTCGCCATTTCATGGTTTGGCCCTCACCAGACTTACGTCCACATCATTCGAGCCGGGGACAACGGCTGCCTGCCACGATTCGAAGCCCAGGGCTGAAACGCTGAGCGACAGATCCCTGTGCGCGAGCTCGCCGGGCACCTCAAGAGAAAACCTGCCGTCAGGATCGGAGAAGAAGGGCGGCAAGTCGCCCAGTCGGAGCCTGGCGCCCGGCACGGGCCGGCCGTCGCCGCCCAGCACTCGACCGCGGATCTTGAAGGGGCGCGGCTTGGCCTCCAGATAGAGGACCTCCGAATCGAGCCGTGCTTGCCGGCTGCTCTCGCCAAGGTCGAAGCCGTCCGCCTCCAGGCCTACGGCGATCTCTTGGCCGCGGAAGGTCGCGGGAATGCTCGCGAACTGGGCCTGACCCTTCTCGCCGATCGCCTCCCGGCGGCGATCAGGCCCCAGGTCCAGGATCACGACACCTTTCCCGCGCAGGGGCAGATCATGAACCCCGCCCGGCCCATGCACGAAGACGGTGAGGGCGAACGGTGTTATCGGGGGCACTAGCTTGAAGCCACCCAGGACGACCAAGCAGAACACCACCACCGGACCGCCCAACTCCAGGACACCGCCGAACGCTTTACCTCGGAAGCTGGCGTAGGAGCGCATGGCGCCGAAAAGAAAAGCCGCTGCGCCGAGCCCCAGGGGGAGGAGCAGTACGTAGTAGAGCTGCCCGGTCAGCCCGAAGCGTGTCAGGAGTTCCGCCTTCGCCAGCATCAACCACAGAATCGCCAGCCCGACCACGAAACCCCCTGCGGCGAGCAGCGCCGAGGGGAGAATTTCTCTCCCCGGGCGCTTCGACTTGGGGGCAGATGCACGCTTCTTCGGCGGGGAGCTGCGCTGGGAGGCTGGGGGAGCCGCTTCCGGGGCCGATGAGAACGAGCCGTTCTCGCCCTTGCAAGCGGCGACGAGTTCCGTGAAGGCGGCCTTCGATTCCGTGCTGAAGTAGATGTAGCGGTAACGGCGCAACGTGTCCGGGAGCTCGCAGTCCTCAAGCAGCACGGGCACGAAACGGCGGGCCTTGTTGGTCGGATCGCGGAACAGCGCCGTGCTGCGTTCAAGCCCCACCCAATCCGAGCCGAGTGCGGCATTAGAAAGGCAGAGTACCTGCGTCCGCGAGTGCTCGAGCCCGCGCTCGATCGCGAGATAGATGTCGTCTCCTGGAGCGATCGACCACTCGTCGAACCAGACTCGCAGCCCGGCGGCCTGTAGCCCCTTCGCCAAGCGTCGAGCCCGAGCCTGATCCGTCGAGCTATGGCTCACGAAGACATCAAAATCGAAGTCTTGCTTCATTTTAGGGAAGCGATTCTAGCAGAGAGCTAAATCGTCTCCTGGCTCGTGGCGACCTACCCTCCGCGCAGGAATGGGATCGTCAGCCGCAGCCCCTCGTCCAACCCCCGCGGGTGCCAATCCAGCTCCCGTTGCGCCTTCGCATCCGAAAACGCCCAATGCCGCGCCAGGCTTTCGAGCTGGCCGGAAGTGAACGGCGCTTTCCGGCCACGCATTTTCGCGAGGCCTCGCAGGAGGGGCAGAGCCCCCCGGGCGACGCCGAGCGGTAGCTCGATGCGCGGGGGAGGCGCGCCGCCCTGCGCTTGGATCTTCGCGAACAGGCCGCGGAGGGTGACGATCTCGCCCGCCAGGATATATCCGGTGCCGACCGCGCCGCGCTCCATCGCCCGGACGATGCCGTCCACCAGATCGTCGATGTAGACCCAGGTGGTCTTTCGATCGCCGCCGACGATCGCGGGCATCCGGCCGAGCAGGATCTGGCGGAGGATCGAATTCGCCCCTTCTTTCTTGCCCGGCGGGCCGTAGACCAGGCTGGGGTAGACGGTCGTGACCCTTAAGCCGCGCTTCCCCCAATCGCGGATCGCCTGTTCGCCCGCGAGCTTGGTCTCGCTGTAGATCGAGGGTGCGCTCCGTGGTTTCATCGTTTCGTCCGCGGCCGAGCCGTCGTCCGGGCTGCCGCCGAAGGAGGCGACCGAGGAGACCGAGAGGAACCGGCCGACGCCGAGCTTCGAGGCGAGCGAGGCGACGTTCTCGCTCCCTTGGACGTTCGATCCCCGGAAGGTGTCCGCCGAGCCGTCCATCGCCACCTCGGCCGCGGCGTGGATCACCCAGTCGGCGCCCGACATCCCCTCGCGCATCGTGATCCGGTCGCGGATGTCGCCCACGAACAGCGCGGCGCCCGCCGCTTCGAGCGGCTCCCGGTTGCTAGTCGCCCGGACGAGAGCGCGCACCTCATGGCCGTCGGCCACCAGGCGGCGCGCCAGGACTTTGCCGATGTAGCCGGTGCCGCCGGTCAGGAAGATCCGCATGCGGCCCGAATGATACGCCGACCGGCGGCCCGGCTCACGACAAGCCTTCGGTAGCCATTCCTAGTGGCTTGGCAGGATGTACCCTTCGAAGGCGTCTTCCCAGCGGTTCATCCCTCCCGCCGGATTCGACATGTTGACCGAGAAGGCGTAGAAGCTAGTCACCAAATGCCCGGCGTTCGCCACCTCTCTCACGGTGAACCAGCCGGGCTGCGTTCCGACGAACGGGATCACGTTGACCGCGTGGTCCAACCGCAGAGTCCCGCTGGCGACCACCCCGCCGGCCTCGTTGTACTGCGTGTACGAGAACTTCGGATCGCAGTCCAAGAAGTCCTCGCAACGGTTCGAGGGACCGCCCGGTTGCCCGGGATCCCAGCCGAAGATCACGCCGAAGCTCGAACCGGCTCCCGCCGGCGCCTGAAAGGTCCGGAGATCGATCCGTTCGAGGAAGAATTCGACCACGCAGGCCTCGCTGGCCGCGAGATGATGTGCGCACGAGCGAGCCCACGGAGTCAGCGCCTCGCGGTGGTCGTCCGGGTTGTCGGTCGGCGGAAATCTGTCGTAGAAGCCGATTCGGACGTCGTTGTTGCTGATTGCGGGGAAGCTCTCGATCGGCACCATCGCCAGACCCGAGACCGCCCCCTGCGCGATCCGCGAATAGTAGATATTGCCTTCGAGCCGGTTGTCGTTCGCGAAGGGATAATCTCCGAATACCGGATCCTCCGAGGTCGCCGCGGCCACCAGGTCGATGGTTACGAACCCCTGATAGAAACCACCCACTTTGAGTTTCGACTTGATCGCCGCCGAGGCGGGAGTGATCAGGCTGCGCATCGAGCGGGAGAACGTCGCGAAGCTGGCGAGAGTGGCGTTACCTCGGAGGCCCGAGGGACGCCCGTCGATATCCCAGACCTCGTAGTGAATGCGGGCGGTCCCGCTCTTGACGTTATGGACCACCAGGAGCGTGTCGTGCGGATTGACCCCGGCGCTCACCCCAACCTGGAAGAAGGGGACCAGCAGGGTTGCCGCCGGTACCCGGTCGGTCGCTCCCGGAATCGCGTAGGCCGCCGGAATGCCTGCTCCGACCCACAATAGCCAGGCGATCACTACGGACGAGAATTGTTGCCTCTTCACGAGCTGCCTCCTTTCGGTCGGGGACAAACCCCGCCGGTTGCAGCTTAGAGGCGAAGCGAGAGGCCCGGAAGTTTCAGCTCCGCGCAAATAAAAAGCCCCGCACCAGGGAGGGAACCGATGCGGGGGGAGGAGAGGGAGCTGATAAAGGGACTCGCGGCCCGACAACCACGTGAGTCGTACCGCGGAGGGACGAGCTCAACTCCCGAATTACTCGCCCTTGGTAAATGAAACAAGGCCGAGGCGGTCGGGATTCCTGCCCTTGGCAATCTGCGCATCGAAATCACAACTCCCATAGCCCCATCGCCTTGTCGGCGTAGGCTTCATTCTCGACTGACCCCTGCTCGCTCAATAGTTTGCGTGGGGAGCCGAGCGAGAACGGCGGGAGCGCGAGATCGATCGGCCGCCAGTCGCCCAAGGCGATGTCGGGATTCTCCCGCCGGCCGGGAAACGTGGTCGCGAGCAGGTGGCGGGTGCCGCTCGCCCGGAGATTCGCGAGGGCGGCGAGGATCTGGGCATTCGGCAGGTGGACCCAGCAGTCGCGGCAGAACGCGAGATCGGCCCGCGGCGGCACCTCGGTCGCAATCTCCAGGGGGAGAAACTGCCGGTGCGGCCCGCCGTACTGCCTGCGATTCTGCTCGATCAGCTCGAACACGACGTCGACGCCGGTGTAGTCGATTTGCCCCAAGTCGAGAGTGCGGAACCAGTTGAAATCGCCGCAGCCGACGTCGAGCACCGAGCGAACGCCCAATTCCGCGAACAACCCCGGGATCTGCTCGCGCAACGCTACCGTCCGGGCCAACGTCGACCCCGGGCCGGAACGCGATTCCGGGTCCTCCCAAAGGTTGAGGACGAAGGTCCGGGTAAACGCGCTCCGGATCCGCGCCCCCTCGCTCTCGTCCCGATCCGGCGCCTCGCGGAAACGGTGGAGCAGGCGCTCGGCGGCTTGGCGGAGGTTGGGCATCAGTCGTCGGACCAGCTATCGTCTTTCGAATAGACCATCGCTTGGGCAATCACCCAGAACGGATCGAGTTCGTTCGGCTCCTTCTCCAGAACCGATTGATCGCGGCGGTAATGCGTTCTCGCCGTGCTGCATCCGCCGCCAGTCTCTTACGCTTGGAGCGGAGCTTGGTGTCGTTCAAGATAGCCCTTCCAGCCAGGTGCGGAGCTGCGGCAGGTCGAACCGGAGGATCTGCCAGATGAGCTCAAGATCCAGCCCGAAATAGTCGTGAACGATCCGGTTACGCAGCCCGGCCATCTGGTGCCAAGGTACGTCGGGAAACCGCGCAACGAAGTCCTCCGGCAGCCGCCGAGCCGCCTCCCCTACGATTTCCAGGTTCCGCAACGGCATCGATGGTTTTCGCGTCTTCTAGAAACTGCCCTTCCTCCATGCCATCGGTATACTGCTCGATCTTCCGGATGGCCGCGAGCATGTCCTCGACCAAGAGGTCGGCATCGCGCCTAGGCATCGACCAGCTCGGACTCGATGCGTTCCCACATCTCCTCTTTGATGGCGCGCCGGGAGACCAGATCTACCCGGCGCCCCAGCGCTTTTTCAAGCTCATCTCCCAGCTCGACGAAACGCAGCCCGATCGAGGGATCGACCTCCACCAGGATGTCTACATCGCTGTCCTCCCGGGCATCACCACGAGCCCAGGAACCGAACAGGGCCATGCGCTGGATCGGATACCGAAGACGGAGCGCCGCCTGATGGTCGCGCAATGCCATGACGATGTCTTCCGTGGTTGCCATGGTTGTCTCCCCGGGTTCCGTTCCATGGTAGCAAAGGTGGTTGATGGCTCACCCCTTGAGCAGCTGCCGCAGTACGTACTGCAAAATCCCGCCGTGCCGGTAGTAGTGAACCTCCTGCGGGGTGTCGAGGCGGAGCTTGGCGTGGAAGCAGATCTCGGTGCCGTCTTCTCGCCGGGCGATGACGGCCATTCCTTGGCCGCTTTCGAAGTCGTTTTCTATTCCTGCGGCGATGCCTGAGATCGAGAAGACCTCGCGGCCGGTCAAGCCGAGACTCTCGGCGTTTTGGCCGGGGAGGTATTCGAGCGGCGCGATACCCATTCCGACCAGGTTGCTCCTGTGGATGCGCTCGAAGCTCTCGGCGATCACCGCGCGGACGCCTTGGAGGCGCGGACCCTTGGCCGCCCAGTCGCGGGACGAGCCGGTGCCGTACTCCTTGCCGGCGAGGACGATCGTGGGGACCCCTTCGGCCAGGTAGCGCTCGGCCGCGTCGAAGATCGGCAGCGGCTCGCCGGAGGGGAGGTGGACCGTGAAGCCCCCTTCGATCTCGGGCGTCATCCGGTTGCGGATTCGGATGTTGGCGAAGGTGCCGCGGACCATCACCTCGTGGTTGCCGCGGCGGGCGCCGTAGGAGTTGAAATCCCCCGCGGCGACGCCATGGTCGAGCAGGTACTTGCCGGCCGGGCTGTTCGCTTTGATCGAGCCGGCGGGGGAGATGTGATCGGTCGTGATGCTGTCGGCGAACGACGCGAGCACCCGCGCCTCGCGGACGTCCTCGACCGGCCGCGGCTCGCGCGGCATGTCCTGGAAGTAGGGCGGTTGCCGGACGTAGGTCGAGGCGTCGTCCCAGGCGTAGGTGTCGCCTTCCGGCACGTCGAGCCCGCGCCACTCTTCGTCGCCGGTGAAGACGTCGGCATACTCTTTGACGAACATCGACGAGTGCAGGCCCAGGCGGATCGAGGTGGCGACCTCCTCGGCGGTCGGCCAGATGTCTTTCAGATACACCGGCTCGCCCGCGTCCGAGGTGCCGAGCGGCGCGCAGGTCAGATCGATGTCGATCCGCCCGGCGAGCGCGTAGGCGACCACCAGCGGCGGCGAGGCGAGGTAGTTCGCCCGCACGTCCTGGTTCACCCGGCCCTCGAAGTTCCGGTTGCCCGAGAGGACGGCGACGGCGACCAGGTCGCGCTCGTTGATCGCCTCCGAGATCGGCTCGGCCAACGGTCCGCTGTTGCCGATGCAAGTCGTGCAGCCGTAACCGACGAGTTGGAAGCCGAGCTGATCGAGATAGGGGGTGAGCCCCGTTTCGCGCAGGTACTCGGTCACCACTTTCGAGCCGGGGGCGAGGCTGGTCTTCACCCAGGGCTTCGATTTCAACCCTTTCTCGACCGCCTTCTTCGCCACCAGGCCGGCGGCGACCATGACCGACGGGTTCGAGGTGTTGGTGCAGCTGGTGATCGCGGCGATCACCACCGAGCCGTGCTGCAGCTCGCGCGCCGCGGCGTCGAGCGCGTGCTCGACGGGGGGCGGGGCGACCGCGAGACCGCCGCCTCCTTCCGCCACCATCCGTCGCGCGCCGGCCGCCGGTTTGCGCGGTGCGGCGAGCATCGTCTCCAGCTCCAGGGCGAACGAGGGGGCGACGGCGGAGAGGGTCACGCGGTCCTGCGGCCGGCGCGGTCCGGCGAGGCTCGGCTCGACGCTCGCCAGATCGAGCTCCAGCGTCGAGCTGTAGCGCGGCTCCGGGCTCGCCTCGGTGTGGAACAGCCCCTGCTCCTTCATGTACGCCTCGACCAGAGCCACCTGCTCGGCCGGTCGTCCGGAGAACGCGAGGTAGTCGAGGGCGACCTGGTCGACGGGGAAGATGCCGCAGGTGGCACCGTATTCCGGCGCCATGTTCGCGATCGTCGCCCGGTCGGCGAGCGGCAGTTTCGCGAGGCCGGGGCCGAAGAACTCGACGAACTTGCCGACCACGCCTTTCTTGCGCAGCATCTCGGTCACCCGCAGCACCAGATCGGTTGCGGTCGACCCTTCCGGCAGCGCGCCGACCAGGCGGAAGCCGACCACCTGCGGAATCAGCATCGAGACCGGCTGGCCCAGCATCGCCGCCTCGGCCTCGATGCCGCCGACGCCCCAGCCGAGGACGCCCAGGCCGTTGATCATCGTGGTGTGCGAGTCGGTCCCGACCAGCGTGTCGGGATAGGCCCAGGTCTCGCCGTTCTGCTCGCCGGTCATCACCACGCGGGCGAGGTATTCCAGGTTCACCTGGTGGACGATGCCGGTGTCCGGCGGCACAACGCGGAAATTCGCGAACGCCGTCTGCCCCCAGCGCAGGAACGCGTAGCGCTCCTTGTTACGCTGAAACTCCTTTCCGGCGTTGATCCGGAAAGCCGCCTCGGTGCCGTATTCGTCCACCTGCACCGAGTGGTCGATCACCAGCTCGACCGGCTGCAGCGGGTTGATCCGGGTCGGGTCGCCCCCCATCGCCTTCATCGCGTCGCGCATCGCGGCGAGATCGACCACCGCGGGAACGCCGGTGAAGTCCTGGAGCAGCACGCGCGCCGGCATGAAGGCGATCTCGGTTTCCGGCGTCGCGGCCGGATCCCAGCGGGCGAGCGTCTCGATCTCGGGGGCCGAAACGGTCAGGCCGTCCTCCCGCCGGAGCAGGTTTTCAAGCAGGATGCGCAGCGCGAACGGCAGGCGGTCGACGTCGTATCCGGCCTGGCGCAGGGCATCCAAACGGGCGATTTTGTACTGGTTGCCCGCGGCGAGAAGGGTGCCGTGGCTGTGGAAACTATCGGTCATGGGAAAAATCTCCTCGAATCGGGGCGGGCGAGAGTCCGGGGCTCCGGGCGCGGCGCGGGGCTTTCGATCGGCCGGAGGCGTCCGCCGGGATCGGCGCAAAAGATACCAGCTCGCCCGGGTCCGCGGTAGGGAGAGATCGAGGGCGAACGCAGCGGGCGAACGTAGCGTTTGCGCGCCGCAACCCGCGGAGTTATCCTTGCACAAGAATCGAGATCACAAGCTTCTGGCGTTTCGGTGTGCGTCGGCTCTCCTTCAAGGGACCGACCGGTCGCGAGCCCGCGCGCAGGATCGCGTGTCGGCTGAAGCGCGGCAAGCTCGCGGCGACGAAACGACGGAGAACCCGGGAGGTCGATCGACATGACCGATGTGGCGCCGGAACAGCCTACGATCAGAGGCCGGATGAAGCAGCGGGTCAAGCAGCTTTTACCGGACCGCAACCTGCGGGGCCCGGTCGGTTGGATGCTCGACCGCCAGCTCGTCCTCAGCCTGCGCGAGATCTTCCTCTACAGCGCGTTCGGCACGAAGTTCGATGCGCGCAACTGGATGGTCGGGCGGGAGCGCGACTTCCCGCTCGCAGTGGGGAGCGAGGAGTTCTGGTTCGACTACCTGTCGGACTCGGGCGACGGCATGCGCGCCACCTACTCGATCGCCTACCTCGCCCAGTCCGACCTGTTCGTGACCCAAGGGGCGAAGGCCGGGGAAAGTATTTCGCTCGACGAGACGCCCGACCGGCCGCGCCGGATGCCGCGCGGCGCGTTCCTGTTCGTCGGCGGCGACACGGCGTATCACGTCGCCGATTTCGAGACGCTCACCGAGCGGTTCCAGACGCCGTTCAACTTCGCGTTTCGCGACCTCGACGCAGCGGCCAAGCTCGCCGCCCCGGTGCGGCGTCCGATCTTCGGCATTCCGGGCAACCACGACTACTACGACTTCCTCGACGGCTTCAACCGTCAGTTCCGCCGGCCCTACGACCCCGAGCCGCGCTTCGACACCGGGGACGAGGGCGACAAACCGCAGCTGGTGCTCGAAGGTTTCGAGCGCAAGCAGTGGGCGAGCTACGTTTCGCTGGAGCTGCCGTTCGGCTGGCGGATGTGGGGGCTGGATTCCCAGAACGGCACGATGGATCGGCGACAGAAACACTACTTCCGTTCGATGCTCGAAGATCCGAAGAAGCCGACCGACAAGCTGATCGTGGCGACGCCGGAACCGATCGTCTCGTTCGGCCGGCAGCCGACCCCGGAGGCCGAGTACGCCAAGACCTTCAAGGAGCTCGGGCTTCCCCGGCCTTTCCTCAATCCGCCCGAGCCGCTGGCCCCGGGGAACTGTCGGCTCGATCTCGCCGGTGACGTCCATCACTACGCGCGCTACTGGGGGGCGTCCCCGGGCGAGGCGGGGGGAGCCGCGACCTACGCCTCGGTCGTCTCCGGGCTCGGCGGAGCGTTCCTCCACCCCTCGTCGACCGACGTCGGAGAGATTCCCTCCAGAGCCCGCTATCCGCTGCCGCGCGTTTCGCTGGCGAAGGTTCTGGAGCGGGTCTTGAAGCCCTGGATGATCATCCGCGGTGGCAGGCTCTGGCTGATCGGCATCCTGATCACCGGGTTGATCTATTCCGGCGCCGCGTCTTCCGAGAGCCTGCAGAGCGTGCTCAAGCCGATCCTCGAACGCGTCGGTCTCTCCCTGCCCTCGCTGCCGCCCCCTGCGGAGGTCGAAAAGAGCTACGACCCGGTCGTCCACGCGCTGGGCTCCTTGCGGACGACGCTCTATGGCGAGAGGTTCATCCCCTCGGACCCGGCCGTCGGCCAGCCGGCGCCCCTCGTGGGCAGCGGGCTCTGGCACCCCGAGCTGGTCTATCTGCCGGTCTTGTACTTCGTCCTGCTGTGGGGCGGCTGGTTGAACGTCCGGCTGGAGCAACGGGAGAAGAAAGAGGGACTCGGCTTCAACTACGCCGCCTACCGATGGCCGATCCGCGCGCTGTTCCTGACCGCCGCCGCTTCGGTCGTCTGGGTCTATCTCTATCCGGGGTACGGCGAATACGGCATCTTCCACCCGCTTACTTCGAGCTTCCTCATGCTGGCGCTTATCGCAGCGAGCTACCTCGGCCTGGTCTGGAGCCGAACCTACGACGAGGTGATGAACCGGAAGGCGCGGGTCCGCGGGCGGCTCACCCTCGCGGACCAGGTCCACGGCTGGCTGCTTTGGATCTTCACCGTGCTCGCGTGGATCTTCGGCCTCGCCCGCTACGGCGTCGACGCGGTCTCGGTGATGGCGGCCGACCTGGGCTACCTGATCGCCTTCCTCGGTATCGTGTTCGGCCTGCCGCTCTTCGCCTGGAGCGTGGGCGGCGCGCTCAAGGGCACCTCGGGGAAGGCCGGGTTCTTCCTGCTCGGCCTCTGGCAGGCCTTTTTGCAGCTCGCCCTGCCGCTGTTGCTGGTGATCGCCTGCGCGCCTTGGGTGGCATTGCTGGCGGGGGTCGCAACGGTCGGCTTCAGCTGGCTGGCGTCCTGGATCGTGCCGCGCCTCTTCCGCCGGGACGACGCGGGGGAGCGTGGGAGCGTCGGCTGGATTCTGCTCGCCGCCTTGCTGCTTTGGGACGGCCTGCTCCTCGCGCTGATCTTCGGAGCGCCCTCCCCGCAAAAGGCGGACTGGAGCGCGTGCCTGGTGGTGCTCGCGCTCGGCATCGTCCTCTGCTGCGCCTGGTTCGGCTGGTATCTGGCGATTTCGATCTGTTTCGACGGCCACAACAACGAAGCGGGCGGCGGCGCCCGAATCGAACAGTTCAAACAGTTCATCCGCTTCCGCCTGACCAAAGAGGGGCTGACCGGATACGTGATCGCGATCGACGAGCCCGAGGAGGACGGCCGCCAGCTCAAACCCCGGCTGATCGACGTCTTCGAGGTTCGGCCGGAGTAGGGGCGTCAGTCCACCGCCGGCCCGTCGAACCGCGACCCGGCGCGTTCGATCGCTTGGGCCAGCTCTCGGGCCATGGCGACGGTCGCGGCCTCCCGTTCGACCGCGGCGACGAACAGGCGGTAGGCGGCGAGAGCCTCGCGCTTGAGGTCGAGCGAGTCGAAGATCGTTTTCATGGCGCGCACGAGAGTGCGGACTTTCGCGGTGCGGTCGTCTTCGAGCAGGATCACCGCTTCGTGCAGGCCGACGAGCGCCGCGTCCGCGGGGAGGTGGAGGGCCGCGAACTCCGCGCGGACCGCGGACATTTCGGCCAGCGCCTGAGTGCGCCGCCCCAGTTCCGCCCTTACGGCCGCTTCCAGCCAACGAAAGCGAAGGGAGTCCAGGTCGTTGTTCTGCTCGGCGGTCAGCCGGCGAAGCTCGGCCAGGTAGGGTTCCGCCTCCGCCGCCCGATGCAGTTGGATCAGGTTCTTGACGACGTTGAATCGCAGCACTCGGCGGAAGCGCGGCTCCCCCTCTCCCCTTTCGATCGCGGGCCGGGCCTCTTCGAGGACGAGGAGCGCCCGTTCGGGCCGGCCGTCCTGCTCCAAGGTTACGGCTTGTTTCAGCAGGATCCTTGCTCGGGAGGCCGGCTCGCAGCCGGCGAGCGCTTGGTTGAGCAGTTCCAACGCCTCCCGGAATCGTCCCTGGTTTCGGCGTAGAGAAGCTTCGAGATCGAGCGCGCGTGCCTCTTCGAACCAACCGGGCGCCGCATGGCGGCCCAATTCATAGTGCGCCCTCGACCGCGCGAACGCCGCATCGACCGCGGGAAAGTCATTCGCGACCCGCTGGGCGTTGCCGAGGAACGCGCACGAGTAGCCCATTCCTTTCGCCCGCTTTCCTTCGGACCCGTGCATCCGCTCGGCGACGCGCAAGGCGAGCTCCGCCCAGTGGAGGGCGTCTTCGGCGCTCCCCGCCGCAGCGTGCTCGCTTTCGTCGCACAGCCGTTCGCACAACGCGGCGCTCCGATAATCGCGCCCCTTGGCGACGACCAGCAGCCGTTCGTCGACCGTGCGAGGAGCGAGCCGCCGGAAAAGCGCTTCGGCTTCGGCCCGATCATCGGCCGTGGGTGGCGCGTCTTTCTTAACCGGCCGGCCGTCAGGAACGAAGAGCGGGGCGAGCGCGGGGGCGAGCGCCGCGGCAAAGCAGCTCGCCACCTCCGCGGCCAGGTGGTCCGCGCGGGCCGTGGCCGGCTTCTTCGCCGCGCGTTGAAGAACCCGGTGCGAGACGACGACGCTTTCGACGAAGGCGTCGGACGCACCGGTCGCGACGGCGATCTTGTCCTTCACGGCCTCCGGCGGTTCGTCGCCGTCCTCCTTTTCGTACCGGGAGAGGGCGCTCGGGTCCACCCGCACCTTCCGGGCCAGATCGCCCTGTTTCCAGTTCCCGAGCGCCCGGGCGACCCGAATCTTCGCCGCCGAATCTTTCTTGGCTTTCATTTGGACCCCCGTGGCGAACCTTTCTCCGGCCCGCTCCCGCATGCCCCATGATTCCTGCGCGACATTTGTTCCACGCGACACTTTTCATTTTCGAGGGATCGGGCCGGCATTTTCGCCGGCCGGTCGCCCTCGAATCCTAAGGAGACCTCATGAACGCCTCCCCACACCGCCGTACTTTCGCCCCCCTCGCCGGTTTTCTACTTATCCTCGGCCTTCTCGCCCTGCCCGCCGGGGCGTCGCCGAGGGACTGGTCCTTCTTTTCCTCCCCCTGGAGCCTGCTGTCGGCGCTCTGGGAGAATATCGGCCTCGAAGGCGATCCGAATGGCCGGCCGAGCGACATCGGCCTCGAGATGGACCCGAACGGTCGGACGGCGCCCTGGATGTTGAGCGGCAACATCGGCCTTGAGATGGACCCGAGCGGCCGACCGGCCGCGAACCCCGGCTCGCAGAACATCGGCATTGAGGCAGACCCGAACGGCTAGCCGAGCCACTGAGCCGCCTCTCCACCCGGGGTGTCGAAGAGGAACGCCTTTCGCGGGGGCGGTGGTCTCAGGCACGACGAGGCAGCCGGCAAATGCAGCGGGCGGCTTCGCGCGCCAGGGCGACCGTCGCCGCGTCGCGCTCCACCGCTTCGAGGAACAGGCGGACGGCCGCCAGCGCTTCCAGTTCGAGGCCTAGCGTGTCGAAAATCGGGCGCATCTCTCGGGTCAACGTCCGGACTTCGGCGTTTCGCCCATCGCCGAGCAGAACCTGCGCTTCGTAGAGGCCCGCGATCGCCGAGTCGCCCGGGAGGTTTTGTCTCGAAAATTCGCGCCGTACCGCGCCCAGCTCCGCCAACGCTTCGTCCCGTTGTCCCAAGCCCGCCTGGACCACCGCCTCCAACCATCGCAACCGTAACTTGTCCAGGTCGTTGTCCGTATCGACGGAAAGCGCCTTCAGCTCCGGCAGTAAAGCGGCGGCCTCCCCGGGACGTTCCAGATGGAGCAGGTTCTTGATCACGTTGAACCGTAGAACCCGCCGGAACCGGGGGTCGCCTTCGCCGCGTTCGATCGCCGGGTGCGCCTCGTCCAGGGCCGCGAGCGCTTTCTCCGGCTCGCCCTCCTGCTCCAGGGTTGCCGCTTGTTTCAGCAGGATTCGGGGCCGAGAGGAAGGCCAACAGATTTGCAGCGCCCGTTCGAGAAGGATCAATGCTTCCCCGAATCGCCCTTGGTTGCGCCGAAGCGAAGCCTCCAGGTCCAGCGGCCGGGCAGGATCGAAAAACTCAGGCTCTTCGCCGTAACCCAGCAAACACAGCTCACAGGACGAAGCGAACGCCGCGTCCGCTTCGCCGAGTTTGTTGCTCACCCGGCCGGCATTGCCGACGAACGCCCACGAATAGCCCAGGCGACCGGCCCGCTGCGCCTCCGTGCCGGGTGCCCGCCCCGCGACCTTCAAGGCGAGATCCGCCAGCTCGACCGCTTCCGACGCCTTCCGCGCCGCAGCCTTTTCGCTCTCGTCGCACAGCCGGGCGATGAACGCCGGGGTGAGAAACTCGTCGCGGGTCTCGACGAAAAGGATCCGCTCTCTTTGCGGCCACGTCGCCAGCTCCTGCCAGAGCCCGGCCGCCTCTTCGCGCGCCTCTTCCGCCTCGATCCCCCGGAGCTTCGTTTCGAGCAGGGCGCGGGTATCGCGCACCGCCGCATCGAACGCCTTGGCGAACCGGCCGCGGCGGCTCTTGGCACCGGGCGGAACGTGACCGGCTTGGGCGTCCTTGCGGTTTTCGGCCATTAGGGTCGCCAGGGAGACGGCGGCCTCGAGCTCCTCCGGCGTGGCGCCGAGGAAGGCCATCGCGGCCTCCTGGTGCGCCTCGGTCAGCCGGGTCTTTCCCGTCGCGATCCGGCGGAGCGTGTTGCGCGAGATCCCCAGGGCACGGGCAAACTTCCCCGTCTCAATTTCGAGGACGGCACACAGCGCTCTGAACGCGCCCGGCAGCACGGGACCGATCGTGGGGTGCATGTTGGGATCTCTCTTTGAAGAGTAGGGTGCCCAACAAGCCCTCCGCGTGACACGGATTTGCGTGTCTTTCGGTTCCTCGAAACGCTACGAGCGACGCCAAAGTATTCCTCGGTTTGGATGGGACGTTAGTTTTGGCGCATTTGCATCATGGGATGCCTGGCGCGTGAGATCCTTGACCGCTTTTCCCCGCACCGTGGCGATGTGAATCGGGTTACAGCGCCGCGGTGAGCGCTTGACGGAAGTCGAGCAGCAGTTTCTTGGCGACTTCGGCCTCTCGGGTCTCGCGCCGGCGCAGGGCCGGCTCGGAGCCGAAGGAGGTCGGATCGGAATAGATTGCGATCAACCGGTCCTGGGCCGCTTTGACCAGCGCTTGGAGATCCTGGTTTCCCAGCTCTCGGGCCAGAGACTCCATGATCTGGACTCCGAGATCCGCTGGAGCGTCCTCCCTCGCCGCGGGGTCTACGTCGCGCATCTGGCGGACGAACCAGGAGAGGGCGGCCTCGGCGTCCCAGGTCTTGACGATCTCGTAGAGGGTGAGATCGGCGCGATCGAGCGTCGGGCTCCTCTGGAGCGCGCGGAGCAGCCGGCCCCGCTGCTCCTGGTTGAGAAACGCGGCGACCATCGCGGGCGACGGCTCGGATTCGAGACCCTTGCCCGCGGCGAGCCGCCGGGAGACGACCGAGCGCAGGTCGCTCGCCGCCTGCTCTTCCGAGGCGCTCCCCTCTCTTCCCAGCTCGGCCAGCGCATCGAGCGCGGAGAGGATTTCGCACGCGGCGGCCTTGCGGGTGAGCGGTTCTTCGGTGGTGGCGACCAGCCATTCCGCGAGGTCGTCGGGATGGAGCTGCGGATCGCGCGGAAGCTTGACGAGGCTCTCGATCCGCTCGCGGTAGGCCGACGGCTCGGCGCCGACCAGCGCCTTGAGGCCGAACGCGGCGTCGACCGGTTCGTAGGCGCCATCGGTTCGGACCTTAAGGAACGCCAGAATCTGGGTGCCGGCCGCGAAAGGGCGGGCGGCGACGTCTTCCGGCCGGAGGTGGACCACACGAAGGTCGCGGGCGGCCTCGCGCCCTTTCAAAACCAGGTCCAGGCGCAGGTCGGTCGCCACTTCGCCGAGATCCTCCGTTCCGGCCGCGACGGTGGAGCCGGCGGTCGCCAAAACGACCAGCTCGCTCTCGTCGAACAGCTGCCGCAGCGGTTCGGCACCCATTCCGAAATCGCCCGTGTCGAGCGCTTCCCAGACGCCGGGCTGCGCGTCGATCCCGACCTCAAGGCTCTCGCCGGAGCGCAGCAGGAGGCGCGGCCGCGGGGCGACGGTGAAGCCTTCGAGGTTCGCCTCGACGTCGTAGACCCCGGCGTCCAGATCGTCGAACGCGAAACCGCCGTCCTCTCCGGAGATCGCCCGGCGGACGTTCCCGTCCAAGGTATTGCGGACGATCACGTCGAAATCCGGGATGGGTTGGCCCTGAGGGTCGCGGACGATCCCGCGCACCGAGGCGCCCGCGGCGGGCGTCTTGGACGCCGGCTGGGCGGACGCGACCCCGAGCCCGAGGCAGGCCACGAGGAAGGCGGCCAAGACCGCGCTCAAGCTTCGGCGGAGATTCAAAACTTGCCGCAGGCACTGCACACAATGCCGACGTACCGGACCTGCTTGCTTGCCGTCCTGCAATGTCCGGAGGGGAAAGATGCTCTCCAGCCGGCTCCATTTGCCCTTGCGAGCGTACATTTTCGCTGCTCCCGATCCACGAATGAGGGGATCGCCATCGGGTCACTGCAAACGGCGGACCGGGTCGGGAAAGCTTCCGCAAGACTCATCGCGCCGAGGCCAGCGCGTCTTTGCAGCTCCGGATCAGCTCCCGCTGGACGGCGGCGTAGCGCGCGACGTGGAGGCTCGATTGCTGCGGACTCGGCACCTCGCCGCCGCGGGCGGATTCTGCGGCAACGGCTTTGCGGTCGCCTGGCCGAGGCTGAGGAACGCGCTGTGCGTCGGTGCCGGTCATCTCGTCCCACGCCTTCGGGCAAGGAGATCGGATCACCAACCGATTCAGCTTCTCGCTCCGCGTCGCCATCGGAAATCCCTCCAGTCAAGACATCTGAAGGAATCAGATTGCAAAGGGCGGGCCTTGGTTCCCGTAAGGCGAGAAGCCGCCGCGCCGTCCGTTTTCCCGGACGACCGGCGGCCTCAGCGGCCTCAGCCGACCTCCGCTGCCGCCTCTACCCACGTGGTAGGGTCGGCGCGCCGTTGGTTCTAACGCGAAGAGTTGATTGACGACATGCCAAGAATCGGAATCTCCTCCGAGGTCGTTCGTCCGGTGGTATGGGGCGCCGCGGCGACGATGGTGCTGGGTGCGCTGATCGTCGTCGGCTCGCGCAATCTCGCGCATTTCGACGCCGCGTTGGTCGCTTACACCTTCTCGATTCTCTTTGCGACGTTCGGGCTTACGTACCGCTACGCCATGTGGCTCCGGCGGCCGCCGACCGCTCTCTACTGGCGCCGCGGTTGGCAGGTCTTCTTCCGCCCCGGCAAGAAGACGCGACACCTCGGGCACTGGTTTGCGCACTTGGCGAGCGACGTGGTCCTCAACCGATTCATCTGGGCTCGCGGCCGGTTGCGCGGTCTCACCCACTTGCTGATTCTCTGGGGCTGCTCGCTCGCGGTAGCGATCACTTTTCCCCTGGTCTTCGGTTGGCTGATGTTCGAGTCGCTGCCGGGGCATCCCGAGATCTATCGCGTCTTCGTCTTCGGCTACCCGACGATTTCGTTTCCCAGCGAATCGCTGTTCGGCTTTCTCATGTTCCACGGCTTGGTGTGGGCCTCGTTTCTGGTCGTCGTGGGAGTGATGCTCGCCATGCGGCGGCGGATGCGCGAAGAGGGAGCCGCGGCGTTGCAGAGCTTCGCCGAAGACTTCCTGCCGCTGATCCTGCTCTTCGGGGTCAGCCTGACCGGCTTGATGCTCACCGCGAGCTACACCTGGATGCAGGGTTACGCGTACGACTTCCTCGCCATCCTTCATGCGGTGACGGTCATTTGCACGTTCCTCTGGCTCCCCTTCGGCAAGTTTTTTCACATCTTCCAGCGGCCCGCCCAACTCGCCGTCCGCTTTTATAAGGAAGTCGGCCGCGAAGAGGAACCGGCGCGCTGCGGGCGTTGCGGCCACTTTTTCTCCTCCCGGATGCACGTCGAAGACCTGATCGGCGTCGAGCGAAGCCTCGGTTTCGATTACTCGGTCGCGGGCGAGATCGGCCATTACCAGTGGATCTGCCCGCCCTGCCGGCGCGCGCTCGTCGCGGCCGCCCAAGGTGCCGCCTGGTTCGGCTCGCGCGGCGGCACGTTGGTGGCGCCCGGCGCGGCACCCGCCTATGTCAACCCGGGACTGGGCGAAGGTCCGCTCGGACCCGCCGACGCGGAGAATTTTCATGGCTGAGGCGCGTCCGGGGTCGCTCGATCCCTCGCCCGGCGATCCGTTCGGTCCCCACGCCGCCTACTCTTCGGGGCTGCGCCTCGACACCGGCGTCGAACCCGACCGGATCGTCGACACCCATTGCTGCTTCTGCGGCCAGCAATGCGGCATCCGGCTGAAGGTCAAAGACGAGCAGGTGATCGGCTTCGAGCCGCGCTACGACTTTCCGTTCAACCGCGGCATGCTCTGCCCGAAAGGAATCAAGCGCTACCTTCAAGGGTCGCATCCGGACCGCCTGCTCCATGCCTACGAGCGCGATGCCGGTTCGAACGGTGGCTTCCGTGCGGTGGGCTACGAGCAGGCGATCGAGCGGGCGGCCGGAGAGATCAAGCGAATCCAGGCAACCCACGGCCGCGACGCCATGGCGGTGCTCTCGGGCGCGAGCCTCACCACTGAAAAGGCCTACCTGGTGGGCAAGTTCGCCCACATGGCGCTCGCCACTTCGAACATCGACTACAACGGACGCCTGTGCATGGTTTCGGCGGGTGCGGGCAACAACAAGGCCTTCGGCGTCGACCGGGCCGCCAACCCCTGGTCCGACATCCTCGGCGCCGAGGTGATCTGGATCTCGGGCGCCAACGTCGCCGAATGCGCGCCGATCACCACCGATTACGTCTGGCAGGCGCGGGAGCGGGGCGCCAAGGTGATCGTCGTCGATCCGCGGCTGACTCCTATCGCCCGCACCTGCGATCTCTTCCTGCCGATCAAGCCGGGCCGAGACGTGGCGCTGTTCAACGGCATCCTCCATCTGATGATCGAGCACGGCTGGATCGATCGGGAGTTCGTCGCGCGCTCGACGGTCGGTTTCGACGAGCTCGCCCAGAGCGTCGAGGAATGGACGCCGGACCGCACCGCCCGGGTGACCGGCATCGCCGAGAGCGCGATCCGCCAGGCGGCCGAGTGGTGGGGGAGCGCGAAAACCAGCTTCCTGATGCATGCGCGCGGCATCGAGCATTCGAGCCACGGCGTCCAAAACGTTCTCGGCGCGATCAATATCGTGCTCGCCTCGGGAAGGATCGGCCGCGAGTTCTGCGGCTACGCGACCATCACCGGCCAGGGCAACGGCCAGGGCGGTCGCGAGCATGGCCAGAAATGCGACCAACTGCCAGGGGCCCGCAAGCTCGCCGATCCGGCGGCCCGCGCCTACATCGCGGGCGTCTGGGGAATGCCGGTCGAAGAGATGCCGCAGCCGGGTGTCGATGCCTACGAGATCTTCCGCCGGATCGAGCGGGGCGAGATCAAAGGGCTTCTTTCACTCTGTTTCAATCCGGTGGTGTCGCTTCCCGATTCCGACTACGTACGCCGGATGCTCGGCAAGCTCGACTTCTTCGTCGCGATCGATTTCTTCCTGAGCGAGACCGCCCGCCACGCCGATCTGGTCCTTCCCGGCTCGCTCCACGAGGAGGACGAAGGGACGGTCACGACCTCCGAGGGACGGTTGATCAAGATCAACAAGGCGATTGCCTGCCCGGGCGAGGCGCGCGAAGACTGGCGGATCGTTCAGGATCTCGCCCGGGCGCTCGGCCGAGAGCGCGGGTTTACCTTTTCCGGACCGCGCGCCATTTTCGACGAGCTGCGCGTGGCCTCCAAAGGGGGAGTCGCCGACTATTCGGGGATCTCGTGGGAAAAGATCGAGCGCCAGCAGGGCGTCTTCTGGCCCTGCACGAGCGAGGAGCACATCGGCACGCCGCGCCTGTTCGAGCCCGGCTCCTGGAACGTCGTCGCCCAAGGCAACGGCCCGTTCTACTTTCCCGACGGCAAAGCGCGCTTGAACGTCGCGGCCTACGCGCCGCCCGCCGAGGACGTCGACGAGGAATTCCCGGTCATTCTCACCACCGGCCGGGTGATCAGCCAGTTTCTTTCCGGCACCCAGACCCGGCGCATCGGCCCGCTGCTCGACATGGACCCCCAGCCGTTCATCGAGCTCCATCCGCGGCTCGCCGCCCAGCTCGCGATCACCGACGGCATGTGGGCGACCGCCGAAACCCGGCGCGGCCGTTTGACCCTCAAGGCGCGGGTGGTCGCGACGATCCGCCCCGACACGATCTTCGTGCCCTACCACTGGCCGGGCAAGCGGAGCGTCAATCGCCTGACGATCGCCGCCCAGGACCCGATCTCGAAGATCCCCGAATACAAGGCCTGCGCCGCGCGCCTCCGCGCGGCGACCGAAGACGAAGTGCGCGAGGCGCGCGCCTGAGCCGTGCGCTCAAAACCCCGGAGACCAAGCGCCGATGCCGGTTCCCAGCGATCTGAGCTTCTACATCGACCCGGCGCGTTGCATCGGATGCAACGCTTGCGTCCAGGCCTGTACCGAATGCGACACGCATAAAGGCGTGTCGATGATCCAGCTCGATTTCATCGACCGCTCGCGCTCGACCCAGACGGTGCCGGTGATCTGCATGCATTGCGATCAGCCGACCTGCGCCGAGGTCTGCCCGGCCGACGCGATCAAGCGCAGCGAGGACGGCATCGTCCAGACCGCGCGCAAAGCGCGTTGCATCGCCTGCAACAACTGCGTGTTGGCCTGCCCGTTCGGCGTCCCGAAGATGAACGATGCCGCGAGCCTGATGATGAAATGCGACATGTGTTACGACCGCACCTCGCTAGGCGGTAAGCCGATGTGCGCCTCGGTCTGTCCGAGCCAGGCCCTGTTTTACGGCTCGCGCGAAGAGCTGGAGCTTTTGCGCCCGAATTCGCGCGCGATCGACAGCTTCCGCTTCGGCGCCCAGGTGGTTTCGACGCGGGTGAAGATGCTGGTGCCGAAGGGCTTCGCGGAGAACCTCCTGGCGGTCACCGCGCCGCTCGAACGCCAAGCCGCGAGCGCCGCCGTAGCCGATCCGCTGCTCGCCAACATGTACGAGGAGAATCCGGCGTGAATCGAACCGACCCCGACGAGTTGACGATCGCGCCGGACGGCCGCCCGCTCGCGGAGCAGCCGAAGTGGCGGCAGGATTTTCCCGTCGACATCCCGGAAGATCAGTACGTGGCCCGGCGCGAGCTGATCAAGTTTCTCGCTCTCACCAGCTTCGCTTTCGCCGCGGGGCAGGTCTGGATTCTCGGCAAGAGCCTGTTCGGCGGGAAGCCGGCTTATCCCGAGATGGAAGTCGCGCGGCTCGCCGATCTCGGCGTGGGCGAGTTTCGATCGTTCGATTATCCCGCCCCGGGGCAGCCGAAGCTCCTGGTCCGGCTGGCCGACCGACTGGTGGCCTTCGACGGGCGCTGCACCCACCTCTCCTGTCCGGTGATCCCGCAGGTCGATCGTCAGCGCTTCCACTGCCCCTGCCACGAGGGCAACTTCGATCTCACAACCGGCCGGCCGCTTTCGGGGCCGCCGCGCCGCCCGCTGCCGCGGGTGGAGCTTGAGGTTCGCGACGGCCGGGTGTTCGCGGTCGGCGTCGCGGAGCGCACCTCGTGAGCGGACGGCGCCGCTTCTCCCGGGCGCAACGGATGCCCATTCTCACCGGCATTGTCTCGATGGTGGGAATCATCGCGGTGCTCCAGCTCTGGCTGCTCTCGGCGACCATGAACGCCTATCTCGGCGGAGACACCAAAGTCGCGGCTCCCGCGGCGGCCTTGAGCCTGATCTGCTTCCTGCTCGTTCTGGGCCTGCTGCGCTACGTCTACCGGCTCGATCGATGAGGGCGGATTCCCTGCGCGGACGGCTTTCTACGGGAGTGGCCGGGCTGTTTCCGGGCTACTTTGCGCTGGTCATGGCGACCGGAATTCTCTCGATCGCCTGTCAGATCCTGTCGTGGCCGGCGATCGCCCGGGTGCTTCTGGCCGTCAACCTGCTCGCTTACGTCGTGTTGGTCGCCTTGACGATCGCCCGAGCGGTCTTTCATCACCGATGCATCATCGACGATTTTGGCAACCACGCCCGCGGCTCCGGTTTTTTCACCCTCGTGGCCGGCACCTCCGTGCTCGGGACGGAGAGCCTCCTCGTGGCCGGCTGGCGGAGCTTTGCCGAGGTGCTTTTAGGGGTAGGTCTCTGCCTCTGGCTGGTCGTGATGTATGCATTTTTCACCGCGGTCATCGTGCGCGAGCACAAACCGACGCTCGCCGAGGGGATCAACGGCGCCTGGCTGCTCGCCACGGTCGCCACCCAGTCGGTGGCGATTCTCGCCCTGGGTTTGGGCGATCCCTTCGGCTGGTCCCGAGCGACCGTCGCTTTCGGCGCTCTGATCTTTTTCCTGATCGGCTGCATGCTCTATCTCGCGATCATCACCTTGATCTTTTACCGTTTCACCTTCCTGGAGCTGGCAACCGCTACGCTCACGCCGCCCTACTGGATCAACATGGGGGCGGTTGCGATCACGACGCTCGCCGGCTCCCTGCTGGTGCTCGGGGCCGAGCGCTCTCCCCTGCTCACCGAGATCCTTCCCTTTCTCAAGGGCTTCACGCTCTTCTTCTGGGCCGCCGGAACCTGGTGGATCCCGCTGCTGCTCCTCCTCGGCGGCTGGCGTCATCTCTGGAAACGCTACCCGCTCACCTATGACCCTCAGTACTGGGGCATGGTCTTTCCGCTCGGCATGTATACCGTGGCGACCTACCGCCTCGCCGAAGCGCTCCCCTTCGCTCCTCTGGTCGCGATCGCGCGCGTTTTCCTGCCTCTCGGTCTGCTCGCCTGGACGATGGCCGCGGCAGGGCTCGTGCGTTCCTGGCTGCGGCCGAGCCCGATTCAACGCTAGAATTCGCGCGCTGTGGATAAACCCGACGAGACATTTGAGAGGATCTTCGCCACGTACTACAGACCCGTCTTCCGATTTTTCCTTCACAGGGGGTTCTCGCAGGATGAGGCGCAAGACTTGGTTCAGGAGGTTTTCCTCCGAGTATTTCGCCGCTTAGATGGCATTCGGAACGAATCCTTAATCGGCACCTGGGTGTTTTCGATCGCGACCAACCTCTGGCGGAATGAGATTCGCCTGCGACAAACTGAGAAGAGGGGGGCCCGCTCTGTTTCTCTCGACGAATTCCCCGACGGAACTGATCAGGGCTACGATGTGCGTGGGGTGGAGGAGGATCCAAACCAGGCACTCATCGCCGCAGAAAAGAAGAAGCTCCTCCTCAAGGCACTGGCCGAGCTGCCGCCTCAAATGAGGCGTTGCGTTAGGTTCCGGACCGAGCAGGGGCTCAAATACCGGGAGATTGCGGAGATTCTGCAAATCTCGATTGATACGGTGAAATCTCACCTCAACACAGCGAAAAGTCGTTTGACTGCGAGATTGGGAAGCGAGCTTCCACGGGTCTCCTGACCTCGACTCAGCTTGAAGTCATCCTGTGTACTGACCAATTTCCACTGCCATGGTGTCTATACAACGAGGGTTGACAGCTGCTGTCCGCCTCGGTGTGGGATCCACGACGACGATGCAACGATCTGATGTTTCTCAAGCTCTACGGGCAATTCAGGCCCGCGAAGGCAGCTTAAATCAGGCTCACTGTAGCCTCGTCGAGCTGGAGGCCTACCACCGGCAGCTCCTGGCGCCGGAAGAGCACGACGCCGTGGCGGATCACCTCGCGCTCTGCGAGAACTGTAGCGTCTTGCTGCTCTACGCCGTCATTGCACCCGATCACCACGAACCGAACCTCGGTCGAGAGGAAGAGGCTGCCGAAATCAAAGGCGCCTGGAGCCGGTTCTGTGCCAGTCTGGAGTCCGGTACCGGATCGTCCGATCTCGAAGAGCAGATCGATCGTTGCTACGCGGAGGTCATCGCGCTGACAAGGTCGCCCATGCCGCAAACCCCAGAAGATCGAGAACGGATCGGCCGTGCTTTTTCGCGCCTGCGAACGCTTCAGAGCCGCGAAGCGGCTGGATTTCGCCGGCAGTTCGAGAGCAATCTCAAGATGCCGCTGGATGCCGGCGCCAAGATCATCGCCCGAGCCGGGACTCTGAGAGAGAAACTTGAAGATCTTGCCGCCGCAGACGTTGCCTCCCCAAGAGCCGACACGACGTAGACATCGTCCGCGACCCGCGACGGACTCGGCTCGATATCGCTCCTGCCTGCGCTGGGATTTCGGTTTCACCTGCCCCTTCTGCCTGCTCCATGAGGCAGATTTCTACGGCGGCCAGCCGGGGGAGGGGCTCGGCGGAACCACCATCGAACACTGGGCTCCGCGGAGCACAGACCCTGCTCAACAAGACGACTACGAGAACTGTCTCTATGCCTGCCGGTTCTGCAATCGATCCCGTTCAGCGACCCCACTCTCGGGTGACGGGGTGCGACTACTCGATCCTACCGGCGACGCCTGGGCCGATCACTTCACGGTCGTGGGTGATCTTCTCGCTCCCGTCTCCGGAGACACGGATGCGGCCTACACTCATCTGTCGTACGAGTTGGATGACCCCCGGAAGGTGGTTCGGCGCCAACATCGCCGTGAGGTTGTCACTGATCGGCTGGCGCTCCTCCAGTTTCTGGGTGGTGAGATCGAAGCGCTTCTGAACCTCGCCGAGGTTCTTCGAACGCGGAACGCGGCGGCGTTCGGCGAGGCGCTGTGGGAGATCCGGCAGCTTTGGCGCGATGCTCGGCGCGCCCTGGAGGACTTGGGGAGGTTCCCCGCCATCCCCTCGGACGCGCCGGAGGTTTGCCGCTGCCCTTCTCCCGCTTCCTTTCGACTGCCCCCGGCGCTCGAAGCGCAGACTCTCGAAATCGACCTCTAGCTCGCTGCCTTCTCTACCCTTGTAACGTCACCGGCTCGTTGCGCCGCCCGAACAGTCGCCCCACCCGCCGCCCGAACCGTTGGAAAAGCTTGGCCTCCACCAGGTCGTCGAAGAGGCTGTAGGCGACCGGGGTGCCGATCAGGGTGAGCAGCAGGGCGAGCGTCTGGCCCCCCATGATCACCGAGCCGATTGCCCGGTTGGTGCCCGCTCCCGTTCCGCTCGATGCGACGAGGGGGACCATGCCGGCGACGAAAGCGAGGGTGGTCATCAGGATCGGCCGCAGCCGGTCGCGGTTCGCCTCGCGGATCGCCTCGGCGCGGGGGAGGCCGTGGGCGCGCAGCTGGATCGTGTGGTCGATCTGGAGGATCGAGTTCTTCTTCACGATGCCGAACAGCACGAGGATGCCGAGGGCGGAGAAGATGTTCAGCGATTGGCCCAGGAAGATGAGCGAGAACAACGCGAACGGCACGGTGAGCGGCAGAGCGAGCAGGATCGTCACCGGATGCAGCCAGCTCTCGAACTGCGCGGCGAGAATCATGTACATGAAGACGATCGAGAGCAGGAACGCGAGCGCGAAGTTCTTCGCCGCGCGTCCCTGTTCGCGCGATCGGCCGGTGAAGCCGTAGGAGTAGGAGGGGGGGATGTTCAGCCGCTTCGCCGCGGCGGTCAGGTTGTCGATCACGGTCTGCGACGACGAGCCGGGCAGAGTGCTCGCATAGACCAGCACCTGGCGGCGGCGGGCGATCCGGTTGATCAACGACGGGCCGGTGCCGGGCGCCAGCCGGACCACGTCGCCGAGCGGCACGGTGCCGATCTTGGCGGAGGGGATTTCGGCCAGAGCGATGCCCGAGGCGTCGCGCCGGGCGCTCGCTTCGGCCCGGACGTGGACCTCGTACTGCTCGCCTCCTTCCGTGTAGCTGGTTACCTCCTGGCCGCCGACCAGCACGTTCATCGTCGAGGCGACGTCGTCCACCCGGACGCCGAGATCGGAGGCCTTCGCCCGGTCGATGCGCGCGCCGAGCTCCGGCTTGCCGACGATCAGGTTCGAGTCCGCGTCGACCACGCCGGGCATCTTCTTCAGCTCGGCGAGCAGCTGCTGGGAGTAGCGGCTCAGCTGATCGAGGTCCGGGCCGCCGATCCAGAACTGGATCTCGGCGTTGTTGCCGCCGCCGAACGCCGAGATCGGCGTGACCGAGGTGCGTAGGCCCAAACGCCGGTAGGCGGGGAGGATTTGCTCGCGAACCCGGGACATGACCGCGAACTGATCGGCCTTGCGCTTATCCACGGGCTGGAGACGGACGAAGACCTGGCCGAGGTTCTTGGTCACCTGCGGGTCGTCCCCGATCGTCACCACGGTCGCCTCGACCTCCGGAAACTCTCGGACCCGTTTCGCGATCGATTCGACGATCGTCTGGGTGGTCGCCAGGCTCGACCCTTCGGGCGCGCGCACCGTGACGCCGAATTGCGATTCGTCGTCGCGGGGGAGGAAGTTTTTGTCCACTCTTTGGAACAGCGGAATGGTCGAGACGAACACCGCGAGCATCACCAGCACGACCACCCAACGGTGGACGAGCGAATGGTCGAGCAGCCAGAGGTAGGCTTTTTCGATTCGCGCATAGAAACCGCGTTCCCGAGTGCTTCCCTTTTCCTTTGCGCCGTTCCCTTTCTTCTTCTCGTTGGCGCTGATCCAGCGCGAGCAGAGCATCGGCGTGAGGGTGAACGAGACCAGCAGAGAGACGGCGATCGCGCAGGCCATGGTGATGCCGAACGAGTACATGAACCGGCCGACGATTCCGCCCATGAACGCGACGGGTAGGAACACCGCGATCAGCGAGAGGGTGGTCGCGAGGACCGCGAGGGTGATTTCTCCCGTGCCCTTGGCCGCCGCCTCGCGCGGGCTCATCCCCTTCTCTTCGATGAAGCGGAAGACGTTTTCGAGCACGACCACCGCGTCGTCGATCACGATCCCCACGACCAGCGCGAGCGCCAGCAGGGTGATGACGTTCAGGGTGAAGCCGAACCAGGCCATCGCGGCGAACGCGGCGACCAACGAGGTGGGGATCGCGACCGCCGAGATCAACGTCAGGCGGAAGCGGCGGAGGAACAGGAGGACGATCAGCGCCGCGAACAGCGAGCCGAGCACCAGGTGCTCCTGCACCGCGTCGACCGCCGCGGTGATGTAGTCCGACTGGTCGCGCACGACGTCCATCTTCCAGCCGGCGGGCAGCTGGGAACGGAGTTGCGCGAGACGGTCCTTCACCCCGGCGATCACCTCGACCGTGTTCAATCCCGACTGCTTGCGGATCTGGAGCACCACGGCGGGCTTGCCATCGACGCTCGCGAGCGTCTCGGGCTCGGCGGTTGAGTCTTCCACCCGCGCGACGTCGCTCACCTTGACCGAATAGCCCGCGCGGTTCGCTACGGGGATGTCGCCGAAGGCGGCGGGGGAGGCGACGCGGCCGTAGGTCCGGAGCGTCAAGTCGCGCAGCCCTTGCTCGACCTGGCCGCCGGGGATCTGCACGTTTTGGCCCTGGAGACCGCGGACCACGTCGGCGACGGTGAGCTTCAAGGCGGCGAGCTTGCCCGGATCGGTGACCACGTTGATCTGGCGCGGCCGGCCGCCGAGGATCCGCACTTGGCCGACGCCGGAGATCGATTCGAGCTGTCGCTTGAGCGTCTTGTCGGCGAATTCGGTCAGCTCGCGGATCGCGACCGGCCCGGCGAGCGCGATCGACAGGATCGGCGCAGCGTCCGGATCGATCTTCTGGATGATCGGCGGATCGGCGCTCTGCGGCAGGTCGCCAAGCACGGTGTTGACCCGGTCGCGCACCTCTTGCGCCGCCACGTCGCCGTCTTTTTCGAGCACGAACGAGACGATCACCTGCGACGTTCCTTCCGACGAGATCGAGGTCAGCTGGTCGATGCCGCTGATCGTGTTGACCGCCTCTTCGATCTTGTCGGTGATCTCGGTCTCGATGTCTTCCGGGCCGGCGCCGACCAGCCGGGTGCTGATCGTGACGGTCGGAAAGTCGACTTTCGGGAAACGGTCGACGCCCAGCTTGCCGTAGGCGAACAGCCCGACCACGACCAGCGACAGGATCAACACCGACGCGAACACCGGCCGGCGGATGCACAGCTCGGCGAGGCGATTCATCGCGCGCCTCCGGGGGTGCTTGCCCCCAGATCGAGCTTCACGCGGGCGAACAGCCCGGGTTTCAGCCGCCCGTCGCCGTTGGCGAATTCGGTCTCGACCGCGACCGTCCGGGTGGCGGATTCGACCACGCCGCCGATCGTCTTGACCCGGCCGCGGAACGTCTCGCCCGGGTACGGATCGACGCTCGCCTCCACCTCTTGGCCGATCTTGACGCTCGCGAGATACCGCTCCGGCAGGCGGAAGCGCAGCTTGAGCGGTGAGGTCTGGACGATCACGAACGCGATCGTCGCCTCGCCCATCCGCTCGCCCACGTCGGTCCGTTTTTCCGCCACCACGCCGTCGATCGGCGAACGGAGGACGGCGTCCTCCAGGCGCTGGCGCGCGAGGTCGCGCGTCGCCTTCGCCGCCAGCACGGCGGCGTCCGCCCCCGAGGCGGCCGATTCGGAGCGGTCGAAGGCAGCCTGCGCGACGCTCCCTTTGGCGAGCAGGTCGCGCTTTCGTTCCAGGTCCCGCTTCGCGTCGCCCGCCGCCGCGGCGGCTCGCGCCACCTCTGCCGTCGAGCGCTCGACTTCGAGCGCCAGGTACTGGGTTTCGAGCGTCAGCAGCGGCTGCCCTTTCCTCACCCGCGCGCCTTCATCGACATACATCTTGCCCACCCGGCCGGGCATGCGCACCGCCAACTCCGACTGGACGGGCGAGACCAGCTCGCCGGTCGCCTCGACGGTTGCCGGCGGCGGGGCACCGGTCGCCGGGTCGGTGGCCGCGGTGGCCGAAGGGTTCGCCGGGTTCGCAGGGCTCGGCGCGGCGCCCGATCCGTCGGCGTCGGAGGTCGGCGCGATGCCGGCGATCTTTTCGACGTCCGCCGGGAGACCCGGTGCCGGGGCTGCCTCGGCGGAAGCATCGGGTTTCGCCGCCTTGGGCTTGCCGCCGCAGGCGAAGGCGGGCAGGAGGAGGACGGAAAGAGACAGGATCGAGATCGGCAGGCGCTTCATCGGACGTCCTCCATCGAAAGATTCTTGGCCAGCAGGCCGGCGGCGGCCCACACTCGCAGCTCCGCGAGATCGCGATCCAGCTCGCCGGTGGCGACCGCGCGGCGGGCGTCGGCGAGCGAGGTTTCGGCCACCCGGGCGTCGAGCGCGGTCAGCTCCTGGGCGCGATAGAGCTCGTCGGCCTGTTGGTATTCCGCCTCCGCGGCGGTCTTCTGTTCTTTGGCCAGCGCGAGCTCGGCATCGGCGGCGGCCAGATCGGCGATCGCCCGCCGGACCTCTTCGCGCACCGTGCGGCGGGCGGCTTCGAGATCCAGCTCGGCCTGGTGCAGGCGCTCGTTGGCCACCGCGACCTTCGCCTTCACCTCGCCCCCCTGGTAGAGCGGCACGGTGAGGCGCAGGGCGAAAAATCCATACTGGTCGAGCGGAAACGACGAGCGCTGGGTGAGCCAGGCGCCGTCGGCGGTCAGCACCGGCAGAACCGCGCCTTTCTGCTTGCGCACTTCGAGCCGCGCGATCTCTACCGCGGTTGCCGCGCGCGCCACTTCCGGGCGCGACGCCTCGACCTGTGCCAGCAGCTCCGCATCGGTCGGCCGTTCCGGCAGAATGCGCCCCGGCTCGGTCGGCACGAGCGGCTGGTCGAGCGCCAGGTCTTCGCGCAGCCGGCTCTCGGCGAGCGCGCGCTCTTGCCGAGCTCGGGCGAGCTGGCGCTCGGCTCCTTTGATGTCGGTCTCGGCGCGCAGCAGGTCGACCCGCGTGGTCTCGCCGGCATCGAAGAAGGTCTGGGCCTGGTCGCGCCGGGCGGAGGCGAGCGCCACGCTCTGGTTTTCGACCTCGATCAACGCGTCGGCACGGACCACGGCGAGGTAGTCGGCGGCGACCGCGAGCAGCAGCCGGTCGCGCACTGACACGGCATTCGAATGAGCGGTGTCGACCCCTAAGCGCGCCTGTTCGAGCGCCCGGCGCTCGCGGTTGCCGGCGTAGATCGGCTGCGACAGGGTGAGGCGGTAGCTCCAGTCTTTCCCGGGTAGGACCACCCGTTTGTCGGCCCCCGAGCCGAAGCTCGCCTCTTCGCTGTTGACGATGTAGTTGCCCGACACGCCGATCTTCGGCAGCACGCTCCCGAGCAGCGCCCGCACCTGGTCTTTGACCGCGGTCGCTTCGATCTCGGCCGAGCCGAGCGTCGGATTCGCCGCGAGCGCCTGGCGGAGCGCCTCCTGAAGCGTAATCGGCCGCGGGGCCGGAGGGGCTTCCGCCACCGCGGGGCCGCCCGGGAAAAGCGCGAGCAGGGCGAGGGCACTCCCCAAGGCCCAACGCGGCGCGGTTTTGAACAGGACTCTTCGGATCATTGCGACTCGCTTTCAGAAGGGGGGATCGTTTCGCCGGACGGGCCGAAGCCGCAACGCCCGCGCAGGCCTTGGCGGAACCGTTCCCGCTCTTCGGGGGTCATGCGCTCCCAGCGCTCGTCCATGCGACGGCGCATATTAGAGCGACCGGAGCCGCGCAGCCCGAATCCGCCGAACAGGATGCGGCACAGCGCGAGAAGCCCGAGCGCCTGCCAGAACGTCACCCGGGGCCAGCCGAAGATCTGCGGCAGCAGAGCATTCCACAGGAGCTTCACGATCTCGCCGCCGAGGGCGGCAAACAGCGCCATGCCGAGAATCGCCAGCGGGGCGATGAAGATCAGTCGTTTCCATTTTCTGTCCATCGTCTCTTCCTCAGGGTTTCGTAAAGGCGTCGTAGATGCCTTGCAGCCGCTCGCGCAGATGCAACACCGCGTAGCGTTTTCGCGACAGCAGCGTGTTGACGCTCACGCCGGTCTCGGCGGCCATTTCTTTGAAGCTGCGCCCGTCCAACTCGTGCCCGACGAACACCTCGCGCTGCTCCTTCGGCAATTCGTCGAGCGCCGCCTCGATTTCATCGAGCAGCACGCTACGCGCGTACCGCGCCTCCGGTCCGGCCTCGGGAGACGGCAGCAGGTCTTCCAACCGCAGGCGTTCGCCGCCCTCGTCGTCCTCGGCGGGGGCGGCCGCATCGCTCCAGCGCTCCGGCTTTTTCTTCCGGAACAGGTCGGTGATGCGGTTGCGCGCGACGCGAAACAGCCAGCCGGTGACGTGGTCGATCGGCATCAACAGGCGGTTCGCCTCGACCAACTCGTAAAAGACGTCCTGCAGAATGTCCTCGGCGTCGCGCGAATCGGGCACCCGCCGACGGATGAAGTTGCGCAGCCGGTTCTGCTCCCGGTCGACCACGGTCGAGATCCGCCGTTCCTGTTCGAGAGGCATTCGCGGGAGGCTCGCCGTGGTCTTCATCTACGAGGTAGACGAACGAGGGGTGCAAATATTGTAGAGGGCGGGGCGGCGAAGCGGGCAGAAGCGATAGAATGCGGTTGAATGCCTCCCGCCCACTCCGCGCTCACGGCGCCCGTCTTCCTCCTCGCGATGCCGCAGGTGCTCGATCCTTTTTTCCATAAAAGCGTGGTTCTGCTGGTCCAGCACGACGACGAGGAAGGGAGCTTCGGTTTCATCGTCAATCGGCCGACCGGCATCCGGGTGACCGAGATCCTGAAAGGGATGGACGTCGGCTGGAGCGGCCGCGACGACGCGCTCGCCTATTTCGGTGGGCCGGTGCAGCCGCAGACCGGCACGGTGTTGTTCCAGCCCGAGCCGGCCGTCGAGCCGGGGGAAGAGGTGGCCGATTCGGCGAGCGAGGTGGTGCCGGGCCTGTCGATCACTCAGCACGTAGGCGATCTGGCGCAGCTCGCCGAGATGCCGCCGGATCGCTTCCGGCTGTTTCTCGGCTATGCCGGGTGGGGGGCGGGCCAGCTGGTCGAAGAAATCCTGAGGAACGATTGGCTCACCGCGCCGGTCGCGAGCGATCTGGTGTTCTCCGCCGAGCCGGAGGGGGTCTGGGCCGCGGCCGTGCGTTCGGTCGGCGTCGATCCCGCCGTGCTTCCGTCGTGGACCCCTACGGCCGGTGATCGGGCCAACTGAGGCGGGCGCCCGAGATGCGGACCGAGAGACAGCGTTCGGCGGGTGGCCTGGTGGTCGAGGCGGGGCAGATCCTGCTGATCTCGACCCGCAGCGGCCGGCGCTGGCAGCTGCCCAAAGGGCACATCGAAATCGGCGAGACCCCGGAGCAGGCGGCGGTGCGCGAGATCCGCGAGGAAACCGGAGTGACCGGCCGCATCGTCGCCCCTCTGCCCGGCGTCGAGTATTGGTACGTCGAGCGGGGCCAGGCGCGCATCCACAAGACGGTCGACTACTTCCTGCTCGACTACATAGACGGCACGACCGAGGATTTCGACGCGAGCGAGGTCTCCGGCGCTTCCTGGTTCCCCTGGGACGAGGGGATTTCCCGGCTGAGCTTCGACAACGAGCGGCAGGTGGTGTCGGTCGCCCGCGAGCTGCGCGAAAACGGCATGGTCGATCCGGATCTCGGACGGGTGAGGATCGCGGCCGGCTCCGGCGCCTCGTCGCGCGTTGAGGCCGGCAGGCGCGCGGAGCCTAACGATCCCACGACGTCCCACCCAGAGAACCAGGAGAACGACGGATGAAAACACTCGTGCGCGCCGCCCTGCACGTGGCGGTCAACGCTCTGGCGCTCTACCTCGCCGGCCAATGGATTCCGGGCATCTCGGTTCCGCACGACTGGCAGACCCTGGCGGTCGCGGGCTTCGTGCTCGGGCTGATCAACCTGATCGTCAAGCCGATCGTGAAGCTCTTTTCATTTCCCTTCATCATCCTCACCCTCGGTTTGTTCTACCTGGTGATCAACGGCCTGATGCTTCAGCTCGCCGCCTACCTGCTCGACAGCGTGCGGATCGACGGCTGCCTGCCGGCGATCCTGGGCGGCTTCCTGGTTGCGGCCGGCAATTGGTTCGTCGGCCTGTTCGGCAGCAGCAAAGACTAGAAGACGCCTCGTGTCCGATCCAAGCCTGAAGAAGAAGATCGCCGTCGTCACCGGCGCGTCGGCCGGTTTCGGAGCGGCCACCGCCCGGGCGTTGGCAGGCGCAGGGTTCGAGATCGTCATCGGCGCCCGCCGGTTCGAGCGGATCGAGCGTTTGGCCGAAGAGATCGGCGGGCGGGCTTTTTCCCTCGACGTGACCTCGACGACCAGCGTCGAGGCGTTCGCCGAACAGATCCCCGCGGTCCACCTGCTGGTCAACAACGCGGGACTGTCGCTCGGGCTCGACCCGGTAGAGCGGGCCAAGGAAGACGACTGGCGGACCATGTTCGAGACCAACGTGATGGGGGTCATGCGCCTCACCCGCGCGTTGCTCCCCAAGCTCGAAGCCTCGGGCGACGGCCACATCGTCAACATCGGCTCGATCGCCGGTTTCGAGACCTACGCGGGCGGCGCCGGCTACACGGCGTCCAAGCACGCGTTGCGAGCGCTCACCAAAACGCTACGGCTGGAGCTGATCGGCCGGCCGATCCGGGTGACCGACATCTCGCCCGGCCTCGCGGAAACCGAGTTCTCGCAAGTCCGCTTCGGCGGCGACCCAGAGAAGGCCAAGGCCCCCTACCGGGGGATGACGCCGCTCTCGGCCGAAGACGTCGCCGACTGCGTGCTTTGGGCGGCCACCCGGCCGGCGCACGTCAACATCGACGAGATCGTGGTCCGGCCCCTGGATCAGGCGACGGCGACTTTGGTCCACCGGCGGGCGTAGAGCGCGGAGACGCCGCTCTGGTAATAGACGCTGCTCCTGGTAATATCGACGAACGTCGATTTTTCACGATTCGAGGACTGCGCCGATGATCCCACGCCGAACCGGGCTGCCGCTCGCCTTCGCCGTCTGCCTGGTCACCGCGATGGCGGGGATGAGCCTTGCCGGTTGCCATCAGCTCTTCCCGTACCGCTCGCCGGGGGAAGTTCTGTACCGGAAGCACTGTACCGAGTGCCACGGCCTGGACGCCGCCGGCAACACGCCGCGCTACATGGGCAACGCCTACGCCGACCTGCGCGACAACACCTGGCGGACCGCAGCGGCGAACGAAGGGGCGCTCGAAGCGGTCATCGAGACCGGCGTGTTCGGCGAGATGCCCCCTTTCGGCGACCGGTTGAGCCGCGAGGAGATGCGGCAGATTGCCTTCTACCTTCAAGTGCTGCGCGGCGAGCGATCCCCGGAGCCGCCGCCGAAATGACCAGGGAAGGCGGCGCGGCAAAGGCGCCGGCACGGCTGCGGGTCGGCGCCGGCGCTCTCTCGGCTCTGGGCGTTCTTGGTGTTTTGGGTATCCTCAGCCAGGGCTGCGGCCCGTCGGCCTCGGTTAAGTCGGGCGACGTCCTGTTCGCCGAGAACTGCGCCCGCTGCCACGGCGCCGACGGCAAGGGCGATCCGCGCGCGCTGCCGCTCTATCCGCGCCTCGATCTCACCCGCTCGCCGATGGGAATCGCGCGCGACCGCATTTTGATCAGCGATCGCATCGCCCGCGGCTACACGACGATGCCCGGTTTTCAAGGCAAACTGCAGGGCGAAGAGATCGGCAACCTGGTCAACAAGTGTCTCGCGCTCGCCGCGAAACCTGCACCGAATGGAGGTTGACCCATGGACCCGCAGCGTTTCCGCGACGCGTACCAGAAGCTGCAACTGCTCGACGATCGGTTGACCTACAAGGTCAAGCCCCGGCCCGGCGGCGCGCTCATGCGGCCGAACCCCGAGCAGATCGAGGCGGCGATGCGCGATCTCGCAACCTACACGGTGGAGCTCAAGGAGATCGTCCACGAGCTGTTCCTGGCGATCGGCGGCCAGGCGAAGGCCTGAAGTGGGGGAGGTCTTGACGAGAGTCCGTAATGTAAGCTACGTTACGGATTGTGACGAATCTCCTCTTCTCTCCACCCGATGAGCAGCCCGTAGCCGAATCCTCGACGCCGTCCTCGGCTGCCGCTCCCGCCGGCTCCGGCCGGGGCGACGCGCGCCGGCGCGCGATGATCGAGGCGGCGGCGGAGCTTTTTCTCGAACGGGGATACGAAAAGACCAGTCTCGGTGACGTGGTCAGGCGCTCCGGGGGCTCGCTCGCGACGCTCTATGCCGCGTTCGGCTCGAAAGAGGGGCTGTTCGAGGCGATCGTGGCCGAGATCTCGGAGCAGATCCTGAGCGAGTTCGCGGCGCCCGAGCTCGAATCGCAGTCGCTCGACCAGGCGCTGCAACTGTTCGGCGAGCGCTTCTTGGGCATGATCCTCTGCCCGAACGCGCTGCGCTGGCATCGCATGTGTCTCGCCGAGGGGCATCAGTTTCCCGCTCTGCGCGAGGCCCTGCTGCGCAGCGGCCCGGGACGCGTTCGCGACCGCCTGGCCGACTACCTCTCGGTGCATGCCCGCTCGGGCCGCTTGCGGCTCGACGATCCGGGCGAGGCGGCGGGGCATTTCATTGCCCTGCTGAAAAGTGAGATCCTGTTGGCCGCCGTTTGCGGCGATCCGGTCGACCTTTCGACCGACCGCGTCGCCCATCAGGCGAGCCGCGCGGTCGATGTTTTTCTTCACGGTTACTCCGCCGAATCCCCAAGCCGACCGCGAGCTTCTCGGTCGAGCGCGCGTACCTCGAAGGCGAATTCACTCTTAGGAGTCAGCAAATGAATCGATTCCAAATGCCGGCGGGGCGCGTCGCCGCCCGGTTTACTTCTGTTGCGCTGCCGGTCTTGGCGTGTCTCGCGCTGGTCGGCTGTGGCGCCAAAAAGACAGGTCCCGGAGCCCCTGGAGCGGGTGCGGGAGCGCCTCCTCCGCCGGCTCAGGTGACGGTGGTTTCGGTCGTACCGCGGACGGTCCCCGTTCCCTACGAGCTGACCGGCCGGATCGAAGGGTCGCGCGAGATCGAAGTGCGCGCCCGGGTCTCCGGCATCCTTCTGGAGCGCAGCTACGAGGAAGGCCGGCCGATCAGGAAGGGGCAGACCCTGTTCGTGATCGATCCTGCCGAGTATCGCGCCGAGGTGCGGGCGGCCCAGGCGAGCCTGGCCGAAGAGCAGGCGAAGCTCGCGCGCTCCCAGCGCGACGTCGCGCGGTTGGAGCCGTTGCTCGCCGCCCACGCGACTCCCCGCAAGGATTACGACAACGCGCTCTCCGACGTGGACGAGGCCAAAGCCACGGTCCAGGCGGCGCAGGCGCGGCTGGACCAGGCGAAGCTCAACCTTTCCTATACGCGCGTCGAAGCGCCGATCTCCGGCGTCTCCTCCCGGGCCGAAAAGTCGGAGGGGAGCCTGGTCGGACCCGGCGAGAACGGCCTGTTGACCCGGATCTCCCAGGTGCAGCCGATCTGGGTGCGGTTCAGTGCGGCCGATCAGACCATGCGGACTCTGCGCGAAGGGATCGAGAGCGGCAAGATGAGCTCGCCGGGCAACCGGAATCTGGAGGTCGAGCTGGTCCTGCCGGACGGCTCGGTCCACCCCGAGCGCGGGCGGGTCAATTTCGCCGATTCGCTGATCGATCCCGCCACCGGTTCGCAGGATTGGCGCGCCCAGTTGCCGAACGCCACCAGCTCTCTGGTGCCCGGCCAGTTCGTCCGCGTGCGCCTGCTCGGGGTCGAACGGCCGAACGCGATCCTGGTGCCGCAGCGCGCGGTGCAGCAGAGCGCGGAAGGCAAATTCGTATTCGTGGTGGGCGCCGACGGCAAGGCCGTGGCGAAACCGATCGTGGCCGGCGATTGGCTGGGGCAGGACTGGATCATCAACTCGGGGCTCGCGTCCGGCGATCGGGTGATCGTCGACGGCGTGGTCAAGGTGCAGCCCGGCGCACCGGTTCAAGTGGTCGATGCGGCCGCTCCGGCTGCCGACGCGGCAAAAACCGGCGCCGATGCGGCCGGCGGCAAGAACTGAGGCGGCCGAATGTTTTCGCACTTCTTCATTCGTCGTCCCATTTTCGCCAGCGTCGTCTCGATCGTCATCGTGCTCGCCGGGATCGTCGCGATCAAGAGCCTGCCGATTGCGCAGTACCCCGAGATCGCGCCACCGCAGATCACGGTCACCTCGGTCTATCCTGGCGCCACCGCCGAAGCGCTCCAGAAAACCGTCGCCGCGCCGATCGAGGAACAGATCAACGGCGTCGAGGGAATGCTCTATCTGACCTCGATTTCGACCTCGAGCGGCCTGGTGACCACCACGGTGACGTTCGAGATCGGCACCGACGTCGACCTCGCGGCCAATAACGTCTCGAACCGCGTCCGCCTCGCCGAGCCGCGCCTGCCCGAAGAGGTGCGCAGGAACGGCGTCACGGTCCAGAAGCAGAGCAACGCGTTCATTCAGATCGTGACCTTCTCGTCGCCCGGCGGTAGGTACGACCCGGTGTACCTGTCGAACTACATCTCGATCAACGTCCTGGAGCCGCTCAAGCGCGTGCCCGGGGTCGGCAACGCGCAGATCTTCGGCGCCCGCGATTACTCCATGCGGATCTGGTTGCATCCCGACCAGATGGCGCTTTATGGGCTGACGCCGGACGACGTCGCCGCCGCGATCCGCGAGCAGAACGCCCAGTTCGCGGTCGGCAAGATCGGCCAGGGACCGGCGAGCAAAGAGCAGGAGCTTACCTACACGGTGACCGCCGAGGATCGGCTGAAGACGCCGGAGCAGTTTTCCGCGATCGTGCTGCGCGCCGCGCCGGACGGCAAGATCCTTCGCCTCGGCGACGTCGCGCGGGTCGAGCTCGGCGCTGGCTCCTACGATTCCGAGGCGCGGCTCGACGGCCGCGCGGCCATCTTCATCGGCGTCTTCCTTCAGCCGGGGGCCAACGCCCTGGCCACCGCCGACGGGGTGATCAAGCAGCTGAACGAGCTCGCCAAGTCGTTCCCCAAAGGGATCGAGTACCAGATTCCGTTCGACACCACGCGATTCGTCCAGGTGTCGATCGAAGAGGTGATCAAGACGCTCGCCGAGGCGCTACTGCTGGTGCTCCTGGTGGTCTATCTGTTCCTCCAGAGCTTCCGCGCGACGCTGATCCCGATGGTCGCGGTGCCGGTCTCGCTGATCGGCACGTTCGCCGGAATGTACGCCTTGGGCTTTTCGATCAACACGCTCACCCTGTTCGGATTGGTGCTCGCGATCGGCATCGTCGTCGACGACGCGATCGTCGTGCTCGAAAACACCGAACGCATCATGCGTACCGAGGGCAAATCGGCGCGCGAAGCGGCGTTCGCCTCGATGACCGAGGTCACCGGCCCGGTCGTGGCGATCGTCCTCGTGCTCTGTTCGGTGTTCGTGCCGGTCGCGTTCTTGGGCGGCCTCGCGGGCCAGCTCTACCGCCAGTTTGCGATCACCGTCGCGATCTCGGTGGCGATCTCAGGCCTCGTCGCCTTGACCCTCACCCCCGCCCTCTGTGCTCTCGTGCTGCGCGAGCATCGCGAGCCCCGCGGACCGCTCGGCGCGTTCTTCCGCGGCTTCAACCACCGGTTCGAGGACGGCACGAACGGCTTCGTGCGGGTCGTCCGCTGGCTGCTCGACCGGCCGCGGCTCGGCGTCGTTTTCTTCCTGCTCGTGGTGGCCGGCGCGGTACTGATGTTCGGCAAGGTCCCCGGCGCCCTGGTGCCGGCGGAAGACCAGGGCTACTTCATCGCGGCCTCGCTGCTGCCGGAAGGAGCGACCCTCGGGCGCACCCATGCGGTGGCCGAACGGGTCGAGAAGATCCTGCGGGCCGATCCGGCGGTCGAGCACGTGGCGACGATCAACGGTCTCGACTTCATCGGCGGCGGCTCCAAGGGCTCGGTCTCGACCATGTTCGTCATCCTCAAGAACTGGCGCGACCGAAAGACGCCGAACCTTTCGCTCGACGCGACGATCGGCCGCTTTTTCGGCGGCATCGCCGGGATCAAAGAGGCGCAGGTGTTCGGCTTCAACCCGCCGCCGATCCAAGGTCTGGGCGCCACCGGCGGTTTCGAGGTCTACGTCCAGAACCGCGGCGAGGGCGACACCGCGCGCCTGAACCAGGTGGCGCAGGAATTCATGGGCAAGTTGAACCAGGACAAGCGGCTGTTCGGGGCGTACTCCCTGTTCCGCGCCGACTCGCCGCAGATCCACGTCCGGCTCGATCGCGAGAAGGCCAAGGCGCTCGGCGTCTCGGTCACCGACGTCTTTTCGACCCTCCAGGCGTCGTTCGGCTCGCTCTACGTCAACGACTTCGACAAGGCCGGCCGGGTCTTCCGCGTCCAGGTCCAAGCCGATTCGGAGTTCCGCGCGAAGCCCGAAGATCTCACCCGCAGTTTCGTCCGTTCGAGCAGCGGCGCGATGGTGCCGCTCTCCGCGCTGCTCTCGCTTGAGTACAGCTCCGGGGCCGAGACGCTCGAACGGTTCAACCTCTACCCGTCGATCAAGATTCTCGGCGCCCCCGCTCCGGGCCGAAGCTCGTCCGAGGCGCTCGCCGCGGTCGAGGAGATCGCCGCGAAAGACCTGCCGCCGGGATTCGGAGTCGCCTGGACCGGCAGCGCTTATCAGGAGAAGAAGAGCGGCGGCTCGTCCACCCAGGTGCTGCTGTTCGGCATGGTGTTCGTGTTCCTGATTCTCGCGGCCCAGTTCGAAAAGTGGTCGCTGCCGATCGCGGTTTTGCTCTCCGTGCCGTTCGCGTTCCTCGGCGCCCTCGCCGCGGTCTACCTGCGCGGCATGCCGAACGACGTCTACTTCCAGATCGGCCTGGTCACCCTGATCGGCCTCTCGGCCAAGAACGCGATTCTGATCGTCGAGTTCGCGGCGCAGCAGCGCGAGCAGGGCAAGTCGATCATCGAAGCCGCGGCCGAGGCGGCCCGGCTCCGCTTCCGGCCGATCCTGATGACCTCGTTCGCGTTCATCCTCGGCGTTTTGCCGCTCGCACTCTCGACCGGCGCGGGCGCGGCGGCCCGCCGCTCGATGGGCACCGGGGTGGTCGGCGGCATGTTGGTCGCGACGCTGGTCGCGGTGCTGTTCATCCCACTCTTCTACCGCTGGGTGTCCAGAGAGAAAGAGCCGAACCCGGACCTCGACGAGACCGACTCGATCCGGACGCACCCCGCGACCGCCGAAAGGAGTGCTTCATGACCCCCGTTCGCCCCCTCGCCCCGGCCCGCCGTTTCGGGTTTCGGGCTGTTCGATATGCGGCGCTCGCCGTGAGCGTCGTCGTTCTCGCCGTCGGGCTCGGAGGCTGCGCCTCGCTCCGCACGAAATACGAACGTCCGACGGTCGCCCTGCCCCAGGCTTATTCGCAGGCTTCGCAGTCCACCGCGCCCATACCTGACGCCTGGTGGAAGTTGTTCGGCGACCCGCACCTCGACGCCCTGATCGACGAGGCGTTTGCCGCCAACCAGGATCTCGCCGCCGCGGCGGCGAGAGTGGAAGAGGCGCGGGCGCTCGCCGGCTTCGCCCGCGCCGAGCAGTTCCCGGAGATCGACGCGGGAGGCATGGCCTCGCGCACGCGGTTCTCCAACGCCTCGGGGCAGTTTCCCCCCGGCATTCCGCTCGAATTCGATTCGTTCCGCGTCACCGCGAGCGTTTCGTACGAATTCGACTTCTGGGGCCGCTACCGCCGCGCCACGGACGCCGCGCGGGCGGAGCTGCTGGCGACCGAAGAAGGGCGGAAGAACGTCCGCCTCGCGCTGGCCGCCGACGTAGCGACCGCCTGGTTCGACCTGCTCTCGTTCGATCATCAGCTCGGCATCGCCCGGGAAACCCTGGGCACGCGGGGAGAGTCGGTCCGCCTGCAGGATGCCCGCTACGACGCCGGCACGATCTCCGAGCTCGATCTCGCCCAGGCGCAGTCCGAAGTGGCGTCGACCGAAGCGACGATCCCCGCGCTCACCCGGGCGATCCGCCAGACCGAGAACCGGCTGACCGTCCTGCTCGGCCGTTTCGGCGGCACGATCGAGCGCCCCGGCAGCACCCTCGAAACCTCCACGCTCCCCGATGTGCCCGCCGGCCTGCCGTCTCAGCTCCTGGCCCGCCGTCCCGACTTGGTGGCCGCAGAGCAGCGCCTGATCGCGGCGGATGCCCGCATCGGCATCGCCCGCGCGGCCTACTTCCCCTCGATTTCGCTCACCGGCTACGCCGGTTCGGAAAGCACCGACCTCGCCGACCTGTTCGGCTCGGGCACGGGCATCTGGCAAGCCGCGCTCGGCGTCTTGCAGCCGATCTGGAACGCCGGCCGCACCCGCCGCCAGGTGGAAGCGGCGAGCGCGCGCGAAAAACAAGCCGAGGCCGCCTACCAAAAAGCGATCCAAACGGCATTCGCCGAAGTCGAAGACGCCCTCGTCGCCCGCTCGACCGGAGTCCTGGAACGAGAAGCCCGAACCCGCCAAGTCGAAGCCCTAAGCCGCGCCCGTAACCTCGCCGACATCCGCTACGACGCCGGAGAATCCTCTTACTTCGAAGTCCTAGACGCCCAACGTAGCCAATTCGTCGCCCAGCTCAACTGGGCTCAGGCCCGCCGCGACGAGTTGGTGGCGGCGGTTGCGCTGTTCAAGGCGTTGGGGGGTGGGTGGGAGGAGCCGGTGAGTGCGGAACCGGTGGCTGAGGTGGCGCCGACGCCGTAAGGAAGGCAAAATACGGCTGGTCGGACGATTTCGCAGGGGCGGAGGCAAGCAAGCTCCGCCTCTATTTCTTGCGCAGGTCTGCCACCCAGCGCTGGATGAAGTCGAGGTACTCCGGCACCGGCATCATGTTGAGGTCGTCGTCGGTGAAGCCCTCTTTCCGTCGAGCCTTGTAGAAAGCTCCTGTGAAGTCCGAGAAGTAGAACCAGATTTTCGTCGGGCTTTCGATTCGTCGGCGCTTTGCGGTTTCGACAAACCAGTTCCGCACCGCGCCCACTACCTCCTCGGGTTGGTTCTCATGCTTCTTGATGTCAATACCGGAGAGATCGGAGATGGCCTTCCTGAACTCGTGCTGGTCCTTTTCAAGGATCAAGCATTGTTTCGAGCGTAGGCGGCCCGAGCCGAACAAGCGACAGCCGTATTCGATGCCGAGCTCGAACGGCATGTTCATTCTGTAGAACTCGCCGACCTCAGTGGCTTGAAGGCGGGACAGGTCGTGGATACTGTATTTCGATTCCCGGATCAGTGAACAAATCTTGTCGATTCGGTTTTCCCCGGAATCGAACCGCTCGGAGGCGATTCTCGGCAAATAACCGAGGTAAACAACGGTGAAGAGGAGTGGCCGGAGAAGCGGAAGGTAAGCCGCGTCAAACGGGCAATTGATGAAGACGCTGGTCTCGAAGCTCACGCCCTGGCCGGCCATGAAAGGTCCGGTCTAGGCTCTGCCGTTCCTGTAGGAGTCCGTACGCTCGACCGTGCCGTCGCGTTTATGAATGTACAGCTCCAAGCCTTGGCGGATGCTCACGTCTCGGCCCCAAGAAATCGCCGCCTCCCGGGTCTCGAAATGCTTGGTCGCCCTGACCGCCCCGCCCTTCCTGACGACCCAGCCACCTCGAGGATGAGGAACCACATGTTGGGTACCGGTAGCCATACTCTGATTCTAGCACCGCTGGGTCATCGCGGAATCTCCTCCCGGAGAGGAGAGTCGGGAGGGCGGGTGCGAGGTTGTGGAGCTCTATCCTTTCCGGCCGCTTCCCTCCGCCACCAACTCCTCCTTCCTCACCCGCCGCAACCGCTTGATCCGCCGTTCCTCGCGCAACGCGTCGCTCCAGGTTTCCACTTCCACCGACCAGGTAATGTCGACGGGTAAGCGCGAGCGGGTGTAGCGCGAGGCTTTGCCCGCCTGGTGCTCGCGCAGGCGCTTGGCGAGGTCGACGGCGGCTCCCGTGTAGAGCGAGCCGTCGCGACAGCGCAGGATGTAGACGAAGGGCACGGAAGGGGATGGTATCTCCGGCGCGCCTCTTCCGGTTGCTCGCAACCGACCAACCACATGGGGCGCCGACACGTCGCCGCACTCCAAAATTCCGGGGGAGGTCGCCGGCCCTGTGGTAAATTCACCCCGAGCTTTGCAAAAAAGGACAAGACTCTCGCGGGGCGTCGGGTTCCGGCGCCGGGAAGAGGTTGATGATCCGGCGGGGTGACGTGGCAAGACTGCACTCGGCGTCGCGGGCGCTGCTCGCTTTTTCGCTCCTGATGTTGGCCGTCGGCTGCTCGAAGCTGCCGCGGACGCGCTCGTTTTTCGGCGGCGATTTCACCCTCGGCGTGACGGTCGAGGCGGGGATCAACCAGAACAGCCCCGTGCCGGTCGAGGTGCTGCTGGTCTACGACTCCGGCCTGTACGGCCAGCTCTCGAAGATGACCGCCCAACAGTGGTTCGCCGGCCGGGCGCAGTTTCTGCTCGACAATCCGCCGGGCGACGGCTGGACCTCGGAGATGCGGCAGTGGGTGCCGGGCGAGACGGTGCCCAAGCTGGAATTCGATTATTCGCCGGGGATCAACGGCGCGATCCTGTTCGCCGGGTATTTCTCTCCCGGCGCCCACCGCGCGATCTTCCAACCGTTCAACGACCAGCTCCTGACACTCCAAGCGACCGACTTCGTGCTCACGCGGGTCCGGGACTAGGGCGCTCCCATCATGGCCGCTTCGTCCATCCCCACCGATCCGCTGCTCCGCTTCCGCGCCTTCGCCGCGGAGGTCGCCGAGATCCTGGACCAGCTCGCGGCCGGGACTCTGCTCGTCAAGGGCACTGCCAGCGGCTCCAACGGCTCGAACGGGGGGTCGAAGGGAACGGGATCTACAGGAACGGCGGCAGCTACAGGAACGGCGGGATCTGCGGGAGGAGCGGCCGCCTCCGACCCCTCGACGGCGCCCGCGATCTACGACGCGGTGCGCATCCGTCTCGTACCCTACCTCGCGCCCCTCACCGCGGGAACCGCGACCAGCCCGTTGACGGAGCCGGCGCGCTATCTAATGGCGGCGTTCGGCGACGACACGTTCCTCAACCTCGTCTGGCCGGGCCAGGTGGCGTGGCAACGCTCGACGCTCGAAAAGCAATTTTTCGGCACCGACGTCGCGGCCACCGAGATCCTCTCGCGCATCGACCAGCTGCTCGCCGCCCCCGGGCCTCGCGCCTTGCCGCTCGCGAAGATGTACCTGATCGCGCTCGCCCTCGGTTTTGAAGGGGCGTTGCGCGGCACGGCGGATGCGCAGGCGATGCTCGCCGAGAAGCGCCGGGGATTGGGCGCGATGATCTCGGCCGGCGATCCGCCCGAGCCGGGCGCCGCCGGCCGGTTGTTTCCCGACGGCTATCGCCACACGCTCGAAGGGGGCAAGCCGAAGAGCCTGCCACGGGCCGCCGTCTGGGCGCTCGCTCTCGTCGCCGTGCTGCTCTTCTGGTGGGGGCTCTCCTGGCCGCTCTGGCACAACGGCACGGCGGGGCTGCGCTCGATCCTTCAATCCTTGCTGCCGGCGAGCTGATGGACGCCCTGTCTTCTTCCTCCGCCCCGTACCTGCTCGCCGCGGCGCTCGCCCTCGCGCTTGGGCTCGCTCTGGTGCTCTGGCTGGTGCTCCGCCAGTCGCGGCGGGAGGGCGGCCTGCGCGAGGTGGCCGACGACCCGGAAACCACGGTGGTCGATTTCTCCGGCGAATCGAGCGACGCCGAGATCCGGGCGTCGTTTACGCGCAGCCTGGAGCAGCTGGCGCGTCTGGCGCCCGGGAGCAACGGGCGGTACGAGCTGCCCTGGTTCGTGATGATCGGCGGCACGCCGCAGGGCAATGCGGAGGTGCTCGCGAGCCTGCGGATTCCGCTGCCGTTCGGCGCGCCGCAGGGACCCTCCGCGCCGATCGCCTGGTGGATCTTCGACCGCGCGGTGGTGATCGAGGCCTCGGGCGCGGCATCGGCCACCGATGCGGAAGGGGCGCCCGCGCCGGGCGCCTGGGTGGAGCTGATCCGCAGCCTGCGCGCGACCCGTCCGACGCGGCCGATCGATGGGCTGATCGTCGCGATTCCGGCCGGCGATCTCCAAGGGGCCGAACCCAGTTCCGCGGCGGTTCAGAACCGCTCCACCCTGCTCGCGACGCGCGCGGCGCAGCTGGTCGAGCGGCTCGGTTTTCGCCTGCCGGTCCACGTCGCGATCACCGGCGCCGAAGCGCTTTCCGGGTTCGCCCCAACCGTGGCGACGATCCCCTCGGAGCAGCGCGGCCAGATGCTCGCCTGGGCCAATGCCCAAGGGCTCACGACCGCCTACTCGTCCGCTTGGACCTCCGAGGCGGTCGCAACGCTCGCCCGCGGATTCGCCCGCCACCAGCTCGACACGTTCGCCGATCCGACCCTGCCCGACGCGGTGCGCGAGGTCTACCTGTTTCCGCAGCAGGTGGTCGATCTCGGCCCGGCGCTCGCGGCCTATCTGAACCGGATCTTCCTGCCCAGCACGGATGCCGAGCCGTCCTTCTTCCGCAGCCTCGGGCTCTGCGGCCGGGTGACCGCCGATGCTCCGGCTCCTGCCGATACGCCGGAGACGCTGGCGAATTTCGGCTGGGCGCGCGCCGACGCCGGCGCCTCGAATAGTGCGACCGCCGCGGAGATCTCGTTCGTCGAGGATCTGTTCGCGGCGAAGATCTTTCCCGAGCGCGCCCTCGCCCGCCCGGCCGGCTCGACGGAAAAGCGCCGCTTGCAATGGGGGCAGACGCTTCGCGCCGCGACGGCGGTCGCGGCGGTCGTGGCGATCGTCGGCCTTGCCTACGGACCGCGCCAGGTCGCGAACCGCACCTGGGTGCTCGAACCCTGGTTCACGAGCGCCGCCGAGCGGCTCCATCCGGGCACCGACGGAGACTCCTCGACCGAGCCGCCCCAAACCTCGCCTCAAACTTCAAACACCGACCGCGATCTGCTTTCCTCTCTCGACGACATCCGTTCGTTCCGGGTCCAGACCTGGATGCTGCCGGCCTCGATCGGCAGCGGCGTCGACCGCGACGTGCGCTCGGCGCTCACCACCGCCCATGCGGGGATCTTCCTGCCCGATGTCAAGAACGAGCTGATCGCCCGGCGGAACCGGCTCGCCGCCGGTCTCGTGCCAGCCAAAGCGCCGAAGCAGAAAGGGGCCGGCGCGGTCGAGTCGACGGGCGAGTTTCTCGATCTCGCGGGGTTCGCCCGCCGGATCGCCGAGCAGGAGACCCAGGCGCGCCGCTACAACGGGTTCACGGGCGGCAAAGCCTTGCCGGGCCGGCGCCTGACGGACTTCCAGGAGCTTTCGAGTTACGCGCTCGGGGTGTCGTTCAAACCGCCCACCTCGTCGGCGAAGGACTCGCTCGCCGCTTCGCTCGGCGCGGTGGCGCTGCCGACGGATGAAGCGATCCCGCTGGTCGCGGATCAGGGACTGATCGGCCGGGGGTGGGTTTGGGTCGAGCAGCTGTTCGGCAAGATTTTCGGCGCCAGCTGGGTGCGTCTCGGCGCTGAGAAACTTGCGACCGACATCGACAGCTTCGGCCGGAGCCAGAGCGCGGGGGGTGAGGCGTACCGCGAAATGCGCAAGCTGCTCAAGGAGATCCAGGGATTCGAGCAGACCCTGAAACGGCCCGACCAGCAGTGGCTCGCGGGGGCCACGTTCGCGCCCGGCGCGGCCTACCAGGCGGCGATCGAGACTCTCGCCCGTTCGGCCTGGCTCGGTTCCGCATTTGGCCCCGACGTCTCCGCGCAGGGCAACCAGGGCTTCCGCCGGATGCAGGACGATCTGATCGGGCTCAAATCGGTGTACGTCGGGCCGATCCTCGCCAACGCCGACGGCCGGCCGAAGCTCGCTCTCGCGCCCGAGGCGGCGATGCTCGAACCGGCGATCCAAGGGCTGCTCGGCGAGCCATTCGTGCCTCAAGATCCGCCGCGCGCCTGGCAGGCGATCCTGCCGCCGGGGCAACGCCTGACCTGGGACACCGGGCGCCTGACCGACACGGCGGGCTTGGGCACCGCGTACGAATCGTTCCTGGCCAAAGGCCTGCAGGCCTTTCCGCCGTCGCTCCGTCGCACCGCGGGGGACGCCGCGCGGAACCGGTTGAGTTGGGACGTCTCGGACAACCTGGCCGCCGCGCAGACCTTCACCCCAGCGCAACCGCCGGCCGGCCAGACGCCGCTGGAGCTGACGATCCAGGGCGAGGCGACGAACTTCTCGGCCGCGGCGACGCCGCTCGGCCAGATCCTCGGTTTCGGCCAACGCTTGAATCTCGGCTTCGGCGTCCTCCCGCTCGCCGGTCTGATGGGGCAACAGGGGGAGCGGATCCTGCTCGACCTCGAAAAGCTGCTGATCGCCTCGCGTCTCTATCTGCCGAAACCCGGCAGCCTGGAGAAATGGGATGGCAAGAAGCCGCCGTCGCCCGACGTCTTCGGGGTGACGACCCCTTCGGCGCTCACCACCTATCTGGGCAGCCAGCGCGGCCGGGTGAGCCAGTTGGCCAATACCTACGCCCAACCGGTGCTCAACGGCTTGCAACCCGCGACGGCGCTCGTGCCGGCGATCGCCTCGAAGCGGGTGGTCGGCGAATGGAACGCGATCCTCGCCGCGCTCGTGGCGGCGAACCAGCAGAACGCGGGGGGCTCGGTCGCCGATCTCGAAGGGTTCATCTCTGGGAAGATGACGAAGCTCACGGTCGCCAATTGCACCGCGGAGCTGGCGGGCGGCGGTCCCCCGGGGCGAGATTACTTCCGCCGCCGCGAGAGCGAGTACCTCTGGGCGCCGCTCGAAGACCAATGCCGCGCGCTCTTGGTCGAAGCGGCGGAGAGCGGCTACTGCCAACTGCGCGCCTCGTTCGGCGACGAGCTGGCCGGCCAATATCCGTTTGCCCGCCGCGACCCGCTGGAAAACGGCGCGGAGGCGCAACCCGCGGCGCTCGCCCGCTTCTTTGCGATCTACGACAAGCAGCAGCCGCTGATCGTGCAGGCCCCGGAGGGGACGTTCGGCATCGCCACCGGTTCGATCCAGACGTTCCTCGATCAGATGGCCGAAGTACGGAATCTGTTCGCCCCCTTCCTCGCCAAGCCGAGCGCGCCGCCGACTTTCGATTGGAACGTCGTGTTCCGCGCCAACCGGAGCCGCGAGCAGGAAGGGCGCCAGATCTACAACTGGGCGATCCGCTCGGGCGAGCAGACGATCTCGACCACCAACCCGGGGGAAGCGACAACCGCGCCGGCCGCGGCGGACAGCTCGACCGCTGCCACGGCCGGTGGAGCGAGCGGCGCGGCGTCGACCACTCTCGGGCGTTGGAGTTTCGGCCGACCGGTATCGGTCGCCTTCACCTGGGCGCAGAACTCCCCCTGGCAACCGGCGGTCAAGGGTCAAGAGCCGCACGCCGCGTCGGACGGCACGATGACGGTCACCTACACCTTCACCAACGCCTGGGCGCTGCTCTCCCTACTACGCGACCAGGCCGGCACCGCGACCGACTTCCCCAACGGCACCGATCCCGACCCGCAGACGCTCCGCTTCGAGATGGCAACCGGGCCGAACCTCCAGGCGCCCTCCGCCGAAGCGGCAACACCCATCTTGACCAACAGCGTCCGGGTCTACGTCCGCGTGCCGCTCCAGTCGCCGGACCAAAAGCAGCGGCTGATCCTGCCCGCGGTCTTCCCCGTCGAGGCACCGGCCTACACCTGCCCGGCACGGTAGCCATTTTGGAGTGCGGCGACGCGTCGCCGCTTTCCGTAGCGCCGACGTGTCGGCGCGCCCCTCCTTGAAGCAAGCCCCGTTCGGCGGAGGGGGACAGAGCCGCCGAATCAACGGAATCCCCCGCGCCCCGCGATCGTTCTGTCTGCCATGAGCGAAACGCTTCCCGCCGCCACCTTCGTCGGTCCAGTCGAGCTGACCGTCCGCGATCTCGATCGTTCCCTCGCCTTCTATACCCAACGGATCGGGCTCGAACGCCTGCCGGGAAGCGATCTCGGTCCCACCACGCTCGGCGCGGCGGGGTTGCCCCTCCTATCGCTGGTCGAAAATCCCGAGGCGCGGACCGTGCGCGGTACCACCGGCCTCTTTCATTTCGCCATCCTGGTCCCCACGCGGCGCGATCTCGGGGTCGTCCTATCGCGTTTCGCGGCGACCGGAACGCGCCTCTCGGGAGCGGCCGACCATGGCGTGAGCGAAGCGCTCTACCTCTCCGATCCGGAAGGCAACGGGATCGAGATCTACCGCGACCGCGCCGCCGAAGTCTGGCCGCGGGCAGGGGGCAAGCTCGCAATGTTTACCGAGGCGCTCGATCTGGAGGCGCTGCTCGAAGAGGGTTCCGAGGCACCGCCGAGCCCGACGCTGCCGGCCGGCACGATCATGGGGCACGTCCATTTGCACGTCCGCTATCTCGACGAGGCAGAGAGGTTCTACGTCGGGGTGCTCGGATTCGAGGAAATGCAGCGCTATGGTCCGTCCGCCCTGTTCGTCTCGGCCGGCGGCTATCACCACCGCGTGGGCCTGAACACCTGGCAGGGAGAGGGAGCGCCCGCCCCGCCGTCGGACGCCACGGGCCTCACCCACTTTGTGATCCGCCTGCCCGACCGGCAGGCGCTCGACCGGGTGGGACAGAGGTTAGAGGCGGCTGGCGTGCCCTCCGAAGAACAAGGCCAGGGCCTGTTCACCCGCGATCCGTCGGGCAACGGGATGCGGTTCGAAGTTGCCGACGCGAAAATCTAATACCGGGGTCTGCGATCCGCACTACCTTCCCGCTACTTAGATCCGGCCAGAATTCGCCGGGGGGCCACCGCTTGAGGGCGCCCACGGCGAAGCCTTGGAATTGTCCTTGCTGGAAGGACAAGTTGGTCAAAAGTTGTCCTTCTCATAAGGACAATTCAGCCCGCAGGTTTGTACAGAGCCACCCTTCGCGCACGAAGATGACACGCGACGAATACGAAGAGCGCAAGCGACACGCATCAGGCCTGAGCATCGAGCAAGATCGTGCTGGAAGCGACAGGCGTGGGAGTGGGGGCTTTGAGCGCCAACGGCGCGACTCCCTGTTAGCCCAGGCCAACGGCCTGGGTAGGCTCGGCCCAGTCGCGGCGTGCCGTGTGTCTAGTCCCTTCCCACATACCCCAGGCCTTCAGCCTGGGCTAACGTGAGACGGGCCTTCAGCCCGTGGCCGAAGTGTTTCAATCGCAATGACATCTCCAAAGCTACCGCAATCTCGGTCCCGTCGCCTCCCCTCCCCGTACTTGATACCGCCGAACGTCCCTCCGCTACCTGGACCACCTCACGAACGACCCGCGTCGGGTCCTGCGCCACCGGCATCCCGAGCGGCAACGCCAGGCGTTCGGGATGCACCAGGTCCAGCCGCTTGTGAGACACAATCGTCCGCTTGCCGGCTGTAGCCGAAGTCTTCCAGCCTCACAAAAGTCTCTTCCGCCTCGCCCGCAGGCTCCGAAACGTCACTAAACAACGCAAGCGACTCTTTCGGATCGGCTCAAAAATCACGACCGAACACTCCAGCGTCCTTCCCGGCGCCCGCTACATCATTCGGACTCTCTGACGCAATCATTCAGACCAGATCAAACATCATAGGGGCGAGTCGCCGAGTGACGCCAACCTTGTTCGTAGTGATGTCGCTCGGGATCGCCGTGCTGCAGAATCCGATCGCAGTGATGGCGAGTTTGTTCGCAGCGTTCCGCCTCTTATTCGGCGTGATGAAAACATCATGCTCTGTGATGCAGAACGTGTTCGTCGTGATGTGCATCCAGGTCTCAGTGATGCAGCTGCGGGTCCGAATGATGTGGAACGCGGTCGTAATGATGCAGAACCCGAACGTAGCGTTCCAGCTCTTGTTCGTAGTGATGCCGACCTTGCTGGGGAGCGCCGCCACCGCGATTGCGGTGTTGTCCGATGCGGAGCCGGTCCTGCCGATCGAACGACGGGCGAGGCAACTCCTCCGCGCAATACTGCCCACCGCGGGAGTAGCGAGGTAGATCTACCGACCCGCGCTCCGTGTCGAGTACGGAAAGTCTCAGACCGCGACCACCGTAGGCCGCCTGAGATGCTACGCGCCGCCGATCAGGCGGCTTTCAAAGGGGAAAGATCCGCGTCCGGCAGAGGCGACAAGCCAAGGTCGGCCAGCACGCGGTTGATCGTGTCCGCCGACACTTTTCCCGGTGCCGTGATCTCCAAACCCATTGGCCGGCCACCTGCTGTGAAGTCGACCAGTAGGCCCGGGGCGACCTGCTCGGTCCGAGCGCTCTTCTCTTTTCCCTCCCGCGGTAGATAGAGATAGGCCGCAAGCGGTCGGCCATGGCGGAAGGTGATCTCCAAATAGGTCTCGTTCATGAGTCAGCTCACAGGGTAGGCAGTTATGACGACCAAGAGCCGGATTTCTTCCTCTGGCTCTACGATGACTTCCCAAGGTTGTCTCGCATGCGAGGTTTCGACAACCCACCGCCCGTCAACAACATCTGCTCGGAGCCTCATCGCATGCTCAAGCATACGCCGGAGGTCGACCTCGGAAAAGTCGCGGTCCACCATTCGCCTCAAGAGGTGGGCGCTCAGGCCGAGGTCCCAGTCCCACCAGGAAGGCCGTTCGCGAAGCAACCGAGGTCCCATCACCCTTCCTCAGCCCTGCCCTACTCCTCCACCCCCACCCGCAGCACATCCCCCTGCGCCGAGACCTCCTCGCCCCCCACCTTCTTATGCACATACAGCACCGAAGCCACCGCCAACACCGCGCACGGCACTGCGGGGTCGGTCGCCCGGCCGCCGATCGCGTAGAGCGCTCCGCCCAGCTCGGCCGCTCCGGGGGCTGCCGCGGGTAGGGGTAGCGGCGGCCCTTCGATCCAGCCGAGGGGGGGCTCGTAGCTTTGAACGGTGTTGCTTGCGCCGACGGTTCCTTCGCCTCCGATCAGGAGGAGGCGGCCGTCGATGGCGGCCAGTGCCGGGCGTAGACGGCCGTAGAGGAGGCGGGTGCGTTTTCTCCAGGCGTCGGCTTCGACTCGGTATTCGTCGTGGCGGCGCGAGAGGGTTCGGCCGAACCAGAAGATGTGTCGTTCTCCTCCCAGGGCGTGGAGCGCTCCTGCGGCGGCGCAGGCCGCGAGGCCCCAGCGGGGGACGGGGAGCGGCGCGAGCCGGGTCCATTGGTCGGTGAGGGGATCGTACCCTTCGTGGTAGCCCAGGTAGCGGGTGCCGGTTCGGCCTCCCACCGCGTGGAGCTTGCCTCCGAGGGCGGCTAGGGCGAGGCCTCCGCGCGGTTCTTTGAGGCTCGCGTGGCGGCTCCAGGCGCCGCTGTCGGCGTCGTAGACCTCGAGCGTGCCGACCGCGTGGCCGGCGGCGTCGAAGCCGCCCGCGACGTAGATGCGCGCCCCGTCCGCCGCGGCCGCGAAGCCGCGGCGCGCCTCGGGCAGGCGCGAGGCGAGCGCGGGCTCCCCGGTCGCCGGATCGATCTCCCACAGCTCGCCGGTTTCGAGCAGGGCGAACAGGCGGGTGCCGAGGGCGAAGGCCGAGATCGCGCCGGGGTGGCTGCGCGGCAGGGCGCCGAACGTCCGCCAGGTCGGATCTTCGTTGCCGAACGACAGGCGCGAGCCCGTCCAGACGTAGCCGGGGGGCGGCTCCGGCGTGTCGCCGAGGATCGAAAAGCCGGGCGGCACGATGCCGATGTCGCGGCTGAGCTTGCTCGGCTCCACCGCGCGGTCGGCGATCTCGCGCGTGCCCACCGCGTTGGTGGTGCCGAGCCGGCCGAACAGCATCGGCGCGCGGACGGCTCCCTGGACGTCGAGATGAGAGCGGATTTCGAGCGGGCCGTACATCGCGTCGCCCGCCTTGGACACCGCGCCGATCGACACCGGCTGGAACAGATAGCGGCGGTCTTCCACCCGAGGTGGCGGATCGAGATGGACCTCGGCGAGCAGCGCGAACGCCCGATCGGGTCCCGCGGGCGGCATCGGGCGCGGCCGGCCGGCGGGATCGCTCGGCCATTCGATGCCCTCGGTCCGGCTGCGCGCGGGGATCCACCAGAAATCGCCGCTCCGGTTTGGCTGGTTGCCGGCAAACGAGATCTCGATTCCCGATTCGATCGGCAGCCAGCCCGGCTTCGCGACCGCGGCGAGCGTCGTCGGGGTCGTGGCGGTCGCTCCCGCCGCCGGGGCGTCGGCCGCATGATCCCAGAGGCGCAGGAACGGATTGCGCGCGGCGTCTACCGTCTCTTCCGGCGTCGGCGCCAACGTAACCACCATCAGGTCGGAATCGACCGCGGTCACCTGGTAGAGGTTGCCGGGTTTTCCCGACAGCTCGATCGGGTCGTCGAGCCACTCGACGATCGCGCCGTAGGGAACCGTCAATCGGCCGCTCTCCGGCGACGAAAGGGTGACCTGGGCGCCGGCGAGCGAGAGGATCGGGAAGGTCCGCGCGCCGTTGTCGCGCGACCATTTGTAGGTCAGGACGCGCGGGGTTTCGGCATCGTCCGAGTCCGCATCCGGAGCGGCGGCTCCGAGAGGCAGGCCGGGATCGTGGATCTCGATCCGGTAGAGCAGGTTGCCGATCGTCGTCGGCGCGGAACGCCGGGCGGCGAGCGCTCCGCGCGGGCTTTCCGCCTCGGCAAGGAACGCCTCCCAGGTCTCCTTGGCTTTCCGCTCCCCCTCGCCATCGACCGGCAGCAGCCGCACCTGCGCGAGGGTCTGGGAGCGGGTGGTGGTGGTCGGCCCGCCGAGAGCCACCTCGGCGATCGCCGGATCCTGGATCGAGGTGACGAAGCGCTCCCAGACGTCGAGATAGGCGAGGTGGACGCCGCCGTCGGGCAGGGTCAACCCGGGGGCGTCCCGCTGCGCGCTGTAGCGGGTCGGAGCGAAATTCTCGCAGGCGACGCCGGCAACGTAGAAGCGGCCGGCGCTCAGCCCCAAGTCCTGAATCGCCCACTCCGGCCGGCTGACGCCCGCGCCGAGGACGCCGTCGGCGCCTCCCTGCGTGCGGTCGTGGATCGCGTCGCCTTCGTTCTCGTCGAGCGGCCAATAGGCGGCGAGATCGACCGCGGCGAGATCAACCGCGTCGGTTTGCGCGAGCGCGCCTCTCGTCGCGGCGGCGGCCACCTCGGCGGGGCCGAACGCCCGGTGCCACCAGCGAACGTCGTGGATGCGGCCGGCAAACGGCATGTGGGGCCGCCGCCCTTCCAGCGCGGCGCCGATCAGGAACACGGCGGGTAGATCGGCGAGCGCCCGGCCGACCGGCAGATGGGCGGCCTGCCGGCCGTCGACCCAGATCGCGGTCGAGCGGGTGGAGGAGGTGACGGCGACGTGAACGACCCGGCCGAAGGCGAGCGGTTGGTCCGCCGCGATTTCAATCGCCTGGATGCCCTTGCGGCTGAAAGCGAGCCGGCCGTCGGCATTGAGGAACACGACCGCGGCGTCGCTCGAAGCGGCGCCCCCGGAATCCGTGGAGCCTTGCGCGAAGCGGCCGAGGATCGCGCCGCCTCCCGCCGCGGGGCGAATCCAGGCTTCCCAGGTGAATCCCGCGCCGTCCTCCGTGCTCGGCCGGGGAGCCGGCGGCGCCGCGACGTAGGCGTAGTCGTCGCGGCCGTCGAAGGCGAGCTCCCCGAGCAGCGAGATGCCGAAACCGGCGTTCGGAAACGGCGCGCCGCTCTGGCCGATCAGGTCGGCGGCGGCGAGCTCCGCGTGGCGGCCCAGGATCTCGGCCTGGTCGTTCCAGTCGGAGTCGAGTTGGACCCGGCCCTGCTGCATCCAGACCGCGCTGTAGCGGCGGTCGGGTTCGGACAGGCCGCGGGAGAAATCACCGGTGGCACGGCTGCGCATCGCTCGAAAGCTCCGTTACGTGGCAAAGATGATTTCGGCTTCGAGTCCCCAAGGCAAGAACTCGGCGGCGATCTCGGGTAGGAGCGCCAGCCGGGCGGGCTGCCGCAGGGAGTGAAATACGCCCAACTCGCCATAGGGGCCGAGGGCGATCGGGTGGGCGCAATTCGGAGCGAGCTGAGCATAGCCCGGCTGGCCGTAGACCCGGGAAGTGAAGGTGGGCGGCGTGTCGTCGGGCACCATCGAGGTGCGATGCGGCGTGGTCGAGCCCGGCGGCAGATACGATCGCCGAACCAAACCTCGACTACAGCGCTGGACCTCCACCTTGCCGACGAACAGCATCTCGGAGGCCAGGTCGAGCTCGATCAGGTGAGCTTCGCCGAAGATCGTCGACTGCTTGAGCCAGGAGATCGGACCCGGCAGGTCCGCGATCTCGGCCCCGAGCTCTCCGCCGATCGCCTGAGCGGCGCCCGCGGCGTCGACGATCGAATCCGTGACGTCGAGGCGGCACCCTTCGGCCGGCAGGCGGATCGCGCCGACGATGCTCGACCGGACGGCGACCTCCAGGCTCGAAGGAGCGGCGCCGGAAAACGACAGCGCGGTGCGGCGCTTCGGGAAGAGCGTGCAATGCGCGAGGACGAAGGACGCGACGTTGCCCGAGAGGGAGACCGCGCCGTCGATCCACAGGCCGTCGATCGAGAGCGCCGCCGAAAGCTCCTGGTCGTTCGCCCGGGGCGCCGGCCCGCGCGCCAGAAGGTCGCCCGCCAGGCACGGCCGGCGGCCGGGCGCGGCGACGATCTCCAGACGGCGGCCACGGCCTTCGCTGGTCGCCAGCTCGATCGCCAACGGCGAAGGAGCAAGGCAGATGTCATCGCTCGCGATCAGGATGCGCCCCGCGCGCTTGGCCGGCGCATCGCCGTTGCCGCGCGCCGCGTCGTTCCAGGCGGCGAGCGCTTCGGCGAGCGTGGCGAAACGGGCGGGCCCGGCGGCTCCGTTCGTCTCCTCCGCCGCCGGCTGGAACGACGCGGCGCCCACCTCGGCCCACCAATCGGTGGTGCGCCCCGCCTCGCCGATCTGCCGCGCATACGGCCCGCCTCCCAAAGCGGCGGCGAAGGCATAGGCGTAGCTCACTTCGAGGCCGCGGACGTCGATCCCGTTGGGAAAGGCGATCCGGCCGAGCGCGGGGTCTACCGCGACGTGGATCGCCCGTTCGCCGCCGCCCCCGGGCAGCGAAACCGAGGTCGGCGGCCGGCGCCAGGTGGAGAGGTCGCAAAACAGCATCGCCTCGGGCGGAATGCGCTGTGCGGCGCCGGTCGTGCCGCCGTAATAGACGCCGATCTCCAGCGCCGGTTCCGGAGCGAGGACGCCTCCGCCGGTCTCGACCCGCTCGCGCCGGGCGAGCACCTCGGCTTCGGCGTCGAGCGTCGTGGAATCGAGTTGGATCGGCAGCAGCGCTTCGCACGGTAGCCCGTCCCGCCGCCGCGGCGGGTTGAACAGCGGAGCGTCGATCCCGAACGGATGGCAGGTATAGGTTCCGGCGCCGACCTGGCGCGCCGTGGCGCGCGCCACCGGAAAGCTCACCAGACGCCAGAAGAACAGCCCGATCCGCTCCAGGCCGTAGCGCCCGCGGTCGCCCGCGAGCGAGAGCGAAACCGTTCCGGCGAGGGGCGTGCCGCTGCCCACCTGAACGCCGCGACAGATCGTATCGAACGGACCGCCGAAGCGGGAGAGCCGGCCGCCGACCAGGCGGCGCAGATCGACGGTCCCGCATCGGCCGTGGTGCAGATCGAGCATCGACTGGGTCGCGGCGAGCAGCGAATAGGAAGGAATGGCGAGCGCGGGCCAGCCGGTGGCGTCCGATGCCGCTCCGGCTAAGGCGTTCGGCGTCCCTTTGCGCCTTCGATAGTGCAGCGCCCGGCCGACGAAGGCGCGGGAGGTGAGGGCATGGGCGAGCGTGCTGCTGCGCACACCGACCAGATCGCCGATATACGGCAGCAGCCAATCGGCGCAGGTCTCCACGAACCAATCGTCGTACAGGGCGGCGATGCTCTGCTCGATCGCCGCGTACTCCTGGTCGAACACGGCGAGGAACGCGCGCAGCCCCTGCCCCTCCTCCGCGTCGCGATAGCGCAGGATCTCGGGCAGCAGACCGTAGAGGCGCTCGGGTCCGAGGTCGCTCACGACGCCTCGCCCGGGTCGCCCGGAAGGTTGAGGAGAATGCCCTGGGGATCGACGAGCAGGATCTCGGCCGGCGCCAGGCGGTCGGCCGTAGAGTCCCAACTCGCCAGGTCGGCGGGGAGGAAATCGGCGAGCCCGGGCGGCGTTCCGCCGCGGTAAAGCGCATCGAGCTCGACCGCCAGAACGCCCGGTACCGCCTGCAGCGCCGCGATCACCTCGGAGCTTGCGACCCCCTGACCGAAACCGCGCGCGGCGAAGCCGAACGCCGAGGTGAGCGCCGCGCGCAGAGCCTTCTTCAAATCGTCGGTCGAGGTGCCGGTGCCGGCCGCGACCTGGACCCGCGCGGCGAGGGAGAAACCGACCTGGGCGTAGGAGGCGATCGCGAGCGGCCGGGCGAGGTAGCGGCGGCCGTGGATCGCGGCGGACAGGGTGCGGTAGAGCTCAGAATCTTCGGGCACCGGCGCCCCGTCGGCGCCCGCGATGGTGAGCGCGATCAGACGCGATCTGCCGTTCCAGACCACGGCGGTCGCGGCGCGGGAGATGCCCGGGAAGGTGAGGGCAAAATCGGCGTAGTCGTCGAGCGCCACGATGCGATCGAGCGCGCGCACCGCGCGAGGCCCCAGGGTGCGGGCGTTCTGGTAACCCTCGGGCGGAATCGCGCCCGGCGCCGGCTCGGGGTTGGTCACCTCGCGCAGGCCGAACGGCCGCGATTGGAGCAGCCGCAGCGCGGCGGACGGCTGCGCCTCGGCCCACTGGCCGAAGCGGTAGCGCGCGACGACGTTCTCGACGCCGGTCGGCAGCCGGGCGCCGTACGTGCCGTCGCCGAAGGTCACCGCCGCCGCGCCGGTCTCGTCGATTTCGAGCGCGTAGACCCGGCTCGCCGGTCCTTGGCCGTAGAGCGTCGTCACCTCGCGCCAGGCCACGCCGTCGACCAGGACCGTGAGCGTCGAGCGGTAGCCGGTCTTCGCATCGGGCACGAAGGTGAGCGGCTTGCCGCGCAGCGTAAAGCGCTGGTTGGCCCGGTTGGCGTTGCCGCTGCCGATCACCTCGTTCGGGATGGTTTCGCCTTGGCTGGCGGTCGCCACGTTGGCGTTGATCGTCACGGTCGACGGATCGTACAGGTAGCGCAACGCGGGCGAGACCAGCAACTCCGCACGCGGGGTGCCCGCGGCCGGGGCCGTTCCCGCGACCGCCGCCGCGTGGTCGTCCGCCGCGGCCGGAGCGACGGCCGGATCGATCGTCGGATCGACCGCGGTGGCGCCCAGGCAGGAGACCGTTTCGGCGATCGTCGGATCGTCGTCGCCGGCGCTCTGCCAGGCGAGCTCGTCGCGCCGGGCGATCATCCGGCCGCGGACCCCGCTCGCGGTCTCGACGTGCCAGCGGATCGACGGCTCGGCGGGGGGGCCGGAGGAGCTTCCGCCTTCCAGGCTGCCGGGTGCGGCGAGGATCATCAGCCGATCGCCGGGGCCGACGGTCGTCGGCAGGGTCTTCTCGTCGGTCGCGAGCGGTCGCGGCGGCGCATCGGGGGCGAGAGCGGCGCGGATGCGCCGCCCGGCGATCGCCAGCATGCGGCCGGCGCCGGGGGCTTCGGCGAGCGGCAGATCGATCTTGAGCCGCGCCCCTTCGAGCGGTTCGAGGCTCGGCAGGCGGGCGAGCGGCAGCTCGGAGCTCACGACGTTGGCTTCGGTGGTCCGCAGATCGAACTGGGCCAGCCGCCCGTCGTCGGTCACCTCCAGCCGGGTGACCTGGGCCGAAATACCGAAGTCCTCGCGCGCGACCGTCTCGACGCCATGGATCGGATAGGCGCCGACGAGCGGCGGCAGCGGCGGGAACGGCGCCGGCTGCGGCCGGCTCTGGTTGAGCACCGCCCAGCCGCTGGGCAGGAGATCGGGCACGGTGGTCGAAAGATCGATCTGGCCGGCCGCCAGGTGGTAGCCCGGCCATTGGTCGCAGAGGAACCCGTCGAACGGCGTCGCGATCAACAGCTGCCGGCCGCCCGCGGCGAGGGCGGAAAGGGAGGGGAGGGTCTCGCCGCTGCCGGCCGGGGTTGCGAGCAAGCGCCAGCTGTCGCCGAGATCGTCGGAACGATAGAGACCGGTTGCGTCGTCGCCGGTCGCGGCATAGAGCAGCGGCGAGAGCGTCGTCTCGTCGAGCGCAGCGGCGAGCCGGCGCACGGGGGCCGCCGCGCCGAGGGTGCCCGGGGCGGCGGCCGGCAGCCCCGAGCAGACCGCGGTGAATCGATCGCCGCCATCGCTCGAACGGTAGACCCCGGCATCGGTCGCGGCAAACACGAACGTCTGGCGCGACCGGGCGTCGGTGGCGACCGCCACGGCGTGCGCCGCCGCCGGGCCGTTCTTGGTTCTCGGATAGCCCCAGCCCGCGCCCCGCCAGCGCAGGCCGGCATCGGTCGAGCGGAATAGCCCTTGGTCGGTGGCGGCGAACAGCGTGCCCGGATCGGCGCCGGTGGCAAAGGCGCGCACGGTGACGTCGGCCAGGCCGGTCGCCGGATCGAGTTGCGGCAGTCCTTGGTTGGTCGGTTGCCAGCCGCCGCCGCTCGCGAGGGTGCGGTAGATCCCCTGCGCGGTGCCGGCGAACAGAAAGTTGGCGTCGCGGTCGCCGGAAGCCGCGAGCGCGAGCACCGGCTGGCCGGTGAGCCGGGGCTCCGGCCGTACTTTCTGGGCGAGCGAGGGGAAGATCTTCGCCACCAGGGCACGCACCTTGGCCACCAGCGACTTGAGCTTGTCGCCGAGCGTCGCCGCCGAGCCCAGATCGGGCAGCTTGCCGCTGCTTCGGCGCAGGGCGAGCGCGGCCGGCGCGAGGAAGCTCCAGGTGGCGCCGCTATCGGTCGAGCGATAGACGCCGGACGGGGTGCCGGCGAACAGCTGGCCGCGCGCGCCGATGCAGAGCGCCTGGATCGGAATCTTGCCCAGTCCGGCGGTGGGCGCCTGCCAGCCGTCGGCCGTGGCGCGGAAAAATCCCTGGGCGGTGCCCGCGATCGCCTGGCCGTCGGCATCGAATGCGAGGGTGAGCACCTGCGTGGTGGGCAGGCCTTCATTGTCGCTCCGGAAGGCGGCGCCGCGATCGTCGGAAGAAGAGATCCCGCCGCGCCGCGGGCAGACCGCCATCTTGCCGGCGTCCGGTACCTGATCCCAAGGGATCGCGTTGTAGCCGAACAGGTGCACCCGCTTGGCGAATCCGTAGGCCCGAGGGGACGCGAACACCCCGGAGTCGCCGGCGCTCCCGGGGTCGCGCGCCAGCGGTTCCTCCCAGGCGGCGATCGTCACCCCCCGGGCGCCCATCGAGCTGCCGGTCGAGCCGGCTGTCGCACCGCCGCCGGTGCCGCCGAGCGAACCGTCGGCGGCGGTCGTGCTCGCGGGACGCGTGCGTTCGACGGCGACGCTCGTGAGCGTGCGGTACATCCGGGTCGCACCGCCGTCGGCCACGATCAACAGGCCGGACCCGGCACGCAGGCCGGTGCGGGTTCCTTCGAGCGCGATCGAGGTGGCGCCGACCCGGAGCGGCGGCCGCGCGGTCCGGCCCGCGGCGAGCGGCTTGAGCGCGCTCCAGCTCGCGCGCGCCTGGAGCGGGGCGTCGAGCTCGTAGACCTGGGGCAGCTGATTGCCGGACGGCAGGCTCCGCACCTGCGTCTGCTGCGGCACCGTGACCCCCTCGGGCAGGCGCCGGCCGGAAGCGACGGTGAAGGCCAGGTGGGTGGTTCCGGCGATCCCCGGCCGCGGGGCGTAGCCGATGGTGCGCAGCAGCTGCCAGATCGAGAAGGGCTCGACCGCGGTGCCGAGGTAGCCTTCGTTGGCGATCCGTTCGAGGTAGAAGGTGAGCACGTCGCCCACCACGGCCCAACTTTCGGTCAATCCGAGCAGCCAATCGCGCGGCTCGCCGAGGTGCAGGTTGGCGAGCGGCCGGTCGCCGTCCGGCGGCACCGGCTGGACCCGCAGGCGGGCGAGCATGCCGGAGAGGAAAGTCTCGTAGGTGCCGGGCCGGAACGCGAGGGACGGGGCGTCCGGCGGATTCCAGATCGGTGTCGCGAGGGAGCCGAGCGACGAAGCTGAAACCGGATCGGCGGCCGGCGCGGCCGGCCGGCGCGCTCCCCCGGCGAGCAACCGCAGGTCGCCGGGCGGGCTCGAAGTCATTGCGGCCGCTCCATCTGGAATTCCACCACGCCGAGCTGCGGCGCGCCGGCGACGCTCTCGGCGCGCACGATCTCCAGCGGCTCCGGCTGGATGCAGCCTGCGGCGATCTCGCCGCGCGGCGGCTGACCCCAGCGCTGAAAGCGCAGAACCTGGACGCCCGCAACCCCGGAGACCGCGGCCGCGCGGGCGATCACCTCGGACAGGTAGACCGGCTGGCCGAAGGTGAACCGGTCGACGGCAAAGAAACCGGCGGGATCGACCGCGGAAAACGCCTGGCGCAGCGCGCGCTCGACGTCGAAACGTAGCGCGGCGGGGCGGAGATGGATGACCAGGGCGATGTCGAGCGGCAGGTAGCAGGGGGGCAGGATGCGCAGCGCGGTGCCGGCCAGCACCCGCGGCTCCAACCAGGCATAGAGGCCGGCCTCGAAGTACCGGTCGAACGGCCGTCCGTTTTCGCGCTCGACGTAGACGAACGCGGTGGTCCAGCTGCCGGTCCAAACCCAGCTGGCGTCGGCGCGCCGGACGCCCGGATAGCTCTCCGCGGCATCGATGAAATCGGCTTCGGTGACGCAGCGCTCCTGCGCCGCGAGCGCCTGCGGCGCCATCAGCCGGATCCGGTTTTCGTCCTCGGGGTTCGCCCCGCCCGCCGCCTGGAGCGGGTTGCCGGCCGCGGCCACCCCCGGCACGTCCAGCCGGTCGATCGTGCCCGGACCGAGATTGCCGTCCGCGCCGAGGCCGATGCGATAGGTGGCGAGGAAGCGCGTGCCCGGCAACGGCCGGCGGCCGTACTGGCCGTCGCCGAAGCGCAGGCGCGCCGAGCCGTCGGTTTCGATCTCGACCACGAACGCGTAGGCGAAGGGACCCGAGCCGAGCAGATCGGGGAGCGGTCGCCAAACCATCGACAACGTACGGTACGACTTGTCGTTGACCTGAACCACCCGTTCGCCGGTGGCGGAAATCTCGGACAGCTCGACGACCGGCATCGCGTGCCTGGAGTCGGGATGCAGAAACTCGGTCGCCGGGAGCCGCCGCGCGGCCACCGGGTCGAACGGCGGAGCTTGGGTGATCCAGCGGTTGGCGAGCATCGGCGCGTAGGTCGCCGCGGTCAGCACGGGCGGCAACTCCTCGGCGACCGTCTGCCCCTGGTCGATCGGGGCCAGGTTGCCCAGCACCAGGGCCAAATCGTGGCGCACGCTGCCGGCCACCCGCCCCGCCACCGGGAGCGGGGTGGGCAGGGCGTCGGCCGCGAACCAGACGATCTCGGTGATCGGGGCGTCGAACGCCGGATCGATCGAGCATTTCGGCTTCTTCGCCAGGCGCACCGGAGTGCCCAGCGGCGCGTTTTTGACCGTCTTGCCGGTGGTGGAGTCGGCCGGCGCCAGGATCAGCACGTCGCCCGCGTCCAGCTCGGGGTAGCAGCCGGCCAGCGCCGCCGAGGTGGTCCCCGCGGGCAGCGTGTATTCCATCGCGCCCCAGGTGTAGAGCGTCATCGTCAGATGCTCCGGGACGAGCGGCGTATCGGCGAGGATCTCGAACGTATTGCTGCTCGGCAGGCGAAAGCCCTGGTCGTACGACTCCTGATGGATCGGCTCCGTCGCGCCCGCGATCGGGGCGGGGGCTCCGGGAGCCTGGGCGTAGACCGGAGTGCCGCGCTTGAGTACCGTTTTCTGGGTGACGTCGACTTGCAGCCAGGTCCGCGCGTTCGTGCCGTTGCCGATCGAATAGTCGAGCAGGCGGGCATGGCGGGCGAGCGAGGTCCGGCGCCGCGCGGTGCCCAGGTAGGCCTCGGCGCCGACGGCGTCCTGATAGTAGGAAAGGTCGTCGGCGGCGTAGGCCAGCACCTCGACCACCGCGATGCCGAAATCCGCCGGGTTGCGCTCGGTCCAACCGGGGACCGCGAGCGTCATCCGTTCGAGCAGCAGCCGGCGAAAGCTCTCGTAGTCTTTGGCCAGGTAGTCGATCGAAGTCGGTCGAACGCTCGACGCCGGTACCACGGTCAAGAGCTCCTCGGGCGGCGGCGGCAGGCCTTCGAGCGTGAAGGCCGCCGAGGTGAAAAACCGATCGAGATGGGGAATGCCGGTGAGCGAGAGCGTGTAGACGATCGTTCCGCCCGGGGTGGCCTCGCGCGGCGACGCTCCGACCCGCTCGGCGATCACCTCCAGCACGTGCCTCGGTTCGCCGGCCGACTTTTCGCTCTCCGGAATCTTCACGATACGCAGGCCGGGATCGCCGCCGCCGGCCACCGTGAGCTGCAGATTGGCGAGACCGATACCGGGGGGAATCGGCGCCTTCGGTCGCACCCCCGGGGCGTTGGGCACGAAGTTGAGCCGGAGGCGGAATTTCCTCACGCCCGAGTCGCCCCGGCTCGCCGCCGCCAACTGTTCGACCTCGATGTGATCGAGGCCGCGCTGGGTGGCGCTATGGGCGATCGCCAGGCGCCGGCGGTCGCGCAGCGAGTGCGGGACCGTCGCGACATCGCTCATCGCGACCTCTGCCGGGAAAAGCGGCTGCGGAAGGTGCGCTGGCTCTGGCGGATCTGATAGCGGACGTCGATCGTCAGATCGCTGTCGGAAAAGCTCAGGTCGACCCCTTCGATCTGGATCAGCTGGCCGAGCCATTGCTGCAACTGTCCCTGGACCAGGAACCGGGTCGCCGCCTGCAGCTCCTCGCTCGCCGGAGCGAAGATCAAGCGCAGCAGGCCGGCGCCGAAGGTCGGCCGGTTCACCCGCTCGCCCGGCGCGGTGAACAGCACCTGCTCGATCAGCTGGCGGATGTGCAGCTCTTCGCCCGCCTCGGCCACCCGGCCGCGGCCGTCGATGTGAAAGGGATAGTCGAGCTGCATGAATTCCGGTTCCGCCCGCTTGCCCGTGCTCTCGGTGCTAGATCACGAGCGGCTGCAAGCCGTCGATCAGCAGGTCGCCGTTGACCTCGACGACGCCGTTGAGCATTTGGGTGATGCCGGTGGTCATCACGTCGGCCACCGCGGTGATCTGGATCGCGGCGCCGCCGGTGACCGCGACGTCCGCGCCGCCGGTCACTTCGACCGCACCGCCGCCGGTCACCGCGACGTCGCCGCCGCCGGTCACTTCGACCGCTCCGCCGCCGGTCACCGCGACGTCGCCCCCGCCGGTCACTTCGACCGCGCCGCCGCCGGTCACCGCGACGTCGCCGCCGCCGGTCACCTCGACCGCTCCTCCACCGGTGACGGAGACGTCGCCGCCGCCGGTCATCTCGACCGCGCCGCCGCCTTCGATCGAGACGTCGCCGCCGCCCGACAGGTTGAGCTCGCCGCCGGCCTCGACCGACGCGGCCCCTTCCGCGGACACGTTGATCGCGGCGCCGTTGATCTCGATGCCGGCTTCGGTCATCGCGATGACGCTCGACCCGACGGTGAGAGTGATCCCCTCCTCCGGGCTGATCAGGATGTTCGAGACGCCGCACTGAATCTCGATCCCGGCCGAGTTGGCGAGCACGGTGATCGGCACGTCGACCGCCGGATCGATCAGGTTGAACACCATGCCGCCGACCTCCGGCGTGTCGTTGAACAGCAGGGTGCAGAAATCGGTGCGCCAGGCCTTGACCATCGACGGGTCCTCGGGCGACACCGCCTGGACGAACCCGGCCTCGGCCTCCTCCCAAAAGCAGCCCGCCCAGATCGGGTGATCCGGGCTGCCGCCCTCGAATTCGATCCACACGTTGCTGCCGATCGGCGGCATCGTCCAGAAGCCGACTTCGAGCCCCGCGTAGGGCGCGCACGGCAGAGCCCAGTTGAACAGCGCGCCCTGCACCGCCGGGACGTAGGCGAGGATGCGCCCGAGCCCGAGCAGGTCGATGTTGTCGAGCACGGTGCCGCGGTACTTGCCGAAGAACGTTCCGCGCTGGGCGAACGTGCCGCCGGAATTCGCGGCGGGGTTCGGCGTGGTGGTGGACTGCTCGGCCATGTGGGTTCCCTCCGACCAGGCGCCTCTCGGCTCAGACTTCCTGGATCGTGCTGCCGGTCCCTTCGCGGGCCAGCTTGAAGCTTTGCTTGTAGTCCCAGTCGCCGCGATGGCTGGAGATCTTGTGGGTCACGGTGCGGATGCTGTAAAGACCATCGTAGGACATCCCGGCGCCGCGTACGGGCACGACGCCCGGGGTCGTGAGGATGGAGCCGTAGCGGGTGACGTCGAGCTCTCCCTCGCAGGTCACCACCTCGTCGGTCGAGACGTCGAGCGTCGCCTGCGCTTGCGCCTGCGATTGCGGCCACTCCATGCCCGGCCCCTGAAACAGCGTGCCGCGGGTTTGCAGCTCCAGGATGTTGGCGATCGCCGAGATCGGGTTCGGGATGATGCCGAGGATCGAATCGGCGATCGCCGGATCGGTCGCCAGAGGCGGCGTGCGGGTCGACGAAACACCGATCACCGGCAGCGGGATGTAGGGGTCGATCATCGTCTCCAGATCCAGGCCGTACATCACGGTCGGCGCGAGCGCGTTGTAGGAGAACTGGATCGACGTGACGTTGGTGGCCGGCCCCATGTCCACGGAGAGCGCCGCCTGCGGCGCCCCGGAGCGGACCGGCGGCCCCCAATACGCGGTGTTGATGCCGCCGGAGGAGGGCGTGATGAAGAAGACGAAGCCGTTCCTCTGCGCCAGCTGCTTCAAGTAATCGAGGTCGGTCGAGTTCTGCTGCGGCACGTACTCGAACGGCAGGACGCTGCCGAGCGTCGGCTGGACGTTGGGGAAGACCCCGAGCAGGATGTATTTCACCAGCACCGCTTCGGCGATCAGAAAGTCGCCCATCGCCGGGTATTCGAGCGACAGCTCGAACAGGTTCATCTTGACGCTGATGTCCTCGCCGGTGACGGTGAGGAGCGAAGCGCCGGGCGAAAAGCCGGGGACCAGCTGGATCTGGGTGATGAAACCGTCCATCAGCACCGTGGCCAGCCCGTTGACCGCGGCCGAGATCACCACCCGGGTCCACGGCTGGAGCAGCGGGCTCGAAACCAGCGGATAGTCGTTTCCCGAGCCCTGGCGCGCGGCGACGAAAGTCATCTGGAATCCCGACGGCGCATCGATCGCGCTGCTGTTGATCTCCAGGCTTTGCAGCGCGGTCATGATCTCCGACGGCGCGGGGCTCGGGATCGACGAGCCGAGCGAGATCGACAGCTGGATGCTCTGAAGCTCCATGGTTCCTCAATCGCCGGCCTTGTTCGCCGCGTCCCTACGGCAGGGGCCGCGGTACCCGCAGCACCTGCCCGGGCACCACCAGCGCGAACGGATCGAGCGCGTCGTTTGCGTCGGCGATCCGCCACGACAGCTCCGGCCGGCCGAGCGTGCGATAGGCGATCAGGTCGAGCCGGTCGCTCTGCGCGACGGTGGCGAGGGTGAGCAGCGGCATACTCGCCGCGGGGGACGCGAAACGGCGCTTCTTGTAGACGATCGTCTGCCCGTCCCGGGTCGTGTAGCGGGCGTCGCCGACGTTGGCGTAGCGGCTCGTAGGATCGAACACGGAACCGATTCCTCCTTTTAGAGCTGGGTCGGGTCGACGCCGGTTACGGTGCTCGCGCTGCTCAGGGACGTCTCGGCGAGCGGCGCCAGCCGCTCCAGCTCCTGCTGATAGGCCAGGAACTGGTGGTAATCCGGATCGCTCGGCGCGAGGTCGGAGTACGACAGCACGCGCAGGCTCAAGTTGGCCGTGGCGCGCAACGGATTGAGCGTCGGGTCGAACAGCTCCTCGGTCACCTCATAGCTCTGCACGCGGACCGGCAAGACCCGGTTCGGCCCCCAGACGAACAGCGTCCGCGGCGCGGTCATCGGCACGATCTCGATCGCGCCGGTGGCGAGCAGCGTTTCGTTCTGTATCACCTGGGTGGAGGTCGGGTAGATCAACAGCTCCAGCGCCGCGAGCTGCGGCAGGATGCCGTAGCCCTGCGCCACGGTGTTGCCGGCCGCCAGCTGATCGCTGGCGTCGATCTGCACCTGGAGGCTGATCGTCTCGGCCGGCGCTCCGGCGTAGCGCGGCGCCTCGGTACGGTCTCCGGGCTGGCCGCCGACGGTGAACGGATCGAGCTGCCGGCGCATCGACGAAGGGTTGTATTGAAACGCGATCACCTGGGTCTGCTGCGTCGTATCGTCGATCGACACGAGGGCGCCTTTGAGCAGGGGGATCTGGAGCGGCGGCGGGGGCAACGGCATGGCGCGGATTCCTCGTTTCTCGGTTTCCGAAGATGGCGGCTCAGGAGGCGCCCGGTCCGGCGGATGGCTTGGCGGCGCCCGGCTTGGTCTCCCGAGACCTGCCGAACTCGACGGGCAGCGAGAGATCCCCGCCGTGGGCGCGCGAGGCGAGGCGGACCGCGAGCTCGCGCGCGACCGCGGCGCCGATCGCTGCCGGTGCGGTGCCCGCCGGCAGGTCGATTCTCGCCTGATCGAGGTGAAGTCCGCCGCCGCGGGCCAGAGCGCCGCCGCCGAACAGCTCGGCGCCGCGCTCGGCAAACTGCGCGGCCAGCTCGCGTTCGAGATCGGCGCGCACCCGGGCGGCCGCCGCGGGTGCGACGCCATGGAGCGACAGCTCGCCGATGTCGACGTCGAAGCGCAGATCGGAGCGCGGGCCAGAGCTCAGTCGGTTGGCAGGGTTCGGTCGCATCGCGGTTTTAATCCTGTCGCTAGATCCAGTCGCGCGTCTCGGCGTCGGTGAGCGGCCGGCCGACCTTGATCAGCTCGATGCGGGCGGCTTCGAGCAAATGGGCCATGCGCACGGGACCCCGTTCGGCGGCGGCTAAAAAGGCTGCGGACAGCGCGATGTTGCGGATGTTACCCCCGGAGACGTTCAGACGCGAAAGTTTCTCCTCGTCGATCCCAACGGTCGGCGTCGTCGGAGGGAACGCGCGGCGCCAGATCCCCGCCCGCTGGTCGGCGTCGGGGAACGGGAACTGCAGCATGAAGCGCAGCCGGCGCAGGAACGCCGGATCGAGCGCGTCCTTCAGGTTGCTGGTGAGGATCGCGAGGCCGCGGTACGACTCCATCCGCTGCAGCAGGTAGCTGACCTCGATGTTGGCGTGGCGGTCGTGGCTGTCCTTGACCTCGCTCCGCTTGCCGAACAGGGCGTCCGCCTCGTCGAACAGCAGGATCGCGCCCCCTTCTTCCGCGGCGTCGAAGACCCGGCGCAGGTTTTTCTCGGTCTCGCCGATGTACTTGCTCACGGTGATCGCGAGGTCGATCCGGTAGAGGTCGAGGCGGAGAGCTCCGGCGAGCACCTCGGCCGCGAGCGTCTTGCCGGTGCCGCTCGGCCCGGAAAACAGCGCCGAAACCCCGCGGCCCCGCCACCCGCCTCCGCCCATGCCCCATCGCTCGTGGACCGTGGTGCGCTGGCCGATGTGCGCGGCGATCGTCTTCAGCAGCTCCCGCTCGCGCGACGGCAGGATCAGGTCGTCCCAGGTGGCGGTCGGTTCGATCCGCTGCGCCAGATCGTCGAGCCGCGGGCGCGCCTGCTGGCGGCAGGCGTCCCAAAGCGCCGCCGCGGTGGTTGCCACCGAAGGTGCTTCCTCGGCGGCGCCGAGGACGCCGAGCGCGGTCGCCGCGGCGGCCTCCAGGCGGGGCGCCGGCAGATCGAACTGCTCGGCCACCCCCTCGATCGTTTCGCCAAGATCCATCCCCGCCCGCTCGAGAGCGCCGAGGCGTTCGCGCCAGAGGTCGCGCTGCTCGTTCGTCGTCGGCCGCGCGACGTCGATTGCGATCAGCGGCCGTTCGCGCCCGCGCCGCCGTTCGCGCGAGGCGAGGAACAGCGGGCCGTCGAGCCGCTCGACGAAGCGCCCCAACGCCGCTTCGCGCGCCGGATCGCTCCCCGCGTCGACCTCGCCGGCATCGATCAGCAGGGCGCCCGAGCCGAGCCTCATCTCGCGCTGCCAGAGGCGGAGCAGATCGTCCAGCTCGCGGGGAGCGGTGGGCAGGGTTTCGGCGCTCATCGCGACCAGCTCCAGCTCCAGCTGGTCGCAGACCGCGGCGGCGACCGCCCGGCGGCTCGCCGGGTCGGGTCCGCACAGCTGGATGGCAGGCAGAGCGCCGCGCGCGGCGGCGTCCGTCCAGATCGTCGCGATCCGCGCGGCGAGCAGCCGGTGGGAGGGGACCAGCGGTCCGCTCGGATGCACCGGATCGGTCAGGTGCTCCAGCCGCTGGTCGCGGTGGTCGACCCCGGCGAGGAAATGGAGGATGCGCTCGTCGATCTCCAGACGGCTCGCCGCTAGCCCCCCGTTGCTGCCGCTGCCGCCGGTGGAGATTTCCAGCAGGCGCCAGCGGCGCAGGGGAGCTTCCGGCGACAGCTCCGCCCAGGCGGCGCCGGGCAGGGCGGCAAGCGCGAGCCCGAACGTCGGATAGGAGCGCTCTCGGTCGCCCTGCGCCTGGGCGCAAAGAGGAGCGAACCGCGCGTCGAGCTCGATGCCCGCGGTGAGCGCGAGCAGCGCCCGGGCAAACGGCGACAGCTCGAACAGGTCGGTGACGATTTCGAGCGCCGGCGGCGCATCGGGAAACGGCCACGCCTCGGGGTCGGGATACAGGTCGATCGGGAGAGGCGAAGAAAGCGACGCGGGTGACGCTACGGCGGGGTGGCCTTCTCCCTCGGCGTCGCGTTGCGCATGCCGTTCGAGCGCTTCGCGCACGCCGGCAAGCACGGCCGCGAGGTACGTCTGATTCGCCTCCGCCCAGCTCGGTCTCATGGCACCACCACGGTGGGAGCGGAATAGCGGCCGAACGTCGGGCTCGCGGGGTCGCGATCGACTTGAAGCTCGCTCGCGGCGCCGTCGATCGCGATCCGCACCAGGTAGGTTCCGGCGGGGACTCCCTCGGCCGAGAAGACCAGGCGCCGGCTTTCGATCGAGGCTTGAAAGCCGACCGAGTATCCGCTCGGCGGCTCGGAGGGCGAAGTCACGGCGGTCGAATCGAGGTACAACTCTACCCGTTGGCCGGGCACGACCGCGGGCGAAACCGGCACCAGGATCGCCGGCTGCGGCAGCGAGGGCGTATTGGCCGCATAGCTCGGAAGGCCGTCGATGCGCGGGCGCAGCACCAGGGCGGCGGCGTTCGAATCGAAGGTCAGGTGGGTCGCCGGCGGATTGCGGAACACCCGCACGGCGATCGAGCCGATCGGCAGTCCGGCCGGCAGGGCGACGGTCAGCTGGCCCGGCCCCGCACCGTTGGGTGTCGCGGTCAGCTCGTTGCCGGAAGCCGAGGACGCCATCCGCACGGTGGTGCCAGGTGCGCCGAGCCCCGAGCCGCGGATCGTGAACGTGGCGCCCGGCGTGTCGTCGATCGCGGTCGGCTCGATCGCGTCGATCCGCGGCCGATCGGTGGTCGGCAGCACGGTGATCGCCGGACGGAGGACCGGCAACACCGGCCCGGGGAGTGCGACGGCGGAGTCGATCAACACGGCGGAGGCCTTATAGACCGCGGAGAGCGCGTAGGGGATCTGGAACATGGTCCAGAGCTTCGACAGCTCGTCGAGCGTGAGCGCGATCGGCACGTAGGAGGGCGGCCCCGGCGCCTGCACCAGCTCCGCCCGCGGCGAGAACGGACCGCCCGGACGCTGCACGATCCCGGTCGGCGCGAGCGGGGAGGGGATCGCGGTGAGGGTGGCGACGACCGCGCCGAGCAGGAGCTCGGGCACCTGCTCGGTCTCGTCGCCGAAAAACGAAAGGAGGTAGTACAGATCGAGGGCGGTGCGCGGCCGTTGGACGATTGTGCCGTCCGCCCGCCGGGTGGGCAGGTCGCTATTGCGCCACTGCGGATTGGGCGCCACCTGGTAGAGAAAGATGTTGACGATCGGTCCCGACGTACCGCTCGACGGCCGCTCCGGCCGCCCGGTCCGGGTGTTCGCGCCCAAAGGGTTCACCGCCGTCTGCAGGATGTCCTGAAGCGACAGGGTCACGGCGGCAAGAGCCCGAAAATCGCTCATCGTCGCCTTACCCTACCGCCGTCCCCGCCGTCCGGCGAGATAGTCGGCAAGCGAAGGAACGTTCGGCCGCCGCGGGCTCGGCTTGATCGGTTTCACCGGTTCCGCCACCCGCACCTCGACCCGCCCGATCGAGATCCGCACCGTGGCCTGCCGCCCCGCGCCACCGTCCCCCCCTTCGGAGGTCGCGGAGCGTTCGAGATCGGCACCCTTCCGCCGCGCCGGCTCGCGATCGGCCGGTGTCTCGTCGATCGAAGTCGGGCGTCGCAACGCGCGTGGCGCTTCCTCGACTTCGGCGGGTGGCCGGTCGGAAGGGGCCAAATCCTCGCGGGCCGTTGTGAGTGGGTGCAGCCCGGGTGCGGAGTCTTCCGCGACCACAGGCTCCGCGAGCGGAACACGACGTTCCGGAGTGTCCGAGGACGGAGAGGTGGGCGCGACCTCGGCCGGGCCGAACGGTGGAGCAAGGGACGGAACCGGACTGGGAGCGGCAGCGCTCACAGCTGTCAGCGCCGGTCCTGCTTGGATCGGGGCTGCCGAGATGGAGGGCAGCGGCGCGCTCGGCGCAACGCTCGCTTCGGCGACGGTGCGTTGAATCGGTGCGTTTCCCCGCCCACCATCGCCGAACATAGGATCTCTGTGCGGAAGGGTCGGCTGCGGCGCCTCGCCTTCGAAGGGAGAACGAGTCTCTTCGGCGTAGCCGGGCACCTCGAGCGGAGCGCCTTGCTGCCTGGAGCGGCCCCCATCCTGTCCTTCCCCCGGCTCCAACCCTCCCCCTCCCCGGGGGAAGGGACGCTCCGCTCGACGATCAGTGGCTGCGGAGCTTGTCGGGCTCTGGCTCGGTGCTGGTCGAGAGGATCCGGAGGGAGCACCCCGGAAATCGCGGTCCGATTCGGAGGTCGCTGCGGGCATGGCCTTGCCTGCCGACCCTTCCGCCAGCGAGGTTCTCTCTTCGGTGGAGAAGAAGGCGGAATCTCGGTTTTCACCCTCGGCGATCGCAGGGTCCCTTCCCCCGGGGAGGGGGAGGGTTGGAGCCGGGGGAAGGACAGGATGGGGGCCGCCCAAGTCGGCGACCCGCACCGCTTGACGCGAAGGCTGAGCAGGGCTCGCCTCTACGCTCAATTCGCGCTCGACGGCTCGCTCGGTTGCGCGCGCCTCGATCGCCGCCGTTTCGAGCGGAGCCTTCGCAATCCGAGAACGCTGCATCTCGCCGAGTGGCTCGCCTCCCTCTTCCTCTCGCTGAGCTTTTCCCAAACTTTCGGAGGCCGCTTGTGCATCGATCTCGGGCTCGACGGATGAAGGTCTCCGCAAGACCCTGGGATCGGCACCGGACGGCGCCTGGCTTGTGACGACGTTCGGCACCGCCTCCGCTCTCTTCGCCGCGAGGGGATCTCTGCCGCCCGGCCCCCCAGATACCTCGCTCTCGCTCGGAATGACGGAGGGGGGAGGGATGTCGCTGCCGCGGGCTGGCGCTGCCTGTCGGGCGACCTCTCGATCGAAGGCCGGCTGCGTTGAGACTGGTGTGCGCTGGATCGGGGGCTCTTGGTCCCGTCCCAGGGGGCGCGATGTCGGAGAGTGACGTTCGCTCTCTGCGGTCGAGAAAGCGGTCGGCGGTTCCGGAGAGAGTGGCGGTCGACCCTCCGCCCGGCGGTCGTCTCCCGGTGCTTCCCGCGAAACGTCGAAAGGCGCACCAGTCATCGTAGGGGCGGAGCTTGCCTCCGCCCGCGGCTGTCGCGGATCTCGGGCGGAGGCAAGCTCCGCCCCTACGGGGGTTGGCTCTGGACGGAGCGGTACGGCTTCGTTCAGCCGAGCCGACGTCGACGGATGCCCCGGGAGATCGGAAGTCTGAGGCGTTGCGACGGAGGGCTCCTGGACGCGCTGGATCGGAAGCGAAGCGTCCGGCCAAGGGCTCGTCCCCGCGATCGAATCGGCGACCGAGGAGCCTGCGGTCGGCGTAATTCGTGGTGGAATCTCCTTCTCCTTTGCCTCCTTTGCGAGGGGGACGGAAGCCTCGGAAGAAGACTCCGGCTCTCGGGCTTCCACGGCTCTCGCGGGACGGTCTATCGCCTCCGGAATCCGGCTCGATTCGAGCCCGGCAGGTGCCGATCCAGCCATCTCGCTCTCAGTCGTCAGCAGCGGCGCCGAGATCCTCGCGTGCTGCTCTTTGACGAGCCGCTCGCGGGCCTCCTCCCCTCGCGGAGCTTTTCCCGCACCTTCGGAGGACGCCGGACGCGTCGCTTCGGGCTCCGCGGTGGGAAACGAAGGCGGATTCGTCCTCTCAAGTCCGGCACCGGCCGAACCGGCCTCTGAGGACGAAGCGGCCACCTGGCCCTTCGTAGGGGCGGAGCTTGTCTCCGCCCTCGTAGGCCTCGGATCGTGGGCGGAGGCAAGCTCCGCCCCTACGTCGGATTCGAATGATGTCGGCCGAAGGGGGGAGCGCGGGAGATCGGAAGCCTTCGGAGGCGTAGCGGCCGGCTGGCCGAGATCGCTTCGTTTTGACTCCGTGGCCGAAGTTGCCTCCTCCGTCTCTGTCATCCCGAGCGGGAGCGAGGACTCTGGGGGGACGGGCGGCCTTGAACCCCCTAGTCCCAACGGACGATCCGCCACCCTTCCCCAAGATTCCTCGCTCTCGCTCGGAGTGACAGGCGGAGAGGATTCTCGAAGAGGGGTCGGCGTTCTCTCCGCGGAGGGCGAAGCCTCTAGAGGTAAGGCGCCGATGGCGTCGATAGGGCTTTGCTGCGAGGAAATCCGCGCCGTCGGTAACGGCCCTTCGACCGCCTCATCTCCGCGAACCGATCCGACCGACGGCGAGCTTGGCGTGTCGATGGCTCTTGGAGGTATCGTCGCCGAGGGTTCCAGCGTGCGTTGGATCGGGAGTTCCGTCGAAGGGCTCGCAGCAGGGATAGAGGAGGGGGCAAGCGACCGTTGCCCGGAGTCCGAAACCGCTTCCATCTCCGTCATCCCGAGCGAGAGCGAGGGATCTGGGGGGGCGGGAGGCCTTGAATCCCCTCGCCCCAACGGGCGATCCGCCCCCCTTCCCCCAGATTCCTCGCTCCCGCTCGGAATGACAGTTGGAGAGGGTTCTCCTTGAGGAACGTCTTCCTCTACACGAGGCAACGAATCCAGAGGCAGGGCGGCGAGAGGGCCCTGCGACGGAATCGGTGCCGGTACAGGCATCTCGCTCTCGCTGGAGACGAAAGGCGTGAAGGTAGCCGCCTCATCTCCGCGAACCGAGCCGACCGGCGGCGAGTTCGGTGTGTCGACGACTTTCGGAGGTATCGCCGCCGATGGTTCCAGCGTGCGCTGGATCGGGAGTTCCGCCGAAGGGCTCGCAGAAGGGATTGAGGAGGCGGCCGGCGATCGTTGCTTGGAGTCCGAAACCGCTTCTGTCTCCGTCATCCCGAGCGGGAGCGAGGGATCTGGGCGGGCGGGAGGCCTTGAATCCCATTGGCCCGGAGGGATCTCCGCCACCCTGCCCCCAGATTCCTCGCTCCCGCTCGGAATGACGGTTGGAAGGGGAGTGCTGGCAGGAGTCGTGGTTCCCGGCTCCTCTCCCCCGTGAACGGGAGCGACTTGTTGGGGTGCGCTCGGCCGATCCGCGCCCTGCGTCGGTGGCCCCATCGTCCGCTCGAGTCCCGCATCTGCGCCGACCTTCGCGGTCGAACTGGCCGCCTTGCTTCTCGTAGGGGCGGAGCTTGTCTCTGGCCGGCGATCATTGCCATCCCAGCCGGAAGGAAGCGCAGCCGCTGGTCGAGAAGGAGCGGAAGCGGAGAGAGGCGCCTGAGACGTAAGGACACCCCCGGCGGTCTCTCCAACCCTTTCGCTCGGTGGGTCGGCTTTCGGAGCGGAAACCGCCTCCTTCTCCGTCATCCCGAGCGGGAGCGAGGGATCTGGGCGGGTGGGTGGCCTTGAATCCCCTTGGCTCGGAGGGATCTCCGCCACCCTTCCCCCAGATTCCTCGCTCCCGCTCGGAATGACAGTTGGCTGGGGAGCAGTGGTGGCTGGAGGGCTCGGTAGGTCGGTGACCTTCGGAGGAGCTGCCGTCGATGGCGCCGTCGTCCGCCCGAGCGCCGCGTCTGCGCCGGCATCTGCGGATGAACTGGCCGTCTTGCCGCTCGTAGGGGCGGAGCTTGCCTCCGCCCGGGGATCGAGGCCGTCGCGGGCGGAGGCAAGCTCCGCCCCTACGGGGGTGCCGGTAGTCGCTGGCCGAGAGGGAACGGAAGCGGAGAGAGGCTCTTGGGGAATAGAAGCACGCCCGACGGTTTCTCCAACCCCCTCGCTCGGTGGGTCGGCTTTCGGAGCCGAAACCGCCTCTGTTTCCGTCATCCCGAGCGAGAGCGAGGGATCTGGGCGGAAGGGCGGCCTTGAATCCCCTGGCCTCGAAGGGATCTCCGCCACCCTTCCCCCAGATTCATCGCTCCCGCTCGGAATGACAGTTGGCTGGGGAGCAGTGGTGGCTGGAGGGCTCGGTAGGTCGGTGACCTTCGGAGGCTCTGTCGATGATGCCGTCGTTCGCCCAGGCTCCGCATCTGCGCCGACCTCGGCGGACGAACTGGCCGCCTTGCCGCTCGTAGGGGCGGAGCTTGTCTCCGCCCGGGGATCGAGGCCATTGCGGGCGGAGGCAAGCTCCGCCCCTACAGGAGCACCCGCAGCCGCCGGCCGAGCGGGTGCGGAAGCGGAGAGAGGCTCCTGAGGTGTGAGGACACGCCTGGCGGTTTCTCCAACTCCTTCGCTCGGTGGCTCGGCTTTCGGAGCTGAAATCGCCTCCTTCTCGGTCATCCCGAGCGATAGCGAGGGATCCGGGTGTGCGGGCGGCCTTGAATCCCCTGGCCTCGACGGGATCTCCGCCACCCTGCCCCCAGATTCCTCGCTCCCGCTCGGAATGACGGCCGGGGAGGGCTTGCCGTCCGGAGAGGTTTCCCTGAGAGGGGGGTTTCCGCTTATCGCTAGCTCCTCATAGGGAGACGCTAAGGCAGGCCGATCCTCCCGTAGGGGCGCACGGCCGTGCGCCCCTACCTCGGAAGGCAACGGTTGCCGAATCTCCGAGCGACCCTCCTGAGGCGAAGCGGAGTCTGAGGGCGAAGCGGTGGCGGGATCTCGGGGAGGAGGCGCGTCGGCCGCTCGCCGCGTTGGCTCTTCTCTCTCTTCCGCCGCAGGGCCTTCCGTCCTCTCCTCCTTCGGCCGATCCGACCGGAGCCGCGCGGGCAGGGGAAAGGGCGATTCCTCCGCGGCCGTCGCCGCCTCCGCCTCCATCGCCGCCTCGGGCACCGCCTCCGGCTCCACCGATCGCAACCGCTCCGGCAGGGTGAGTGGCGGCGCTTCGTTTTCCAGGCCGAACGGGCGCGTGTCTTCGGCGAAGCGCGGGGCGACCCAGGGCCGGACCATCGGTCCGATCCCGAGGGCGCGTTCGGCGAGCCGCGTGAGGAAGTCCGACATGGTGGAAAGGCAGACCTCAGCGCGGCGCGACGCGGGAAATCGGCGACAGCCTCACTCCGAGATCCTCTCGATGTAGGCCTGGCGCCGCGCCGGGCTCATCGCCAGGATTTCGCTCTGGTTCCAGCCGTAGGCGCGGGCGAGGGCGTGGACCTCGCCGAGCAGGCGCTCGGACATTGTGGCGGTCTCGGTCCAGAAGAAATTGCAGATGTCGAGATAGGCGATCCAACCGTGACCGCAACGGGCGCAGCTCAAGCGCAGCTCCACTTCCGCCTGCGGGTCTTCCGCCGTCATCCGCTCGCCCAGCGCGGCGATGATCTTTTCGGGCAGGCGCTCGAGGAGCTCGGGAGCGGGGATCGGCGCGCCGTCGTGGCTCGCTTCGAGAATCGTGCGGCGAAGTAGCTCGGCCCGCACCACGGCGACGTCGCGGCGGGAGGCCGCGGTCGCGGCGGTCAGGTCGCCCGCGGTCGGCAGGCGATAGCGGAGCGACCAGCCGTCCTGCTCGAATCGTCCCTCGGCGGGTGGAGCACTGCCGTCCGCCACGTAGATGTCGCGGATCGGCAGCGTGAACTCCAGGCGGGAATTGCACTCCGGACACTCGGTCCGGCCGCGCAGGTCGGGACCGAGCGACCGGTCGCGCAGGGCGAGCAGCCCGGCGTCGCGTTCTCCGACCGTAAGGGCCGCGAGATCCCCCCTCTTCCGGCCCGGCAGCGACGCGCCGAGAAACGCAAGGGCGCGCTCGGGGAGCGTGCGTTGCGTGCCACGCTCCCAGACCTCTATCAGCCCTTCCGCGGACAGCGCGCGCACGGCTTACGACGAGGGTTGCAGGTAGCTCACCGCCGACGGCGCGCTCACCGAGTCGTCGCGGGTCCAGCCCTCGTTTTGCAGCGTCAGGCTTTCGATCGCCACGGCGTTGGCGCTGCCGTCGAGCTCGGGCATCGCGGTGTACTCCGAAGGCCAGCAGCTGAAGATGTAGTAGGACATGACCACCTGGCCGGACTGGTTCATCAGCTGGATGTTGATGTCCTTGCGGAAGTCCTTGAGGGAAACCTCCTGGCCCAGCTTGCCGGTGTTCGGGTAGTACCAGATCTTGTTCGCCCACTGCTCGAAGTTGACGTCGAACGTGATGCCGCGCTCCAGCGTGACCGGCCCGTATTCCGTCTGGCCGGGCAGGCGTCGCACGCCCTGCGGCGCCCCGCCCTCGCGCCAGGAGGCGACCTGGGTCGTGCGGGTGAGCGCGCTCACCTTGCTCACCATGGCGATCGGGGTGGTTCCCGGCGGCGTCGGGTTGGCGCCCCAAAACACCGCGAACTTATAGTTCAGGAACGGGTCGACAAGGCTGGTTCCGACGTTCGCTGGGGCCATGACTTACTCTCCTCTTCCTCTTTGGTTCACTCGGGTTACGACGTCTGTCCGGCGATCTGCTGGATCTGCAGGATGACGAACTCGGCCGGTTGAACCGGCGCGACGCCGATGATGATGTTGACGATGCCTTGGTCGATGTCGGTCTGGGTGGTGGTGCTCGAATCGCAGTGGACGAAATAGGCCGACGCGGCGCTCGCGCCCGCGAACGCGCCTTGCGAGTAGAGCCCGGCGAGGAAGTTGCCGACCGAAACGCGGATGTTCGCCCAGAGCCCGTCGTCGTTCGGCTGGAACACGGTCCACTTCAAGCTCTGCTGGAGCGACAGCTCGATGTAGTCGAGCAGCCGGCGGACCGGGATGTACTTCCATTGGCTGCTGATCTGGTCGGCGCCCGCGAGCGTCCGCGCGCCCCACGACAGGTTGCCGAACACCGGGAACGAACGGAGGGCGTTGATGCCGAGCGGATTGAGCTGGCCGTTCTGCGCGTCGGTGATCGGCACCGCGATGTCCGCGCCTTGGAGCACCGCCTCGGTCCCGGCGGGCGCCTTCCAGACCCCTTCCGACACGTCGACCCGGGCGTAGACCCCGGCGAGCGTGCCGCTCGCGCCGACGTTCCTCGGCTGGAAGTTCGCGCTCGGGTCGGGGATGATCAAGCGCGGAAAGTAGACCGCCCCGGAGTAGTTGTCCTCGCCCAGCACGTAGGTCTGCGCCCAGCTCTGCATCGCCTCGACGGTCACGATGTTCTGCGGGATGTCGACGATGTAGAACGCTTTGCGGGGGCCGCAAAACGCGAGTGCCGCGGTCATCGCGTTCGACATTTCGCCGGTCGAGACTCCCGCCTTCGCGGTGGCGGGCAGGCAGAGCGTATTGAACACCGCCGGGGCGATCCGGTCGAGCGCGTCGAGGTTCGCGTCCTGGGTGAGCACGCCGGGACCGGGGATCGCGCCGTTGGCGCCGTTCTTGAGCAGGAAAGGGACTGGAGGGTTCGGGTCGTTCGCGGCCGGAATGGCGGCGGGCCCCACGGTGCTGCCGGCCGGAGCCGGGATGCGGATCAGCCGGGACGCGGAGTTGATCACCGCCGGGGCGTACATCGCGCTGGACGGATTGAGAGTCAGATTCAGGTAGCTCTCCGAGCCCATCTGGCGCCCTTGGACGATCTCGGCGACGCTCAGATTGAACGTTCCGTCCGGAATGATCTGGTTGCCGACGGGGACCGGGCGCGACAGCGTGACCTGCAGGTTGTTGCCCCAGGCGCCGGGGTTCGCGGATTGGATCAGAAAACCCGCGCCGTTCGAGCTGGCCAGGGCCGCGTCGTCGGAGACCACGCGGACGAACCAGCCGATCATCCCGCCGTTCAAGTAGTACTGGTAGGCGGCGTAGGTCGCTTCGCTGTCTCCGTCGATGCCGCCGTACAGACGCTGGAAGTCGCTCCAGTTGTTGATCTGGAACGCGAGCGGCGTGAACGTCGGGCTCGAAAGGTCGGCGGCGTTGTCGGTGATGGTGATCGGGCCGCGCCGGAAATAGTCGACGAAGGCGGTCGACGACGTGGTGACGCCGGTGACGACCTGGTTGGTGTTCGGCAGCTCTTCGATGTAGATGCCGGGATAGCTGACTTGTACGGGCACGGGCCTCTCCTCGCTCTTTCGATCGATCGACTTTCAGCGTCAGGACGCCGACTGGCCGGCCAACAGCTGGAACTGCAGGATGACGAACTCCGCGGGTTTGACCGGCGCGATGCCGATCAGCACGTTGACGATGCCTTGGAGGATGTCGGTGGGCGTCGTAGTCGTCGAATCCGCGCGGACGAAGAACGCTTGACCTTGGGTTTGGCCTTGGAGCGCGCCCTGCACCCAGAGACCGGCCAGGAAGGTACTGATCTCGGAGCTCAGATTCGTCCAGAGCGGCTGGGCGTTCGGCTGGAACACCGCCCATTTCAGGCTCTGGTCGAGCGACAGCTCGATGTAGTCGGTGAGCCGCCGCACCGGGATGTATTTCCACTGGCTGTCGATCTGGTCGGCCCCGGCGAGCGTGCGCGCGCCCCAACTGATGTTGCCGAACACGGGGAAGCTGCGTAGACAGTTGATGCCGAGCGGGTTCAGTTGGCCGTTTTCGCGGTCGGTCGTCTGCACCGCGGGGGTTGCCCCTTGCAGCACCGCCGCGGTCCCGGCCGGGGCGACCCAGACGCCCAGCTGGGTGTCGGTCCGGGCGTAGACCCCCGCCAACGTGCCGCTCGCGCCGACGTTCCTCGGCCGGTAGCCGTTCACCGGATCGGGCATCACCAGCCGCGGGTAGTAGACCGCGCCGTGGATGTTGTCCTGGGAAGTGAGGGCGGCATCCGTGGCGAACTTTTTCATCGCGTCCACGTCGGTGGTCGCGGGCGGGATGTCGACCAGGAAGAACGCCTTGTGGTCTTCGCAGAACTTGATCGCGTTGGCGAAGATCCCTTGGATCGCGCTCGCATCGAGATTCGCGATCGCCGGCATGCACAGGAGATTGAACACGTCCGGCGCGATCTGGTCGAGCGGCGAGAGCGGATCGCCCGAGGCGTAGGCGTTTTCGATCAACTGACCGCCGGAAATCGCGGCGTCGCCGTCGTTGCCGCCGGAGAACGCGAGACCGATCGAGGTCGCGGGGGGCGTGAGCCAAACGCCGGTCGCTCCGGAGGCGGGCGGCGGCGCGGCTGCCGTCACCAACTGGGCGGTCGAGAGCGCCCGGGTGACGAAACTGCCGGAGTTCGGATTGGTCGAGGTCAGGTTCGAGAAGCTCTCGGTCTGCAGGATGCGGCCGTTCACCACCGCTTGAGCCTTCAGGTTGAACGTGCCGGCGCCGTTGCCGGGCGAGAGCGTGACCACCACGTTGTTGCCCCAGACGCCCGGGTTCGCCGCCGCGAGCTGGAAGCTGCCGGTGGGCGGCGCGGTGTTGGCCGCCGGGGTCGGAGCCGGGGCCGGCGCGGGGGCTGGAGCCGGGGCATCCGCCCCGCCTTGCGGCTTCAGCCAGATGGCCTGGTTGCCCGCCGTGAGGGTCTTGCCGTTCGCATCGAGCGCCGAAACCTGAAGGGTGGCGGCGGACGTGCCGTTCGGGGTCGGCAGGGCGGCGATCGCTACCGTGGCGGTGAGAGTGCCGGCCGGAATCGGTGCGGCGGGCGTGCTGGTGAGCGGCGCGAAGGTCTTGCCGCCGTCGGTTGACAGCGCGAGCGCATACGAGGCCGCGGTGACGCCGCTCGGGGCGGCCCAGGTGACCGTCACCGGGTCGGTCGCCGTAAGGTCGATGGTGGCGTTGGCGGCGGGCGCCGAGATGGCGATCGGCGGCGGCACCTGGAGCGTCACGTTAGCCGAGGTTCCCGCGGCGACCGGGTTGCCCAGGGCGTCGCGCGCCACGACCTGGAACTGCGCGGTGACCGGACTGCCGGCCGGCGGCGTCGGCAGGTTCGGGATCTGCGCGGTGACGACGTTGCCGGGAATCACCGGCGGCTTCGTCGCGACCGGAGCGAACGTCGCGCCCGCATCGGTCGAGATCAGAATCGCATAGGTCGCGGGCGCGGTGGCCGGCGCGGCCCAAGTTACGGTGACCGGTAGGTCACCGGGCAGGTTTACCGTGCCGATCGGGGCGGAGAGGCTGAGGGTCGCTCCCGCGGGGAGGATCGAAAACGATGCGCTGTCGGCGCTCGCGAGCAGGTTGCCGTTCCCGTCGTTCAGCGTCAGGCGGACCACCCCGGTCGCCGGGGCCGTGAGACTCGGCAGGGTGAGCGCAAAGGGCGAGGCGGCGGTCGCCGCGAAAGGATTCGTCCCCTTGCCGCCCGCCGTCGCGTTGGCGAACGTCTTGCCGCCGTCGGTCGAGAGCAGGGCGGTGATCTTCGCGCCCGCGGGTGGGCTCGGAGCCTGGTAGACGACGTTTACCGGTTTGCCCGCGATCTGCGCGCCCCCTCCCGGGGAGGAGACCGAGATCGTCCCGCTCGCCGCGGCCGACTTCGCGGTCGCCGGATCGACCAGGCGGATGATCCAGGCGATCTGGCCACCGTTCAAAAAGAACTGGTAGACCCCGTAGCTCGCTTCGCTGCGGGTGTCGATGCCGCCGAAGATGCGCTGGAAGTCGTTCCAGTTGTCGACTTGCGTCGCCTTGTTGACGGGACCGCGGGAGAAAAAGTCGACGAACGCGGTCGCCGAGGTGCTGACGCCGGTGACGGTGTGGACGCTACTCGGGATCTCCTCGATGTAGACGCCCGGAGAGGACACGGGAACGGTCATGCCTCATCCTCCTTAGACCCACTCTGAACGGCGCGCCGGACGGCGGCGAGCCCCGCATCGCGACGGTGCGAAACGAGATTCGCAGCTCGCGCGTTCTGACAAAGAAGATTGGGCGCCGAGTATGTTGTCGAAACTAGAGGCATGTCAAACCCTCCGCAGGGAAGGAAGGGCAGAGCGTGGGTAGACAGGGTCAGCTCATCGGGTTTGGCGCCGCCGTAGCCCCCGCGATACCATCTCGTAGCGTCGGCCGGCGGCCTTCGGGTCGTTTCGTGCCCGGAGACTTCTAGCCCCCTGGTCATTCGCGCGGGGACCCCGACGACCGCAGAGTCTCGTTAACCCCGCTGGCCGGGAGATCAGGAGAGCACCTTGGATTTCGCCCTTTCGGCCGAGCAGGTCCAGATTCGGGATACCGCGCGCGAGTTCGCCCTGCGCGAGATCGATCCGATCGTCGACGAAATCGACGAGCACCAGAAATTCCCCCTCGCAGCGATCCGGAAGGCGGGGGAGCTGGGCTTCCTGGGGGTCATCTTCCCTGAGGAGTACGGCGGCGCGGGGCTCGGCTATCTCGAATACGTGCTGGTGATCACCGAGCTATCGAAGGTCGACCCTTCGGTCGGCATCTCGATCGCCGCCCACAACTCGCTCGGTACGAACCACATCTACAAGTTCGGCAACGAGGAGCAGAGGAAGCGCTGGGTCACCCCGCTCGCGAGCGGCGAGAAGATCGCCGCCTGGGGCCTGACCGAAGCGGGCTCCGGCTCGGACGCCGCCGCCGCGCGGACGACCGCCAAGAAGGTCGACGGCGGCTGGGTGCTCAATGGGTCGAAGGCGTTCTGCACTCACGGCTCTGTGGGCGATACCTACGTGATCATGGCCGTGACCCACCCCGATGCGAAGCGCGGCAGCCACATGTCGGCCTTCGTGGTCGAGAAAGGGATGGCCGGCATCCGTCCGGGGAAGAAGGAGAACAAGCTCGGCATCCGCGCTTCGGACACGACGGAGGTGATCCTCGAAGACTGCTTCGTGCCGGACGAGCACCTGCTTGGAAATCCAGGCGAGGGCTTCAAGCAGGCGCTGGCGATTCTCGACGGCGGGCGGATCTCGATCGCGGCCCTCGGTCTCGGCACCGCGATCGGCGCGTACGAGACGGCGCTCAAGTACGCCAAGGAGCGCGAGCAGTTCGGCAAGCCGATCGCGTCGTTCCAGGCCGTGCAGTTCCACCTCGCCGAGATGGCGACCAAGATCGCCGCCGCCGAGATCCTCACCTTCGCCGCCGCCGAGGCGAACGACCGCGGCCAGAAATTCTCGCAGCTCGCCTCTGAAGCGAAGCTCTACGCCGGGGAGGCGGCCGTGTTCTGCTCCGAGCGCGGCGTGCAGATCCATGGCGGCTACGGCTTCATCAAGGACTATCGTGCCGAGAAGTACTTCCGCGACTCGAAGATCTGCACCATCGGCGAAGGAACGAGCGAGATCCAGCGCCTGGTGATCGCCCGCGGCGTGCTCAAGGGTCACGGATGACGCCGGATTCGCCGCACCGGCCGGTGCGCGCGCGGGGTCCCCAGGATCTTGATGCCCTGATCGAACGGCTGCTCACCCGTCAGGCGCGCTCTCTGGCGCGGGCGATCTCGCTGCTCGAAGACGGCGGACCCGATCAGCGCGAGCTGGTCGCCCGGCTCTACCCGAAGACCGGACACGGCCGCGTGGTCGGCATGACCGGCCCGCCGGGCGCGGGAAAAAGCACGCTGGTCGATCGGCTGACCCGCCACCTGCGGGCGCGAAACGAGACGGTCGCGGTGCTCGCGGTCGACCCGACCAGCCCGTTCACCGGCGGCGCGCTGCTCGGCGACCGCATTCGCATGCAGGGCCACTACACCGACCCGGGCGTGTTCATCCGCTCGATGGCCACCCGCGGCACGATGGGCGGCCTCGCCCGCGCGACGCGCGACGCGATCGACCTGCTGGACGCGGCGGGGTTCGACTGGATTCTGGTCGAGACCGTGGGCGTCGGCCAGGACGAGGTGGACGTCGTGCGCAGCGTCGATTCGGTCGTGGTGGTCACCGTGCCGGGACTGGGCGACGATATCCAGGCGATCAAGGCGGGGCTGATGGAGATCGCGGACGTGTTCGTGATCAACAAGGCCGACCGCGACGGCGTCGACCGCTCGCAGCGCGACCTGGAGATGATGCTCTCGCTCGGCGAGCATGGCGAGTGGGTGCCGCCGATCGTGCGCACCGTGGCGAGCCGCGACGAGGGGCTCGACCGGTTGATCGAGGCGATCGAGCGCCATCGCGAGTTTCTGGCGACCAGCGGCAATCTCGCCGCCCGGCGGCTCTCGCATCTGCGCCTGCGGGTCGAGACGATCTTGAAGGAGCGGGTGATCGCCACGGCCGACCGGGTGGTGGGGGTCGAGCGCGCGGTCGAAGCGGGCTTTGCCGAGCGGGTCGATCCTTACCTGGTGGCGGAGCGTCTGTTTCGCGGCGTGGTCGAAAGCGCCGCCGCGGGTCTTGCTGCCGAGGGGAAGCGATGATCGGAAAGATCGACCACATCGGCATCGCGGTCGCCTCGATCGCCGAGGCGCGCAAGATGTACGAGGCGCTCGGCCTGACGGTCGATTCGATCGAAGAGGTTCCGGACGAGGGGGTGCGGGTGGCCTTCATCTCCTGCGGGGAGACGCGCATCGAGCTGCTTGAACCGCTGGCGCCCGACACGATCGTCGGCAAGTTCCTGGAAAAACGCGGTCCCGGAATCCACCACGTCTGCCTGGCGAGCGACGACGTGAAGGCCGACGACGCCCGGCTGCGCGAACAAGGCTTCCAAGTCCTCCGCCCCGAGCCCACCCGCGGCGCGGGCGGCGCTCTTGTCCAATTCGTCCACCCGAAGAGCACGGGGGGCGTGCTGCTGGAGCTGTCGGAACCCGGCGAAGGGGACGGGCACTAAGATCTAGCAGGTCGACCATGGCGCAAGGAGCGGTCTCGACATTGGCATATCGCTCGCCCTCGATCGCGAGCCCCTCAAGGGTCGCCTCCCCGTCCGCTTCCCCAGCTGTGCCGCCGGTCGGTACGCCTCGCCCCGCTCCTGATCCGGTCGAATCCCTCTCTCGTGCCACCCGGTTCGGGCACCGCTTGGAGCGTTTGGCGGCGCCGCCGGCCCCTGCGCCCAACGCTCCGATTCAAGCCTTCGGCCGGGAAGATCTCAGCCGGGCCTGGACCTCCACGAAAAGGTACCTGGACCCCAAGAACACCTTCGGCCGGCAGACCCACGCCGCCAGCCATCATGGGCAAGCGACCGACGATCTGGCCGAAGAGGTCGATCGCTCCTTCAACGTCGTCTCGCCCGCTCGCCTGCTGCTCGGCAAGGTCTCCCCTTGGCATCGCAACCGGCCGAACGACGTCACGCGAAGCGACCGCGACGATATCAACCGCCTGCTCCAAGACGTTCATGTCGAGGGTCCGCGCCGGACTCCGAACACCGGTCTTCGGATCAACACGGCGGCGGTCCCTTCCGAGCAACCAAAGGATGCGAGGCTCGAGACCTCGCGCGACTTGGTCAAAATCGCCCAGACCGGGAGCGGCCGCGAGTTGTTGCGATCGCTTCACGCGGGTGGCCAAGGTCGGCGCGATCGCCAAGTCGGCATCGAAACCCAGGCGAGTTCCGAGTCGGACGATCCGAACGCAGGGCGGACCGATCCCCAAAGCGTTGAGAATTTGAAACAGGGCCAGCCGACCGGGAGCAACGCGTTCTACATTCCGTCCGGTCTGCGCAACGTGAACCCGGCTTGGCAGCGAGACCAGCAGAATCCTTGGAACGATCCGCGTCGCGGCGATATCGCGCTCTACCACGAGCTGGTCCATTCCCATCACCAACAGCAGGGCGGCACGCCGGACACCTACGGTCCGGAGGGTTTGCCGCCCATCTCGCAGGGCGAACGCCGAGACCGGGTCGATCGCGGGGTCCCCCGCGAGGAATACCGCACCGTGGGCCTTTCGGATCGCTACCGAAATGACCGCTTCCACGAGAACCGCTACCGCCAAGAGCGCCGCGAGCTAGGCGAGACGGCTCCCCACAGAACGACCTACAACTTGGTCGGGGAAGAGGAGGACGAAGGACGCTTCGGCTCCGGAAGCGAGGAGGAGGAGCGACCGTTGTTGGGTAAGGACAAGGATGAGGTCGACTGAGGGTCTCAGGGCTCTAGGCGTCTCACATGGAGCGCTTCCCAGCTACGCGGATCGCGGTTGCGCTTGGTCCCTAGCGAGGTTGAGCAGGAGACGAAGGGCTTGGTTGACCGCCTCGGAGCTCGTAAAGACCTCGGCGACGTCTGGATCCAAGAACGCCACGTTGGTTCCCTCTCGATAGGCCAGATAGTGCTTGCCTTGGACCGCTTCCGAGAAGTCGTATTCTGGCTGGAGGTCGTCTTCGAGCTCAGGGTCTACGTGATTCATACTGTTTCTTCTCCTGTGAGGAGACCTGTCTCGCACTGATGAGGCGAAGTCGTTTGCCTCTCTCGGCGTAGGAGACGAGCAAGAGCCGGTTCGAAGATGATAGGCCGACGCTCAGGAATCGATCCTCGTCCTCCGAGTGAAGTGGGTCTGGACGAGTCAACTCGAACGGGTCGCCGAAGATGGTCATTGCCTCCGTGAAAGCGACACCGTGCTTCGTACGGTTGGCCGCCTCTTTTCGGGGATCCCATTCAAACTCCACAATTGGATTCTACGCTTTGTTCCCGGATCACGGGAGTTTCTTGTGGTTTCCCGATTCGCTTTGAAGGGGAGGCGCCAGGATCACTGGCGAGCGGGCGATTCGGAAACCAAGGTCGTCGCTCCGGTAGATGGATTGCGAGGACTTTCGGCTCCACGAAGCGCAATTCTTGGCATTCATCCGAAAGCTTCCTCCACGACGGACCCGATCGGTACCTATGAGAGGGCCCTGGGGATCGATTTGGGTCGCACCGCCCGGAGAATAAGGGGCATATCGGTCTGCCACCCACTCTTCCACGTTCCCATGGATGTCGTGGAGACCCCACTTGTTGGGATCGAACGAGCCGATTGGCGCAGCCCCGGCGAATGCGTCGCCGGTATCCCGACAGTTGGCCTGGCCCTTCAGATCCTTCTCTTTATCGCCGAAGACGTAGGCCGCCGAGCTACCTGCGCGTCCCGCGTACTCGAACTCTGCTTCCGAAAGCATGCGGTAGCCGCCCTTCGGATCGCGCTCGTTCAGTTTCGCCAAGAAGTCCTGGATCTCGTCCCACGTCACGCTGACCTTCGGCAGGTCGAGGCCAGGGCTCGTCGTGGCATTCTCTCCAATGAGCACCGCATTCCACTGAAGGTCGGTGACCTCATACGCGGCGACGCAGTAGCTTTTGGTGATCTCTACTTCGTGAGCTGGCCGCTCTTTCCCCCGATCGCCGCGCCGGGAGGGCGCACCCATCGTGAACCTGCCCGGTTTGACTTTGATGAAGGCGAAATCGAGACCAGGAGGAGAAGGGCAACGAGGATCTGAGGTGACCGCTGCAAACGTCTGTGGTCGAAGTTGGCGGATCAGCTTTTCGTAGAGCAGCTTGCCCTTGTAGGCTGCAAGGGCGATCCCAAACGCGACGACCAAGGCGGATACGAAGAGAATGATTCGACGCCAAGGGAATTTCGGCCAGATCACCCGACCCGTTGGAGCGCGTAGATATAAGACCGGCGAAGCCCAGGCGAGACCGAAGGCTCCTGTTTGTAGAGCTTGCCGCCCTGCCGCGACCGATTCCTCCAGGGGGCAGCCTTTTGCGAGGAGGTGGTAAAACGTGCGAGCGAATTTCTTGGCTGCCTGGTTGCCGATCGGAGACCGTAGCGCGAGCACGGCGGGAATGCCGGCTTCGAGAAGTCGGTACGCGAGGTTTCCCGGATTTTCGATCGACGCGCTTCGGCCGCCCTCGCAGGCGTTGATGAAAACGAACCGAACCTTGGCGTCGTTCAACATCGGAGCCAAGGCGAACCCTGGAATCGGATCAGCGTTCCGAATTCTCCCGTCCTGCTGGAACCATAAGCGACCATCACCGAACTCTGGCAGCGCCTCGCCATGTCCGGCGAAATGGAGGGCGTGCACCGGTGGATCGGCCTTGAGGCGCTCCATGAGGCCCCGAAACGTCGGTCTCTCTAGGATCTCGACGACAATCGAGCCGTTCTTGATCGCTGGCGCCAGCTCCTCTCGAATCTCGAGGAATTCGCCGTAGACGTCGAGATCGGGTTGCCGCAACGGTTCTGGAAGGACGACGAGAACTTGAAGGGGCGGTGCGACCGTGCAGTCTGGGACCGAACCCGAGAACTCGGGGTGATGGACAATCGGAGTGTCGGCCGAAAGGCAGAGAAAACGTTCGCCGTCGTAAAGGAGTTCCCATGGAAGAGGGGCGAGAGCGCCGGCTCGCTCGAAATGGAGCCTTAAACGCAGGTCTCGTTTCTTGAGTCCCCATCGAGTGCGGACTTCTCGCCACCTGCTGAAGATCGAGCGAGGGAAAATCGCTTCGAAGAGGGTGCCTCCTAAGGACTTTGCCTCCTGAAGTGCTGCCGGCTGGAGCGCTTCTCGACCCTCGAAAGCCTCGCCGAGACCCTGGGTTCTTTCCCTGAGAGCTGCGGCATCGAGCGTAAACCCCTGGGACTTACCCGTCCCAGTTGACCAGACGCGAAAGCTATCCCCGTCGGCGGAGATCCACAGCTCGAAATCCTCGTAGGTGCGCATGGCGGAAGACGGGAGTCTCGGGGAGGAAATGGGGGATCCGCCGCGCGAGCCTTAGATCCTCCGGCCCGCGCGGCTAAGCCCCGCTCTACTCCTTAGATTCAGTTCCCGTGCCCGAGAGGATACCGGGTTCGCCCGGCCGCTGCCGAGCGCTCGGTTTTCCTCCGGGGGTGCGCCTCAAACGAACGCCGGTGGCGGCGAGTCCAACATGCAATCCGGGAGGTGGAGCAGGGCGTTCGAGCCCCCTTGATCCCCGGCGATGCTGAGCAGTTTGTGGCCTGCCGGGTCGCGCTGGATCACCACGTCGTGCTCCAGGCCGTCCCAGCGGACGAACAGGCTCCGCGCCCCGGTTTCGAGCGCCCGGATCGCGTCCTCGTTGGCCAGTCGCCAGGCGTGCCCGTCGGGCGCGCGGCCGGCCAGGCAGGAGATACGCGCGTAGGGCTCTTCGCAGTTGGTCTTCGCGGCGGATAGGATTTCCAGTCGGTGCATCGTCGCAACCTCCGGGCCGGGAAAAATGGGGGCCTCTTTAGACCTAACGCGAGATTCGACGGCCACAAGGAGCAAATTTCTCGAAATCGGGGTTTGCGCATGCCGTATTCTTCTCTCTCCAAAGGAGTTTTTCGCCTGTGATTCGACCCGGCTCGATCATCCTCGTCCATCTGGTCAACCCGACCGAGAAGTTCTGGGGAGTGCTCTACGACCTCGGAGTCGCGGGAGTGCAGATGCGCGGCATCAGCGTCGCGAGCTTCGGCGAATGGATGCTCCAGGCGGCATCCAAAGAGCCGCCGTCGCTCGGCCTGTCGACCATGTTCGTACCGCTGTTCCGGATCGAGCGGCTCTACCTCGACGAACCGGTCGGCGCGGTCGCGAGCTACCAGCAAAGCTTTGCCGAGCGGGTCGGGATGCCGGTTGCACGCTACCTGACGCTCCACGGGGGCTTGGACGTTCACCCCGAGGCGGACGCCCACGAGCTGCCGTCGTGAGATCGGCTAGAGATGCACGCGGCGCCGTAGCCGACCGAGGTGGGGACCGCGTACCACCGGGACGAAGGTCAAGCTCGCGACCACCGTGGGGAGCGCGCTGCCATTCCGGTTCGGTTCCCCTGGAAGCGATGACTCGATCCGGTGGAAGCGGCCGCAGATTCCACTGCATTCTGTCGCCGCTTCCACTGGAAACTGCGCCGTTTCCACTGCAAGCGATCGTCGCTTCCACTGCATTCTGTCGCCGCTTCCACTGGAAACTGCTCCGTTTCCACTGCAAGCGATCGTCGCTTCCACTGGAAACTGCGGCCGCTTCCACTGGAAACTGTCGTCGAATGCACTGGAAACCGGAGTCCGTTCCAGCCCGTTGAGCCCCCATTTCAACCCCATCCCAAAGAACTTTGCCGGACCTATCGGCCCGAAGGCTACGTAGATTGCCGCGAGCGCGCGATCCGGTGGGCGAGGACGGCGGCGCCGTAGCCGTTGTCGATGTTGACGACTCCGATGCCGGGGGCGCAGGCGTTCAGCATGGTGAGGAGCGGCGCGAGGCCGTGAAACGCGGCGCCGTAGCCGACCGAGGTGGGGACGGCGACCACCGGGGCGGAGGTCAGGCTCGCGACCACCGTGGGGAGCGCGCCGTCCATTCCGGCGACGGCGATCACCACCGCGGCTTTCCGGATCTCCGGCAGTTGAGAGAGCAGGCGGTGGAGGCCGGCGACCCCCACGTCGTAGGAGGTCTCGACCGGGCAGCCGAACCAGTGGGCGCAGACGGCGGCCTCTTCGGCCACGGGCAGGTCGGAGGTTCCCGCGGCGAGCACCGAGACGGTTCCCGCCACCGCCTCGACCGGGCCGCCGACCGTGAGCACCCGGGCGCGCTCGTGGTAGGTGGCGTTGGGTAGGTCGGCGCAGAGCGCCTCGGCGGCCGGGGCGGAAAGCCGGGTCACGAGCAACCGGCCGTGCGCCTCGACGAAGCGGGCGGCGATCTTACGCAGATCGTCCGGCGTTTTCCCCTCGGCGTAGACCGCTTCCGGCAGGCCGTTCCGCAGCTCGCGGTGAAAATCCAACCGCGCGAAGCCGAGATCGGCGTACGGCAACTCGGCGAGCTGTTCGAGCGCTTCGGCGGTGGAGGTCGCGCCGGCCGCCACGTCGGCGAGCAGGGCGGAGAGCTGGTCGCGGTTCACGCGCTGGGGGTCTCTGCGCCGCTGCTCACGAGGGGAGGCGGCGCATCCGCGCCGCCGCGGCGGTAGCCCGTGGGGTCGTAGCTCACCCGTGCAAAGCCGAGCGCGGCGAGCGGCGCTTCGAGCGCGGGCCAGAGATCGGCGAGCCGGGCCACTTCGTCGGCCGCGACTTCGACCCTCGCGCCGTCGGCCTCGTGGCGCACGCGGACGACACGGAACCCTTCGCGCGCCACGATCTCTTCGGCGGCCTCGATTCGCTTGAGCTTGCCTAGGGTGACCAACTGGCCGTGGGGGATGCGGGAGGAGAGGCAGGCGTTGGCCGGCCGGTCCCAGGCGGAGAGACCCAGCTCTTTGGCGATCACCCGGGTAGTCGCCTTGTCGATGCCGTGCTCGAAAAGCGGTGAGTAGACCGCCCGCTCGCGGATCGCGCGCAGGCCCGGCCGGTCGGGTCCCGGGTCGGAGGCGTTCGTGCCGTCGCAGACCATGGCGTAACCGCGCGCCGCCGCGAGGCGGAGCATCGCGTCCATCCTCATTCCCTGGCAGACATAGCAGCGATGGCTCGGATTGGCGACGAATTCCGGATCGTCCAGCTCGCTGTAGGTCACCGTCTCGTGGCGGATGCCGATCTCTTTTGCCTGAGCCCGCGCGTGGTCCAGCTCGGCGCCCGCGAGCGTTTCCGCCGCCGCGGTGACCGCGAGCGCCCGGTCGCCGACGGCCCGAAATGCGAGCGCCGCGACCAGCGCGGAATCCACCCCGCCCGAGTAGGCGACGAGGATCGATCCGCGGGCGGCAAGGTCGGCGATCAGGGCTTCGATTTGATCGGCCATGGGGGGATTCGAATCGGCGTTCCGCACGGGGAAAGATGCTAGCACGCGGCATGCCCGCGACCATCGCAGCTTGCCACGGCAGCCCTCACCCCCGGCCCCTCTCCGGTTCAGACCGGGCACATGGGTAACACTTCAGACCGGGCACATGGGTGACAGCCCAGGTGGGAGAGCATTGAGGGCCTTAGGAGGTCCCTGAATGCCTTGGGAGGAGACGACCCGCATGAAGCAAAGAGCGAGGTTTTTGCTGGAGTTTTCGAGCTGCCTGTACACCATGAGCGATCTCT
>DASYKS010000041.1:0-266725 GCA_035995205.1 Thermoanaerobaculia bacterium
CAGGAAGAGGCTGATCGAGGACGGGAGATGGGGTGTCATAAGAAGAATCGTACAGGCTCCCCCACCTGTCGGGACAGGCGCCGTCTGGATTCGTCACGGTGCCTGCTCGAAAAAGTCCCAAATCTCGTTCGCGGCGTGGAAGTCGCGGTTGGAGCTGCCGAGCAGGCGCATGCCTTGCGTGGCGGGATGGGGCAGGGCGTGGCCGCCGCCTTGAATCCTGAGGAGAGTTACGTTGCGCTTGCCGGGGGCGGTCCAGCGCTGGCGTTCGGCGGTGCTGCCGTCGTTGGCGTCGGTGTCGGGAAGTTGCGTCCTTGCCGGAGGACCGCCGAGTCCGTCGAGCTTCAGGAAGTAGTCGATGCTCGCCTGCGCGGAGAGCACAGGCCCGCGGTTGCCATACACGCCGTAAAGCACGACATCGCCGCCGCCCCACGGATTGAAAGGGTCGGCGGTGCCGTTCATGAGGAGCATCGATACCGGCTCGCCCTTCGGTGTGAGAGCGAGGTTCTTCGGTGCGGGCATGCTGGCGACGACGGCGGCATACGCGCGCGCGAAATCCGGCGTTTGCAGGGCGAGACGAATCGTCATCGCGCCGCCGTTCGATACGCCGGTCACGTAGACGTGCGCGCGGTCGGCATCATGGTCCTGGACGAGGCGACCGACGAGCGCGTGGAGGAAGCCCACGTCGTCAATGTTCTCGATCTTCGCGGCGAACGGCCCCTTCACTCGGCAGTCGTTCCAGTGGCCCTCGTACCCCTGCGGATAGACCGCGATGAAACCATGCTCTTCCGCGAGCCGGTCGAAGTCGTATCCGTAGACCTGCCGCGCCTGCTCCGCCGTACCCATCGAGCCGTGCAGCGCGATCACCAGCGCCGGATGCGCCTGCGGCTTCGAAGGCACATAGGCGATCCACCTTCGCCTGTGCCCGCCATGCTCCAGCGCGCCGCTCTCGACCTTGCCGGGCAATGGTGGCTCGTTGGGCAACTTGTGACGAAGCGCCCAAAACGAGAGACCCACAAATACGATCAGCGGAAGAACGATGGCCCAAAACACGACCTTGAGACATCCGCGCACGATTTCTCCTTCGGTCGCCCTGCAAGTGAATCTCGACGGTTCGGACCGAATTCCGGGTGGTGCGGACGCAGATCTCGACGGAGGCGACCTAGGTCCGGACGGTGGCGACCTGGGTCTGGACAGTGGCGACCTGGGTCTGGATGGCTCGGATCGAGATCCCGACCCTCGCGACCCTATCCGAACGCCTCGGACCGAGATACGGATCGTCGAGACCGGGGTCTGGGCGGCGCGGACCTGGGTCTCGACCCTTGCGACGGAGGTCCGGACGGCTCGGATCTAGGTCCGAACGACCTAGACCCAGGTCCCGATGGCTCGGACCCAGGTCCAGACGGCTCGGATCTAGGTCCGGACGACCCAGACCCAGGTCCAGATGGCTCGGACCCAGGTCCAGACGGCTCAGACCCAGGTCCAGACGACCCAGACCCAGGTCCAGACGGCTCAGACCTAGGTCTGGACAGCTCGGGCTCAAGTCTGGACGGCTCGGACTCAGGTCCGGACGGCTCGGACCGCGGTTCTACCCGAAGCCTGGATCGTCCGCCGTCGGCCCGTAGATTGACGGCACGGGCACGTCGTTGAGCCGGAGGTAGACGGTCAGCTGACCGCGGTGGTGGGCCAGGTGCGTAAAAGTGTCGGTGATCGCCACGTACCGCGGCTGCTCCATGACCACTTTGCCGGCCACGAGCAGCTTCCAGGGCGTCAGCAAGTGCTCGTCGTTGGTGCCGCTCAAGGCCTCCCGGGCCTTGGCGACGGAATCTTCCAGCGCCGCGAGCAACTCCTGATTCGTATTGGGCGCGGCCGGTCTCTTGGCGCCACCCGGCGGGTTGAGGTCCAACTCGTCCTGCGTGATCATCATCGCGACCCATCCCGGCATCGTCCCAACCAGTATCGAGAGGTAGCCGAGCGGCATCGATTTCTCGTGCGGTTTCCAGTCCGCTTGTCCTTCGGGTACACGCTCCAGAGCCCGGCGCGTAATGACGGCTTCTCGCTCCAGTTGCGCCGAAAACAGTTCGGTCATCTTCATCGTCGATATCCCCTTTCGGTGGTCCGGTCCACGCCTCGTCGAGGCAAGTATAGGGTTTGGCCCGCTGCTCACTTCGTCGATCAACGGGCCGGGCCGCTCCCCCTCGGGCGTTGAATCGGGGCGGCTTGGAAGACGAGCTCCTCGTCCGGCTCGGCAAAGACATAGAGAAGCAAGGCGCGTGCCTCAGTGGGCTCTTCGCATCGTCCGCCAACGCAGTGGGTGAAGTTGGACCCGGTGGCCCAGCTCGCTACAATCGACGGGTGACAGAGACCCTGTTGGAGCGTCTCCATGCCTGAACCCCGCAAGTTCCTCACCGCGGACGAGCGCCTTCGGCAGTTGGAGAAGGATCGGAAAATCCTCCGTCGGGAGCGGATGATCCGCGAGGTTGCCGGTCCAGTGTGGCACCGGATGGTGCGGGTTTTTCCTCGGAGTTTTGAAGCGGAGGGCCGGCTCGTCGCGCGGGAGATTTTGGCCTCTCGCGAGGTCGTGATCGAGGCTCTGAAGGCGGAGGCGGTCTTTGCCGTCGATACGGCGATGCGCCTGGCGCACGGGGCGGGATTCCTCGCGGTCCAAGAGGTCCAGGCCTATCTCGTGGGGAAAGAGCCGCTCGATCGGCTCGCCGCGGCGGGTCTCATCTCCGGAGAGGACTATTTCGATCGAGTTCTCGTGCGCCCTTGGCCCGGCCCTACCCGCTTGCTCGCCTGCCTGGTCGATGAGCTTCCACCCTCGCGCGAAGTCCAAGGCGGCTACCGTGTCGTGACTCGCGAGCGGCTGGGGCAAGAGCTGGTCGGCACGGTAGGACCGCGGGCCGACCTTTTCGTCCTCTATGAGAAGGTCGAAGGAATCGAGGCTTCGTCGTGAGCGCTTCGATTCGACCTACGGCGCGAACGCCAGGTAGACGAACAACCCGCCGAGCGCGACGCTGAAGATTCCGGCCCAGCGGAATTCCCAGGCGCGTTCGGGTCGGACGCGGCCGTAGATCCGCAGACCGAGGTGGGGGAGTGTGAACCGGAGGAGACCTTTGAGAACCTGGAGCCAGCCGATCACGGTAAGGACGGCGGGGAGACCGGACCAGACGTTGTGAAACGCCGCGATCAGGCCCCCGAAGCCCAGCAGGAGGAAGCCCTCGAAGAAGACGCCGGCACGCCCTTTGGAGCGGAGCAGCGTGAAGTATTCGACCCACGCCATCGGCTGGAAGAAATGCGACAAGCCGATGACCAGGAATTGGAGCCCGGCGAACAGCTCGATCGATTTGTGAATGTCGCGCATGAGCGCCTCTTGGGAAAGCCGCGGGCTGGAGGATCTTCTCTCCAGCTTAGCGCTTCTTTCGCGACGAGGCGGCTAATCCGAACGCAGCGCCGTCAACGGGTCCACGTGGGCGGCGCGCAATGCCGGGCGGAGGCAGCCGGCGACGGCGGTCAGAAGACCGAGCGCGGCGGCGACGGCTAAGGTGAGCGGATCGTCGGGACGCACCCCGACGAGCAGCGCGCCCATGCCGCGGGCGGCGGCGTAGGCCACGACGGTACCGATCGCGATGCCGCAGAGCGCGAGCGTCAGCCCTTCGCGCATCACCAGCCCGACGATTTCCGGGGCCTCTGCTCCCAGCGCCCGGCGCACGCCGAGCTCCTGCGAGCGCTTCGACACCGCGTAGGAGAGCAGCCCGTGGATGCCGAGCCCGGCGATCAGCAGCGCGATCGCCGCCAGGGCTCCGAGCAGCCGGAGCTGGGTCACGCGCGACGCGGTCTCTTCGCCGACGATCTCGGACATCGAGCGCACGTTGGCGATCGGCTGCTCCGGGTCCGCCGACTTGACGATCTCGCGAATCCGCGGCAGCAGAGACCCGGCGGGGAGGCCCGCCGCGGTCCGCACCACGAGATCTTTCGGGGTGTAGCTGATGATCGAGTTGTCGGGCACCTGGCGGTAGGGCAGATACACCTGCGGCTCGCTCTCCCGCTCCAATCCCCGCACGCGGACGTCTCCCACCACGCCGACCACGGTGCGCTCGGAAAACGCGAGGGTGAAGCGCTTGCCGAGCGGATTCTCGTTCGGCCAGGTTCGCTTGACGAACGACTCGCTCACCACCGCGACGAACGGAGATTCGGCAGTGTCCGTCGCCGCCAGGTCGCGCCCGCGGCGCACGGGAATGCGGAGGGCGGCGAAGTAGTGGGGTGTGAGGTAGCGCAGGCTCACGCTGTTCTCGTTGTCCGCGACCACTTCCTCGCTCTTGAGCGACACCGGCCAGATTCCGCCGCGCATCGACATCGGCAGTCCCGTCGCGTACGCGGCCTCCTGCACGCCGGGAAGAGCGCGCACGTCTTCCAGGACCCGGTCGTAGAACTGCGCGCGCCTCGCCGTCGCTTGGTATTTGGGCAGGGGGAGGGCGGTCTGGAGCGTCACGACGTCTGCGGCGATAAATCCCGGGTTAATCTCCTGAATGCGCCAGACCGCGCGAATCAACAGCCCCGAGAGGACGAGCAGCACGACCGAAGCGGCGACCTCGACGACGACCAGCCCGACGCGCAGCCGCTGGGTACGTCCGCCCGCCGCCCGTGCGCCGGAGCGTAAGGCGTCCAGCCCGCCGAACCGCCCCGCGGCGAGGGCGGGGGCGAGCCCGAACGCGAAGCCGGTGAGCAGGACGAACGCCAAGGCGAGCGCCAGCACGCGCAGATCGAGCGACGGGTGTTGCGCGATCGGCAGGGTGTTGGGAACCAGGCGCGCGAGGAGGGGAACGCCCGCCGCCGCCGCCGCGACCCCGACGAGGCCGCCGAGGAAGGCGATCCCCAGGCTCTCGGTGACCAGTTGGCGCACCAGCCGCTCGCGTCCGGCGCCGAGCGCGGTGCGCACGGCCAGCTCGCGCGCCCGGTGGGCGCCGCGGGCGAGAAACAGGCTCGCGAGGTTGGCGCAGGCCAACAGGAGGATGCACAGGGTGGCGCCGCAGAGCGCCAGCACGAGCAGGCGAGAACGCTCCGACAGCTCGTCGCGCAGCCCGAGGACCACGGCGCCGACCCCTTCGTTTTCCTTCGGGTATTGGCGCTCCAAACGCCCGGCGACCAGGGCCATCTCCCGGCGCGCCTGTTCCACGGAAACGCCGGGACGGAGCCGGGCGAGGACATTGAGATAGGTGTCGGTGCGATCCTTGAAGTCGTCTTCGGTGAGGGTGAGCGAGGTCCAAGCTTCGACCGTGCGTGCCGGAAACTGAAAGGACGCCGGCATGACGCCGAGCACGGTATGCGGCACCCCGTCGAGCTGGATGGATTTGCCGATCACTCGGGCGTCGCCGCCGAACTGCGACGTCCAGAGCGCATAAGAGAGCAGGGCGAACTGCCCTGTCTTGGCCTCCCGCGCCGTAAAGAGTCGGCCGAGCAGCGGCCGGACGCCGAGCAGCGGTAGCAGCTCGGCCGTCGCGCGCACCGTCTCCAGCCGTCGCGGCTGGTCGGCGCCCACGAGGTTTTCAGCGCGAGGCCAGAACGCGCCCATCCCCGCGAAGGAGGAGGTCATCGCCTGCCAGTCGCGATAGTTCGCGGGCGACACCTCATTGGTCCCGCCATTCCCGCCCTGCCAGAGCTTCACCAAGCGGTCGGCCTCGGAGTACGGCAGCGGCCGGAGGAAAATGAAATCCGCGAGTGAGAAGACGGCGGTGTTCGCCCCCACGCCGAGCGCCACGACCAGCACGGCGGTAAGCGCGAAGCCCGGGGTGCGCAACAGCGAGCGCGTGGCGTAGACGAGGTCCCGCCAGAGCATCTCGCCGTGCGCCGCGAGCGCGTTGGGAATCACGTCCGCGAGCGCGGCGAAAAAGACTCTCGACCGGACGAAGGGGCCCACCATCTCGCTCGCCTTTTCGCCGAAGGTCTCGCATAACGCCTCGCGATACTCGGCCGAGAACGAGGCGGGGTAGAGGGAGAGCAGCGCGCGATAGAAGCGCATCATGCGATCTCGGGTTTCAGGCCGCGGGCGCGCGCCTGGCGGACCAGATCGGAGAGCCGCCGCATCTCGGCGCGCGCGACGGTGGTACCGAAGGGAGTCAACCGGTAGTAGCGCCGCCGCGGGTCGTCGGCGGCCGGGCGCCGTTTGGTGACCTCGGCGATCAGCCCCTGCTCGACCATTCGGGCGATCGAGCGGTAGAGCGTGCCGGCGCTCAGGCGCAGCTCGCCCTGAGTGCGCGTTTCGACGTCCTGGATGATGGCGTAGCCGTGGCGCTCTTCGTCCAGGAGCGCGAGGAGGATGTGAAACGTGGCCTGGGGCAGCGGCAGTAGCTGGTCGACGGTCTCGCGATCGTTGGTCATGCCGCGACTATAGCCATAGTGGATACAACCGTCAAGGCTATAGAGAAGAACGGCAGGAGGACGGTCGCGGAGCCCGGGTAGGCAGCGCCCAAGCCGCCAACCGGGCGTCCGGCCGACGAGATCGGCGGCCCTCTTTTCGGCCGAGTTGGTGTATTATCGCTTCAGAGGTTAAAGAGCTTGGGATTGCAGCCTACGCGAGGAGGGTCTCGAGATGGCCGATGGCGCCGAACACCGCCAGTTCAAGTTCACCCAGCCCGTCACCTCTTCGGGTTTCAGCAAGGCGCTGTCGCTCAAGGTCGACGACTATTTCCAGAGCCGCGGCATCAGCAAGCACGCGAACCTGGAGATGGTCACGAAGACCCTCCTCGGCTTCGTCGCGACGATCGCCTCCTATGTCTGGCTGATGACCGGCCGGTTCTCGCCGCTCCAGGTGGTGGGCGTCTACGTGGTGCTTGGATTCTCCCAACTCCATATGGCGTTCAACATCGCCCATGACGCGAACCACGGGGCCTACGCGCGGAGCAAACGGGTCAACCGCGTCCTCGCGTGCGTCTTCGACCTGGTCGGGGTCAGCTCCTACATGTGGCGGCTGATGCACAACGATTCGCATCATGCCTTCGTCAACGTTCGCGGCGCCGATTCGACGTTCGACTCCGGCAACATCTTTCGGTTCTCACCTCAGGACAAGATCAGACCGTTCCACCGCTACCAGCATCTCTACGCCCCGTTCATCTATTGTCTTTCGTCGCTCGACTGGGTGGTGACCAAGGACTTCCGGTGGCTTCTCCGCGAAAAGAAATTCGGCAACCGGAACGTGATCCGCCACCCGACGTCCGAGCTGATTCTTCTGTTCGCCGCCAAGGCCTTCTACTTCACCTACATGATCGTCCTACCCATGATCTTCCTCGACGTCCCCTGGTACACGATCATCGTCGGCTTCGTCGTCTTGCACTTCTTCATGGGGTTCACGATCGCCCTGATCTTCCAGCCCAACCACTTCAACGAGGATTCGACGTTTCCCGAGGCGGACGAGGAAGGCCACATCACGAACAACTACATCCGGCACATCTTCGACACCACCTCGGACTACGCCCGCGGCAACCCGTTCGCGAACTGGATTCTCGGCTGCCTGAACCTCCACGTGATCCACCACATGTTTCCCCTGATCTGCCACGTCCACTATCCGGACCTCTCGCAGATCGTCAAGGAAACGGCGGAGGAATATGGGCTCAACTATCGCGAGAACCGGACGGTCTCGGGAGCCTTCCTGGCGCACCTGCGATGGCTGCGGGTGCTGGGGCGGGGGGAGGAGAATCAAGGTCTCTCCGAGGCGGTGAAGGCCTGACCCAAAGCCGGGCCGACCGCAAGCGATTAGGAGAAACGGGGGAGACTCCAGCCGTCTACGGGCAGGCCCCCACGCGATGCGCCTTGACGCTGGTCTTCGTGACCTTGCCCGCGTTGGAGGTGGTCAGAATGCCTTCGAACGTCTCGCCATGATAGGTGGCCTGGCTCTCGATCGTTCGGGTTCCGCAGGCCAGCGCGTACGAGACCTTGTCGCCCTGGATCTCGAACGAAGTGAGGGCGCAGTGCCCGTGCGCGGCGCTCTTTGCCGAATGCTCGCGCGCGCTGGTCACCGAGCCGTTGACGCCGGCCGCTTCCTCCGGGGTGACGCAATGTTTGCTCGTGTGGGTCGTCCCGTCGGTGGTCAAGTCGAAATCCCATTGCCCGACGGCCATACGATCGGCGGCATGCAGGGCTGGCGAGAACAGGAAGAGGAGCCATCCGATCGAGGAGAAGAGCGTGACGCGCGGGAGTGATTTCATGCGGCCACTATACGCGCCCTCGTCCCGTGAAGGAGGCCATGGGCTCCCGAGCCCTACCGCAGCAAGCGAAGCTCCGAGTGGTAAGGACTAGCTCGGGGGCACGCCGGTCAGGTCGGGGAGCGCCATCGCTTTCAGCAGCGGGTTCAGCAACTGAAGGATGAGCCCCCGGGTCTGAGGAGTTTGCGTCGTCACGAGCAGCAGCACGGGTGTGACGCAGTAGCTGAAAACAGTGGTCACAAGCTCTTGGTACAGAGCGTCGCTACCGGTGGTGCCGGCGATCGTGCTCAGGACCGGATTGCGCTCGATCTGCGCGAACGTCCAGACGGTGGCGAAGATCATGGCGACCAGAATGGCCAGCAGTCCGAACACCAGCAACCGCTTGGGCTGGATGTGATGGGTCTCGACGGCCGCGAGCAGAAGGAAGCTCGGAACGAGAGCGGCAACCAGGCTGTCGCGGAGATGGCCGAAAACTGATCGGACGTACGCAACGATGCGGACCAACAGGTATTCCTGCTCCGCCGAGCCTTCTTGGAAGCCTTTGGTCAGACTCCGGGTCGTCGCGTCGAGCAGGTCGTGAATCTCTTCGCGGGCCTGGCGCTCGCATGCCTTGTCCCCCGCGTGATGGGCGGCAAGGGCCGTTCTCAAGGAGCCGGACAAGGTGGTCCGCAGGTCGGGTCGGAAGTCGACGAGCTTGTCGCTCGACAGCTGAAGCATCCGAAATTCCGGCACTTTCAAGGCGAATGATTTCATCGGCTTCCAATCGATCGCCTTGCGCAGCGCTCCGTTGTTCTCATCGAGAATTTTCGCGAGATCGATGGATCGGAGCAATCCGAGCAGGTGCCGCAGGTGCCGCCAGAGAGACAGGAATCGGACGAACGAGATGACGACGAGGAGCAGGGTGACGTGTCCAAGCACCAGGAACAAAACGAGGGCACCGGGCCTCTCGGCGATCACCTGGCCAATTTTGACAAAGAACAAAAGGAATCCGACCGAAAGCAAGCCAATCCAGATCCTTGCAGGGCCGCTGATGAATCGTCCCGAGGCGTCGCGCTCGATGTGCTCCGCCAAGTCGAATGCCGTGGCGAGCTCCGGATTGCCGCCCGGTTGAATCTCCCAGCGAAGACAATCGGGCGCCTGCGCACGGCGCCGGATCTCGAACCAAGACCAGGCGAGGAGCGCTGCGCCCGACCAGGCGAGCGAAACGATCGGTGAGACCCCTCCGGAGAAGCTCCGTGCCCGGAGGTGAAACAATTCGGCTCCGCCGGGCATCCAGAGGTTGAAGAGACTCCAGATTCCGAAGCCAAGAAGACCGGTGCAAAGGAGAACAAATCCGCTCCAACGAGCTGTCGACGATCGATTCGGTGGCCAGTAGAGGATTGCGCCGATCGCAAAAGCTGCCGACCCGGCAAGCAGGTAGTCCAGCGCTCGGCCGCTCTGGTCCGAGACTCTGAATAGCACGTAGGGAAGGGCGACAAGCGTCAACAGGACGGTTGCTGCAGCGACCAGTACGGTATTGGCGATCCGCTGTGCAACTTTGGCGGCGCCGGCCGGCAGGGCACGGCGAGCCGAGCGGAACGACCCGGCAAGGGCCAGAATTGCGAGCCCTGCGAGCAACAGGCGCATCTTGGTGCGATCCGAAAGAGCTCTCGCCACTTGCCAGACTCGCGGTGGGGGAACGCGAGCGATCGGCCAGAGAGAGCCGTTGCCGACTGCGACGATCCAGGAAGGAGGCACCGGAAAAGAGGGGGGCGGTTCCAAAAGCGCTTGCGTCGCGAGGAAGGTTCCTTGGTGAAGCTCGCCGATGAACTGGCGCCGGCTTTCTGTACTTGTCGGGTCTGGGCAGGGTTTTCCGTCCGGGCAGGGGGCCCGCGTTACAGCTGCCGGAGGGAGAGCCCGCTTTACCGGTACCGGAGGGAAGAGCGGCATCGAAGAGAAGACGAGGGTACCGTTCAGATCATCGCCCAGTTGCGGATGCGCGAGCAGCATGTCGTTGTCGAGCGTGAACAACGTCGCGTCGGGGCAGATTGCGCGGACGCGCTGAATCAGGAACAGGCGATCGCGGAGGTCTGTCGCAACGATCCCGAAGTAGCGGATGTCCTCCAAGCAAAGGGATTGCAGTAAGTTGCCGAGCGCCAGATCCTTGGCCGGTGTAGCGAGATCGCCGAGCTCCGGGACGAGGTCGACCGGGTGTTCCGAGAGTCCAAGGTCGACGTTGGTCGCTTCGTTCTTGGTCGTAGCGGAAGCCGCGGATTTTTCGGCCTTCTGCTTTGTAGCCCAAGCTTTCCGAAGCTCGCCGATCCCGCTGGGAAAGAAGGCGTGGCGAATCTCGAAGTCCAGCTGGGGATGGCTGCGTTTGAGCTTGTGCTCGGCTTCTGAGCCGGGGATCATGCTCCGCCCGTAGGCGGTATCGCTTTCCGTCAAGAGCACGACTCTTCTCAGGTTCCATCCGAGGTCGGATTCGAGAAAACGTAACGAGCGTGCAAGAAGTATGTTGTCCGGGGAGACCGTTCGTTCGAAGCTCACACCCGGCAGCTCGGAGAACTCATCCTTGAGGTTTGCCGCGGTGGCGGAGCCCGAAACGATTTGAATCTCGGGTTGAGGCCAGCACGGACCCACCTCGGGATCTGGATGTTGGGGCTTCCAGGTCCGCAAGACGGCCTTCATCGAGTCGACGGAACCCGAGAACGTCGGTCCTAAGATTTCCACCGTGGTGGCGGGCGCCAATATCTGCGCCAGCTTGAGGGCAGTTAAGAAGGCTTTGCGATGGATGCCCTGTTTCGGAGTCTCCCCGACCAGGAAGACGAGAGCGAGCTCACGTGGCTCGGGATGGCGGAACAGCAGGATCATGCCCGGCCGCTCGCGAGCGGCCTGCGCCTCCTCCTTCTGTTTCGTCGGGTCTTTGGATTCCCAGACAGACCGATAGCTGTCGAAGAGGAACCCGGAGTCCGCGTACGCCTCCTGCAGGCCGAGAAGACTCTGGTCGAAGCGGGTCTTGAGCTGCGAATCGAGCGGATCGGCAACGACCGCCAACATCGGCATCAGCTGATATCCGGGCCATTGCTCCCGCACCTTCACCAACAGTTCAGCGAGTGCCGCGTCTGCTTTGGCGCCGACGAATTCGGCGAGAAGTGCTTTGAGCTCGTTCGAACCCTCCGGATCCGGCGAGGCCGCCGGAGGTCCCGCGGCAGCATCCTTGGGGGTCGGCGCATCCTTCGAGACTTCCGGCGAGTCTCCTCTCTCCACCACCGTTTGCTGGGGAGCGGGTGCGGGCGCAGTCTCTTTCCGGTTGCCGAAAGCGAAGGTGGCCCATAACGACAGGAGAATGAGCGGAATCCCGAAGCGCTGCATTCCTACAAGGACGGACTCGGTTTCAGCATTCCGGTTCGGTGGCCAGGAGGCAGCCAGGCGCGCTGTGTGAGCCGCTAGACCTCCCGCCGGAACCACGCTGCCGTCTCCTCGTCCGCCGTCGACCGTGCCGGCGGCGCAGAATCCTTTCGGACTGGTGCAACCGGCGGTCACCTGGGCGTCGACGATCACGGCGCGAAAACTCTTGCAATCGCCCGCGCTCGCCGGCAGTGCGCTCGCCAGACTGCCCACGAACAGAAACAGAAACGATGCCGCACAAGGATGGAGCTTCATTCTCATAAGTCCTCCACTCGGTCAGGTCCGCCGCCGCGGGACCGCGAAGTGCGGTTCGGCGGTTCGGCGAAACGTTGCGAGGCGAGGGTCCGCCGAGCCGGCCGAAGGGTCAATTACTTGGCAGGTAAACCAAGGCCCTCCACGGGATGAGCGGCGGCCCGGGCGGGATCGACCGGGATCGATGTCTGAGGCGGCGGATGCGGCGAACCCCGTCGCCTGTGAGCTGACGAACCGCGACTGGCATGAGCTTCGCCACCAGTCACGGCGTCCGGCGGGCGGTTCGCACCAAGACTTGAGCGAAACCGCGATGTCCTCGGAAATCGCGGCGTAAACTCTCGGCACACGACAAGGAAGTGAACCCGCGGCCCGCAAAATCCTTGCGGTGCGCTAGGAGGTGCCACGTGAGGAAACGCTCGCCGGTTTGGATCTCGATCGCCGCTTGGGGTGTCGTTGCGCTGGCGCCGGCCGCGGCGCAGGGTCCCGCCGTTCTGGTCAAGGACATCGCAACGGGGCCGGCGGTGGCGGGCCGGTTGCATCTCGACACGCCGCCGGTCGTGATTGGCGATCAGGCGTTCTTCGCGGGCGACGACGGATTTGTGAGCCGAGAGCTTTGGGCGACCGACGGTACGCCTCGCGGCACGCGGTTGGTGGCCGACCTCTGCCCGGGCCGGTGCAGCGGCCAGGCGCAGGCGTTCACTCCGTCCGGCAACCTTCTGTTTTTCGTCGCCGGCAACACGGCCACGGGCGACAATTCGTTTTGGGTCTGGCGAAGCGACGGCACCGACGACGGCACGTATCCGCTTGCCGATCTGGCGATCGACGTGTTCGGCTCGGCGGGACCGATCGGCTATCTCTCGCCATTTCGCGGCGGCGCCGTCTTTCTCGTCCGCGCGGGCGGGCGCAACGGCTACGACCTCTGGCGCTCCGATGGCACGCGCGCGGGAACTCGGGCCTTCTTCGCCCTGCCCGGCACGTTCGGTCTGGCGACGCCGGACAACCGCAAGCATCCGTTCCTCTCGGAGCCGGGGTCCGAGGGGGTCCGATTCAATTGGCAGGACGCCCCTTGGGTGACCGACGGCACGGCGCAAGGCACGCATCCGGTCGCCGAGCTGCCGATCCGCCTCTGCTATGAGGGGGGCTGGATCGCCTTGGACCACCGCGTGATCTACGCGGGCGAGGACTTCTTTTCCAAAGGTTGCGAGCCCTGGACGACCGATGGAACCGTCACGGGGACCCACCGTCTGCGCGATATCAACCCCGGCCTCCCGTCCTCGGTTCCCTTCGACTTCGTGAGCACCCGAAACGGTGTTTACTTTGCAGCGCGAGACCAGTACGGTCGGAGCCGGTTGTGGAAGAGCGACGGCACAACCGAAGGGACGATCCGGGTCCGTACGTCCCGGCCGGAGCGGCCGCTCAACAAGGCGGCGATCATCGGCGCCGTCGGTTCGCGGATCTATTTCGCCGCCGACGACGGCGTGCACGGCCTGGAGCTTTGGAGGACGGACGGCAACCCCGCCACCACGCAAATGGTCGTGGATCTCACGCCGGGAGCCGCGTCGTCGCAGCTCGGCTTCGGCCTGGCTGCGGACGACGGCTTGTATTTCGGGGCCGCTATCGGCGACGCGACGGACGGCTTCGTCTTTCACACCACGGGAACGGCCGCTTCGACCGTCCGCATCGAGGGCACCGGCAACGCCGGCATGCTCGCGACCCTGGGCGACCGGCTCCTGCTGGAAGTCCCGACGGCCGGTGAAGGCTCCGCGCTTGCGGTGACCGATGCCACGGCCGGCAGCCCGCGGATTCTCTTTCACGGCGAGAGCGCGCCCTCTTCGTTCCCGACGGATCTTTCCTCGGCCGATCACGGGTTGCTGTTCACAGCCGACGACGGCATTCACGGAGGAGAGGTTTGGCGCACCGACGGCCGGCGGAGCGGGACGCGACTGCTCGCCGACTTCATGAGCAGCGACAATTCATTCGACCGGCCGCGACTGTTTGCGACCCGAGGCGGCGTCTTCATCTCCGTCGTCGATTTCGGGCACGACAGCCTTTTGGTCTGGAGCGACGGTAGCGCGGAGACGCCGAGGACTCTGGTTCACGATCCGGCCTTGGCCGTTAGGAGAGAATTCGTCGAGACCGGAGAAGGCGCCGCGTTCTTCGTCGAGCGCTTTGCCGAATTCTCGGGCGTGATCGAATTGTGGGGGAGCGACGGAACGCCCGCGGGAACGGGCAAGCTCGCCTTGGTCGACGAGGGACCGGATCCGTACGATGCCGCTTTCGTGACCGCCGGACCCGCGCCGGGCTCCGCGACCTTCATGTTCCAGTCGTTCGCCTCGACCAAGTACCGGTCGTCGCAGCTGTTTTCAACCGACGGTACCGCGGGCGGTACCCGGGCGCTCGGCCCCCTGGGGCTGGGCGTCCACACGCAGGTTCTGGGCATCATCGCCGCCGCGGGCCGTTCGTTCCTGGTGCTGTACGAGGAGTTTCGCCGGAGCGCCTCGAAGCTCTGGGTGAACGACGGCACGCCGGACGGCACGAGCGAGGTGTTTCGGATCAACGACCCGTTCGACCACTCGTTCATCAGCGAGCTGGACGCCACGGCGGACCGGCTCTACTTCACCGGCGACGACGCGGTGGGAGGGCGCGAGCTGTGGGCGACCGACGGAACGCGCGAAGGAACCGCCCGCGTGGCCGATATCGTGCCCGGGCGCGGCGGCTCTAACCCAAGCGATTTCTTTGGATTCGGGAACCTTCTTTTCTTCGCGGCCGACGACGGCGCGCACGGCGGCGAGCTTTGGGTGACCGACGGCTCCGCGGCGGGGACGCGGCAGATCGAGATCCGCCCCGGGCCGCGCGGGTCGTTTCCGCACGGTTTTACCGCGATCGGAAACCGCGTCGTGTTCGCCGCCGACGACGGCACGCACGGCCTGGAGATCTGGACCTCGGACGGCACCCCGGCGGGCACGCGCCTCGCGGCGGACGTCCTGCCCGGGCGGCTCGGATCAGACCCGTCCGGGTTCGCGCTGTTCGGCACCGATCTCTTCTTCGCGGCGGGCAGGCCCAGCGTGGGCTATGAGCTGTTCCGCGTGCCGAGGAGCGTTCTCGATGCGCACTAAGGGTCTTGTGGGGGGTGTCTCGTGACGAAGCGCCCGACCGTTTGGACCTCGATCTTCGCGTTGGGGCTGGTTGCGTCGACGCCGGCCATGGCCCAGAGCCCCGCCGTCCTGGTCAAAGACATTTCCCCGGGACCCGCCCAGGCGAGCCCGTCGGCGCTCGCGGCGCTGGTCGTCGTCGGCAACCAGGCTTTCTTTGCCGCCGATGACGGGTTTCTGGGCCGGGAGCTGTGGGCGACCGACGGCACTCGCCAGGGCACGCGGCTGGTCGCCGATCTCTGTCCGGGCCGGTGCGGCGGCGAGCCGCAGGCGTTCACGCCGTCGGGTGATCTGATGTTCTTCGTCGCCGGCAACACGACCTCGGGCGACAACTCGTTCTGGCTCTGGCGCACCGACGGCAGCGACGACGGTACGTATCCGCTCGCGGATCTTGCGATCGACGTGTTCGGTTCGGCGGGGCCGATCGGTTATCTCGCGCCGATTCCCGGCGGTGCCGTGTTCCTCGTACGGGACGGCGGCCGCGACGGCTACGACCTCTGGCGTTCCGACGGCACGCGCGCCGGGACCCGCCGGCTGTTCGAGCTGCCCGGCACCTTCGGGTTCCCCACGCCGTTCAATCGCCCGCACCCGCACCTTGAGCGCGTGGGGAAGGAGATCGTCCACTTCGACTGGCAGGGGGCGCTCTGGGTGACCGACGGCACCGAGCGGGGTACCCATCCGGTCGCCGAGCTGCCGATCACGCTCTGTTCGGAGGGCGGTTGGCTCCAGCTCGGCGAGCGCCTGATCTATGCCGGGCAAGACGAGGCGAAAGGATGCGAGCCCTGGGTGACCGATGGAACTCTCGAAGGGACCCACCCCTTGCGCGACCTCCGGCCCGGGGACGGTTCGTCTTTTCCTTCCGGTTTCGTGAGCACCCGAAACGGCGTCTACTTCACGGCGGTTGACAAGTATGGCCGGACGCGCCTGTGGAAGACCGATGGCACGACCGAAGGGACGATCCAGGTCCGGACGCCCCGGCCGGAACGCCCGTTGAACCAAGCGTGGATCTTCGGGGTCGTCGGCTCGCGGGTCTATTTCGTCGCCGACGACGGCGCGCATGGCCTGGAGCTCTGGAAGACCGACGGCAACCCCGCCACCACGCAGCTGGTCGCGGACTTGACCCCGGGACCCGGCGGTTCCGATTTCCTCTTCGGCCTCGCCGCCGGCGACGGTTTCTATTTCTTCGCGAACGTCGCCGGCGTGCCGGACGTCCTCTGGCACACCCGGGGGACGGCCGCTTCGACCGTCCGCATCGCCGGCACTCCGAAATTCGTCGGCGCCGTGGCCTTTCGCGACAAGCTCTTGTTGGCTCTGGAGCCCGGCGAAGGAGCCTCGGTTCTGGCGCTCAACGACGGCACGACCGACGGCACCCGAATTCTGTTCCAAGGCGAGCAAGCCCCCTCTTCGTTTCCGACCGATTTCGTTGCGACGCCCAGAGGGTTGCTGTTCACGGCCGACGACGACGTCCACGGAGGCGAAGTCTGGCGCTCCGACGGTCGGCGGAGTGGGACGCAGCTGCTCGCCGACCTGTCGACCGACAGCTTCGGGCTCCTGTTCCGGCCGCGTCTGTTTGCCGATCGCGACGGCGTCTTTATCTCCATCCTCGACTTTCCATTCAACCACTCGGTCTTTCATAGCGACGGCGGTCCGGAGGCGCCGCAGCTCCTGCTCCACGATCCCGAGCTGGCCTCACCCGACGGCTTCGTCGAAACCGGCGCGGGCACTACGTTCTTCCTCGATCGCAGAGGCTCCGGCGGCAGCTCGACCTTGGAGCTGTGGGGGAGCGACGGCACGCCGTCGGGTACCGGGCCGCTCGCCGTGGTCGACGACCAGCCCACCGATTTCTTTCATCGCCTCTTCGTGACTCCCGGTCCCGAGCCGGGCCACGCTCATTTCCTGTTCCAAAACGTCGGCTCGTCCATCGAGCGGACCTCGCCGCTCTTTGCGACCGACGGCACGGCCGAAGGCACCCGGGCTTTGGCGTCTCTCGGCATCGAGAACGACACGCAGGTTTTGGGCCTGCTCGCCAACGCCAGCCGTTCGTTCCTGGTGCTTTACGAGGAGGGGGAAGTCAGCGCCTCGAAGCTCTGGGTGACCGACGGCACAACCGGTGGCACGAGCGAGCTGTTCCGGATCGACAACCCGTTCGATCACTCGTTCATCAGCGAGATCGTCACCGCGGGCAGTCTTCTCTATTTCACCGGCGACGAACCGTCGGGAGGGCGCGAGGTCTGGGCCACCGACGGTACGAGCGAAGGCACCGCCCGCGTGGCGGACATCGCGCCGGGCGACGCCGGATCCAGCCCGAGCGACCTCTTCGCGTTCCGCAACCTCCTCTTCTTCGGAGCCGACGACGGCGCGCACGGCCGCGAGCTTTGGGTGACCGACGGCACGGCGGCGGGGACGCGGCAGATCGAGATCCGCCCCGGGCCGCGAGGGTCGTATCCGCAAGGTTTTGCCGCGATCGGAGATCGCGTCGTCTTCGCCGCCGACGACGGCGTACACGGCCTGGAAATGTGGGTGTCGGACGGCACGAAGGCGGGGACGCGCCTCGTCGCGGACGTGATGCCGGGCCGGCTCGGGTCGTGTCCGGTCGGCTTTACCCTTTTCGGCGCCCATCTGTTCTTCTCGGCCGGCCGCCCGAGCGTGGGCTATGAGCTGTTCCGCGTGCCGGCGAGCGTTCTCGATCAGCCGTAGGCGCAGAGTTCTATCAAGTCGGTAGCGGCTTGCCACATCAGCCCTCACCCCCGGCCCCTCTCCCAAACATGGGAGAGGGGAGAACAGCAAAACAGCTTTCGTCTTGCTCTCCTCTATCCGTTTCGGGAGAGGGGCGGGGGTAAGGGCTGGTATTGTGCTGCCAGGAGAATTCCGGATGCACACCGTCACCTATCGCGCTGTCCTCAAGGGCAACCGCCTCGAGTGGCAGGGAGAGACTCCTTCGGAGATCGCGGCGGAGCGTTCGATTCTCGTCGATGTCACGATCCTCGGCGAAGAGAGATTCAGCGCCTCCCGCGAAGCGCACGCAGGAGAGCGGATGGCCGCCGCCTTGGAAAGCCTTGCGGCTTCCCGCGCAGTGATCGACATCGAGGATCCGGTCGGGTGGCAACGAGAGGGTCGCCGCGACCGTTCGTTGCCCGACAGAGACTAGAAAGAAACTGCCTCCTGGAGGACCCCTCTCGGTCTCTCGCGTAGGGGCGCAGGGCTGTGCGCCCGAGGGGCGGAGAGGGGCCTTTGATTACCGTTCCCGGCGCGACGGGCGCACGGCCGTGCGCCCCTACAGATGGGGGACTGCAACGGCTTCGGACTCACGTACGAAGACGGGCTCGCGGACGGCGACTTTCTGGGCGCACAATCCATGCTGGAAGTACGACGTGCCTTCAAGGCGACAAAGTGGGGCCGCCGATACCTCTACTGTCTGTGGCTCAGCTTACTTCTCATCGTTGGGTTGGGCGTTTGGCTGGGTCCCAACCCTGTTTTGAACGTCGGCGCAGGTTACCTGGCGTTCATGTTCGTTCGCGAGCTGATCACTTTGGGAAGAACGTTCGAGCTGCATCGCCTGCGGGCCTCGTCCTTGCCGAACCTGCCGGCATGAGGCTCTGGTAGATTTCGCGAGCCTTCGCAATCCGCGCGCCGCGAGCGGTTGAAATCGCTCGCTCAGTCACGACGTCCCTGCCGGGACGTGATGTTTTCAAGCGCCAAAGGCGCGCCCAATGCCAGCCTGGGGCGCAGCCCCAGGACCCGAAGCCGTCACCGCAAAAGGGCTGAAGGCCCGTCCCATCGCTTGAGATTGCACCGGTGCAATCGAGTTTTGCAGCGGTGCCCCGCCGTTTTGCACAGGTGCGCTGCGATTTTGCAGAGGTGCACCGGCATTTTGCACATGTGCAATCCGCCAGCGCACCTGTGCACAGCCGCTGTGCGGTTGTGCAATTTGCCAGTGCACGGTGCACTCCGATTTTGCAGTGGTGCGCCAGCATTTTGCACATGTGCATTCCGCCAGTGCACCTGTGCACAGCCGCAGCGCACATGTGCACTCCGATTTTGCAGGGGTGCACAGCCGCAATGCACCTGTGCACAGGGCTGTGCACCCGCCTCGCGCGGCCGGAGCCCCGCTGCCGGAACGCGGTGGAGCGGACCTGGGAACCTGCGCACAAAGAACAGGAAAAAAGAGGCTTAGGCCGAATTCCGGTGCATCGATTCCCGGGAACGTCGCGCTGCTTCCCGGATGCGATGCCCAAGGTCGGGCCTTAAACATGATGAGGGCGCCCACCCGCCGCCGTCAAGAAAAGTGCCCGCCTTCCGACCAGAGAGCGGCGAGCCTCACCGCTCCGCTTCACTCCGCCCGCAGCGCCGCCGTCGGGTCGGCCTTCGAGGCCAGGAGCGCAGGCCGGATCACCGCGAGCCCCGCGGTGAGGAAGAGAAGCGCCGCCGCCGCCAGCAGGGCGACTGGATCGAAACCGTCCAGTCCGTAGACGACGCCGCGCGCGCCGAGCGCCAGGGGGACGGCGAGCGCCAATCCGCCGATCGTGCCGAGTAGAACCGGTCGGATCGCATCCGCCGAGACCAGGCGGAGGATGCCGGAGGGGCGGGCGCCGAGCGCCATGCGCAGACCGATCTCGCGGGTGCGTGCTGCGGCGGCGAATGCCACCAGGCCGTAGAGGCCGCTCGCGGCGAGCAGGGTGCCGATGCCGCCGAACAGACCGAACAGGGCGGCGGCCAGCCGCTGCGGCGCGACGGTCGCGGCATAGAGGTCGGCGAAGGTTCCTTCGGGCGCGATCGGCGCGCTCGGGGCCGCGGCGAGCAGGGCGGCGTGGACGGCGGGCAGCGCCTCGGCCGCGGAGGTGCGGGCGCGGTAGATCACCGAGAACGATTCCGGCGCCTGGTCGGCGGCGAGCTGCGCGAAGGGGAGATAGACGGCCGGCGCCTGGACCTCGCCGAGCCCGTGGGCGCGCACGTCTTCCGCGACGCCGATGATGGTCGCCGTGCCGGTAAACATTTCGAGCCGGGCGCCGAGCGGATCGCGCCGCGCGGCACCTTTTCCGGCGAAATACTTGGCGGCGAAGGAGCGCGAGACCACGACCGTCCGCTCCGCGCCCGCGCGGTCCCGCTCGTCCAGCTCGCGGCCGGCCACCAACCGGGTGCCGAGAGTCGAAAACGCTCCGGGGCCGACCAGTTGGATCTCGGCCTCGACCTGTTCGTCGGGCGCCGGAGCGTACCCTTCGATCTCCAGCGTTTCGACGTTGCTGTCCGGATCGAGCGGCAGCATCGAGACGAGCGACGCGCTCGCGACCTGGGGAAGTGCACGGACCACGGCGAGCGTTTCGCCGCGGAGCGCCGTGACCTGCTCGCCCGGCAACCGGGCAAGGCCGGGATCGAGGGTGGCGAAGCCGAGTCTCTCGCCGTCGAATCCGGTCTCGACCTCCGCGGCGCGCGAAAGCGCCCGCGCGGCGAGAGCGGTCGCCGCCACCAGCACGAGGGCGACCGCCACCTGGGCCGCCGCGAGGCCGCGGCGCGACCGGGTGGCCGTCCGGTCGCCGAGCGCTCGCGTGGCGAGCGTGCGGGCGAGATCGGTGCCGAGCAGGCGGCGGGCGGGCAGCCAGCCGGCGGCGAGGCCTGCGATCAGAGCGAGCGCGAAGCCGGCTCCGGCCACGCGCGGATCGATCGCGAGGCCGAGGTCGCCCAGGCGGACCCCTCCGGGAAGCATCCGCTCGGCGAGCAGGGCGAGCAGGCCGCGCGCCGCGAGCAACGCGAGCGCCGCGGCGGCGAGCGCCGCCGCGATCGGCTCGGCGAGCAGCAGGGCCGCGAGCGCCCGCCGGTCGGCGCCGAGCGCCAGGCGGGTCGACAGCTCGCCGCGCCGCGCTTCGCCGCGGGCGAGGAACAAATGCGCCGCGCTCGCGACCGAGAGGGCGACCAGCAGGGCGACCAGCGCGGCCAAGGCGCCCGCGGCGGTGTCGGCCGTGCGCGCCGAGCCGAACCCGGCGGCGAACCGCTCGGTGGGGGTCAGCTCGATCTGGAAGTCCTTCCGGGTGTCGTTCGGATAGGCGCGCTCCTGGCGCTTGGCTTCCGCGCCGAGCACCGCCGCGGCGCGCGCCAGAGTGCCGTCGTCGGCGAGACGCCCCACCGCCCGCAGCCAGCTCCAGCTGCGCGTGTCGAGCCCGAGCCCGCCGAACGAACGGGGCGCCGAGCGGATCCAGGCCGAGGCCGAGACCCACAGCGCCGGATTGCGGTCGCGGGCGAGACCCCGGAACGGCGGGGCGGCGATCCCCACGACCGTAAACATCACGCCGTTCAGGCGGATCGCGCGGCCGACGACGTCGGTCCGGCCGCCGAAGCGCGAGCGCCAGAGCGCGGGGGAGAGGACCACGGCGGGCGCCGCGTCCGGCGCGTCGTCGATCGGACCGAGCAGGCGTCCGCGTCCGGCGCGCGCGCCGAGGAGCGGAAAATAGTTGCCCGTCACCGTCGCGCCGGCCAAGCGGACCGGCTCGCCCTCGATTTCCAAGGCGAACGCCCGGTGGGAGTAGCCGGCGACGCCAACGATTCCCGTACCGCGCGCCTCGGCCGCGGTGGCGAAATCGCGCCACGACGGGTACGAGAGATTCGGTTGCGAGATCGTAAACAGCCGCTCCGGCCGTGCCACCCCGGGCAGGGGATGAAACAGCATCGCGTCCGCCACCGCGAGCAGGACGAGCGATCCGGCAAGCCCGGCGGCGAGCGCCAGGGTGGCGCCGAGGGGCGGGCGGCGAAGGAGTTGACGGACGGCCGGCGCGAGCGAGGGCATGGCGGGGCTCCTTGAAGTAGGTACGATCCTGGCGCGATTTCGGGCAGGGAGCAAGGGGCCGCCATCCGGCCGAAAGATCGGGTCGGGAGTTTCGCGTAGGACAAAATGTGAAACCATCGCTTTCACACACCTCAAGTCCGTGCGAGTGTCCAAGCTTGGCATGAGGGCTTCTTGTCCCTCGTCGACTCATTTTCAGAGTCGCTGCCGGAGAACGAGATGAAACTGCGCCTCCTTCTGACCTGCCTGCTGCTCAACCTCGCCCCGGCGGCGCGCGCTCTCCAGCCGTACCGCGTCGCGGACCTCGATTCGACGTTCCATAACGGCGGCTCCTCGCCCGAGAACTTCGTCCGGGTGGGGCAACGGGTGGTGTTCAGCGCATTTACCCAGAGCCGGGGCCTCTGGAGCAGCGACGGCACCTCCGCCGGTACCGTTCGCCTGGTGAGCAACCAGATCTCATTCGTCAATCTTGCCGCGACCGGCGAGGTTCTCTTCTTCAGATCCTGCGGCCCGCAGCGGTGCCGATTGCAGATCACCGACGGCACGGCTGCCGGAACGCGCGTGCTGCCCGGGTCGCCGTCGGTTTTTCCCACCCAGGTGGCGATCGCGGGACCGCGGCGGATCTTCTTCAGCGGGACCGGGAGCGCGGCTTCCGAGTTGTGGACCAGCGACGGCACGCCGGCCGGTACCCGCCTGGTCAAGCGGTTCGAGACCGGCCCCTTCGCTACGATTCCCTACAACTTCGTCTGGTTCCGCGATCGCCTCTGGTTCGCCTTCGGCGATGCGCTCTGGACCAGCGACGGCCGGGCGGCCGGCACACGCAAAATCGCGACGGTGGGGATCGCCAACCAGGCGGGCGTCGCCGGCTCGAAGCTGATCTTTTTCGCGGCGCCGAAAGGCACTCTCGGCTACCGCCTCTGGTCGAGCGATGGTACGGCGCAGGGCACCAAGATTCTCAGCGCGGTTCCCTCGCCGTCCAACTTTCTGGTCCCGATGGCGAATCTGGGTGGCAAGACACTTATCGCCGTTCCTGAACCCAGAGACTTCGATTCGAAGATTCACCTCTGGGTGACGGATGGGACGGCGGCCAATACCCACAAGCTGAGAACGTTCGGATTGTTCGACTTTAAACAGTTGACCGCCGTTGGATCGCGGGCAGCCTTCGTCGCCGAGGACGAAATACACGGCGAAGAGCTGTGGGTGAGCGACGGCACGCCGGCAGGGACGCGCGCCCTCGACGTCTGTCCCGGCGGCTGTCAGGGTGTCGAAGCGATCGGAGCCGTGGACGGCGGCCGGCTCTGGTTCGCCGGCTCGAGTCCGAACGCAGGCGAAGAGCTGTGGACCAGCGATCTGACGGTGGCCGGTACGCGCCGGGTCAAGGATCTCGTTCCAGGACCTCAATCGTTAGGCCCCCGCAATTTCTTTGCCGGCGAAGGCCGCGTTTACTTCGTCTCTGGGAATGACGTCGGCACGAACCTGTGGTCGAGCGACGGAACGGCAGCCGGCACTCGGCGCCTCGTACAACAAGCCGATCCGTTCGGCACGTCTCTCGGCGTTTCTTTCGGCGCCGCGGTCGGCGGCCATGCGTTCTTCCGCCTGGACGACGACGACCACGGGCCGGAGCCCTGGGTTTCGGACGGAACCGTCGCGGGGACGAGCTTGGTCGCCGACCTGTACACCGCCCAGGACAGCGGCTCTTTTCCTCGCGTTCTCCTGCCGGCCGGCGACCGGTGCTTTTTCTTCGCCCGGATCGGCGACGAGGAAGGCTACGGGCTCTGGGTTTCGGACGGCTCCGCGGCCGGCACCTCCCTGGCGCACTCCTTCGAGTCGCCGTTTTTCGAGCCGAACCGATTTGTCGGCGTCGACCTCGGCGACCGGCTCGCCTGGTTCCAAGAGGTCGGGTCCCCGCCGGGCGAGATCTGGATCAGCGACGGCACGCAGGGAGGAACGTTTCGGCTCCATGCGAGCGATCTGCGGCCCAACGGCGCGTTGCGCTCGGTGGCTGGACGGCTGATCTTCGAGGCCCAAGACTTCGAGCATGGCGGCGAGCTCTGGGGCTCCGACGGCACTCCGGGAGGGGCGGTCCGCCTCTCCGACTTCGCGAATTCCTCGCCGTTTCCCGGTTCTTTCGATCTGCATCAGCGCGGCCTGGTCGAGGTCGGCGGGGGAGTCGCGTTTCTCGCGGCCGACGCTTCGGGTGCCTTCGAGGCCTGGTTCTCGGACGGCACGATCGGCGGAACGCGCCTTCTGGCCGACGTCTACCCGGCGCTGGCGGCTCCGCTGGCCGAGCTGTCGAGCGACGTCGTCGCGATGGACGGGCGGATCTTCTTCACCTCGGGCACCGCGGCCCCGGCGCTCTGGGTCTCGGACCTGACCGCCGGAGGAACGAGGAACCTCGGCCCCGTGGTTACCCGAGGGGGCGCTCCGGCGACCTTCGTCCGGCTCGCCGCGGTGACCGGGCGGGTGCTGGTGTTTTATGAGGGTTCCGGGGAGTCCGGTTTCTGGTCCAGCGACGGTACCGCTTTGAGCCCCGGAGCGCTCGTCGGCCTCGCGCTCCAGGTTCAGCCCGTGGCGTGGGGTGACCGTTTCGCGTTCCAAGGTAAGACCGGGACGAGCAACAATGAGCTTTATGTCACCGACGGCACGGCGGCAGGGACGATCCGGCTGACCTACCCGGACGGCACCGGGATCTCTTCTGCCGGCCGCCTCGCGGTCCTCGACGGGCGCCTCGCCTTCGCTTCCGATCAAGGCGTCTGGGACACCGACGGTACGCGAGCCGGCACCGTGCGCCGGCTCGGACCTTTTCAGGGCACGGATCGCCGGGACTTCGTCCGCGCCGGACAGCGGATCTTCTTTCCCTGGTACGACGCCCAAACCGGCACGGAGATCTGGGCGCTCAAGCCGTAGGCGCTCCCTATCGGAGAACGAAATGAAACTGCGCCTCCTCCTGATCTGCCTGCTCCTTTCCGTCGCCCCGGCGGCGAGCGCGCTCCAGCCGTACCGCGTCGCGGACCTCGATCCAACCTTCCACAGCGTGGGCTCGTCCCCCGACAACTTCGTCCGGGTGGGGCAACGCGTGGTGTTCACCGCCACGACTCCGAACCGGGGTCTTTGGAGCAGCGACGGCACCACTGCCGGTACCGTCCGGCTCGTGGGCAACCAGACCTCGTTCGCCAACCTCGCCGCGACCGGCGAGGTTCTCTTCTTCAGGGCCTGCGGCCCGCAGCGGTGCCGGTTGCAGGTCACCGACGGCACGGTCGCCGGTACGCGCGTACTGCCCGGGTCGCCATCGATCTTTCTCTCGCAAATCGCGATCGCAGGAGGGCGGCGGATCTTCTTCAGCGGGACGGGGAGCGCAGCTTCCGAGTTGTGGACCAGCGACGGCACGCCGGGCGGAACCCGCTTGGTCAAGCGCTTCGGGCCTGGCTCTCCGGCCGCGGTGCCCTACAACTTCGTCTGGTTCCGCGGTCGCCTATGGTTCTTTCAGGGCGACGCGCTCTGGACCAGCGACGGCCAGGCGGCCGGCACACGGAAGATCGCGACGGTGGGAAGCTCCATTCAGTTCGCCGTCGCCGGCTCGAGGCTGGTCTTTTTCGCCGGGCCGAGCGGCAGCCATGTGCACAGCCTCTGGTCGAGCGACGGCACGGCGCAGGGCACCAAGATTTTTGCCGCCGTTCCCAAGACGGGCGACTTCGTCGTCCCGCTGGTGAGCGCCGGCAGGAACTCCTTCCTGCTCGTGCCCAAGTCCGCCAGTTCCCAGCAGCAGATCTGGGTGACGGACGGAACCGCGACGAACACCCGCAAGCTCGCGACCTTCGAGGTGAATGACATCACCTATGCGCCGGTCGTAGTCGGCTCCCGGGTGGTTTTCATCGCGCGGGACAATACGCACGGCCAGAACCTTTGGGTGAGCGACGGCACGCCGGCCGGAACGCGCTGGATCATCGTCTGTCCCGCCTGCCGGGGTGTGGAAAGTATCGGAGCCGTGGACGGCGGTCGGCTCTGGTTCGCCGGCACGAGTCCGAACGCAGGAGAAGAGCTATGGACCAGCGACGGGACGCAGGCCGGTACGCGCCTGGTCAAGGATCTCACCCCAGGCCCCCAGTCGTCGGACCTACGGAACTTCTTCGCCGCTGAGGGCCGCGTCTACTTCGTCGACGGACCCGGCGACGGAACGGTCCTGTGGGCGAGCGATGGAACGGCAGGCGGTACCCGTCGGCTCGTCGGTGAAGACGATCCGTTCGCCTCGTCTCTTGGCGTTTCGTTCGGCGCCTCCGCCGGTGGCCGTGCGTTTTTTCGTCTGACCGACGAGGCTCACGGGCCGGAGCCCTGGGTTTCGGACGGAACCGTCGCGGGGACCTCTCTGGTCGCCGACCTGAACCCCGCTCAGGAGAGCAGCTCCTTTCCTCAAGTTCTCATGCCGGCCGGCGACCGGTGCTTTTTCTTCGTCCGGATCGGCGACGAGGAGAGCTATGGGCTCTGGGTTTCGGACGGAACCGCCGCCGGAACCTCCCTGGTGCACCCTTTCGAGTCGCCCTTTTTCGAGCCGAACCAATTTGTCGGCGTCGACCTCGGCGACCGGCTCGCCTGGTTCCAAAAGGTCGGTTCCCCGCCGGGTGAGATCTGGATCAGCGACGGCACACCGGCAGAGACGTTTCGGCTTCATTCCAGCGAGCTGCGGGCCGGCGGGCCCTTGCGGTCGGTCGCCGGGCAGCTCGTCTTCGAGGCCGAAGATGCGGAGCATGGCGGTGAGCTCTGGCGCTCCGACGGCACTCCGGAGGGGGCGGTCCGCCTCACCGATTTTGCGAATTCCGCGCCTTTTCCCGCCTTCCTCGATCCGCAACCCCGCGGCTTTTTCGAGATCGCCGGGGGCGTTGGCTTCTTTGCGGCCGACGCATCGGGCCACTTCGAGCCCTGGTTCTCGGACGGCACGATCGGCGGTACGCGGCATCTTGCCGATGTTTATCCCGCGCTGGTGGCTCCTTTCGCCGAGCTGTCGAGCGACGTCGTCTCGATGGGGGGGCGGATCTTCTTCATCTCGGGCACCGCCGCCCCGGCGCTTTGGGTCTCGGACCTGACCGCCGCGGGCACCCGAAACCTCGGTCCCGTGGTCACCCCTGGGGGAAATCCGGCAGCCGTATCCGGCCTCGCCGCGGTGAACGGACGGGTGCTCGTCTTTTACACCGCCTCCGGGGAAACCGGCTTCCGGTCGAGCGACGGCACGACCTTCGGTCCCGGTGCTCTCGTCGGGCTCGCGTTTGGCGCTCAGACGGTGGCGTGGGGCGACCGGCTCGCGTTCCAGGGCGAGACCGCGACCAGCGACGACGAGCTCTATGTCACCGATGGCACGGCGGCGGGGACGACCCGCCTCACCTATCCGGACGGCTCGGGGATCTCTTCCTACGGCCGCCTCGCGGTCCTCGGCGGACGCCTGGCCTTCGCGGCCCCCACTCTCGGCGTTTGGGACACCGACGGAACGCCGGCCGGCACCGTGCGCCGGCTCGCGCCTTACGCGGGCGTGTTCACTCAGGAAATCATCCGCGCCGGAGAGCGGATTTTCTTTCCCTGGTACGACGCCCAAGCCGGCACGGAGCTCTGGGCGCTCCGGCCATAGGCGCTACTCGTCCAGATCCAACCGCCAGACGCTCCGGCCGTAGGCCTGGGCGTAGACCGTCCGGCGGTCTTGGGGGTCGACCAGGATGCGCGAGGTGAAGACGTCGAGCGGCAGACCGGGGCCGACGATTTCGAAGCGGTGGTTTTCGGGATGCCAAAGCTCGACCCCGCGCTCGATCGAGCCGATCAGGACCCGGCCGCCCGAGGCGATCGCGATGCCGCGTTGGCCCGCGGGGGGGAGCGCCGGGCCGAGTCGGGTGAAGCTTTCGCCACCGTCGCGGCTCCGGTAGATCCCGAACGCCGCGGCGACGTAGACGTCGCGGTGGCTCTCGGGATCGATCGCGAGGGTGAAGCCGTTGGTCATCTGGAGCGGCAGCCCGCGGCCGACGTGACGGAAGCTCTTGCCGCCGTTCGTGCTCTTCCACAGGCCGTCGGTCGAGAGGGCGAACGCGGTCTCGGGATCTACCGGATCGAGCACGAAATCGAGGATGAATTCGTGCTCCCGGAAGGTGAACGGCGCGCTCCAGCTTTGGCCGCCGTCGTCGCTCCGCCAGACGTAGGAGATCAACGATCCGAACGCCGCCGTCGAGGCCCAGAGAATCCGATCGGGATCGCGGGCGTCGACCGCGAGCCGGACGTTGCTTTGACGCGCGGCCGAGTCGGGAACCGTGGCGTAGCTCCAATGCTCGCCGCCGTCGCGGCTGCGGGCGAGATCGTAGCCGCGGTCCGAGCCCAAGACGGCGTAAAGCTCCTCGGGCCGCGAGGGCGAGGCGGCGAATTCGGAGGGAATCGGCGGGTACGCCTTCGGATCGATTCCAAGGCCGCGCAGCTGCCGCGTCCAGTCGCCGCCGTCTTCCGTACGCATCAAGCCCGGTCCCTGCATGCCGGCCCAGAGCGTGCCGTCGGCCGCGACGGCCAGGGTATTGATCACCTGCGCGTCGAGACCGCGGCTCGACGCCGCGAAACGCACCCCGCCGTCGTCCGAGCGCCACATGCCGTATTCGCCGGTCGCGAGGATCTCCTGCGGGCCGACCGGAACCAGGCGGGAAAGCGGCGGCCGGCCGCCTCCCGTCCAGGTGCGGCCGCCGTCGCGGCTCTTGCGCGCTCCGCGATCGGTGGCGGCGACCAGCGAGCCGTCGGCAAGCACAGCGATGTCGGACGTCCGGTCGGCCGGCGAGAGCTGCTCCCACCCGGTCGCCGTGCGGTGGAGGAGCCGGCCGTAGTAATCGAGCAGGTAGGGCCGCCCCGGAGCGCGGGGATCGAAGCGGAAATGCACCAGGTCGAGGCCGCTTCCTCGCGGCCAATCGGCCGAGACCCAGGTGGCGCCGCCGTCGAGGCTCCGGCGGATCTCATAGGCGGTGTCGTCGTCGCCGCCGGTCGGTACCGCGAGCGCCGCCCAAAGCTCGGCCGGAGGCGCCGCGGCGATCGTGAGGACGTAGCTGTCCGAGAAGCCCGCGAGAGTCCACCTCGCGCCGCCATCGCGGCTTTCGTAGAGCCCTTGGCCGGTGGCGGCGAACACATGGTTGGAAGACGCCGGATCGAACGCGATCCCGCCGCCGAGGTCGACGTGGCCGTTGCCGTCGACCGGCAACCCTGCCGAGGAAGCATGCCAGTGCGCGCCGCCGTCGCGGCTCGCGATCAAGCGCGCGCGGTCGTCGATGACGCCGAGCCCGAACAGCGAGCGGGCGTTCCTCGGATCGATCGCCAGGAGGTCGTAAGGGTGGGGCGCGGAGAGAACCTCGACGTGGCGCCAGGTCTTGCCGCCGTCGCCGGTGCGGAAGAATCCGGTCTGGTTCTGGCCGATCACGTACGCCACTTTCGCGTCCGAAGGAGCCGTGAGCGGCGCCGCGTTGATGTACCCGCCGCCCGGGCCGATCGATCGCCAGGTGGCGGCGCCGAGCGGCGCGGCGGCGAGGCCACAGCAAGCGAGCACAGCGAAGGTTCGGCGCAATGGACGAACGATGGGGGCGAGGGGCGAAGGCTGAAATCGGTTCATCGCGATCTCCGGGCTCAAAGGCTGCTTCACTCGTCCAGATCCAACCGCCAGACGCTACGCTCGAACGTCGCGGCGTAGACCGTTCGGCGCTCTCTCGGATCGACCACGATCTGCGAAGTGAAAGCGTCGAGCGGCAGGCCGGTGCCGACGCTCTCGAAGCGGCCGGTCTCGGGGTGCCAGAGCTGGACGCCCTGCTCGATCGAGCCGATCAGCACCCGGCCACCCGAGGCGATCGCGATGCCGCGCTGGCCCGCGGCGGGAAGCGCCGGGCCGAGGCGATGGAAGGTGGCGCCGCCGTCGCGGCTCCGGTAGATCCCCACCGCCGCGGCGACATAGACGTCTTGGTGCCGTTCCGGATCGATCGTGAGCGTGTAGCCGTTGGTGAGCGCGGCGGGCAGTCCGCGGCTGCCGCGCCGGAAGCTCCGGCCGCCGTCATGGCTGGTCCAGAGGCCGTCGGTCGAAAGCGCGTAGGCCGTCTCGGGATCCACCGGATCGAGCGCGAAATCGAGAATGAACTCGTGCTCTCGGAAGTGGAACGGCGCGCCCCAGCCGCGACCGCCGTCGTCGCTGCGCCAGACGTAGGAGATCAAGGGTCCGTTCCCGGCGGTCGATGCCCAGAGAATCCGATCGGCGTCGCGCGCGTCGACCGCGAGGCGGATGTTGCTGTGGCCTGCCGCGGTCGCGGGAAAGGTGGCGTAGGCCCAGTGATCGCCGCCGTCTCGGCTCCGGGCGAGATCGGGGCCGCGGCCGGTACCGAGGACGGCGTAAAGCTCCTGCGGTTGCGACGGCGAGGCGGCAAAGTCGTTGGGGATCGGGGGATAGGCTTTCGGGTCGATCCCCAAGCCGCGAATCTGCCGCGTCCAGTCGCCGCCGCCGTTGCGGGTGCGCATGAAGCCCGGCCCCTGGATGCCGGCCCATAGCGTGCCGTCCGCCGCCGCCGCGAGGGTGTCGATCGCCTGCGCGTAAAGGCCGCGGCTCGCCGCGGCGAAGTGCTCGCCGTCGTCGGCCGATCGCCAGGCGCCGTATTCGCCGATCGCCAGGATCTCCCGTGGGCCGACCGTGACGAGGCTCGAGAGCGACGGCCTGCCGCCGCCCGTCCAGGTGCGGCCGCCGTCGCGGCTGCTTCGCGCGCCCCGGTCGGTGGCGGCGACGATCGTGCCGTCGGCGAGCACCGCCACGTCGAACGTCCGCTGGGACGGCCGCAGGCGGTTCCAGCCGGTCGCAGTGCGGTGGAAGAGCCGGCCGTCATAATCGACGAAATAGGGCTGTTCGGGGTTGCGGGCGTCGAAGCGGAACGTCACGAAGTTGAACGGACTGTGCGCCGGCCAACCGGCTGAGGTCCAGAGGGCGCCGCCGTCGCGGCTCTCGCGAATCTCAAAGATCGGATGGTCGTCGTCGCCGCCGAGGACCGCCACCCAAAGCTCGTTCGGCCGCGCCGCGCCAAGCGCGATGATGATCTCGTTGGCAAATCCCGCCGGAGCCCAATGGGCGCCGCCGTCGCGGCTCTCGTAAAGGCCATTGAATGTCCCCGCGACCAGGTGGCCGGTGACCGCCGGATCGAAAACGACGCCGCCGTAAAGGTCCACGTGGCCGTTGCCGTCGAGCGGCAGGCCCTCCGAGGCGGAACGCCAGTGCGCTCCGCCGTCGAAGCTCACGATCGGCCGGTCGTGTTCCGAGACGATGCCTCGCCCCAAGAGGGATTGCGCGTTGTTCGGGTCGATCCCGAGGATCTCGGACGCCTGGAGTGCGGAGCGAATTTCAAGCCGGCTCCAGGTCTGGCCGCCGTCTTCCGTTCGGAAGATGCCGGTTCGGTTCTGCCCGGTGACGTAGGCTGTCTTCGGCGCTGCGGGCGAAACGATCGGCCGGGCGTTGATGTACCCGCCGCCCGGGCCGATCGGACGCCATGCGGCGGCGCCGAGCGGCGCGGCGGCGAGGCCGCAGATAGCGAGCGCGAACAAGGTTCGGCCGAGCGGACGACCGATGCCGACGCAGGGCGAGGACTGGAATGGGCTCATGGCGATCTCCGGGCTCGAACTTTGGAATTCACTCGTCCAGATCCAGCCGCCAGACGCTTCGGCCGAAGGTCGCGGCATAGACCGTCTTTCGATCCTTCGGGTCGACCACGATCCTCGCGTTGAACGAGTCGAGCGGCAGGCCGGGGCCGGCGCTTTCGAAGCGCCCGGTCTCGGGATGCCAGAGCTGGACACCTTGACCGATCGAGGCGATCAGGACGCGGCCGCCCGAGGCGATCGCGATGCCGCGCTGCTGCGCGACGGGCAGCTTGGGGCCGAGGCGGTGAAAGGACGTGCCGCCGTCGCGGCTCTGGTAGATCCCGGTCGCCGCGGCGACGTAGACGTCGTCATGCCGGTCCGGATCGATCGCCAGTGTGAAGTCGTGGATCAAATCCCGCGGCAGCCCGTAGCCGGTACGGTGAAATCTCCTGCCGCCGTCGCGGCTCCGCCACATGCCGTCGGTCGAGAGGGCGAACACGATGTCGGGATCTACGGAATCGACCGCCAGATCGAGAATGGATTGACTCTCCCGAAAGGTGAACGGCGCGCCCCAGGTCCGGCCGCCGTCGTCGCTCGTCCAGACGTAGGAGACCAGCATGCCGGTGGTCAAGGTCGCCGCCAAGACGAGGCGGTCGGGATCGCGGGCATCGACGCCGAGACGGAAGTTGCCGTAGCCGGCGGCCGAGACGGGCATCGTGGCATAGCCCCAACGCTCGCCGCCGTCGCGGCTGCGCGCGAGCTTGAAGCCGTAGTCGAAGGACAGGATGGAGTACAGCTCTTCAGGTTGCGTCGGCGACGCGGCGAACGCGGCGGGGACCGGCGGATTGGCTTCCGAGTCGATTAGAAGGCCGCGAATTTGCCGTGTCCAGTCGCCGCCGCCGTTTCTCGTGCGCATGAAGCCCGGTCCCTGCATCCCCGCCCAGACCGTACCGTCCGCCGCGGCGGCGAGGGTATTTAGGCTCTGCGCGTCGAAGCCGCGGCTCGAAGGGACGAAGTGCTCGCCGCCGTCTTTCGAGCGCCAGGCGCCGTTTTCGCCGAATGCGAGAACTTCTCGCGGGCCGACCTGCGCGAGACTTGCGAGGCCCGGCCGGCCCCCTCCCGTCCAGGTCCGGCCGCCGTCGCGGCTCCGTCGCGCGCCCCGGTCGGTGGCGGCGACCAGCGAGCCGTCGGCGAGCACCACGAGATCGTACGTGTGATCGGCCGGCCTGAGGCGATCCCACCCGGTCGCCGTGCGATGGAAGAGCCCGCCGTCGGCAATCAGATAGGGCCTTGCGGGGGCGCGGGGATCGAAATGGAAGCTCAAGAAGCGAAAATAGCCGCTCTCCGGCCAGTCGGCCGAGATCCAGGTGGCGCCGCCGTTGCGGCTCTCGTAGATCTCGTAGACCTGGTGGTGATCGGGTCCGCCGACGAACCCGACCCAGAGCTCGTTCGGCAACCCCGCGCCGAGGCCGAGGATGACCTTGTCGCCAAATCCCGCCGGAGCCCAATGGGCGCCGCCGTCGCGGCTGTCATAAAGCCCCTGATACGAACCCGCGACCCGATGGCCCGAGACCGCCGGATCGAAGACGACTCCGCCATAGAGATCCACGTGGCCGTTTTCGAGCGGCAGACCCGCCGAGGCGAGATGCCAGTGCATCCCCCCGTCCTGGCTTGCGACCAGACGTTCGTAGCCGTTCGAAGCGGTGGCGAGACCCAACAAAGACCGGGAGTCTCTCGGGTCGATCGCCGAGACGTCGAACGGCCGCAACCCGGAGCGGGACTCGAAATGATGCCAGGTCTGGCCGCCGTCTTCCGTGCGGAAGAAGCCGATCTGGTAGGGGCCGGCGACGTACGCCACCCGGGGGGCCGAGGGCGACACGATCAGCTGTCCGTTGTAGTAACCGCCGCCCGGGCCGATCGGGCGCCAGGCGGCGGCGCCGAGCGGTGCCGCGAGGGCGGCCAGCGCGAGAGCGAGGAGAGGCCGGCGGGGCAGGCGAAATCTGCGGGCGCTCGCGACCGAAACGTCGTGTGAGGACGGAGCGAAACTGTCTGAGCCCGAAGGGCGAGTTTTGAGCTCCGCCCGCAGCACGACGTTCCGGTCGCGAGCGAGCGACGACGGGTTCAGGTTCATGACGATCTCCGGGCTCGAAGGCTGCTTCACTCGTCCAGATCCAACCGCCAGACGCTTCGGCCGTAAGTCGCGGCGTAGATCGTCATGCGGTGGCTCGGGTCGACCAGGATATGTCCGTAGAAGACGTCGAGCGGCAGGCCGGAGCCGATGCTTTCGAAGCGGCCGGTCTCGGGGTGCCAGAGTTGGACGCCCTGGTCGTCGTTCGAGCTGATGACGACCCGGCCGCCCGAGGCGATCGCGATGCCGCGCTGTCCCGCGCCGGGAAGCTTGGGGCCGAGGCGGTGAAAGGACGTGCCGCCGTCGCGGCTCTGGTAGATCCCGAACGCCGCGGCGACGTAGACGTCGTCATGCCGGTCCGGATCGATCGCGAGGGTGAAGTCGTTGGTCAAATCTCGCGGCAACCCGTGGCCGGTGCGGTGAAATCTCCTGCCGCCGTCGCGGCTCCGCCACATGCCGTCGGTCGAGAGGGCGAATAGGGTGTCCGAATCGATCGGATCGATCAACAGGTCGAGAATGAATTCACGTTCCCGAAAGGTGAATGGCGCGCCCCAGCTCCGGCCGCCGTCGTCGCTCGTCCAGACGAAGGAGACCGCGCGATCGCCGGACGAGGTGGCCGCCAAGACGAGCCGGTCGGGATCGCGTGCATCGACGCCGAGACGGAGGTTGCCGTAGCCGTCGGCCGGCAGCGACCTCGCGGCATAGCCCCAATGATCGCCGCCGTCGCGGCTGCGCACGAGGTTGTAGCCTCGGCTGGCGAGGAGAATGGCGTACAGCTCTTCGGGTTGGGTCGGCGAGGCGGCGAACGCCTCGGGGATCACCGAATAGCCGCTCGGGTCGGCCCCCAGGCCGCGAATTTGCCGCGTCCAGTCGCCTCCGCCGTCTTTCGTGCGCATGAAGCCCGGTCCCTGGATTCCCGCCCAGAGCGTGCCGTCCGCCGCCGCGGCGAAGGTGTCGATGAAGTGCGCGTCGAGGCCGCGGCTCGAAGCGGCGAAGCGCTCGCCGCCGTCTTGCGAGCGCCAAGCGCCATACTCGCCGGTCGCCAGGATCTCCCGGGGACCGACCTGCGCGAGGCTTTCCAGGCTGGGACGGCCGCCTCCCGTCCAGGTAACGCCGCCATCGCGGCTCCGGCGCGCGCCCCGGTCGGTGGCCGCGACGAGCGTGCCGTCGGCGAGCGCCACGAGATCGGAAGTATGGTCTGCCGGCCTGAGGAGGTCCCAGCCGGTCGCCGTGCGATGGAAGAGCCGGCCGTCGGCAACCACATAAGGCCGTTCGGGAGCGCGGGAATCGAAACGGAAACTCAAGAAGCTGAACCAGCGGCGCGCGGGCCATTCGGTCGAGATCCAAGTGGCGCCGCCATCGCGGCTCTCGCGGATCTCGAAGACCTGGTGCTCATCGGGTCCGCCGACGAACGCGACCCAGAGCTCGTTCGGCAGCCCCGCGCCGAGGGCGACGATGATCTTGTCGCCAAATCCCGCCGGAGCCCAATGGGCGCCGCCGTCGCGGCTGTCGTAGAGCCCCGAAAACGTACCCACGACCAGATGGCCGGCGATGGCCGGATCGAAGACGACTCCGCCGTAGAGATCCACGTGGCCGTTGTTGTCGAGCGGCAGACCCTCCGAGGCCAGATGCCAGTGCGCCCCCGCGTCCAGGCTTGCGGCCAGACGGGCGTAGGCGTTCGAGACGATGGCGAGACCCAACAGGGACCGGGAGTTTCTCGGGTCGATCGCCCCGACGCCGTCGACGCGGAGCGCGGAGCGGGTCTCGAAATGGTGCCAGGTCCGGCCGCCGTCTTCCGTGCGGAAGGTGCCGGTCTGGTTCTGGCCGGTGAGGTAGGCCACCCGGGGCTCAGAGATCGACACGACCGGCCGCGAAATGATGGACCCGCCGCCCGGACCGATCGAGCGCCAGGAGGCGGCGCCGAGCGGTGCGGCGATGAGACACGAAAGGATGAGTGCGAGACGTGCGCACAACCTGCTTCGGCACATGGCGGGTCTCCGGATTTGAAAGGTTAACTTTCGATCCGAAGGTTACCAGGGCTCGAACCCGCTCGAAAGACGACGGAACCCGGCCAAGCCGCGCTTCATCCCCGGATCCGGGCAATCCATCGGGAGTCCGGCTCGTGGCTCCGGCAAGCCCCGCAGCGACTGGCTGCTGCCGAAGGCGCCCGAAGGAGCGAGGAGGCTTGCCTGAGCCACGACCGGGTCGGCTCCCGAGTCAGGCGGCGAGCTCCTCCCAGAGCCGGGCCACCGTGCGCATTCCGCGCTCGAAGTTGTCGAGGCTCAGCCACTCGTTCGGCCCGTGGGCGTTCTCGCCCGGCAGGCCGAAGCCGAGCAGGAGCACCGGCGCGCCGAGCAGGCGCTCGAAATCGGGCACGATCGGCAGCGACCCGCCGTCGCCCATCACCACCGGCGGCCGGCCGAACGTCGCGGCGAGCGCGCGCGAGGCGGCCTCGTAGAGCGGCCCGGCAAGCTCCGCCTGCCAAGCCGGCCCGCCGGCCAAGAGGGCGACCTCGACCCGCACTCCGGGCGGCGTCCACCGCTCGACGTGGGCGCGGAACAGGCGGTCGATCTCGGCGGGGTCCTGATCCGCGACCAGCCGGCAACTCACCTTCGCCATCGCCCGCGCCGGGATCACGGTTTTTACCCCCTCTCCCGTGAAGCCGGAAAGGAGTCCGTTGACCTCGCAGGTCGGCCGCGTCCAGAGCCGTTCGAGCGTGCTCTTGCCGGCCTCGCCGCCGAGCGCCGGAACCCGCGCTTCCTGCCGGAAGCTTTCGTCTTCGAACGGCAGCTCGGCCATGCGCCGGGACAGCTCCGCGCTCTCGCGCACCCGGCCGTAGAATCCGGGGATCGCGATCCGTCCCGCCTCGTCGTGCAGGCTCGCGACGATCTTCGCGAGCGCCTGGGCCGGATTGACCACCGCGCCGCCGTAAGAGCCCGAATGGAGATCCTCCTCCGGGCCGAAGGCGTCGATCTGGAAATAGGCCATGCCGCGCAGCGACGAGAGAAACGCCGGCACGCCCGGGGCGAACATCGCCGAATCGGAGATCACCACGGCGTCGGCGCGCAAGCGCTCGGCGTGAGCTTCGACGAACGGAACGAGGTGGGGGCCGCCGATCTCCTCTTCCCCTTCGGCGAGCAAAAGGACGTTGACCGGCAACTCGCCGCGCGTCGCGAGCAGGGCCTCCAACGCCTTTACGTGAAGGAAGAGCTGCCCTTTGTCGTCGGTGGCGCCACGGGCGTAGATCCGGCCGTCGCGGATCTCCGGTTCGAATGGCGGCGACTGCCAGCGCTCGAACGGCTCGGCGGGCTGCACGTCGTAATGGCCGTAGATCAACACCGTCGGCGCATCCGGCCCGCCGGCGCGGCGCTCGCCGAGGACGATCGGGTGCCCTGCCGTCTCATGAATTTCCGTTGCGAGTCCCGCCGCGCGCAACGAATCGGCCAGCCACTCCGCCGCGCGCGACATGTCCGCGCGGTGCTCGGAGCGGGCGCTCACGCTCGGGATGCGCAGGAAGTCGAACAGCTCGGCACGAATGCGCTGCTCGTGAGTGCGGAAATAGGCGTCGAGCGGCTCGGCGACCGGGTCGTTCGTGGCGTCGTTCGTGGGTTCGCTCATGGTCTCCTCTTCGAGCCGCGCGCTCGGTCGCTACTCATCTCTCCGGCCGGTCGATCACTTCGTAGCGATCGACGTTTGGGCTGATGTTAGCCGACCTGGACGCGGCCGATGAGTAGCGCCTGTCCGCACAAAGCCCTCGGCTCGCACCTTGCTGCATAGAAGTCTTCAACCTATTGCCTTAGGGAGAATCAGATGAAAAGTGCGAGCTCATGGGGGAAGGTCTGCGTCCTGGCGGCCGGGGCGCTGTTGGCGGTATTGGCTACGGGCGCCTTGCAGGCGCAAGGAGACGCGGTCGGCGCGGTCGGCGCCGGGAAGATTGACGGCTGGGTGATCGAAAACACCCGGGCGGGCGCGCAGGCGGAGTTTTTCGTGGTGATGGCGGAGCAGGCGAATCTCGCGCCGTCGCGAGAGATCCCGGGCAAGCTCGGCAAGGGGCGGTTCGTCTACCACACCCTCTTCAAGGAAGCGCAGCGGTCGCAGAAAGCGATTCGCGCCGAGCTCGACGCGGGGGGTGTCGAGTATCGATCGTTCTATCTGGTCAACGCGATCCTGGTCAAAGGCGACCGGAATCTCGCGACGCGGCTCGCCGCGCGCCCTGACGTCGCGCGGATCGACGGCAACCCGGAGATGCGCCTGGCGCTGCCGCAGCCGCAAGAGCCGGAGCCGCTGGAATGGAACCCCGACTGGAGCCCGAACTTGGCGGAAGGCCTGATTCCGCAGATCACCGCGGTCGAGCCGGGGATCAACTACGTGCGCGCGCCGCAGATCTGGAGCTTGGGCTATACCGGCCAGGGCGTCGTGGTCGCCGGGGCCGACACCGGCTACCGCTGGACCCATGCCGCGCTGAAAAACGCCTATCGCGGCTGGAACGGTACGACGGCCAGCCATGACTACAACTGGCACGACTCGATCCACTCCGGTACCGGCCCTTGCGGCGCCAACGCCGCGGCCCCCTGCGACGACCAGGGCCACGGCAGCCACACGATGGGTACCATCGTCGGCCTCGACGGCGCGAACCAGGTCGGCATGGCGCCGGGTGCGAGATGGATCGGCTGCCGCAACATGAATCAGGGCGCCGGCACCCCCGCGAGCTATCTGGAGTGCATGGAGTTCTTCTTGGCGCCCTATCCGGTGGGCGGCACGACCGCCCAGGGCGACCCGAGCAAGGCCCCGCACGTGACCAACAACTCGTGGGGCTGCAACGCCGCCGAAGGATGCACGACGCCGAACATCCTGCTGACGGGAGTCACCAACACCCGTGCGGCCGGGATCTTGATGGAAGTCTCGGCCGGCAACTCGGGGCCGGGCTGCTCCACGGTGGCCGATCCCCCCAGTTTCTACGATCCGTCGTTCACCACCGGAGCGCTCACCACGGGAACCGACTCGATCGCTTCCTTCAGCAGCCGCGGACCGGTGACGGCCGACGGCAGCAACCGCATCAAGCCCGACATCGTGGCGCCGGGCACCAGCACCCGCTCGTCTTACAACACCAGCGACACGACCTACACGTCGCTCTCGGGTACCTCGATGGCCGGGCCGCACGTCGTGGGTGGCGTGGCGCTCCTCCTGTCGGCGTTCCCCTCGCTCACCGGCAACCCCAACGGGATCGAGAGCCGCCTCACCTCGTCGGCCAAGCCGATCACTTTGACCTCCACCACCTGCGGCAGCGCGGCCGGCGCGGTACCCAACAACGTTTATGGCTACGGCCGTCTCGACGTGGGCTGTGCGATTCCGGCGAAGGTTTCCGGCTCGACCTCGGTCTGCGCCGGCAGCCCGGCCACCCTCACCGTCAATCTCGTAGGCAGCGGCCCGTGGACGCTCACCTGGTCCGACGGCACCGTCCAGAGCGGTGTCGCCACCAACCCGGCGACCCGTATGTTGTCGCCCACCGTCGCCACCACCTATTCGCTCACCTCCGTGTCGTCCACCGGCTGCAATCAACCGGGTGCGGGCAGCGCCACGATCAGCATGGCGCCGCCGCTTTCGAACACGACGATCGCCGTCGCGGGCAGCACGACGATCGGCAGCCCCTGCCTGGGCGGTACGGCCACGGTGACCGACACCGGCGGCGGCACCAGCAGCCATCAGTGGGGATACCGTACGGTCTCCGGCGGAACGATCACCAACCTCACCGGCCAGACCGGGACGAGCTACGTCCTCAACTGCGCGAATTTCCCCACCACCGGCAGCTACTTCCTGGTCGAACGCACGACCCCCGGCTGCGGCTCGACGCTGATCTCGAATGAGGTCCCGGTCACCGTCACCGCCGTGGCGCCGCCGACCCCCGTGACCGTGATCTTCAATTCCGTGGCCGCGCAAGACGGCCGGCTCTGGGAAGTGGGGGAGACCAGCAACGTCGGCGGCGGAGGCAACTCGACCGACAACACCACCGCCGCGCTCCGCGTGGGCGACACCAATGTCGACGAGCAATACAAAAGCCTCGTCTCGTTCGACACCTCGTCGATCCCCGACACCGCGACCATCACCTCGGCCACCCTCCGCTTGGTGCGCGGCACTTCCTCCGGCACCAACCCGTTCACCACTCACGGCTCGTGCCTCGCCGACATCGTCACCGGAGGCTTCGGAGGATCGACCGCCTTCGCCTTCGCCGACTGGCAGGCGGCGGCCACGGCGACAGGAGTGGCCACGATGTCCAACCCGACCGCGAACGGTTCCGCCTCGACCGGAAACCTGAACGCCGCGGGCCTCGCCGCGATCAACAAGACCGGCACGACGCAGTTGCGGTTGACCTTTACGCTGGATGACAACGACGACAGCGGCTACGACTACATCGGCTTCTACGCCGGGGAGAACGCGACGACGAGCAACAAGCCGCAGTTGACGGTGGTGTATACGCCGTAGAAGATCGGGATTACGACAGGGGTGTCGGCTGACTTGGCCGGCACCTCTCAGCTTTTCCCTGGGTGCGCGGGCCTCCGGCCCGCAGGTGCGGGCGAGACGCCCGCGTACCCAGGGAGAGGCGCGAAGGTTGTCGCGCTACCGGCCCTCCAGCCGGGCGCGGATCGCCTCCAGCTCTGCCGCGTGCTTTTCGGCATCCGGGTGATTGAGTTCCTGGAGGAAATCGACGCAAAATTGCATCGGCTCGACCGCTCGAGCGAGCTCCCCCAGTTTCTCGTACGCCTCGCCCAGATTCCACGAAGCGATTCCCTCGCCGCGCCGGTCGCCGATCTCGCGAGTGATGGCGAGCTGCTGCTCGTAGTGTTCGATCGCGCATCGGGTTTCGCCGAGGTCGGCGTAGGCGAGGCCGAGGTTTCCGAGGGCGACCCCTTCTCCGAGTCGATCACCGATCTCGCGATCGATGGCGAGGTGCTGTTCGTGATACTCAACCGCACGCCGGATCTCGCCGAGGTCAGCGCAGGCGAGGCCAAGGCCTCCGAAGACGCTCGCCTCGCCTCGCCGATCGCCAATCTCGCGGGCAATGATGAGCTGCTGCTCGTAGTACTCGATTGCGCGCCGAGTTTCACCGAGGCCCCTATGGGCATTGCCGAGGTTTCCGAGGGCGTTACCCTCGCCCCGCTGAGAGCCAATTTCGCGTGAGATAGCGAGGTACTGTTCGTGGTACTCGATCGCGCGCCGGAATTTGCCGAGATCGCCGTAAGCGAGGCCAAGGCATCCGAGAGCGTTGCCTTCACTGCGCCGGTCGCCGATCTCGCGGGCGATGGCGAGAGCTTGGTGGTAGATCTCGATCGCGCGCCGGGTTTCGCCAAGTTTGGCGTAGGCAATCCCGAGGTTGCCAAGGTGGCGTCCCTCGGCTTCCCGATCCTGGGTCCTCCGTGCTCCTTCCCTTCCTGCTTCAAGCCAATTGATCAACTGCCGAGGTGGTTGGCGCAGACCGAGAACCTGTACACCCGCGGTCTGGTAATCGCTCGCGAGCCGCGCGGCTTCTTCCCTCAACTGGAGCTGCTCGGTCGCCCACGCCTGCCCGGCTGCGATCTGATGCCGTTCCCGATCGAACAGCGCGAGGCCCGCGAGAACGTGCTCGTTGCCCTTTTCGTAGAGGCGATCCGCCTCTCTGAGCACACCGCAATAGTGTTCCGCATGCCGCACTTCTCCTCGCGTCTTCTCTTCCTCCGCCAGCCGCGACGCCGCGAAAGCCCGCGAAAGGTCGTGGAGCTTGTAGCGCCCGTCCGTCCCTTCGATCAGACTCCCGCGCACGAACGCGCCGAGCGTTTCGTCCGTCTCGTCCTCACCCAACCCCCACACGGCCCCCGCTGCCGGGGCGTCGAAGTCTCCGGCGAAGACTGCGAGGTGGCGGTAGCGCTCTCGAAAAGCGTCAGTAAGAAGGGAAAAGCTCACTCCGAGAACTTTCCCTCCAATCGCCGCCCGCTCTTTTTCCCCACCCAGACGCTTTTCATACGTCTCGACCGTCAAGTCCGGCCGCTCCACGAGCGTACCCGCCGCGACTCGCAACGCGAAGGGGAGATACCCGCATAGCCGCGCAATCTCGCTCGCTCGATCCCCGATCCTTTCCGCGATCGCGAGTAGCAGCTCACTAGTGTAGTGCGCCCGATTTGTTGAACCTTAAGCGTGACTCGTTCGTATCTTCCTATGGGAGGATTCAAAGATGCGAGTCGCGCCGGAGATTCTGCTTTCCCCCGAGGAGAGTCAGCAGCTGGAGAAGTTCGCGCGCGGTCGGAGCACTCCTGCCCGGCTGGTCCAGCGAGCGCAGATTGTTCTATTGGCTTCCGAGGGCAAAGAGAACCGGGAAATTGCTTCGGAGCTTGGAATCGTGCGACATACGGTGGGCCGCTGGCGCAGTCGATACGCTCAGTTGGGTCTGGCCGGAATTGAAAAGGACTCTCCGCGGTCGGGGCGTCTGCCGACGATCACCGAGGAAGTCATTCAGGAGGTCGTTCGCAAGACGACCCAGGAAACCCCGAGCGGCGCTACCCACTGGAGCACCCGCAGTATGGCCAAGGCCACAGGTTTGAGCGCCGCGACCATTCGCCGGATTTGGCGGCGGCACGGTCTCAAGCCTCATCGGGTGCGAACTTTCAAGCTTAGCAACGATCCTCGTTTTGTCGAAAAGCTCGAAGAGGTCATCGGGTTATACCTGAACCCTCCGGAGCATGCTCTCGTCCTGTGTGTAGATGAGAAGTCCCAGATTCAGGCTCTTGATCGAACCCAGCCGGGTCTTCCGATCAAGAAAGGCCGCTGCGGGACGATGACTCACGACTACAAGCGCAACGGCACCACGACGCTATTCGCAGCCTTGAACACGCTGGACGGAAAAGTGATCGGGAGCTGTATGCCCAGACATAGACATCAGGAGTGGCTGAAGTTTCTCAAACAGATCGTTCGAGAGACCCCGGCGAAGAAGCAGATCCATCTGATCGCCGACAACTACAGCACCCACAAGCACGCGACGGTTCTTCGATGGTTGGATCGGCACCCCCGGATCCATCTCCACTTTACGCCCACCAGCGCCTCCTGGCTCAACATGGTGGAGCGCTTCTTCCGAGATCTGACCGAGAAGCAGATTTCCCGAGGTGTTTTTCACAGCGTTTCGGAACTTGAGACCACGATCTTGAGTGCGATCGAACAGCACAACATCGAACCCAAACCGTTCATCTGGACTGCCAAGGCATCCGACATCCTCGAGAAAGTCACCCGAGCCCGCCGGAGCCTCGATAAGGTCGCATCCGCTTGACGCACTACACTAGTCACTGGGGGCGTCTCGACAGGTTTGAAGGCGCCGAATACCGGAGGATCGTCGTGCCGCTGCTGGGTACTGAAAGTGTGGTGAGTTTGGCTAATATCTATGTTCTACGCTAATTTGTCAAGGCTCGGCTTAACAGCTTCGAGAAGCCCTTTTCTTTTGGCTGCCAGCAGGAGGCCTAAGCGCGCCGCGTTTGGGAGATTCAGAACGGCACGTTGGAGTACACTATTGGTATGGCTACGACGCTGACCCTGTCTATCCCTACGGACGAGGAGCTTCACAAAGCTCTCCAAGCGCGGGCCTTGCTGCAAGGCAAGACCGTCCCGGATCTGGTGCAGGAAATCCTCAGCGAAGCATTACAGGAGCGCCCGCTGGGGGAACGAATCGGGCATCTGCGAGGGCAACTTCACCTCCAGCAGGATTCCGATCCTTGGCGCGAGTACCTTCGGAAGAGTAACTTTCGTCCTTGAGAGCCTGGATCCTCGACACCGGTCCCCTGATCGCCTACCTCGACCCGTCGGAGAAGCAACACGCCCGGGTCGCGGCTCGGATCGACGCCTTTACCGGACAGCTCCTCACCACCACAGCCGTCATCACGGAAGCAATGCATCTTTTGGCAACGAACCGCAGAGGCCCTGCCCTCTTGGCCGAGTTCGTCGCGGAAAGCGGCCTTCAAGTTTTTGATTTTACTGAAGCTGCCGCGCTGGCCGAAGCCGCTCACAGAATGGAGAAATACGCCAACGTGCCGATGGACTATGCCGATGCCACGTTGGTGCTGCTCGCCGAGCGTCTAAGCGTCTACGAGATCTTGACGCTCGATTACCGCGGCTTCACCGTTTTCCGCTTGTCGTCGGGTAAGAGTTTCTCGATGGTACTGCCGCATCCGGGGTCCGACAGCTGACCGAATCCGTTTAACGAGTACCGATCGCCCCCTACCCCTCCAACCCTGAATCCTCCAAAAGCGCCTCCAGCAGCCGGTGAAGCTTCGCCGCCGCGGCTTTGCCTGCGGCCAGAACCTCATGGTGATCGACCGGCCCATCCGTAAGTCCCGCGGCAGCATTCGAAACCAGCGACAGGCCCAAGCACCGCAAACCCATATGGCGGGCGGCGATGATTTCTAGGACGGTGGACATTCCAGTGACGTCGCCGCCGAGCTGGTGATAGGCGCGGACTTCGGCTGGGGTTTCGTAGCAGGGGCCGGAGACGCCGAGGTAGGTTCCTTCGCCGATCAGGATGGCTAGGCTGCGGCCGGTTTCTTGGGCGCGCTCTCGGAGGCTCTGGTCGTAGGCCTCTCCCATGTCGGGGAAGCGCGGCCCCCAAGAGGCGGGGAGATCGCCGCGCAGGGGATTGAGCCCCGAGAGGTTGATCTGGTCGCGGATTGCCAGGAGGTCGCCGGGACGCAGGGCGGGATTCAAGCCGCCGGTCGCGTTTGTGAGGATCAGGACGCGGGCTCCGAGGAGGCGGCCGAGGCGGATCGGGAAGGCTACTTCGTGGGCCGAGTAGCCCTGGTAGCTGTGGAGGCGACCGCGATAGTAGAGGACCGGGCGATCGGGGAGAGGAGCGAGGATCTCGACGGTATGGGGGTGCCCCTCGATCGCGTGGATGGGGAAGGGCATCAGTTCGGCGAGCGGAACCGGGCCGTGCGTCGGCTCCCCGAGATCGACCGCCAGACCGGAGCCTGACACCAGCACGATTCCTGGCCGGGGCCATCCCCGCGCGTCCCAAGCTTCGACCGCGGCGTCGAGCTCGGCGCGGTAGTCGTACGTATCGGATGTGAACATGGGGCGTGATGGTACCGCAGGTGTGGCGCTGCGGCCCGAGCGCGTTCCCTTGCGTCGCGCACACTCTCTATTGTGGGAGACGACGATTTCGTCAATCCTGGACAAAGGAGGCTTCCGATGTCGAATCCGATGAGTCCCCAAAAGTTCGGACGTTTGGGCGGCGGAGTGCTGTGCCTTGGTCTGGTGGTCCTGATGGCGGTATGGGTTTGCGGTCCCGCAAGGGCGGAGAGCGCGCAGATCCTCCTGAAGGTGGGGACGACGGACGCGGTGCCGGCCGGGGCGGTCTGTGCAGCAGTTACGTCCTCGCTCACCCTGCCTGAGCCGATTCAGCTCGCGACCCAAAAGTGCTGCCTCGATGACTGGCAGCCAGGACCCTGCAACCCCGTAACTCAAAAGTACTTCAGCTTGTGTACCACCGGATCCGGTTGCTCGCAGTGCGGCACCTTCAGTTGCGTGCCGAACACCACCATGTGCCTTCGGTAGTCCTTCGGATCAGACCGGCCGAATCCGTTTCCGGCCGGGACCGCATCTGAGCTATCGTTCGCGCCACACGAGCGGGGCCGGTCGACCCGGCCCTGCGTTCCCTTCTGAGCCCGTCGGGGCCTTCGCGTTCCCCGCTCGAAGGTTCGCCCGGCCTACCCCGCATACTTCGGAGTATCATCTGCACCATGCAAATCGCCACGGGAACCGTCGTCGACGGGAAGATCGTTCTGGAAGGGGTTTCCCTCATCGAGGGAGCGGTCGTAGCCATCGTGGCCCGCGGCGCGGACGAGGGGTTCTCGCTCACGGAAACGGAAGAGGATGAGCTTCTCGCCGCCATGGCCGAGATCGAACGAGGCGAATACGTCACGCCTGAAGAATTGCTGCAGTCGTTGCCGCGATCCGGCTGAGCATGGCGTTGCGGGTCAAGATCTCCGCCCGAGCAGCGAGCCATGTACGGAAAGCGGCCGAATGGTGGGCAGAGAATCGCCCGGCCGCTCCTGGAGCGATCGGCGCTGACTTCGGGGAAGCCGTCGCGTTGCTGGCCGAACAATCAGGTATCGGTGCGAAGTATGAGGGAGCGCGGACCCCGGGCGTAAGGCGCCTGTTCCTCAGCCGGGTCGGGTATTTCATCTACTACAAGGTCGAAGACGGCACTCTCCAGGTTCTCGCGTTGTGGCACGCGAGCCGCGAGCGCCAGCCGAATCTGTGAATCTAACGGCAGGAATCTGAGCTATCGTTCCACGCCGAACCGAGAACTTTCCCCATGTCCGAGCTTGACGAACAGATCCAGAACCGGCGGGACAAGCGCGAGCGCCTAGCCGCCGCGGGGATTCCTACCTATCCGCAGCGGTTCGAGTGGGACCTGGAGCCCTCGGGTGTCCATGCCGCCCATGGAGGCAAGACCGCCGAGGAGCTGGAAGCCGCCGCGATCCGCCTGAGGGTTCCCGGACGGGTAATGGCGATCCGCGAGCATGGCAAGTCGGCGTTTCTCGATCTGCACGACGGGCGGGTGAAGCTGCAACTGTTCGTCAAGAAGGACCGGCTATCCGAGACTTCCCGGACGATTCTCGACAACCTCGATCTCGGCGACCAGATCGGTGCGGCGGGGAATCTGATCCGCACGCGGGCGGGCGAGCTGTCGTTGATGGTCGACGAGCTGACGTTCCTCGCCAAGGCGCTCCGGCCATTGCCGGAGAAGTGGCATGGCCTTGCGGACGTCGAAGTGCGCTTCCGCCAGCGGTATTTGGATCTTGCGACCAATCCGGAATCGCGCGCGGTGTTCGAGCTGCGGGCGGCGATCGTGCGGGGCATCCGCACGTTCTTGGACGCGCGCGGCTTCCTCGAAGTCGAGACGCCGATGATGCACGCGATTCCCGGCGGGGCGGCGGCGCGGCCGTTCGTCACCCACCACAACGCGCTGGACGTCGACCTCTACCTGCGCGTCGCCCCGGAGCTGTTCTTGAAGCGGCTGCTGGTGGGCGGCATTCCGCGGGTCTATGAGATCAACCGAAACTTCCGCAACGAGGGGATCTCCACCCGCCACAACCCCGAGTTCACAATGCTCGAATTCTATTGGGCGTACGCGGACTACCGGCAGATGATGGACCTGACCGAAGAGCTGCTCTCCGGTCTCGCCGACGAGGCGAAGCGGGTGCTGGGCAAGGACGCCCTCACCTGGGAGGGCCAGGAGATCGAATGGGCTCGCCCGTGGGCGCGGCTCTCGATGCGCGAGGCGATCACCAAGTTCGGCGGTGTCGCGCCCGAGCGGCTGGAGGATCTCGAAGCGGTGAGCGCCGAGCTGCGCCAGCGCGGAATCGACATCCCGCCCGGCGGTACCTACGGCCATTGCCTGATGGCGCTGTTCGAGGAGATCGTCGAGCCGCATCTGTTCCAGCCGACGTTCATCATCGACCACCCCGTAGAAGTCTCGCCGCTTTCCAAGCAGCGGCCGGACGATCCCCGCTTCACCGAGCGGTTCGAGCTCTACATCGGCCGGATGGAGATGGCGAACGCCTTCTCCGAGCTGAACGATCCGGATGTCCAGGCCGAGCGCTTCCGCGGGCAGCTCGACGCGCGCGAAAAGGGCGACGCCGAGGCGCATCGTTTCGACGCCGACTACGTTCGGGCGCTTGAGCACGCGATGCCGCCGGCCGCCGGGATCGGCATCGGCATCGATCGCCTGACCATGCTGCTCGCCGACCGGGCGTCGATCCGCGACGTGATTCTGTTCCCGCTGCTGCGGCCGGAGGCCGAGTAGGTCGCGGTTCGCTTCTTAACAGAAGCCTTACAACGGCGACCTTCGGAGACCTCCCGCTTGGCCTCGCGCCTCCTTCTTCGCCCCTGGCCGTTCCCCTGGCTGCTCGCGCTCCGTTATCTAAAGAGCACGCGGCGCGACGCGTTCGCGAGCTTCCTGGCCGCGGTGGCGGGGCTCGGCATCGCCTTGGGCGTCGCGGCGTTGATCCTGTCGCTCGCGGTGATCTCGGGGTTCCAGGAGGCGCTACGCGGCGAGCTGCTGTCGCGAACGCCGGAGATCCTGATCGATCTACCTCCCGGGGCGGATGCGGAGGCGGCACGCGTCGCGGTGGCCGCCGTTTCGGGAGTCCGCTCGGCGCGCCTGGAAGTGCGGGGGAGCGGCTGGATCGTCGACGGGGGCAAGGTCCAGCCGGTGGAATTGGTCGGCTTCGAGGGTCCCGTGCCGGCGTTCTTTCCCGGCGCGGCGGGCAAGGGCCCCGGCCTCTATCTGCCCGAAGGGCTCGCGACCCGCTGGGGAATTCGCCCGGGGGAGACCCTCGACGTCGTCAGCCCCAAGCCGACGCTGGCCCCGTTCGGCGGCCCTGTGCCGCGGGTGAGGAGCCTGCCGCTGGCTGGGACCTACGCGTCGGGCAAGACCCAAGACGAGCGCGAGCGGATCGGCCTGCCGCGCGAGGTCGCCGAGAGTCTCCTTGGGAGGACGAATCGGAAGATCGAGGTGACAGCCGGGGGGCTCGATGCGGCGCTCGCCGCGGCGCCGGGTTTGAATTTGGCGCTTGCTCCGATCGCTCCGGGGAGCGTCGTTCGCACTTGGGCTGACTTGAACCGGCCGCTGCTGTTCGCGCTTCGCCTGGAAAAGACCCTCACCTTCGTCGCGGTGTTCCTGATCGTCCTGGTCGCCACCCTCGCTCTCGTCGCCTCGCTCTCTCTGGTGATCGCGAGCAAGCGGGCCGAGATCGGTATGCTCGGCGCGATGGGTGCCACGGGCAAGACCTTGGAGCGGGCGTTCCGGAACCTCGGCGGGCTAATCGCCGGGATCGGCCTGTTGCTCGGCGGTTCCGGGGGTGTTGCCGCCGCCTGGTTCCTCGATCACTACAAGATGCTGCCGGTGCCCGGCCGGGTCTATTTCCTCGATTACGTGCCTTTTCTGGTCCAGGGGCGCGACCTTGCCTGGGTGCTGCTGCTCACGTTCGCCTTGGCGCTCCTGGCCTCAACCTGGGCGGCACGGCGCGCGGCCGCGCTCGATCCGCTGGAGGCGATCCGCCGATGAGCGTCGCGGTCGAAGCGCGGGGGGTCTCCAAGGCGTACCGCGACGGCGCGCGGACGGTAGAGGTTCTGCGCGGCGCGAGCCTGTCGGTGGCGGCCGGCGAGATCGTCGCGATCGTCGGCCCTTCGGGATCGGGTAAATCGACGCTTCTGCATTTGTTGGGGGGCCTGGACCGGGCCGACTCGGGAAGCATCTGGATCGGCGGTGAGCGGTTGGACGGTCTGTCGGCCGCCCAGTTCGCGGCGTTTCGCAACCGGACGATCGGCTTCGTCTTCCAGTTCCACCAGCTGTTGCCCGACTTTACGGCGCTCGAAAACGTCATGCTGCCCGGGCGAATCGCCGGCCGTCCTCCTGCGGAAGTCCACGAGCGGGCACGGGATCTGCTTGCCGAGGTGGGGCTCTCGGAGCGTTTCGACCATTTCCCCAATCAGCTCTCGGGCGGCGAGCGCCAGCGGGTGGCGATTTGCCGGGCGCTCGCGCTCGATCCCCCCCTGTTGCTCGCCGACGAGCCGACCGGCAACCTCGATCCGGCCACCGCGGACCAGGTTTTCGAGCTGCTTCTGAAGCTTCAGGAGCGGCACCGAACGACCGCGGTGCTGGTCACACACAACCCGGAGATCGCCGGGCGCTGTGCTAGGATCGCGAGGCTCGATGGCGGGATTCTGGAGCCGGACCGGGAGGTTTCGCGACCTCTCGTGGGATGAGGAGCCAAGAGGAGCGGGAGAACCGGGAGCCGCCGGAGAAGTCGATCGGGAGAAGGCCGCGCATGTTTGAGAAGTACAACGAAAAAGCGCGCCGCGCCCTGTTCTTCGCCCGCTACGAGGCGAGCAAGCTCGGCAGCCGCGTCATCGAGTCCGAGCACATCCTGCTCGGCATCCTGCGCGAAGGCGAAGAGACGGTCGCGGAGGTTTTCCGGCGCTTGCAGGTCAAGCCCGAAGAGGTCCGGCGCGAGATCGAAGGGGAGCGCGTGTTCGTTGAGCGCATCTCTTCCACCGCCGAGCTACCGCTCTCGGAAGAATCGAAAAAGATCCTGGCCTATGCCGCTCACGAGGCGGAGAGCATGCTCCACCCGACGGTCGGTTCCGAGCATCTGCTGATCGGCATTCTGCGCGTCGACGGCTGCCTCGCCCAGCGCATCCTCTCCCACCACGGGTTCGACGTGTATACGGTGCGCGAAGAGGCGCTCGCGATCGCCAAAGAGCGCGAGGCGTCGCAGCAGAAGAAAGAGCTGCCGTTCCTCTCCGAGTATGGCCGCGACTTGACGTCGCTGGCCGCCGAAGGGGCGTTCGATCCGCTGATCGGCCGCGAGGACGAAGTCGACCGGATCGTCCAGATTTTGTCGCGCCGCAGCAAGAACAACCCGATCCTGCTCGGCGAGCCGGGCGTCGGCAAGACCGCGATCGTCGAGGGGCTGGCGCAGCGGATCGTCGAAGGGCGGGTGCCGATCTTCCTCGCCAACAAGCGGATCGTCGGGCTCGACCTGTCGCTGATCGTCGCCGGCACCAAGTACCGCGGCCAGTTCGAGGAGCGGCTGAAGGGGATATTGAAGGAGCTGAAAGAGAGCCGCGATCTGATCGTCTTCATCGACGAGATCCACTCGTTGATCGGCGCCGGCTCGGCCGAGGGGTCGCTCGACGCGGCGAACATCTTGAAGCCCGCGCTTTCGCGCGGCGAGGTCTCCTGCATCGGCGCGACCACGCTCAAGGAGTACAGGAAGTACATCGAGAAAGACCGCTCGCTGCTGCGCCGCTTCCAGTCGGTGCAGGTGCTGCCGCCCTCCCCGGAGCAGACCGAGCAGATTCTCGAAGGGATCAAAGACCGCTACGAGTCGTTCCACAAGGTGCGCTATCGCGACGACGCGATCCGCGCCGCGATTCACCAGTCGAACCGCTACATCCCCGACCGCCACCTGCCGGACAAGGCGATCGATCTGCTCGACGAGGCGGGAGCCCGAGTCAAGCTGCGCCGGGTGCGCGACACCCAGAACCTGCGTCGCCTGGAGCAGGAGATCGGGCTGGTGGTCAAAGAAATGAAGGTCGCGATCTCCGATAAAGATTTCGAGCGCGCCGTCTACCTGCGCGAGCGGGAGATCGAGCTACGCGAGGATCTTGAACGGATGTCGCTCACCACCGACGAGAACAGCATCGTCGAGGTGACGCGGCGCGACATCGAAGAGGTGATCGCCTCGTGGACCGGCATTCCGGTCGCCAATCTCCAGAACGCAGAGGCCGAACGGCTGATCCAGATGGAGCAGACGCTGGCGCTCCGCGTGGTCGGCCAGGAGCGGGCGATCTCGGCGATCAGCCGGGCGATCCGCCGCTCGCGGCTCGGGGTGGCCAATCCCCAGCGGCCGATCGGCTCGTTCGTCTTCCTGGGTCCCTCTGGCGTCGGCAAGACCGAGGTCGCCCGCCAGCTCGCCGATTTCCTGTTCGGCAGCCAGCGCGCGCTGGTCCGCTTCGACATGAGCGAGTACATGGAGAAGCACGCGGTGAGCAAGCTGATCGGCTCGCCGCCCGGCTACGTCGGCCACGAAGAAGGGGGGCAGCTGACCGAGCGGATCCGCCGCCAGCCCTACTCGTTGATCCTGTTCGACGAGATCGAAAAAGCGCATCCCGACATCGCGAACCTGCTGCTTCAGATCCTCGAAGACGGCCTGCTCACCGACGCCTACGGCAACCAGGTCGACTTTCGCAATACGTTGGTCCTGATGACTTCGAACATCGGCAGCCGGCTGGTCGTCCGCGGCGGCCGGATGGGCTTCGGCGACGCCTCGGCCGAGGCCGATTACCGGCGGGTCGAAGAAGAAATCCTCGCCGAGCTGAAACGGACGTTCTCGCCCGAGCTGATCAACCGGCTCGACGAGGTGATCGTGTTCAACCCGTTGGGCGAACGCGAGCTGCACGCGATCGTCGACATCCTGCTCGACGACGTGAACCGTACCCTCGCGAGCCGCGGCTTCACCGTCGCGGTGACCCCCGAGGTCAAGCTTTGGCTGCTCGAACGCGCGGGGCTCGATCCGTCGACGGGAGCGCGACCCTTGCGGCGGACCATCCAGCGACACATCCAGGACGCGGTGTCGGAGATCCTGATCCATCAGCTCGGCGGTGCGATCGAACGGATCGACGTCGAGATCGACGGGAGCGAGCTACGCTTCCACACCCGCGCGCAGGAGATCTTGGCGCCGCAGTTGTAGCCCGCGGGACTTGACCGTCGCGCCGCGGCCCCGGCTATGCTCGGGGCCGTTTCCACTGACGAACTTGGGAGAAGCCCGGTGACCGAGACGCCCCATCGCAAGCAGCGCCCGTTTGGCCCCGGGCCCCGAGTGGCCCGTGCCGCCCTCTGGCGCCGTTGCCTCGCGCTTCTGATGCTGCCGCTCCTGCTCTCCGCCGGTCTGCCGGCGGGCGCGCAGGATGCCGCTCCCAAACTCATCGAGGCGATCGAAACGAAAGGGCTCGCGACCCTGGCGGAAGAGACGCTGCTCTTCTACCTCGGCCTCGAAGTGGGCCAGCCGTTCGACGAGCGCGCGCTCGATGCGCGGATCAAGCAGCTGTGGGATCGGCGCCTGATCGACGACGTGCAGGTCGAGTCCGAGCCGGGCAGCACCGAAGGAGCGGTCAAGCTGATCGTCACCGTGGTCGAACGGCCGATCCTGCGCTCGATCGATTTCCAGGGGCTGAAGCGGGTGTCGAAGACCGACGTTCAGGACAAGATCGCGACCCAGCGCATTCAGGTACGGGAGAACGATCCGGTGTCCTTGGGCGAGCTGCAGCGCGTGAAGACCCTGATCGAGGAGCTGTACAAAGAGAAAGGCTACCGTTTCGCCCAGGCCCGCTACACGATCGAAGACGTCGGGCCGAACGAGAAGCGGGTGACCTTCTCGGTCGACGAAGGCAACCGCGTCCGGATCGCCGACTTGGCGTTCGAAGGCAACACGGTGTTCAACGACCTCCGGCTCCGCCTGGTGATGAAGAAGACCAAGGAGACGAACCTGCTCTCCCGCCTGTCGAAGCACGACATCTACAACCCGGCGACGCTGCAGGAGGATCTCGACAAGGTCCGCGACCTCTATCGCGGCGCCGGCTACAAGAACGTCGTTTTGGGCGAGCCGAAGATCGAGGTCAAGGCGAAACGGCCGGACGCTCCGAGCGCGAAACAAAAGCGCCAGATGTACGTCACCATCCCGATCGACGAGGGGGAGCGCTGGAAATTCGGCGAGGTCAAAGTCGAAGGCAACAAGGTCTACACCGAAGCCGGCCTGCTCCGCCTGATCCACCAGCGGCCGAACTCCTGGCTGCGCAGCAAGCTCCTGGACGACGGGGTCAAGGCGATCGACGACCTGTACCACAACACCGGCTACATCTTCGCGCGCGTCGAGCCGGAGATCACCGAAAAGCCCGGCAACGTGGCGGACATCGTGATCCGGGTCACCGAAGGCGATCAGTTCAAGGTCGGCCGGATCGAGTTCGACGGCAACGAAAAGACCCGCGACCGCGTGCTGCGCCGCGAGCTCCGCCTGCAAGAGGGGAGCGTGATCTCGATCGCCGGGGTCAAGAACACGGTGACCAAGGTCAACCAGCTCGGCTATTTCAAGCTCAACGAGGAAGATCCGGTCGACATCGATTACGACAGCGCGAACAAGTTGGTGAACCTGGTGTTCAAGGGGCGCGAATCCGAGCGCACCGAGCTGCAGTTCGGCGGCGGCTGGAGCGAGGTCGACAAGTTCTTCGGCCAGTTCTCGGTCAACACCAAGAATTTCCTCGGCCGCGGCGAGCAGCTCGGTTTCTCGGTCCAGACCGGCGGCACGCGCCAGGCGTTCGACCTCTCCTACTACGTGCCCTGGCTGCGCGACAAACCGCAGAGCCTCGGCCTCCGTCTGTTCAATCAGGATCTCGACTACGAGGTGTTCACCGATCAACGCTTGCAGCGGAAGTCGAAAGGCGCGGTGCTCACCTACGGCCGGTCGTTCGGCCTGTTCAACCAGGCGAGCATCGCCTACAGCCGCGGCAAGTACGACGACCAGCAGAGCTTCATCGACGTCAACGGCATGCCGCAGACGGTGCGGCTGAAAATCGACAACTCGTCGCTCAAGCCGTTCTACCTCTACGACAGCCGCGACAACCCGTTCGAGCCGGTGCGCGGCAAGAAGATCAGTTTCAGCTTGGAGTATGCCGGCGGTTTCCTGGGCGGCGACAACTACTTCCTGCGCCCCGAAGTCGGCTTCAGCTTCTTCCACCCGCTCACCCGCGGGACGGTACGGACGATCTTCGCCACCAACATCGAGGCGGGCTTGATCCACAACTTGGATAAATTCTCCCTGCCGTTCAACGAGCTGTACCGGTTGGGCGGCGACAACAGCATCCGCGGCCACTCGTTCGGCTCGATCCTGGCGCGCGGAGAGAACGGCGGTCCGCTGGTCTCCTCCGATGGCATCGTGCTCGGCGGCGACCGCTATTTCCAGGCCAACGTCGAGTACCAGTGGTTGCTCGGCGGACCGTTCCGCGTCCTCGCGTTCGTCGACGCGGGCAATACCTGGAACTCGGAATTCGGCGCCGGGGTCGATTTCGGTACGTTGCGCTACACCACGGGCCTCGAGCTGCGGGTGCTGTTGCCGGTCTTCGGCGCGCCGCTGCGTTTCATCTACGCTTACAACCTCAACGAGAAGCCGAACGATCGCTTCCAGCGGTTCCAATTCAGCGTCGGTACCAGCTTCTAGAATCACGGCACGGATCGAAAAATCCAGAAGGGGATCGAAAAATATGTCGCATGCCATCCGCACCGCCCTCCGTCGCGTCGCCCTCGCGTCGGTGCTCGTCCTGCTCGGCGCTCCGGTCCTCCGGGCGCAGGCGACGGCACCCAAGTTCGGGGTGATCGACGTCCAGGAGATCGTGACCGAATCGGAAACCGGCAAGAAAGTTTTCGCGCAGCTCGAATCGTTCGGCAAGGACAAACAGACCGAGCTGGACGGCAAGCGTAAAGAGATCGAAGATCTGCGCACCAAGCTCGAAGCGGGCAAGAACACCCTCGCCGAGGCGAAGGTCAAGGAGATGGCCGACCAGGTCGAGCAGAAAGGTATCGCGCTCGATCGGGCGCTCGACGACGCGAAGCGCGAGTTCGGCCGGCGCCAGCAGGAGCTGCTCGGCCAGATCGAGGCGAAGGTGCTGCCGATCATCACGCAGATCGGCAAAGAGGGCGCCTACACCATGATCTTCCGGAAGTTCGACAGCGGGCTGATCTATGCGGACGAGTCCACCGACATCACCAAGACGGTGATCCAGAAGCTCGACGCCGCGCAGCCCGCGGCCGGCAAATAACCGAGTGGCGATCCGTCTCCGCGATCTCGCCGGCCACGTCGGAGGGCGCGTCGAAGGCGACGGGGAGCACGAAGTGTCGGGCGTTCGGCCGCTCGCCGAGGCGGCGGCCGAGCACCTCTCCCTCTTGAACCACGCGCGCTACCGGGCAGAGGCCGAAGCAAGCGGCGCGGGCGCCCTCTTAACCACCCCGGCGCTCGCGGCGCAACTGCCGGCTCGTTCGGCCGGCTCGGAGAGTGCGGACCGGAACCTGTTGCTGGTGGACGACGTGTCGTTCGCGCTCGCCACGGTGCTCGGCCTGCTCCATCCGGAGCGGGAACGTCCGCCGGGCGTCGCCCCCTCGGCGATCGTCGATCCGAGCGCCGAGGTGGACCCTTCGGCGTGGATCGGCCCCTACGTGGTGATCGATGCGGGAAGCCGAATCGGCGCGCGGGCCGCGGTGCATCCGTTCGTCGCGATCGGCCGCGATTGCACGGTGGGACAAGGGGCGATCCTCTATCCTCACGCGGTGCTTTACGATCGGACCGAAATCGGCGCCGCGTCGATCGTTCATGCGGGAGCGGTGATCGGCAGCGACGGGTTCGGGTACGCGACGCAGGGCGGCATTCACCACAAGGTGCCACAGGTCGGGCGCGCGGTGGTCGAGGAGGAGGTCGAGATCGGCGCCAACACGACGATCGATCGGGCGACCCTCGGCGAAACCCGCATCGGCCGCGGCACGAAGGTGGACAATCTGGTCCAGGTCGGGCACAACGTGAGAGTGGGGGAGCGGTCGATCCTGTGCGGCCAGGCCGGCATCGCCGGTTCGACCGAGCTGGGCCGTTACGTCGTGCTCGCCGGACAGGTGGGAGTCTCCGGCCATCTCGAAGTGGCCGACGGCACGCAGGTCGCGGCGAAATCCGCGGTGCTCCGTTCGGTGGAAGAAAAAGGTCGCCAGATCGGCGGCATTCCGGCCGGGCCGATCGCGGAATGGCGTCGCCAGGCGGCCGCGACCGCCCGGTTGCCGGAGTCGATCCGGCGCCAGAATGATTTGATGCGGCGTGTCGAGCGCATCGAAAAGCGCCTCGACGCGCTCGGGCGTAGTGAGGAGGGGGAGGAATGAGCAGCCAAGTCTCGGGAGTCGAAACGGATGCGCCGAAGCGCGACATCGACTGGATTCTTTCGATCTTGCCGCATCGGTATCCGATCCTGCTGGTCGATCGGGTGTTGGAGCTCGAACCGAAGCGGCGGATCGTGGCGATTAAAAACGTGACCATCAACGAGCCGGTCTTCCTCGGCCATTTTCCGCAAAAGCCGGTGATGCCGGGCGTCTTCCTGATCGAGGGGCTGGCGCAGGCGGGTGGCCTGCTGCTGCTCTCCGAAATGCCCGACCGCGACCGCAAGCTGCTGTTCTTCGCCGGGATCGAGGAGGCGAAATTCCGCCGCCCGGTCGTACCCGGCGATCAGATTCGTTACGAGGTGGAGGTCTTACGCCTGCGCTCGACCTTCTGCCGGTTCTCCGGCAAAGTCCTGGTCGATGGCCAGGTCGCGGCCGAGGCGATCCTCTCCTCGGCCATGGTGGATCGCTGATGGCGGCGAGGCTTCACGCTCTGGCGAGCGTCGATCCGTCCGCCCTGCTTGCCGACGGCGTGGTCGTCGGTCCGTTCGCGGTGATCGGTCCGGACGTCGAGATCGGCGAGGGGACCGAGATCGGAGCGAGCGCCCAGGTCTACGGTCCGACCAAGATCGGCCGCGAGAATCGAATCTATCCGCACGCCGCGGTCGGCTTCGACCCGCAGGATCTCTCGTTCAAAGGCGAGACCGTGGCGCTCGAAATGGGCGACCGGAACGTGGTGCGCGAGTTTTCGACCCTCCACCGCGGCACCACCAAAGGGGGCGGCCTCACCCGGATCGGCAGCGACAACCTGTTCATGGCCTACACCCACATCGCGCACGATTGCACGGTGGGCAGCCGGACGATCTTCGCCAACAACGCCACGCTCGCCGGGCATGTCGAGGTCCACGACGACGCGACGATCAGCGCGTTTTCCGCGGTCCACCAATTCTGCCGGGTCGGGCGGCACGCCTATATCGGCGGGTTTTCGGTGATCGTGATGGACGCCCTGCCGTTCGCGAAAAGCGTCGGGCAAAAGCCCGCGTTCTATGGCCTGAACGCGATCGGCCTGCGCCGGAAAGGGTTCGAGCGCGAGGCGATCAAGAATCTCGAACAGGCGATGAAGATCCTGGTCGAATCGAAGCTGAACACGACCCAGGCGTTGGTCCGCCTGCGCGCGGAGCTGGCGGGCGATCCGAACGTCGATTACCTGATCGATTTCGTCGAGACCGCCAAGCGCGGCTATTACCGGAGCTTGCCCGGGCGCCGATCGGGTCGGGGAGGGGGGACTTCTGAATCCGCAACCGAGTAGCGCTTCGAGCTTGAAGATCGGCGTGGTCGGCACCGGGGCGTTGGGCCGGCATCACGTGCGCATCCTCGCCAGCCTGCCCGGAGTGGAGCTGGTCGGGATCGTCGATTCCCGGTCCGACGTGGCGGAAGCGTTGGCTGCCGAGCACGGCACGGTGGTGCTGCCGTCGATCGAAGCGCTCGCGGATCTTGCGGACGCGGCGGTCGTCGCGGTGCCCACCGTGGCGCACGCCGAGATCGGATGTTTCCTCCTCCGGCGCGGCCTGCATCTGATGGTCGAGAAACCGATCGCGGCCTCGCTCGCCGAAGCGGACGAGCTGATCGCGGCGGCGGAGGCCGCCGGTCGCATTCTGTCCGTCGGCCATGTCGAGTTCCACAACCCGGCGGTCCAAGCGTTGCGCGGGATCGGCGTGCCGCCGCGTTTCGTCGAGATCGAGCGGCTCGGGGTCTTTTCGCCGCGCAGCTTGGACGTCGACGTCGTGCTCGACCTGATGATCCACGACCTGCAGATCCTCCACGCGCTCGATCCCGCCCCGGTCGCCGAAGTACGGGCGACGGGAATCTCCGTGCTGTCGGAAAAGATCGACATCGCGAACGCCCGGATCGAGCTTTCCTCCGGCTGCGTCGCGAACCTCACCGCCTCGCGCGTCTCGGCGGAACGGGCGAGGAAGCTGCGCGCCTTCCTGCCCAGCCGGTACTACTCGCTCGATTACCAGGCGCAAGAGATCAAGGGCTACCGGCTGATCGACGAGGGCGGGGAGCGGCGCATCCTGAAAGACGACCTCGCGGTCGAGAAAGCCGAGCCGTTGATGCGCGAGCTGGAAGCGTTCGTCGCCGATTGTACCGGCCACGCCGGGGGCGGCGCGGCCCGCTCGGTGTCCGGCCGGCAAGGGCGCCGGGCGCTGGAGACGGCGCTCGCCGTCGTGGCGGCGATCGGGTAGCGGTTTCGTTTGCCTCCTCGCTCCTTCGGGCGCCTTCGGCAGCAGCCAGTCGCTGCGGGGCAAACGAAACCACTACCCTTCGTCGTTTCGGCCGGCAGGTCACGCTCCGCCGTAACTTTGCCCTGGTGTCCACGTACAATTTGCAGTACCGCCGAACCGGATGCGGACGGCGCTCTCCCAGATTCCCGATAGGTGACCCGTGAAGAAGAAACTGATCTGGACGGTTGTGGTCCTGCTCGTGGTGGCAGGCGTTGCGGGCATCGCGATCAAGAATCGGGGTCCGAAGCCGACCGAGGTGCAGGTCGCCAAGGTCGTCCGCGAGGACTTGCAAGCCAAGGTGAGCGCCAACGGCAAGATCCAGGCGCAGAAGAAAGTCGACATCTCGGCGACCATCGCCGGCCAAATCACGAATATCGCGGTCGAAGAAGGGGATGCGGTCAAGAAGGGGCAGCTGCTGCTCCAGATCGACCCGGTCTCGACGCGGGCGCAGGTGCGCGGCAGCGAGGCCTCGATCGACGCTCTGCGGCGCGACGTCGATTCGGCGCGCGCGAGCCTGGAGCAGGCGCGGGCCGACTTCCGCCGATCCGAAGGGAATTTCAAAGCCGGAATCGTTCCCGCCGCCGACATGGAGAGGACTCGCACGGTGGTCGCGACGGCTGAGGCCACGGTTAAAGCGGCAGAGCGCCGGGTGGCGCAGGCGAGCGCCGGCCTGGAAGGGACGCGCGACTTGCTCGCGAAGACCACGATCCGCTCGCCGATGGACGGCGTGGTCACCGCGAAAAGGGTGGAAGAGGGAGAGGTCGCGGTGATCGGCATTCAGAACAGCCCGGGTACGGTGCTGTTCCAGATCTCGGACATGTCGGTGGTCGAAGCCGAGCTGGAAGTCGACGAGACTTCGATTCCGAACGTCGTGCTCGGTCAGGAGGCGCGCGTCCGCCTCGACGCCTATCCGAACAAGACCTTCCGCGGCACGGTGACCGAGGTCGCTTCGAGCCCGATCCTCTCGGGCGCCAATCAGGCGATCAAGTTCAAGGTGAAGGTCCGACTCGACGAGCCGCCGAAGGGGATCAAGCCGGGCCTGTCGGCGCGCGCCGACATCCTGACCGGATTCCGCAGCGATGCCCTGGTCGTGCCGCTCCAGGCGCTGGTGGTGCGCGAAATCGAACGCAAGCCGGGCGTCAAGGTCGATCCGAACGCGCCGCGTGACCAGGAGGGGGTCTACCTGATGGAGGACGGCAAGGCCCGCTTCCAGCCGATCGTGACCGGCATGATCGGCGAGCTGTCGATCGAGGTTCTCTCCGGGCTCAAAGGAGGGGAGACGCTGATCACCGGGCCGTTCAAGGCGCTGCGCGAGCTTGAACCGGGAGGCGTCGTGAAGATCGAGGACCCGAAGAAAAAGAAGAAGGCCGGAAGCGCCGACGCCGAAAAAACCGACTAGGGCGACGGAATGAACCTCTCCGAGCTGTTTGCCGAAGCGTTCGCCGCGATGCGCAGGAACAAGCTGCGCAGCTTCCTCACGCTGCTCGGCATCGTGATCGGCGTGGCGACGCTCGTGGGAGTGGTTTCGGTGATCTCCGGCCTCAACACCTACGTCCGCGACAAGCTGTTCGCTTTGGCGCCGGACGTCTACATCGTCACCCGGTTCGGCATCATCCGGGGGCACGAGGAGTTTCTCGAGGCGCTCAAGCGGCCGGACATCACCCAGGACGATTTCGATCGCTTAAAAAGTCTGCTCACCAAGGCCGACCGGATCGGCGCCTCGCTCGAAACCCGCGCGCCGGTCACGTTCGGCGATCGGCGCCTGGGCAACGCGCGGATCGACGGCACCAGCGCCACCTATTCCGACCTGATCAATCTGGACCTCGCGGCCGGCCGCTTCTTCCTCGACAGCGAGGCTCGCGCCAGCAAGCCGGTCGCGGTGATCGGCTCGGACATCAAGGACGAGCTGTTTCCGCACCTCGATCCGATCGGCCGCACGATCGCGATCGGCGGCCTGCCGTTCCGGGTGATCGGCCTGGTCGCCCAGCAGGGAAGGACGCTCGGCCAGAGCCGCGACAACTACGTCTACGTGCCGATCGACGCCTATCGCCAGATGTTCGGCGCGCGCGATTCGCTCGACATCTTCATCAAGGCGAGCGGCGGGGTGGCCGGGGTGGACGACTCGGCCGACGAGGCGCGGGCGGTGCTCCGCGCGCTCCGTCACACCGATTTCCGAGCCGGCGATCCCTTCGGCATCGTCACCGCCGAGGCGCTTCAGGACATCTGGAAGCAGGTTTCGACGGCGGCTTTCCTGCTCATGGTTCTGATCGCCTCGGTCTCGCTCGGGGTCGGTGGCATCGTGATCACCAACATCATGCTCGTCGCGGTGGCGGAGCGGACGCAGGAGATCGGCCTTCGCCGCGCGCTCGGTGCCCGGCAGGCGGACGTCCGCCGCCAGTTCCTGCTCGAAGCGGCGCTGCTCGCCCTGGTGGGCGGAGTGATCGGCGTGGCGGGCGGCGGCCTGGTGGCGATGGGGGTCGATCGGATCGCCCATTTCCCGGCGCAGCTCACCCCCGCGATCGTCGCCGCCGGACTTGCGCTCTCGGTAGTCGTTGGAGTGACGGCCGGCTACTGGCCGGCGGTCTCGGCCTCGCGCCTCGAAGTAGTCGACGCGCTACGCTCGGAATGAGGCTCTAGGCACGCCATGGCAACTCCTTCGACCCCCAAGCCGCCGGTGCGGCGCTTCCGACTCTCCTGGACCGAAAACGTCCGCTTCGCCTTGAATGCGATGAAGGCGCAGAAGCTGCGCACCTTCCTCACCCTGTTGGGGGTCGTGGCCGGGGTCGCCACGGTGATCATGATGGTCTCGTTCGTGGTCGGTTTCGATCGTTCGATCACCGCGGCGTTTACCAGCTTCGGCACCCATCTGGTCCAATTCCAGAAATGGGAGAACCGCTTCGGCGACGACGACGACATGCCGGAAGAGGAGCGCCGCCGGAAGAATCTGGAGATCGAGGACGCACAGGCGCTCAAGAGGCTCGCGACGCTCGCCGAAGCGGTTTCTCCCGAGCGGTATTACTTCCAGCCGCTCGAAGTGGGCTCCGGGCGCCGGCAGGCGAACAACCCGATCGTCGTCGGCGTAACCCCGGATTACCTTACGGCAAACTCCTCGGTGATCGGAGACGGCCGATTCTTCACCGACGCCGACGTGCGCCATGCCGCGCGCCTCGCGGTCGTGGCGCCCGACGTGGTGGAAGCGCTGTTTCCGCAGCAGGATCCGATCGGCCGGACGATCCGGATCGCCGCCTGGAGCTTCCAGGTGATCGGCGTGCTGGAAAAGAAGGGCACGTTCTTGGGCGGTGGCGCCAACAATCTGATCCTGATCCCGATCGCCGCGTTCGACGAGATGCTGCCGGACGTGCGGAACGGCCAGGGCGACACGCTCCACATCGCAACGGTGCCGCGCCGGCCGGAGGAGGTGGACGCCCTGGTCGAGCAGGAGACGGCGATCCTGCGCGCCCGGCGACAGCTGCGCCCCAACCAGCCGAACGATTTCGCGGTCTTCACCAGCGTCGGTCAGCTCAAGAACTTCCAGCAGATTACCGGTGGCATCGCCGCGGTAATGATCCTGATCGCCGCGATCGCCCTGGTCGTAGGGGGCGTGGGCGTGATGAACATCATGCTGGTCAACGTCACCCAGCGGACGCGCGAAATCGGTTTGCGCAAAGCCCTCGGCGGCACCCGCCGCGACATCGCGATCCAATTCCTCTCCGAGGCGATCACCCTCACCGGAATCGGGGGAGCGATCGGCATCGCGATCGGCCTGGGCGTGGCGCTGCTCGCCCGAGTCGCCTTCGACTTCCAAGCCGCGGCACCGCTCTGGTCGGTCGTCCTCGGTTTCGGAGTCTCCACCACCGTAGGCCTCGTCGCCGGCCTCTGGCCCGCGCTCAAAGCGGCGCGGCAGGATCCTATCGAGGCTTTGCGGTACGAGTAGGGACGCGCCCCAAGTGGAGTGGCCTATAATCTGCTTGGAGGTGCGGCGATGACCTTAACGCTCGAAGTTCCCGACGATCTTGCGGCGAGGCTGGAGGCGAGCTGGCGCGATTTATCGGGCGGGACGCTCGAAGCACTCGCGGTCGAGGCGTATATCCGCGGCGATTTGTCCTCGGAGGAGGTGCAGCGCCTATTGCATCTCACGCCTCGGGAGACCACGGTCCTCCTCGAGCATCGGGATCCTCTCAGCGACGTTTCAGCAGATGATCAGACGGTAGCTCGAAATGCTTCGGAAGCCGGCGTCAAGAGAACGCTCTCGCCCATTCAAAAGCGTGCCCTCGCGCGAATGGAAAAAGGCTGGGATTTCGGCGGCGCTCCTTACCCTACGAGAGAAGAGATCTATGACCGGGAAGTCTTCCGTCGCTGATGAAATCTTTGGTTGATACGAACCTCCTGGTCTATTCATTCGACGTATCAGAGCCTGCCAAGCACAAGCAGGCTGTCCGAATCATTCGGGATCTCACCGAATCGGGAGATCTCGTTCTAAGCGTGCAAGTCTTGAACGAGCTTGCCAGCGTCGCGCTGCGAAAAAAGAACCTATTTGGGAAGTCTCTTTCGCAGCTTGGCGAGACGATCATGAGCCTCGCAGGCATGAGCCAGGTGCTTCCTCTATCCCCGGAGACGACCCGCAGTGCGCTCGCTGCGGTCGAGCGGCACCAACTCTCCTTTTGGGATGCCTTGATTTGGGCAACGGCTTCCGCTCATGGAGTGCCGCGGATTCTGTCCGAGGATTTTCAGCACGGCCGGCGAGTCGAGGGCGTCGAGTACATCAATCCACTGCTCGGCGCCTGAGCAGGAAGGGCCCAGACTGGCCCGCGCTCATGTCCAAAACCGAATGGGTGCGAAGTTCTCGCAAGAAGAAGCCGTTTGGGTTACTTCCCTTACCAAGGTCACGCTGGAGCGCAGGGGTACGAATGTCACCGAAGGCATACTGTCCGTTGTCTACTTACCGATCGAGAAGCAGCTTCCGGAGAAGCCGGAAGCTACATCACCGATGTAGCCCACACCGATCATGACGGGCCGGCCGTTGTACGACCCTCTCGTTGTGCGAAGGGAGTCCGAATCGCAGGCGCGCTTGCCCGCGCTTCGGGAGGCGGTGCGGGTTGGGATCGCTGACTCGAATGCCGGGCGCTACAAGACCTTTGAATTGGACTCGCTGCTACGAGAGCACCTTCAGGGTCTGATGGATGAAGAGTTGGGCCCAGCGAAATCTCGGCGCAGGAGATGAGGGGAGTGGAGAACGATGGACGGTTCGTATCACGGACAGCGCCGAGGACGACATCAGAGGCGCCGCCCGGTGGTCTGCTCACCTCTTCGAGGAACAGCAGGCTCGCGCGGCACATTCCGGTAGAGCAGTGGTCGGTGCGGCGTGGCACTAGTAGGGGCTTTTCCTGGGCGCGCCAGGCTCCAGCCTGGCATTTTTCGCTGCAAGGAAGAGTTCGGTGAATCGAGTCCAAAAGCGCCACGCTGGAGCGTGGCGAGCCCAGGAAAGCGTTGTTCATCGGCCCATTGTTGGCCCCTCCACCACCCGGAAAACCGGCATCAATCCGATCGTCTCGTCCCAATAAGGCGTGCGGCGGTACCACCAGCCATAGCGGGCCTGAGGGTCGTTCGCGAGCTTTTCGTCGCGTAGCGCCTCGGCCCAATCTTTGGCAACGTCCGAGTCCTCCAGGCGCTTCCTGACCCATGGTTCGAGCACCTTGGGATCGATGTACTCCTTCCCTTCAAAGATCGTCGAGAGCAGGCCCCAGGAGAGCAGCGAATCCGGGGCGTCGGGCTCCAAGAGCTGGGCCGCGACTTCGAAGTCGGGTTGATCGGCGGGGACCCAGAGCGCTCCGGCCGGAATCTTCCGGATCTCGCGGCGGCGGTCGACTTTGACTTGGGAGACAGCGGTAAGACCCTGATAGGTGGTCTCGGCGAATTTCGGCTCCGAGAGACGGGCGACCTCCACCTCGATTTCGAGCGGCGAGGCGACGCGCGAGAAGCGGAGGCCGTGGGCCGCAAGGCGCTCTTCGATCTGCGGCCAACCGGGCAGCACGACGTAGGCGCGCGGCCGGGAGACCGAGAGCTCGGCCTTCGAGCCATGAATCCAAGGGACCTCGATCGTTTCGGTTCGGGTCCGATCGAATAGCGTCACCGGTTTGCCGGTGACGACTGAAGTCTCGGAGCGCGCGGCATAGACCGGCCAGCGGTAGTGGTCTCCCGTATCGCTCTCGGCCCAATGCAGGGCGATCTCGGACGGCGGCGCGCCGGGACGGCCGATCTCGATCTCGTGCGCTTCGGCCGCGGCGATCGCCTCGATCAAGCCGCGCGGATCTTTGTTCACCTCCGCGAGCAGCCCGGTGAGGAACGCGCGGACGGAGAGCACCCGATCGCGATACGGCTTGTAGGAATGGGTTTCAATCAGGATCGAGGGGCGGTTGCGAAGGGCGAAATAACCCGTCGAGTAGCGGGCGCCGCCGACCCACGAGGTGAAGCCCTTCGTGACGTCGGTTCGGTCGAGCAGATCGACGTACGGACCGGCGGGAAATCCCGCGCTCTCGACCGCCGCGACCGCAACCGGGACGTGAACCTTCATCCAAGCGTCGACCGGCGCGGGAAGCTGGGGCGCCTCGACCGCCGTCCAGGTGAAGGCGGCCGGCATGTCGACCCCGTCGGTGACATGGATATCGACGTGGAGCTGTGGCCGCCAGGCGTTGACCAGCGCGACCAGGGCGCGTGCCTCGGGGCTTACGAGCTTCACATGGTCGCGGTTCAGGTCGAGCCCCTGCGCCGTCGTGCGGAAACCCATTCCGTCGACCGGTCCGTCCTGGTTTGGCCGGTTGTAGGGGGAGATCCGCTCGTGGCCGTCGGCGTTGTAGATCGGCACGAACAGGATCGTCGCGGCGTCCATCAGCTCGCGGTGCGCCCCCGCCGCCCAGTCGGCGAGCAGGAGCATCGTCGCGTCTTTTCCGTCGATCTCACCGGCATGGATGCCGCTCTGGATCAGCACGATCGGCCGGGTCGATATCTCACCGGGCCGCGGCGGATTGAACTTCCGATCCTTGGACACGATGACCAGCGGAAGCTCGCGGCCGGCGGCGGAACGCCCGAACGAGGTGACTTTCATCTCGGGAAAGTGCGCGGCGAGCTGTTGGAGCCAGGCGACCGTCTCGTCGAACGTCGGCGTACGCCGGAAGTCCGAAGATTCGATCGGAGTCGATGCGCGGTTGGAGGCCGCAAACGACACTGCGGGGAAGAGCGCCGCGAGAAGCGTTGCGACGAGGGTTGAGCGGAGGTCGTGTCTCATGGCGACCGATGCTACCAGGTGCCCTCTTCTATACTTGGGCGCCATGCCCGCCCCTGCCGAATCTTTCCTTCAGCGGCTGCTCGCGCGCCTCAAGCCGCGCCTCCTCGTCCGGGTCTTGCTCGCGCTCGGGGCGGTCGGCCTCCTGCCGCTCGGTATCGTCTCATTCGGTCTCGCCGATTTGAACCGCGATGCGATCGAGGTCCAGGTGCTGCGCACTCATGCGCTCGCCGCCAATACGGCCGCGGAACGGGTCGCCTCGTTCCTCGCGGTGCGCCGGTCGCTCGCGGAGGGGATGGCCGGAAATCCCGCCTTGGCCGAGCCGACCTCTCCCGAAGCGCAGGAGCTGCTGCGCCAGAATCTCGGCGCCTGGGCGGATCTCGGAGTGCTGGCGATCGCGATCGTCGACCGCGAAGGGCGGGAGGGGCTCCGGGCGCAGATCAAAGGGGCCGATCGAACCCGGATTGATCGGGCGCTCGCGGCGGACGGTACCGGAACCGCCGATAGCGCGGGTGCGAGGGAACCGATCCCGGTGATGAATCCTCCGGGCGCCCCGACCGTCGTGCTCACCGCGCCATTGCCCAATGCCCAAGGGCCCGAGGCACTTTCTCTCGGCGCTGTTCGCCTGGTGTGTGACGGGGAGGCGCTAGTCGACATCGCGCAGCCGAACGAGATGGGCGAAGAGGCCGATCTGCTGATTATCGATCGCTCTCGTCATCCGATCGTCGCTTCCGGAACTCCGCTCTCGGCGTTTCCGGAAGAGTTGGTGAAAAACGCGCTCTCCGGCAAGCTCGGCGGCGCCGGGCGCTACCGCGACGCATCGGGCGAGACGATCCTCGGTGCCTATGCTCCCGTTCCTCGGTCGACCTGGTCGGTCCTGTCGCGGCAGCCGGCGCGCGTGGCCGATGCCGTGGCGCACCGCCTGCGCCGCCGCGCGATTTACGCAATTGGCGCCGCCCTCGCGTTGATCGCGGTGCTCGGCGCTCTGGCCTGGTGGAGCGTGATCAAACCGTTGCGCGATCTGGTTCGTGCCCAGCGCCGTCTCGCCCGAGGGGGCGCTCCGGCCAGCGGAGACGAGATCGCCGACCTGCAGAACGCCTTCTCGCTGCTTGAGCGGAGCGTCTCGGACCGCGAAGCGCTCGCCCAAATTTTCCTCGGACGCTACCAGGTGATCGAGCTGCTCGGCTCGGGCGCCATGGGCTCGGTGTTCCGCGGTTGGGACCCGCGGCTCGAACGGGCCGTGGCGCTCAAGACCGTGCGTCTGGGCGACTTGCCGAGCTCGGATTCGCGTGCGAAACAGTTGCAAACCCTCCGGCGCGAGGCGATCACCGTCGCGCGCTTGAACCATCCGAACATCGTCGCGGTCTACGACGTCGAAGATGCGGTCGAGGCGGCGTTCATCGCGATGGAGCTGGTCGATGGCGCAAGCCTCGAAAGTCTGTTCTGGACCCGCGGCAAGCTCTCGGCGGAGGAGGTCATTCCGCTAGGTGCCTCGATCGCCCGGGGGCTCGCCGCGGCGCACGAACGGCAGATCCTGCATCGCGACATCAAACCGGCGAACCTGCTGCTCGGCCGAGACGGCGCGATCAAGATCACCGATTTCGGTATCTCCGAGCTGGCTTCGATCTCAGAGCGCGGCGGCGCCTCGATCTTCGGCACGCCCGGATACATTCCGCCGGAAACGCTACGCGGCGACGGCTACGGCCCGAAGGGAGACCTATTCGCGCTCGGCGTTGTGCTCTACCACGCCCTGGTGGGCAAGCGACCGTTCGCCGGCGGCACGGTGAGAGACGTGGTCCGGGCGACGCTCACCGACCAGCCCGTACCGCCGAGCCAAAGGGTCCAGGGGCTCCCCGAGGCGCTCGACGGATTGGTGCTCGCCCTTCTCGCCCGCGAGCCGAACGATCGACCGGAAAGCGCCGCGGCGGTCGCCGCGACGCTCGAAGGCTTGGCCGCCGAGATGCGCCTCCGCTGGCGCTGGCGGCCGGAATACGAGACGGCGAAGACCGAGGAGATCGCTCGGGTCGCGGCCTGATCAGCAACCCGCCCGGAATATTGGGCAGCTCTCCCCCGGGACTCCGCGGAGCGATCTGACGATGGCTGATCTCGTCCGCGAAACAGGTACCTCTCCTGACGAGCCCCTTCCCGTGAACGACGGGACGAGAAATGCGACCCGGGCAAGCACGGAGGCGTCCGGTCGATGAGACGTAACGTGCGCCGCGTTCGGTTTTCTGGCTGCGGCGAAGGGTTTTCTGGGCGCGCGGAGCGTTTTTCTGACCGCCGAATTCGCTTTGCGGATCAAAAGTGGACGTTCTGAGCCAGCCGAGTGCTTTCGGCGCTCAGAAAATCGAATTCGGGAGTCAGCGAAGGGGTTTTCTGGCTCAGAAAAGGGTGCGCGCCATTCGGAAAATGGCTTTGCTGGTCGCGAATTGACCTCCTGAGTCAGAAAAGGGAATTCGGCGGTGAGAAAAGGGTTCGCCGGAGTCAGCGAAGGGATCTCGGCGATCAGAAAAACGCTCCGCGCACCCAGAAAAGCGATCTCCGCGACCAGCTTTCCGGGCTCGACGGTCGGTAAGTCGAGGGCCGCAGTTGGAAGGGTCGGTTCCGGAGCGCTGCCGGGGAGGCTGGATTTCGGAGAGCACTCCGGCGCTTCAGCCCTCACCCCCGCCCTCTCCCAAGGGAATCTCTGGGAGAGGGGTTGAGGGTGAGGGCTGAACCTCAGCGCCGCACGATCTTCCAGGTCTTGACGGCCGAGTTGCCGACCAGATCTTGCGCCTCGACCTCCAACAGCGCCGCCGCATTCGCGTCGGCTGGCGCCACCTTCGTGCGGTAGATCAGCTTCGCGATCCCGCTGCCGACATCTTCTCCGGTCACCCAGAGCAGCCGGTCTCCGGTCAACGCGGTGCCGTCGTCGGCGACGAGTTGCCAGCCCTGGCCGGCGAAGAAGACCTGCGGATGGTTCGCCGAGGCCGACTCCTCGGACCAGACGCCGTTGCTCGGAGCCGCCCGATCGCCCCAGACCAGGGGGAGCCAGCGCCGGCCGTCGGCCGACCAGGCGATCGCGCCGCCGCGCTCCGGTTTCCAGGCGTTCGGGGTCCGCCGCCGATCCCGATCGGGCTCACCCCGGTCCTCGTAGATGTTCGTGTCGACCGCCTGCATGCGCAGGGTGGGAGCCTCGGCGTCGAGGGTGAAGGCGAACGGCCCGATCGTCGTCGATTGACCGCAGGCGTCGGTAATCACCACGTCGGCGATTCGCGCGCCCGGCGAGGGCGCGCTCCAAGCCGCCTCGCTCACCTCCTGGCCGTCGATTCGGTAGGTCCGCTGAGCGATACCGCAGGAGCTGCGCTCCTCCTGGATCTCGACCTTCGTGGCGCCGCTGCCGAACAGAACGTCGGCCACCCCGACCTGTACGCCGGCCAGAGCGAGGCGTGCGGAAGGCGGCGGCCCGGCCGCTACGGGCGGAGTGACTTCGACCCGGGACGCCGCGCTCGGGTAACCGTCGAGGCCGGACGCGCTACGCGCTGTTACCCGCCAGAGGAGGGCGCCGATCGGCAGCGCGGACGATGGCCGCCACGACGCGACCTGGACGCCGGTTGCGCGGTCGATCATCTCGCCGCAGGCCTCATCGCGGCAGACTTCGACCACGTACGACTCGGCACCCGGAACCTGCTGCCATTCGAGCTTCGCGCGGTTGACCGGCACCCGGGCATCGATCTTCGGCGCGGTGAGCGCGGGGGCCGGCAGCAGCTTTTCCGGTGGGCCGGGCGCCGCGCCCTCTTCGACCGAGGTGCCCATCCCTTCGGCCACGGCGACCTGGGAGCCCCCCGAGGCGACCTCCCCCTGGCCGCCGTACATCATCACTTTGGCGGCCCCTTTCTCAGCCTTCCGCGCCCGGGTCTGGGAGGTGCCTTTGGCGTTCGGCCGGGCCTTCGCGCTGGTGCCGCCGATCAGGATCTCTACTTCCGAGGCGCGCGAGGACGCCACCGCGCCGCCGGTTTCGAACTCCGCCTGCCCTTCGACGATCTCGACCGCCTTGCGCTCGACGCCGGAGAGCGCTCCGCCCGCCCGGTGGAGGAAGACCAGCGAATCCTCGGTAACACCCAGGCGGGTGCCGTCGGTGAAACGCAGCTCGGCCGAAGATTTCGGGAAGGTGCGCATACCGTCCTTTTCCACCAGCAGATCGTCGAGCTGCGCCTCGCCCCAGGGGATCGGCGCCGGGCGCTCGTCGACCCGCCGCGACAGTTTCGCGATCTGCGCCGCAGGCTCCGCCTGGGCGCCCGCAACGGCGATGCGGATGCGCTGTCCGGGCTCGATCAGGTCGGGATTGACGATGTTCTGGTTCAACTGAGCGAGGTGGCGCCAGTAGCGGGCATCGCCCAGATAGCGTTGGGCGAGGTTGTGCAGGGTCTCGCCGGGCCGGACCACGTGCCAGCCCTTGCTCGCTCCGGCCGGCAGATCCGCCTGCCCGGCGGCGTAGGAAGGTCCGACCAGGGCGAACGAGGCGCAGATCAGCCCTCGAACCACGGCGCGTTGAAGGTTCATGTCGCATCCCTCCGAGCTGGGAGTAGAGCTCTCATCGCGAAACAGCCGCGGATTGTCTTGGAAGACGGAGTTTATCTCGCTTTTCCTGCGCGGAATGCGCGAACCGTGCCAGCGGCATGAATCCCGAAAATCGATAGTGGCTCAGTTTGCCCCACAGCGACTGGCTGCTGCCGAAGGCGCCCGAAGGAGCGAGGAGGCAAACTGAGCCACTATCCGAAGATCCTCGCCCTGCTCCGGCCGCCGCCGCTGGGTTAGGATCTCGCCATGAGCCGCTCCACTCCGACCGCCCCCCTCTCGGAGTCGATTTCGATCGCTCCGTTCCCCGCCTCGCGCAAGATTTACATCGAAGGCTCGCGCCCCGACCTGCGGGTGCCGATGCGCGAAATTTCGCTCCAATCGACCCGTCAGGCCGATGGCCGCCTGATCGAGAACCCGCCGCACCGGGTCTATGACACCTCTGGGCCGTGGACCGATCCGGACGCTTCTCCGGATGCCCGCTTGGGGCTGCCGGCTCTGCGACGCCCCTGGCAGCTCGAACGGGGCGACGTCGAAGAGCTTTCTGACCTTACTTCCGAGTACGGCCGCCGCCGTGCCGCCGATCCGAAGCTCGACGAGCTCCGCTTCGGCCCGGTGCGCAAACCGCTCCGCTCCCGGCCGGGCAGGAACGTCAGCCAAATGCACTACGCCCGGCGCGGTGTGGTCACTCCGGAGATGGAGTACGTGGCGATCCGCGAAAACCTGCTCCGCGCCCAGGTGGAGGGGGCGCTCTCGGCTGCCGGGCCGCAGCATCCGGGAGAGTCTTGGGGTGCGTCGGTCCCGCGCCGGATCACGCCGGAGTTTGTCCGCGACGAGATCGCGAGAGGGCGGGCGATCCTCCCCTCGAACGTGAACCACCCCGAATGCGAGCCAATGGCGATCGGGCGCAATTTTCTGGTCAAGATCAACGCGAATCTCGGCAACTCCGCGGTCACCTCGTCGATCGACGAAGAGGTCGAGAAGCTCCTCTGGGCGATCCGCTGGGGCGCCGACACGGTGATGGATTTGTCGACCGGCAAGAACATCCACGAGACCCGCGAGTGGATCCTGCGGAATTCCCCCGTGCCGATCGGAACGGTACCGATTTACCAGGCGCTGGAAAAAGTCGGCGGCAAGGCGGAGGATCTCACCTGGGAGATCTTCCGCGACACGTTGATCGAGCAGGCCGAGCAGGGGGTCGACTACTTCACGATCCACGCCGGAGTACGCCTCCCCTACGTGCCGTTCACCGCGCGGCGGGTGACCGGCATCGTCTCGCGCGGCGGCTCGATCCACGCCAAATGGTGCCTGGCGCACCATCGCGAGAACTTCACCTACACGCACTTCGAGGAGATCTGCGACATCATGAAGGCCTACGACGTGGCCTTCAGCCTGGGCGACGGCCTGCGCCCAGGGTCGATCGCGGACGCCAACGACAAGGCCCAATTCGCGGAGCTGGACACCCTGGGCGAGCTGACCCACGTCGCCTGGAGCCACGACGTCCAGGTGATGATCGAGGGCCCCGGCCACGTTCCGATGCACCTGATCCAAGAGAACATGACCAAGCAGCTCGCGGTCTGCGGCGAGGCGCCGTTCTACACCCTCGGCCCTCTCAACACCGACATTGCGCCCGGTTACGATCACCTGACCTCCGGAATTGGCGCCGCGATGATCGGCTGGTTCGGCTGCGCGATGCTCTGCTACGTGACCCCCAAGGAGCACCTCGGCCTGCCGAACAAGGACGACGTTCGAGTCGGGGTCGTCGCCTACAAAATCGCCGCCCACGCCGCGGATTTGGCCAAGGGTTTTCCCGGAGCCCAGCTGCGCGACGACGAGCTGTCGAAAGCCCGTTTCGAGTTCCGCTGGGAAGACCAATTCAACCTCTCGCTCGACCCCGAAACGGCGCGCTCTTACCACGACGAGACGCTCCCCCAAGAAGGCGCCAAAGTCGCGCACTTCTGTTCCATGTGCGGCCCCCACTTCTGCTCGATGAAAATCACCGAAGAGGTCCGCGAATACGCCAGGAAACAGGGCCTCGCGGAGGACGAAGCGCTGGAGAAGGGGATGGAGGAGAAGGCGGAAGAATTCGTGAGGGCGGGGGCGGAGGTGTACGGGTAGGGGGCGGTCCCTGGATCGGGGCGATTCATCCCAAGGAATCCGTGCGCGAAGCGTGACCTGTGCTCTTCTCCGGGGAAACCCACTTCGCTCCGGGAGGCCGAACCGATGCGTGCCACGACTTCGACTCGATGCGGGCTCCGCGGTCGCCGGATCTTCCTCCCGGCCCTGGCCGTCTTGGCTCTCGGCTCTCTTTCGGCGAGGCCCGCCGAGCAGACTTTCGGCGATACCACGAACGTCATCGCCGTCGAAGTTCCGGTTCAGGTGTTGAAGGACGGCAAGCCGGTCCGCGGGCTCACCGCCGCCGACTTCGAGATCGTTCAGGATCGCGAGACGCAGACCCTGACCGGCTTCGAGGCGGTCGATCTCGCATCCGCGACGCAGGCCGGGATGGTGCCGGTCGCGGGTCGCCGGCATTTCCTGCTCGTTTTCGACCTTTCGTTCTCCGAGCCGAAGTCGATCGTCAAAGCGCGCGGGGCGGCTCGCGATGTCGTGCTCCGCAGCCTGCATCCGAGCGACCTGGTGGCGGTCGCCACCTACTCGGAGGCCCGGGGGCCCGAGCTGGTGCTCGGTTTCACCGCGGATCGCCGGCAGATCGAAGCCGCCATCGACAGTTTGGGGTTACCGTCGCTGGTCGATCGCAACCCCGATCCGCTGCGTCTGCTCGCCGAACAGGTCCGGGCCGATCTGGTGTCGACTCACAAATCGTGGAGTGGCAGTGAAGCGGCGGCGCTGCGCCGCCAGGAGCGCGAACAGCAGATCTTCGACGACCTCCAGAAGACGGTGCAGGCGGGGGAGCGAAGCGACCAGGAACAGCGCCGGGCGGGATCTCCGCGTTTGCCCGCGCCTTCGAGGATCTGGCCCGCCGCCTGGCCGGGGTCGCCGGGCGCAAGTACGTGGTCTATCTCTCGGAGGGATTCGACGCCACGTTGCTGACCGGAACCACGGCCAAGATCCAGGTTGCGGATATGGAAGACGCAACCCTGCGCGGTGAAACCTGGAAAGTCGGCAGCGAGGAGCGCTTCGGCAGCGGGCGGGGAAACCGGCAGCTGGGGCAAATGCTCGAAGAGCTGCGCCGCGCCGATTGCGTGATCCAGGCGGTCGACATCGGCGGGTTGCGGGCGCAGACGGACCAGGGAACCACCCGACCCTCGGGTGAGGACGCCCTGTTCCTGCTTGCCGACGGTACCGGCGGCGAGCTCTACCGGAGCTACAACAATCTCGGCGAGGCGATGGGCCGGATGCTCGAACGCACCGGCGTCACCTATCTGCTCAGCTTCCAGCCCGTGGTGGCGGAGGACGGCGCCTACCATCCGATCGAGGTGCGATTGAAGCACCCGTCGCGCGGCACCAAACTGGTCCACCGACCCGGCTACTACGCCCCCGTGCCGCCTTCCCGCGAAGATCCCTTGACCCGGACGATGCGCCTGGCGGACGCGATCACCAACGGCCAGGAGGGGGGAGATTTCGCCGCCGCGGTGCTCGCCGTGGCGCTCGCGGGTGACCACGGCCAGGCCTACGTGCCGGTGCTGGTCGAGATCAGCGGTTACGACCTGCTCGCGGGCCATGAAGCCTCGATCGTACCGGCCGAAATCTACGCCTACGCGCTCGACGCGAGTGGAGAGGTGCGGGATTTCTTCGCCCAGAGCCTCAACCTGGACGTCGCGCAGACCGGCTCCAGCCTCGCGCAGGGCGGGCTCAAGTTCTTCGGCCATTTGGATCTGCCTCCCGGCGAATACTCGCTACGGGTGATGGCGCGCAACGCCGCGACCGGCCGTTACAGTCTGCGGGTATCCTCGCTCTCGATCCCCGTGTTCGGGCGGGACCGCGCCGACGCTTGCGGCCCCGCTGTTTCCGGAGGTTCCGGGCCGCTCGGTCCTGGTAAAGGAGGCGCCACGCGGCACGCTGCCGCAGGTGCCCTATCCGTTCGTGCTCTACGGCAAACCCTTCGTTCCATCCACCCGACCGGCCCTCGGCGTGGGCGGTCAGGCCGTCGTCGCGCTCCTCGCTCAGGGCTTGGCCGAAGGTGAGCTCAAGCTCGATGCCGAGGTGCTCGACGTGAACGGGAAATCTCTGGCCCAAGCCGCAATCGAGCTTGCCGAACGTAAGCCCGCGGTTCCCGGCGAGCCCGACTGGCTGGTCGCGACCTTCCGCGCGCCGGACCTGGTCCCGGGCGACTACTGGCTGCGCGTCCGGTGGGCCGGCGGCTCGGCCGAGGCCCCGGGCACGGGAGTCTCCGGGGCGTCCCGATTCATCATTCGCTGACCGTGGGGCGGAAGTCTAAAGATAGTGGCTCATTCCCAATGCGAAACGGAGATCTCGCAGCACTTCTCCTTTGAGAAGGAGCGGCAATCAAGCCGCAAACTCTTTCCGGGAACCTATCCATGAAGAAGCGGTCGAAAACCCTTCGCCTGAACCGAGAGACCCTGCATCGAGTCGATCCGGATCGCAATTCCGTCTACGCGGCATACAAGCCGCCGGAGACGGTGACTTTGCTGCCATCCGATGCGAACTGCGAAACGAACCGCGATTGCACGCTGTCCTGCGCCCCCTCCGAATCCTGCGACTCGGTCTGGCGCTGCTGATAGCGATTCGTCCGTAAGCCGACCTTATGCAGTGACAGGTTCCTCCGGTCGGCCGATGTGGTTGTAGGACGGGGCGCACGGGCGTGCGCCCCGCCGAGACAGAGTTGCATGGCGCAGCGGGAGGAGTAAACTTCCTCCGTGCGCGTCGGTCGCCTCCTTTTGATTCCGTTGCTGCTCGGCCTCTTCGCCCTGCCGCTGGTACCGCCCCCGGGCGCCTTCGGCTGCCCGGTACCGGAGCCACCGCGTGCGGCGGAATGCCGGACAATGGCGTCAGCCCCCACCACTTTTTCGGTGGGCTTGGCCTTCGCTCACAGGCGGCGTTCGTCGAGTAACAAAGCGGTCGTCTCGGTGCGTTTCGCTGCGCCGAGAACGCGTCCTGCGGCTCGGCGTCTGCCGCTGCTTAAGACCCAGGTTCTCCCGCCCCGACCGTTCTCTCTTCTCTCCGTTTGGCGGATTTGATCGCAGCTGATTCGCCCCGATTTAGGCTGGACGAATCGATCGAAAACCGCCCTGCCCGCCGTGCGTGGTAGGGAGACGCAACTCATGTCTCAACTACGGAGAAATCCACCATGCGATATCTGGGTAAATCCTCGCTGTTCCTCGGTACTCTGGCGATCACGCTGATGGTCGGTGCCCCTCTCCTCCTCCAGCAAAGCCACTTTCAAGACCATGTTCGCTTGGCGCAGATGCTGGAATTTTCCTCGTCGGCCGGATGCCTTTTTGAGCCTGTTGAGGCGAAAGGGATGACGTTCACTCAGAAGGCGTAGGCACACTGCTGAGGAGGGGCGGGTCGGGTTCCGGCTCGCCCTTCGCTTTTCTCCGGGCGATCAAGGCGATCCCAACCCCGAGCATCGGCACCAGCACCCAACTCCCTTCCGGGCCATAACTGCCGCCGGTCCAAGCCGCCGGGCCGTTCAAGCGGGCGTCGAACAGACGGAAGATTTCGATCCCCGAGACCGGCAGCGAGAGCAGACCGCCGATCGCGAAGTTCCAGACACCATGGACCCAGGTAGGCGCCCAGAGGCTGCCGGTTCGCTCGAATAGGGCACAGAGCAGGACGCCCGCGAGAAACGTATTTGCGCCACTCGCTGCGGTGAAACCGGGATTTCCGGCATGCGCCAGGGCGAACAGCGCGGAGCTTGCGATCGCCGCGGCGGCGGGAGAGAGGGCGCGGCGGAGCAATCCGTAGAAGCCGCCGCGCAAGACCAGCTCTTCGAGCCCGCTTTGGATCAGAAAGCCCGCGAATAGAAGGGCGAGCGCGCCGAGGTCGTGAGGTTCGAAGCCGCCGGGGGCTACCGCTGGGCTCCAGCCGAAGATCGCGAACCGCCCCTCGATCTCCGCGCCGCCGAGCCAGAGGGCGAGGAAGGCGAGCGTCCCGAAGCCGGCCCAGAGCGCTTGGGAGCGAATCGGCTTACGCCCCGAGGCGGAACCGCGCGGCCAGGTGAGCCCCAGCACGGCGGGGGGGCGTCGGTCGATCCACCGGGCAAACAGGAGCGTATACCCAAGCACGAACGGCAGGCAGGCTACGCGGCTGAGCAGCAGGCGGTCTCCCTCCAACGGAAAAAAGCTCGCCGCGGCCTCCACCCAAAGGCGAAAGGTGTACCAGAGGGCGATCTCGACCCCGATGTAGCCAAGCAGGAAGAGGGCCGAGAGTCCGATCGCGTGGATGCGCGGATGGTGCTCCCAGAACGTTCGAGGGGGCGGCGCCTCGGGGAAAGCGGGTTCGAGAGTCGGCTCCTCGGCAAGGGCTGGATTCTCGGGGGTCGGCGAGCCGTCCTCTTCTTCCATGGTGGAGGATTCTCCCCCGGAACGACTCGCTCCGTTCGGTCCTCTTGCGTCGAGGTCGAAATCGAAGAGTAGGGCTACCCTGCCTCAGTCCGCCGCACCACCAGCACCGGGATTTTCACCCGGTGGCGGACCGGCTCGACGGTCGAGCCGAAGAAGATGTCGCCGACTAGGCGGTGGCCGTGGGAACCCATGACCAGCAGGTCGACGTTCTCTTCTTCGACTGCTTTCGGGATTTGGACCACCGGATCGCCGTAGAGCAAACGGACCCGGGCCGGAACGCCGAGCTGCTCGACGGCTAGACGCGCGCGTTCGAGATATTGGGCGTCCTCGCGGGTCTCCTCGTCGGTCGATTCGCCGCCGAAATAGCGCGGTCCGAAGCCTTCGGCGACGTGGAGGAGCAGCAGCTCCGCCTTTTGGGCTCGCGCGAGCGAGAGACCGTGGTCGAGCACCGCCTGGTCGAAGGTTTCGACCGCGAGAGCGACCGCGATGCGGCGGTAGCCGAGATCCTCGCGTAGGACGGGCGCCCGCGGTGCCGCGGCCTCGGCGCGTCCGAGGCGCCGGAGCTTCTTCAGCGTGGGATGGAGCGCCACGTAGAGCAGGAGCAGGCCGATCGCGGAAAGTCCGGCGATCACGCCGATGCGCACGAGGGGCGGCGTCGTACCGCCGAGCCATTCGCCCGTGATCCCGATCACCAGCTTGATGTTCAGCCCGATGATCACGATCGCGGTCAGCCAGGCGAGGATCTTCATCCAGACCTTGTTCGCGAATTCTCCCATCCGGCGCTTGTCGCTGGTGAGCTGCACCAAGGGAATCACCGCGAACGGCAGCTGCATCGACAGGATCACCTGGGACAGGATCAACAGCTTGTAGGTGGCATGGTCGCCGAGCACGGCGATCGTGATCACCGCCGGGATCAGCGCGAGGCCGCGGGTGAGCAGGCGGCGCAGCCAGGGGCGCATGCGGAAATCGAGGAACCCTTCCATCACCACCTGGCCGGCGAGCGTGCCGGTGAGCGTCGAGCTCTGGCCCGCCACCAGTAGAGCGAGGGCGAACGCGGTGCTCGCGACCGCCGTGCCGAGGAGAGGCGCGAGCAGCTTGTGGGCCTGTCCCAGCTCGGTGACCACGACGCCGTTCCGATGGAAGGCGGAAGCGGCGAGGACGAGGATCGCGGCGTTGACGAAAAACGCGCAATTGAGCGCCACCGCCGAGTCGATGAAGTTGTAGCGGTTTGCCTGACGCTTGCCTTCCACGGTGCGCGGCACCTGGCGGGTCTGCACCAGCGCCGAATGGAGATAGAGGTTGTGCGGCATGACGGTCGCGCCGAGCATGCCGATCGCGATGTAGAGCGCCTCGGTCGACTGAAGATGCGGGCGGAACCCGGCGAACAGCGGCGCCCAATCCGGTTTCGCCAGGAAGATCTCGATCACGTAACAGCCGCCGATGGTCGCCACCAGGGTCAGGATGAAGGCCTCCATCTTGCGGATGCCGAGCCGCTGCATGGCGAGCAGCAGGAAGACGTCGAAGGCGGTGATCAGCACGCCGGTCATCAGGTCGATGCCAAACAAGAGTTGGAGGCCGATCGCCGTGCCCAGCACCTCGGCGAGATCGCAGGCGCCGATCGCCAGCTCGCACAGGATCCAGAGTGCGAGAGCCACCGGCTTGGGGTAGGCGTCGCGGCACCCCTGCGCGAGATCGCGGCCGGTCACGATGCCCAGGCGGGCCGAAAGCGTCTGGAGCAACACGGCCATCAGGTTCGACATCAGCAGCACCCAGATCAGCTGATAGGCGAACCGCGATCCTCCTTCGATGTCGGTCGCCCAGTTGCCCGGGTCCATGTACCCGACGCTCACCATGTAGGCCGGTCCGGAGAAGGCCAGCAGGCGCCGCCAGAAGCCGGGGGTGCCGGGTAGGCGGACGCTCGAATGAACTTCCTGCAACGAGGGAGAGCCCGGCGGGGCCGGGGCGGTAGGCAGCGGATCTCGGAAGGTCATGAAAGTCCTTGGTGTTTTTTGAGCGGCCAAAATTTACTCTGTGAAGACTCCAATGTCCAGCGGCGCCGGAAGGGAAGCCATCCGGGAGGAGGCGAGGCGCCGTAGCTCCCTCCGCTCCATCGAGGTGCTCGCGGGGCTTGTCAGGGAGCAGCAAACCGGGGATCATCGAACCTTCTTTGGCCCCGGAAGCCCGGGGCCTTTCGATTCGGAGGGCGGTCCCTTGCCCGAGACGGTGCAGCAGCTTTCGGCGGAAGAGCTCGAAGAGGCGTGGCAGATTCTCGCCACGGAAGACCGGGTCGAGGGCTTCGCGCTTTTGACGCGGGAGGAGGCCGAGGAGTTTCTGCTCAACCTCTCGCCCTACGAGCAGGCGGAATTGCTCGCCGCGCTGCCGCTGGTCGAGCGCCGGCTCTGGATGCGTTCCTACGAGCCCGACGACGCGGCCGACTTGCTGCAGGAAGCGTCGCCCGAGCTGCGCGACGAGCTGCTGTCCCTGCTCGACGAGGTCACCCGGCGCGAGGTTCGCGCTCTGCTCGCCTACGCCGAGGACGAAGCGGGCGGCCTGATGAGCCCGCGCTATTCGCGCGTGCGCCCCGACATGACGGTCGAAGAGGCGCTGCGCTACCTGCGGCGCCAATCGCGCGATCGGACCGCGCTGATCTATTACGCCTATGTACTCGACGCCGAGCAGCACCTGCTCGGCGTGGTCTCCTTTCGGTCCCTGTTCGCCGCCACCGGCGAGGTTCTGGTCCGCGACCTGATGGTGACCGATCTGGTGACCATCCCCGAGGAGACGGATCAAGAAGAAGTCTCCCAGATGTTCTCGCGCTACGACCTGATCGCGATCCCGGTCGTCGACGGCGAAGGGCGAATGAAAGGCATCGTGACCTTCGACGACGTGGCGGACGTCGCCGAGGAAGAGGCGACCGAGGACATCCAGAAGTTGGGCGGCCAGGCCGCGCTCGACGAGCCGTATCTCCAGATCGGTTTCTGGGAGATGGTGAAAAAGCGCGCCGGTTGGCTCTCCGCGCTGTTCCTGGGCGAGATGCTGACGGCGACCGCGATGGCCTTCTACGAAAAAGAGATCGACAAGGCGGTCGTGCTCGCGGTGTTTTTGCCTTTGATCATTTCGAGCGGCGGCAATTCCGGCTCGCAGGCCTCGACCCTGGTCGTGCGCGCCATGGCGCTCGGCGAAGTGCGCCTGCGCGACTGGTGGCGGGTCGTCCGCCGCGAGCTGTCGGCCGGCCTGGTGCTCGGCACGGTGCTCGCCATCATCGGCTTTGCCCGCATCCTCGCCTGGCATGAGATCTTCAACAGCTACGGTGAGCACTACCTCCTGGTCGCCGCGACCGTGGCGTTCAGTCTGGTGGGCGTTGTCCTGTTCGGCACGATCTGCGGCTCGATGCTGCCGCTCGTCCTCCGACGTTTGGGTTTCGACCCCGCGAGCGCCTCGGCCCCGTTCGTCGCCACCCTGGTCGACGTCACGGGCCTCGTCATCTATTTCACGATGGCGAGCCTGCTGCTGCGCGGTACGTTGCTGTAGCGGAGCCGCGGGTTGCGGGGCGGCCCGAGAGAAAACTCTGCTCGCGGCGCTCCGTAAACCACGGATGGAAGTGCCCATGCCAGAGCCCGGTTCACCCTCAACCGCCCGTCCCCGCCTTCGGTTGGAGACCTTGGCGCGGAATGTCTTGGTCTGCATCGTGATCGGCATCGGGGTGGCGATCGTGGTGAACCTTGGGCGGGGCTTCCCGCCGCCTTTCCAACAGCTCGCCCTCTCGGCTCTGGTCTCGACGTTGATTTATGCCATCGCGCAGATCCTGATCCATCTGCTCTGGCCGTGGATCGCGCGCCGGGAGGGGGGCCGGCGGTTCGGCGTGCTGGCTGGAATCTTCTTCTTTGCCGGAATTTCCGGCTATTTGCTGGTGGTGACCGGCGAGATCCTCATGCGTGGGGAACAAGTCGAATTTCCATGGCAAACCATCCTCTATCCGCTCCTCGTCATGGGCGGCGGAATCGCTATTGTGGTCGGCCTCTCCATTTACACTTTCGACTTCCTGAACGACCGACTGACCGCGAGCGTCGCCCGGCTCAAGGAGGCCGAATTCGCCGAGCGCGAGCTGGTGCTCGCCCGCGGACTCCAGAGCCGGTTGCTGCCGCCGCCGGAAATCGAAGGGGACGGTTACCGGATCGCCGCGCGCAACCTCCCGGCGCGGGTGGTGGCCGGCGATTTCTACGACGTCTTCCCTTTTGCCGACGGCACGCTCGGAGTGGTGGTGGCGGACGTGGCGGGCAAGGGAATGGCGGCGGCTTTGATCACGGCTTCGGTCAAAGCCATCCTGCCTTTCCTCGCGGCCGAGAGATCCCCGGAGCAAGTGCTTTGCGAGCTGAATCGACATCTGGCCGCCGAGCTGTCCCCGCGCGAGTTCGTTGCCCTGGCCTATGCCCGTTTCGACCCGGCTTCCGGAGGGCTCTGCCTCGCCAACGCCGGTCTGCCGGACCCCTACCTTCTTCTCCCCTTGGCCGGCCCGGCCCAGCCGCTGGCCGTTCCGGGACCGCGTCTACCGTTGGGGGTGCGGCGCGAGGTGGAGTACCGGTCGCTCGATCTCGTGCTCGCCCCGGGAGAGCGGCTGCTGATTCTGACCGATGGACTGCCCGAGGCAACCACGGCGAACGGCGAACCGCTCGGCTATGCCGCCCTCGCCGAGCTGATCGGTCCGAGTCATTTGCCGGGTTCGGCGGCTCCCGCGGTCTGGCTTGACGCTCTTCTGGAACGGTTGCGGGCGGCGACCTCGATCGATTTGGAAGACGACTGGACCGCCTTGGTGCTCGAACGCGTCACGGACTGACCGGCGGCTCGGCCAGAATCTCGGCCGGGGCGCCGTGGGCGACGATCCGGCCCTGGTCGAGACGCAACGCCTCGTCGCATAGGGCGAGGATCTCCTCCGGCTCGTGGCTGACGTAGAGCATGGGAACCCGAAGCTCGTCGCGGATGCGGGCGAGGACCGGAAGAATTCGACCGCGCAACGGGTGGTCGACCCCGGCGAACGGCTCGTCGAGCAGGAGGAGCGCCGGCGAGGCGAGCAACGCCCGCCCGAGCGCCACCCTCTGGCGCTCGCCGCCGGATAGGCCGGCGATTCCCCGATCCAGCAGCGGCTCGATCTCCAAAACCGCTGCGATCTCGGCCAGCCGCTCGGCCCCACCGCCATTCTTGACACCGTAGAGGAGGTTCTTCCGCACCGAGAAATGGGGGAAGAGCGCCCCATCCTGCGGTACGTAGCCGATCCTTCGCCGCTCGGGGGGCACGAAGCGGCGGGCCGCCACGTCGGCGAGCGTTCGGTCTTCGAGGCGGATCGTCCCCGCGGTCGGGCGGCGAAGGCCGGCGATCAGCTCCAAAAGCGAAGTCTTACCTGCGCCCGAGGGTCCGAACAGGCCGGCGACGCGGCCCTGCAGCTCGACGTCCGCTTCGAGCATGAAGCGGGGGAGCGGCAGACGCAGGCCGCGGAGCGCGAGCTTCACGTGGACCTCCGGCGTAGCAGGCGCTCGCTGATAAAAAGCGCCACGAACGCGAGGACCGCGGCGGCCAGGCAGAACCGGAGCGCCGCGTCGTCGCGGCCGAGCTGAATCAGCTGATAGATCGCGAGCGCCAGGGTCTGGGTGCGGCCCGGGATGTTGCCCGCGACGACGATCGTCGCGCCGAATTCGCCGAGCGCCCGGGCGAACGCGAGCAGCAGACCCGCCGTGAGCCCCCGGGCCGCGAGCGGCAGGGTGATCGTGACGAACGTCTTGGCGGGACCGGCGCCGAGCGTTCGGGCGATCTGCTCCAGCCGAAGGGGAACCTCCTCGAAGGCGACCCGCGCGCTACGGACAAAGAGCGGCAGCGACATCACGGCCATCGCGAGCAGCACGCCGCGCCAGGTAAAGATCACGTCGAGGTCCAGCCGGTCGTGGACGAATCGGCCGAGCGCGCTCCGCCGGCCGAACATCCGAAGCAGAAACAGGCCGGTTGCGACCGGCGGCATTACCAACGGCAGCGCGACGAGTGTTTCGATCACCGCCTTGCCGGGAAAGCTGCGGCGGGCGAGCAGCCAGGCGAGGGCGAGGCCAGGCGGCAGGATCGCGACCATCGCGAGCGCCGCCATGCCGAGGGTAAAGCCGAGGATTCGCGTTTCGTCGCCGGTCAAATCGCCTCTCGGAACGGTTTAGGGAGTCGCGCCCGATCCGGTCAATACGAGGAATCCATAGCGGCGGAAGACATCGAGCGCCGGCTTCGAAGTGAGGTACGCGAAAAACTTGCGCGCCTCGGCCAGGTGCTTGGACGCCGCGACGACGGCGAACGGGTAAGAGATCTTGGGTCCCACGTCCAGAGGGACGGAGTACGCCACGCGAACGTTCTTCGAGATCTCGGCGTCGGTCTTGTAGACGATGCCCAGGTCGACGTTGCCCGACTCGACCGCGGAAAGAGCGGTGCGGACGTTCTCGGTCGGCACGACGCGGTCGATGACTTTGCTCCACATCCCGAATTTCTTCAGGTATTCCTTGGCGTAGATCCCCGCGGGAACGGTTTGGGGCTCGGCTAAGGCGATCGCGCGGATCAACGGCGATTCCAGATCCGCGGGGCCGGAGATCTTCAGGCGCGATTCGATCGGGACCACGATGACCAGCGTATTGCCGAGCACGCTCTGCCGGGTGTCGACGAGGATTAGCCGCTGCTTCTGGAGCGAATCCATCTTCTCCTCGTCGGCGGAGAGAAACAGATCCGCCGGCGCCCCTTCTTCGATCTGGCGCGAGAGCAGGCTCGAAGCCGCCAGGTTGAGCAGGATTTTATCCGTCGAGGTCGCCTCGTAATCGTGGGCGATGTCCTGTATCGCATCGGTCAGGCTCGCGGCTGCGGAAACGTTGAGCTCGACGGCGACCGCCGAAGGGGCGAGCAGGGTAAAACCCAGGCCGAGAAGAAAGAGCGGGAGGAGTATGCGTTTCATCATGTGGCTCCTTTCGGTCCGACGGCTCAGAAGATGACCTGCAGACGGGCCAGCACTTTATCCTGGTCCGGATCGCGGTTCGCCTGGACGCGCAGGTAGTCCACCATCAGCTTGAGGTCGTGCCCCTTGATGAACCAGTTAAGGCCCGCGGTATCGGTCTTCGTGGTATCGCCCGCATGATCGGTGCGGGGATCGAACGTCTCTGCCTTGAGCACCACCTGAAGGCGTTCCGGCACGACGTACAAACCCGCCTGGGCGTACCAGCCGGTGGATTCGACCACCGCGGTGGGCCGGTGGGAGTCGGGCTCCCATCGGGTGCTCAGATATTCGCCCCAGAGCTCGAAACGGCCGAAGACCAGCTGGCTGTCGACACCCCAGCCGCGCCGATCTCCCGAGAAGATGGCGTCCCGGTCGGGCGTCGCGGGGGTCGAGTCGAAACTGAATTCCGCCCCCTGGGGAACGTTGGCGTCGCGCGACTGATAGCCGTCGGCGCCGACCGACAGACTGATCGGGATGCCGTTCAGGCCGCCTTTCCAGGGCACACCCGCGGCCCGGGCGGCGACCAGGAATCGGTCGTCGTCGTTGAAGTTGTTGTTCGTGCCGTTGCCGTTGAAAACTCCCACGGCGTAGGTGAGCCGCTTGTCCACCAGATCGCCGCTCACCTGGACGCCGATCTGCCGGGACAGGGTCAAACGGTCGTTGACCAGACTGCGTTCGAGCGTCGCGAGCCGGGGATCGGAGTAGAGCTGCTCGAAGCCGAACGGCGTCTTGAATTGCCCGACCCGAACGAGCGCCGCGTGGTAGCGGTTCCAGGTGATGTAGGCATCGGTCGCCTGCGCGCGCAACGCCGAGGTGTTGGTCAGGCTGCCGGCGAGGTCGAGCTCCAATCGGAAATCGAATTCCTCCAGGAACTTGCCCGTCGCGTTCAAGCGCGCGCGGCGCAGATAGAAGCGGTCGTTGTCGTTGGTGAAGCGGGAGTCGCCGCGATCGCCGAAATCGGCCTGGGCTTGGATCAGCCCGCCAAACGTGAGGATCGGTTCGCGCCCTGCGGGTCTGACGACCGAGGAGGGGCTTTGTTGGGCGAAGGATGGAGAAATCCCCACCATCACCACGAGGATAATGCCGAGACTAGGGTGCCGCACGAGGGTTTCCTCCGAATTGGGAAAACGAGCGGGCGGACCTTACCAACCCCGTTATATTCCGTCAAGTAGTTCGGGGATTACTCCGCGATCAGCGCCAATATCTCGCGCCAGGCCGGCTCAGCCGCTTGGCGGCAGGCGGCGTCCATCTCCTGGTAGAGCGCGAGGACCCGTCGGCCGGTTTCGGTCAGTTGGGCCCGGCCATGCTCGGCCCCGCCGCGCGATGCGATTGCGAGCGGCTCGCGGAAGCTCGCATTCATGGTCTGGAGCAACTTCCAGGCGCGCATGTAGGACATGCCGAGTTGCCGCGCCGCTTCGGAGAGCGTTCCGGCCTCTGCGACGGCGGCGAGCAACTCCGCTTTGCCCGGCCCGAACGCGATCTCCGTGCCGCGCATCACGCGTAAGCGAGGATGAAGGCTCGCCTGCGGCTCGGATTCCCTCGGGTTCACCAGTTCGCGGCGAGCCACTGGTCGTATTCGAACTCGGTGAGCGGATAGCGGCCGTACTGCTGATGGAAGAGCTGCTGCAGCATCTTTTTCTGCTGTGGGGTGAGGGTGCCGGCTGCGGGGTGCCCCGTGTTGGGCTGGCCGCCCTGGTGCCCGGTATTCGGGTGGCCCGTGCCGGGCGAGCCGCCCTGGTGCCCGGTGTTCGAGTGACCCGTGGAGGGGAGGCCCAGAAAGGCGTTCGTATCGCCCTGGGCCATCCCGCTCCACGTGCTGCCCATCTCTTGGATCCAATCCTTGATCAATCCCATCTGAGCGCTCCCCTCGATCCTTGGATCGGCAGATCGTAGGAAGTTGCGCGGTGACAGTCAATCGACGGTCTACAAGAGGTGGAACCCGATCGTGGTCTCGTCATCGCTCGCCTTCGCGACGAGGCGGATGTGATCCACCTTGCGGCCGTCCCGGAAGTCGAGCAGCGAGTAGACGCCGAGCTTCTGCGCCCGGTCGTTGAAATCGACGACCTGCGCCTCGCCGTTTTCGAACACCACTTCGGCAAAGCTCAGCTGGGCCGGACCGCCCGTGATGTCGAGAAGCAGGCGCGAGCCGCGCGCGTCGACGTTCATCGTGAATTCGGTCCAATCGTCGTCGCGGGTAAGGGTCTCCTGCTCCTGCCAAGCACGCGGCTCGTTCGCGGGCAAGGTCGTGACGACTCCACCACCGAAAACGACAGCGGGCAGGAAATGGCGCGGCGTGATGCGAATCGAGACGTGCGGGGGGCGAATGTAGACCTGCGGCAACGAGCGGCGGATCGGGAAGCCTCTATGGATGACCACGCGGGTGCGGTGTCCATGGTGAACGACGCGGACACGGGCGGCCTCGGCGGACTGCGCGACGGGACCCAAGGTCAAAGCCAAGAGACTGGCGACGAGTAGACGTTTCATGGGTTTCTCTCCTTTGGCATGGCTTGATGAAGGCCAGCCCTTCGGGTGCAATTGGAACCCGCGAGGACGGCGTTCCTTACGGTCGTGCGAGATCGATGCCGACTCGACTAAGGAGAGGGGGAGAATCCACGCCGGCAAGAACTGCCTACTGTGGGCCGAAAACCAAGGTGTACGGGCTCCGAATCGACAGAAGCATCGCGCTTCTGAGGCAACCTCACCGAGCGCTGGCTTGCCGCAAGTGCGACAACGGGGGCAGGCGCCGGTGCGGGCGGTATGGCATGGAGTCCGGGCGCTCCGAATAGACCGACCGCTACGGCAATTGCGGCGAGCCCGCGCTCGCCGTGAGCCCATCTTGCAGCCAGCGCCCGACCTCCCTCCGCGAAACGCCGTGTCCGCTCGGCCATCGTTCACCCCGGCGGGCGCAACACCAAGCGGGCGATCCTTTCCGGATTCTTCTTCAGCTCGCGGGCGAGGCGGTCGGCGAGGTCTCTTTGCGCGCGGATCTTGTCTTCGTCGCCGAGCTTGCTCGCGTCCATCCAGCCTCCCCCCGTGCGGCCGTGGCCGCCCCCTTTGCCCCGGCGGCCGATCAGCCGGCGCATGAGAGTTCCCGCGTCGGCGCGCGGGTTGGTGGTGCGGATCGAGAGGTAGATCCGATCCTCGAACAGACCGGTCGCGAGCGACCAGGTCTTGCCTTCCAGGCGGAGCAGCAGGTCCGCGAGCTCGGGGACGATGTCGGGCTGCTCGACCCGGCCGAGGTGAGAGATGATCAACGAATCGACGCACTCGAGCTTTTCCAGCGCCTCGTGGAGGTTGCCGAAGTAGGAGAGCGGCAGGCGGGGAGTCTGGATCTTCGCCAGCAGCCGATGGTCGGCGAGCGGGAAGAAATAGTCGTAGATCGCCTTGTCGTGGCCGACGAACTCGCGGGCGAAATCCTGGGTCTCGGAGCGGATCGCGTAAACCAACGCGGTCGACAGAGCGTGAGAGGTGCGGAGCCCCGCGGCGAGCAGGTACTCGGCGAGAATCGTCGCGGTCGCGCCATGGCTCGGACGGACGTCGTGGAACGCCACCCCCTCGGTCGCCTTCCGAATCGGGTGATGATCGATCACGATCGAGGGCTGCACCCCCGAGGGTAACTGGTTGTTGCCGGTTCGAGGTTGGGTGTCGACCAGGGCGAAGTGAGCGTACTTCTTGAGGTTGAGATGGCGAATGTGGCTGAACCGCAGCTTCAGCGCGCGGACCATCTCGCGGTTCTCGGCGCGGCCGACCAAACCGCCGTAGGCCGCCGTGACGCTTTGTTTGAATGTGATGCGGAGCAGCCGGGAGAGCAGTAGCGCCGAGGCGAGTGCGTCGGGGTCCGGGTTGTCGTGGGTGAGCACCAACCACCGCTCCGCCCCGCCCTGGGCGCGCACCATCTCGCCGAGGGCGGCAAAGCCCCGTCGAGTCTCCTCGCTGATCTCGAAGCCCATGGGGGCGGCGATCTTACTCCAGGGCGCGAGCGGTGGGGACTTCCTCGATTCTCCCCGGGATAGAGGCTCGCCTCATCCGCGCTTCGCCGAAGGTACCCCGGACGAGGCACCTCGGCGATCCGTCCTTACAGCTTCGTCGCGACCGCGTGCTTTTCCTTGTTCTCCAGGCCGCGGCGCTGGGCGAGCAGGGTGGCCGCTTTCGGGAACTGCGCAAGCGCCTGGGCGATCTGTTTGTCGGCCTGGGCGAGAGCGCGCGAGCGGGCCTCCTGGCCGAAGTCAATGTTCAAGACCTCGGCGCGGATCTGCAGCTGGGCGAAGTCCGTCGAATCCGTGGATTTGAGCCCTTCGGCCACCTCTTTGGCGGTCGCGATCTTCTCTTCGATCAGCCAGCGGCGGAACGGCTCGACCACGTCCTCCGTCGGTTGCCAGTCGATCGAGGTCGCCTTGTGGCGCAGGTGGTAATCGAGCGCGAAGTTTACGTAGGCGTTCCTGGCGAGCAGGAACTGCTCGAACGATCCGAGCTTGTCCGGCTCGGCCACCACGTCCGGCGTGATGCCGCCCTCGCCGTAGACCTCGCGGCCGAGATCGGTGCGGAAGATCTCGCGCGGCTTGCCCGCCGGGGCTCCGGGCGCCGGGGGCGCGCCGGGTGCCGCCGGCTCGACGTGGGCGTAGTAATCGTAGAACGAGCTGTAATCGCGCTGGATCAGGCGGCCGGACGGCGTGTAGTACTTCGCCGTGGTGAGCGCGAGCCCCGCGCCGTAGGACAGGCCGTAGACCGTCTGCACCAGCCCCTTGCCCCAGCTCGGGGTGCCGACGACCAAGCCGACGTCGTGATCCTGGATCGCGCCGGAAAGAATCTCGGAGGCCGAGGCCGTTCCTTCGTTCACCAGCACGACCACCGGTTTGCCGAGCGGGGAGTGGCGGCCGCTCGCCTCGTAGGTCTGGAACGAGTCGCGGGTCCGGCCGCGGGTTTCCACGATCGACGCCCCTTCGGGCACGAACTGCTCGGCCGCCTCGATCGCCTGGTCGAGCAGGCCGCCGCCGTTGTTGCGCAGGTCGATCAGCAGCTGCTTCATCCCCTGCCCTTGGAGCTTCTGGATCGCGTCGGCCATCTCTTTGCCGGTCGAGCGCGAGAACTCGGAAAGCTGGATATAGCCGGTCTCGGGGGTGAGCATGTACGCCTGCCGCACGGTGGTCTGCGGGATCTCGGCGCGGGTGATCGACATTTCCAGCGGATCGGGCAGGCCGCGCCGGACCAGGGTGATCTTCACCTGGGTCCCCTTCGGACCTTTGAGCTTGGAGACCGCCTCGTCGATCGACATCTTCGAGGTCGGTTCGCCCTCGATGGTCGAGATCACGTCGCCCGCCTGGACCCCCATGCGCGAGGCCGGCGTCCCCTCGATCGGCGAGATCACGGTGAGCTGGCTGTTGCGCGAACCGACCAGGATGCCCAGCCCGTAGAAGCTCGCCTGCTGCTTTTCGCGCATGCCGGTATAAGCGTCGGGGGGCAGGAAGTTGGTGTGCGGGTCGAGCGTCCGGAGCATCCCCTCGACCGAGGAGAAGACCAGATCCTTGTAGGTCACCTCGGCGCCGTAGCGGTCGTGGGCGAGGGTGACCAGCTCGGTATAAAGGCGAAGCCCGTCGCGCGCATCGTCGGACAGCGCGAGCAGCCGATCGCCCCAGAGGCCACCAGCGATGAGAGTGACGAGGAAGGCGGCGATCGCGGCGATCTGGAAGGAGCGTCTCATGGCGGGAGATCATACCAGCCTAGCCGCCGGGTAAGTGGTTTCGTTTGTCCCGCAGCGACTGGCTGCTGCCGAAGGCGCCCGAAGGAGCGAGGAGGCAAACGAAACCACCACCCGGCGGCGGGGCCGCTTGACTTCGACCGCCGGGCAAGCCAATCATCCCTGAGGAGGGCCGTAGGCACGGATCGCCATGCTCGGATCGCTCGGAGTTCCAGAAATCATCTTCATCGTCGTCCTGGCGCTGCTCATTTTCGGGCCGAAGCGCCTGCCGGAGATCGGCCGTACCGTGGGCAAGGGGCTCTCCGAGTTCCGCCGCGCCTCGGCCGAAATCCAACGGACGATCAACGCCGAGCTCGCGCTCGAAGAGGATCCGCGTCCGGTGCAATACCCCCGCCGCGTCTCGCTCGTCGAGCCGGAAGGCGAGGCCCCGGCGTCGCGCACGCCGCCCGCGGGCGCCTTGGCTCGGGGCGGAACGATCGGTGACGACGAGCTGGACGAGCCGGGCCAACTGCCGTACCAGGTCGCCGACGTGGTCGACCCGGTGGACGAGACGCTGGACCCCGAAGGCGCTCCGCCGACCCCGCAAGAGCGTGCCGGAGAGCCATCGCCCGTATCGCCCGCTCCCGTCGAGCCAAGCTAGACGCCCGGACCCCGAAGAATGCCCTCCGAAGCCAAACGCCTAGCGGCGGTTCCGGCCGTCAAGGACGATCTGCCGCGGATGTCGCTTCTTGCGCACCTCGAAGAGCTGCGCAAGCGGATTCTCTATACGCTGCTGATCGTCTCGGCGGCGTTTGCGCCCTGCTGGTACTACGTCGAAAAGATCTTCGCGTTCCTCGCCGCGCCGATCCAGAAGCTGCTGCCGCCGGGGACCAAGCTCGCGTTCCTCGGGGTGACCGACCCGTTCATCCTCTATTTCAAGGTCGCGGCGCTCGCCGCGGTGTTCCTCTCGGCGCCGTTCCTGATCTACCAGCTGTGGAGCTTCATCTCCCCTGCGCTCTACCGGAAAGAGAAGCGGTTCGCGATCCCGTTCATCTTCTTCGGTACCGTCTTCTTCGTCTCGGGCGGCGCGTTCGGCTACTACGTGGCGTTTCCCAACGCTGTGCGCTTCCTGCTCCAGATGGGCCAGCAGTTCATGCCGGTGATCACGATCGAGCGCTACGCCGGCTTCCTGCTCACCGTGATCCTCGGCCTCGGGCTGATGTTCGAGCTGCCGATCGTGATCTTCCTCGCCGCCTGGATCGGCCTGGTCAAGCCGCGCACCTTGATGAAGTACTTCCGCCATGCGGTGGTGCTGATCGCGATCGCCGCGGCGATCCTCACGCCGACCCCCGACATCGTGAACATGATGGTGTTCATGCTCCCCGGCATCGGCCTGTATCTGCTCGGGGTGGGCGCCGCCGCGTTGGTGGTACGGAACCGGGAGAAAAAGGCGGACGAAGAGCTCGACTCGGATGACGCCTAAGGCCTCCCACCTTCCAAGCGGCAGGGAGGCAAGCGTGAGGACGGAGCGCAACTGTCTGAAGCCCGAAGGGCGAGTTTGAGCACCGCCCGCAACGCTTGCCTCCCTGCCGCGGCAGTGAATTTGCTAGACTCCTTTCTCCCGTACGCCGATCCGTCCGCCTCGATCCGGGGCTCGGCCGCGGCGATCCGCAACGTGCGACCTCCGATCCTGCAACCGGCAGACCTCTTTCCGCGGTGCCTCGCGCCCTCGGAGCGTAAGGATTTTCGATGGCCCAGATGACCCTTGCCGATCAGGGGCTCGAAGAGCTGTTCGGCATTCAGGACGACAACCTCCGCCGGCTCGAATCGACGTTCGGCGTCACCGTCGCCGCCCGCGGCACGGAGCTGCGGATCGACGGCGACCCCCTCCAGGTCGCGAAGGTCGAGCGGCTGTTCGCCGACCTCGGCACAATCGTCGAGCGCGGCTATCGCTTCCGCCCGGGGGAGCTGGTGACCGCGATTCGCGTCGCCGCCGAGGCGCCCGAGACCTCGCTGGTCGATTTCTTCCTGCCCGACGGGTTGCTCGCCGTGGTCCGGCGCATGGTGGCGCCGCGCACCTACCGCCAGCAGCTCTATCTGAAGGCGATGGTCGAGCACGACTTGGTGATCTCGATCGGCCCGGCGGGCACCGGCAAAACCTACCTTGCGACCGCGATGGCCGCGGCAAGCCTCTTGGAAAAGAAGGTCAAGCGCATCGTGCTTGCCCGCCCGGCGGTCGAGGCAGGCGAGAAGCTCGGCTTCCTGCCCGGCGACCTGGTCGATAAGGTCAACCCCTACCTTCGCCCGCTCTACGACGCGCTGTACGACATCATCGGCTACGAGAAGGTCGGCCGGATGCTCGAACGCGGCATCATCGAGGTGGCGCCGATCGCGTTCATGCGCGGCCGGACGCTGAACGAAAGTTTCATCATTCTGGACGAGGCGCAGAACACGACGACCGAGCAGATGAAGATGTTCCTCACCCGCATCGGCTACGGCTCGAAGGCCGTGATCAACGGCGACATCACGCAGATCGATCTGCCGCGGGGCAACACCTCCGGCCTGCGCGAGGCGCAGACCGTGCTCGAACGGGTCGAGGGGATCAAGTTCTTCTATTTCGACAAGCGCGACGTGGTCCGCCACCCGCTGGTGCAGAAGATCGTCACCGCGTACGAAAGTTTCGAGCAGCAGCGCGCGCCGCGCGCCGAGGAACCGGCGGTCGAGAGCGCGGTATGAGCCTGGTATGAGAAGTGCGCCCGGACCCTCCGTGCGCGAGATCGCGATCCTGAACCCGAACCGTTACCCGGAAGCCGCGGTGCGCCGGCTGCGCCCCTGGCTCGAAGGGGTGTTGGAGGAGCTCGCTCCGGAAGCCCTTAGTTTCGGCGTCCGGTTCGCCGGCGACCGCGAGTTGCGCCGGGCGAACCGGGAGTACCGCGGCAAGGATTACGCGACCGACGTACTGTCGTTTCCCGGCGAACCGGAAGACGGCCATTTGGGCGACGTGCTGATCTCGGTGCCGCGGGCGCGCCACCAAGCGCTCGAAGCGGGGCACGACGCGGTGCGGGAGGTCGAGATCCTGCTGCTCCACGGCATCCTCCATTGCCTGGGCCACGACCACGAGACCGACGGCGGTACGATGGAACGGCTCGAACGGCGCCTGCGCAAGAAATTCTTGTCGAGAGCGCGATGAGCGGATTTCCGACCGGCTGGCTCTGGCTCGCGGTGCTCACGCTGCCGCTCGCGATCCTGCTCTCCATCCTCTCGGCGCTGCTCGAGCGGAGCGGTCCGATCCGCCTGTCGCATTGGGCCGAAGAGGCGGGGGGCAACCTCCGCGCGCTCTACGAATCGCGCCTGCGTTTCGGCATCTTCCGTTCGCTGCTGTCGCTGTTTGCGCGTCTCGCGCCGATCGGCCTGTTCCTCGCGCTGTGGAAGTTGGGGGCAGGGTTGGGGCTGCCCGCTGCGGGCTGGATCGCGCTCGGCTTCGTCGCGGTGGAGCTCGCCGCGACCGAGACCGCGAACCGCCTGTTTGTCTCCCGCTCCGCGGATCGAGCGCTCGAACTGCTCACACGGGCGTACCGCGCGGTCTACGCGCTGCTCTTGGCGCCGATCGCCCTGGTTTCGCTCTTGATCCCCACGAGCCTGTTGATGCACAAGGGGCGAGAGCAGGACGAGGACGACGACGACGTCTCGGACGAGGAAATCGAGGCGTTCATCGACGTCGGAAAGAGCGAAGGAATCCTCGAAGCCCAGGCGAGCGAATGGGTCTGGAACGTGGTCGATTTCCCCAACCGCCAGGCCAAGAGCGTGATGACCCCGCGGATCGACATGATCTGCGCGCCGCTCGACGCGCCGCTCGATACCCTCGCCGATCGCTTCGTGGAATCGGGCCACTCTCGCATCCCGCTCTACGATGGCTCGATCGACAAGATCGCCGGGGTGCTGCACATTCGCGACCTGCTCCGCGCGTTGCGCACGGGAGAACCGACGTCGGCCCGCGGCCTGGTGAAACCGCCCCTCCTGGTCCCCGAGACCAAGACGCTCGACGAGCTGCTGCGCGAGCTGCAGCGCCGCTTCCAACAAGTGGCGATCGTGGTCGACGAGCACGGCGGCACGGCGGGCCTGGTGACGGTCGAGGATCTGGTGGAAGAGATCGTGGGCGAGATCGCCGACGAGCACGAAGCGCTGGCCGCCGATCTCGAACCGCTCGGGGAAGGCCGCTACCGGCTCGAAGGCAAAGCGCGGCTGGATCTGTTGGAAGAGATGTTCGACGTCGATTTCGACGACGCCGAGGTCGAGACCGTTGGCGGTCTGGTGCTCTCGGTACTCGGCCGGGTGCCGAAGGTCGGCGACACGGTCGAAGCGGGACATCTCCGATTCGTGGTCGAATCCATGGAGGATCGCCGCATCCAATCGGTTGTCGTCGAGGCGCTCTCGGCTGATGCTCGGGATGTTCGGAGAGAGGAAGCCTGATGCCGAAAGCGGGAACCGTCGCCCTGATCGGTCGGCCGAACGCGGGGAAATCGACGCTGCTCAACCGCCTGCTGGGCGAGAAGCTCGCAATCGTCTCGGACAAGCCGCAGACCACGCGCCACCGGATCGTCGGAATCCTCTCGGAAGAGCGCGGCCAGATCGTGTTCTACGACACGCCGGGCGTCCATCGCCCGCTCCATCGCCTGAACCAGCAGATGGTGAGCCACGCGCTCGACGCCTTGAACGACGCCGATCTGGTCTGCCTGCTGGTCGATGCGAGCGAACCCTTCGGTAACGGCGACGCCTACATGCTGGACCTGGTCGCCAAGACCGAAAGCCCGAAGATCCTGCTGCTGAACAAAATCGACCGGGTGGAGAAAAACACTCTACTGCCGAAGATCGCCAAATACGCCGCGCACGGCGACGGGAAGACGTTTTCCGAGGTGATCCCGGTTTCGGCGCGGACAGGAGACGGCTGTAACCTCCTGCTCGAAACGCTGTGGGCCGCGCTGCGGGAAGGGGAGGCGATGTACGACCCGGAGCTGTTGACGATCCACCCGGAGCGCTTCCTGGTGACCGAGCGGATCCGCGAGAAGATGCTCCAGCACACGCACGACGAGCTGCCGTTTTCGACCGCCGTCCTGCTCGAACGCTGGGAGGACGAGGAATCGACCCCGCCGACCAAGTCCGGGCTGGTGAAGATCTGGGCCTCCCTGCTGGTCGAAAAGCCGGGCCAGAAGTCGATCCTGATCGGCCGCGGAGGCGCGAAGATCAAAGAGATCGGCACCGCGGCGCGCCTCGATCTGGAGCAATACCTGGGCAAGAAGGTCTTCCTCGACCTCCAGGTCAAGCTCGAACCGAACTGGCGCGAGGATCGGGCGCTATTGGCCCAGTTGGAGCGGGACGTGGATTTGGATCTGGGCTGATCCATTGGGGGGCGCAGGCCGCGATCCGCAACGCCTCGGTCTCGGTACCCGTTCGAACATCGCTACGACACACATTTGAGACACCAGAATCGCCTTTTGCGTCGCTTCGCTCAAACTCCGCATCACTGCGACCCAGGTCTACATCATTGCGATTCAGTTCTACATCACTGCGATTCAGCTCCACATCACCGCGAGCTGGATGGGCATCACAGCGAGCCGTTTCTACATCGCAGAAAACGAGTTCCTCATCACCGCGAGCTAGATCTGAGACGCTACGATCAAGTTCGCGCTCGCTACGATCGGACTCTGCATCACTAGGATCGGGTTCTGCATCACTGCGAGCAGGATCTTTGCTCCTTCGTGGTCCCTCCGTGTGATGGAGAACCTGGTCCGAGTGATGCGTCAAGGGATCGGAATGATGCAAAAGAAGCTGGGAATGCTTCGCGAGCGGCTCTCGTGATGCATGAACCCGCTGCGGGAGGCCGCGTAGCGGATCTGAGTGATGCAAAGCAGGTCGTGAATGGTGCGGAGCTAGCTGCTCGTGTTCGGTAGTGGGTCATGAGTGTTCGCCGAACGTTGTGTTGTGTCTCATCAGCGGCTCGGAGCGGCGCGTCGAGGGGTCCTGGCGTTGCAACTCGGGAAGCCGGTCGCGCAGGAGGCGCTCCGGCTCGTCCGCAACCTGCTCCGGGGTCCTGGGACGCCGGCCTGAGAGATTCCCCGTCTGATACCCTTCCGCCGCCATGACCGAGACAGCCATCGCCCCGCCGACCGAAGCCCTCCAAGTCCGAATCGCGCACAGTCCGGACTCGGATGATGCGTTCATGTTCTACGCCCTCACCCAGGGGTTGCTCGACGTTTCGGGCCTTGCGATCTCGCACGTCCTCCAGGACATCGAGAGCCTGAACCAGGCCGCGTTCGAAGGGCGTTACGAGATCACCGCCCTCTCTTTCCACGGCTACGCCCACTTGGCAGACCGCTACCAGATCATGCCCTCGGGCGCGAGCTTCGGAGATGGTTACGGTCCCCTTGTGGTGAGCCGCGAGCCGCTCACGCGTGAGGATCTTGTGGGGAAGACGATCGCAATTCCGGGCCAGCTGACCACGGCGCACTTGGCACTCCGCCTCTGGCAGCCGGAAGTGCTGACGACCATCGTGCCGTTCGACCGCATCCTCGACGTCGTCGCCTCCGGCGAAGCGATCGCTGGAGTGGTGATCCACGAAGGGCAGCTGACGTTTCAGGAGCAGGGCCTCCAGGCGGTCGTCGATTTGGGCGCTTGGTGGAAGGGGGATACGGGCCTGCCCCTGCCGCTCGGCTGCAACGGCATTCGCCGCGAGTTGCCGGAAGACGTGAAGCGCCGCCTCTGCCGATTGCTTACCGAGAGCATCGAATACGCGCTCGACCACCGCGACGAGGCGCTCGGCTACGCCATCCGCTACGCCCGCGGCTTGGAAGACGATCTAGCCCGCTCGGACAAATTCGTCGGGATGTACGTCAATGAATGGACGAGAAGCTACGGCGAAGCGGGAAAGAAGGCGGTCCAGTTGTTGCTCTACCGCGGGTTTGAAGCGGGATTGCTGCCGCAGCACGTCACGGCTGAGTTCATCGAGGCGTAGCTCCTGGGAGCGCCAGGCTCCAGCCTGGCGTTTTTCGCAGCAAGGCAGAGTCTCGGTACACCGAACCCAAAGGCGACCAGGCTGGAGCCTGGCGCTCCCAGGAGAAAAGCCCCTGCATCCAAGTGGAATCGTCTTCGACCTCGACGGCACGCTGATCGATTCGCGCCATGATCTGGCCACGGCGGTCAATCGGCTACGTGCCGAATTGGGGATGGCGCCGCTTGCGATAGATGTGGTCGTCGGCATGGTGGGGGAGGGCGCCCGGACGTTGGTCTCGCGCGCGCTCGGTCCGGATTTCCCTCCCGACCGTTTTGAGGCGGCTTTTTCCTCTTACCGGAGCTTTTATCGAGACGTCTGCTTGGACGCCACCGTTCCCTACAAGGGAATCCCCGAGTTGCTCGCCGAGCTATCGCCGCGCTACCCGCTCGCGGTGCTCACCAACAAGGGTGAGCAACTCTCCCGAGTCATCCTCGAAGGCCTTGGCCTCGCCCGTTACTTTCGCGCCGTTGTCGGCGGCGACTCGCTGCCCGCCCGCAAACCCGATCCGGGAGGCCTGGTCCACCTGGCCGACCTCTTCGGGGTACCCGTCGAGAGCGTTCTCCTCGTAGGAGACAGCCGTTTCGACGCCGAGACCGCCCAAGCCGCAGGCTGCCGCTTCGCCTTGGTCGAGTGGGGGTTCGCGACGCCCGAGGAGCAGGAGGAAATGGCGGAGGATCTAAAGGTTCGAACGGCAGGGGCGCTGGCGGCGGCGCTTACATAGTTTGGAGTGCGCCTGGGGTATAGACCGAGAGGCCTACCTCCCGGGCGGCGTCGGTCAAGCGCCGGTCGTACGACACGATCCCGGCCAACTCGTCGCCGAGCGCAAGAGCGCTGGCGAGGTGAAGTGCATCGAGGGAGCGTAGGGTCGCCGGTTCGAGGGCGGCCGCAGCGACTGCCAGGGTGGGTGACAGCTCGATCTGCTCTATGTTGTCAAGAACCTGGCTGGCCCGCGAAAGCAAGTTATCAGGAACTTCGGGCAGTCTACGAACGGCCCTCGGGACCTCCGTCGTCGCAAGGATGCTCGAAATTCGCCGAGGGTAGGCGCTTAGGAAGTCGAAGAGCGCTTCGCTTTCGGCCTCCCGAACCACCAGTTTCACGAGTGCGGAAGAGTCGAGGTAGAGAGCGGCCTTCGCCATTCGCTAAAGGCGCTCCTCTCGCTGCTCCTTGAGCGACTGGCTGAGTGACAGCCCTTGAAGGGAAATTGTCGGCGGCCCCAAGCTCAGCAAGTCGCCCTTTGCGGGGATGACCTTGGGTCGGTCCGCACTATGAGTCTTATCGGGAGAGAGTTTCGAGTCCTCCGATTTAGGGCGCTTCAACCAAGCGATGGTCCCGATCGCCGCCTGCCTGCCGGCCTTACCACCATAGTCGACCTCGTCAGGTGGTTCTCTCTTTGGATCGCGGATAGCCATAGTTCATTCTCCCCTTCTCCCCTAAAGAGTCTACTCCCATCGGCGAACTCCTGACGTCCTCTATCGAGGCGCCAGCCGAAACGGCGCCGGGAACAGCTCGGCCAGCGTGGTCTCTTCGCGCTCGCCGGCCGGGTTGACCATGACGATCGGCAGGTCTTCGGCAAACTCGGCGAGGGTTTGGCGGCAGAGGCCGCAGGGACGTGCGGGGGGGGAGGATTCGGTGGCAACGGCCAGGGCCACCGGGTGCTGGAGGCCAGCGTTCACGGCTTTCGAGACCGCATTCCGCTCGGCGCAGATCGAGAGCGCGGGGATCGAGTTCTCGACGTTGGCCGCCGCTTGGATCGAGCCGTCCTCCATCAGGAGCGCCGCTCCGACCGCGTAGTGGCTATAAGGGGAGTACGAACGGCTCCGGGCGTCCTCGGCGGCGCGGATCAGGGGTTCCCAGTCGATCGGCGTTTTTGTCATTTCAGGCGTCATTCTACGCCCGGCCGGACGGTTCGGAGGATGGGCCTGTTATAGTTCGCGGCCTGACTCGAAAGTTCGATTGCCGTCCGGCGATCTTGGTCCATTCCGCAGTGAGATTCCGTTTTGTGTACGAAGGAGGGGCTCGTGGAGCGCCGATTCAATGACATGACGCCGCCCGCCGATGGGGGCGAGATTCAATGGCACGCGGCCGAGGGCCGTCTGGAAGTTCCCGATCGGCCGATCGTGCCGTTCATCGAAGGCGACGGCACCGGGCCGGACATCTGGCGGGCGACCCGCACGGTGCTCGACGGGGCGGTCGCGAAGACCTATGGCGGCACCCGTTCGATCGCCTGGTTCGAGGTGCTGGCGGGGGAAAAAGCGTTCACCGCTAAGAACGAATGGCTGCCGAACGACACGGTCGATGCCATCCGCCACTATCGCGTGGCGCTCAAAGGGCCGCTCACGACCCCGGTCGGCGGCGGCATCCGCAGCCTGAACGTCGCCCTGCGCCAGATCCTCGATCTCTACGCCTGCGTCCGCCCGGTGCGCTACTTCGCCGGGGTGCCGTCGCCGGTCAAAGAACCCGAAAAGGTCGACATGGTGCTGTTCCGCGAGAACATCGAGGACGTCTATTCCGGCATCGAATGGGCGGCGGATTCCGAAGGCGCAAACGCCCTGATCGAGTTCCTGGCCAAAGCCGGCAAGAACGTCCGCCCCGGCAGCGGCATCGGGATCAAGCCGATCTCGAAGTTCGGCAGCCAGCGTCTGGTGGTGAAGGCGATCCGCTACGCGCTCGAATTCGGCAAGAAGAGCGTCACCCTGGTGCACAAGGGAAACATCATGAAGTTCACCGAGGGAGCGTTCAAAGATTGGGGCTACGAGGTCGCCCGCGAGCAGTTCGGCGACCGAACGATCACCGAGACCGAGCTGTGGGATCAGCACGGCGGCAAGGCCCCCGAGGGCAAACTGGTGATCAAGGACCGGATCGCCGACTCGATGTTCCAACAGGCCCTGCTCCGCCCCGACGAGTACGACGTGCTCGCGACCACGAACCTGAACGGCGACTACCTCTCGGACGCCCTCGCGGCCCAGGTCGGTGGTCTCGGCATCGCGCCGGGCAGCAACGAGGGGGACGGCTACGCGGTGTTCGAAGCGACCCATGGCACGGCGCCGAAGTACGCGAACCTGGACAAGATCAACCCCGGCTCGCTGATCCTCTCCGGCGCGATGATGCTCCGTTGGCTCGGCTGGCCCGAAGCGGCCCTGGCGGTCGAAAACGGCCTGGGTGCCACCATCGCCCAAAAGCGCGTCACCTACGATCTCGAACGGCAGATGGAGGGGGCGACGCTCTTGAAGACCTCCGAGTTCGCCGCCGCGATCGTCGAGAACCTTTAGTCTTCAGAATCCACATCGAAACGGAGATCTCGTCCGATGCAACATAAAGTGACCGTAGTAGGCGCCGGCAACGTCGGCGCGACCCTCGCGCAGCGGATCGCCGAGGCGGATTTGGCCGACGTGGTGATGATCGACGTCGCGGCCGACCTGGCGACCGGCAAAGCGCTCGACATGATGGAGGCCGCACCGGTGGTCGGTTTCAACGCCAAGATAACCGGTGGCGGCGACTACTCGACGACCGCCGGGTCGGACGTCTGCGTGATCACCGCGGGTCTCGCGAGAAAGCCCGGCATGTCGCGCGACGACCTGCTGAACAAGAACACCGAGATCGTCAAAGGTTGTGTCGAGCAGCTGATCCTCCACTCGCCGAACACGATCCTGATCCTGGTCACCAACCCGCTCGACGCGATGTGCGAAGTGGCACGCCGCGCCTCGGGCTTCCCGCGCGAGCGGGTGTTCGGCATGGCCGGGGTGCTCGACGCCGCGCGCATGCGTTGGTTCATCGCGGACGAGCTGAAGGTTTCGGTGGAAGACGTCGACGCGTTCGTTCTCGGTGGGCACGGCGACACGATGGTGCCGGTCTCCCGTTTCGCGACGGTCGCGGGAATCCCCTTGCCGCAGCTTCTCTCCGCCGAGCGGATCGAGGCGATCAACCAGCGGACGAAGACCGGCGGCATCGAGATCGTCAACTATTACAAGACCGGCTCTGCCTATTACGCCCCCTCGGCTTCGACCTACGAGATGGTGGCGGCGATCCTTCACGACAAGAAGAAAATCCTCCCCTGCGCCGTGCTGCTCCAAGGTGAGTATGGCCTGGAGGGGCTGTTCGTCGGCGTTCCGGTCCGGCTCGGTCGCGGCGGCATGGAGCAAGTGATCGAGCTCACCCTGCTGCCGGAAGAGCAGGCGGCGCTGGAGAAGTCGGCCGCCGCGGTGCGCGAGCTGGTCGACGCCCTGCCGGCCTGAGTGAGGTAGGGAAAGAGGGAAGGAAGGATCGCCAGGATTCGTAGGGCGGAGCTTGCCTCCGCCCTAGACTTGCGTGGATCGAGGGCGGAGGCAAGCTCCGCCCCTACGCGAAGTGGCTAATTCTTGGTGTAGCGGAGACGGGCCGCAACCCTGCGGCCCCCCGTCTCGTACTCTTCGGTGAGGTCGGTGGAGCGACCGGAGCGAAGGATTCGCAAACATGCGCAAGGCGAGCTGGATCGGCTGGGTCGGGATCGCGGCGCTTGGCGCGCTTGCCCTCCACTGGGTAGGTGTCCGTTCGCTGCCGACCCTGCCTACCCCGTGGACGACCACCCGGGCCGAAGCGACCGCGCTCGCGCTGGAGAAGATCGCGGAGCTGGGGCCCGCGGTTCCCAACCCTTACGTCGTGGTCCGCCTCGACGGCGACCCTCTGGTCGAACGCCGGTTGCAGGTCTCTGCGCCTCGGCCGCCGCAACGCCTTCTTTCGCGGGTGCTCCATTGGGAAGTCGTGGTCTACCCGCGCGGAGTGACGCGCGACGAATGGACCTATCGGGCCGAGATCTCGCTGTCCGGCGAGGTGCTTTCGCTCGTCCGGCGGGTCGACGAGAGCGAACCGGGGGCCACGATCACCGAGGCCGAGGCCCTGCGTCAGGCGCGGACGTTTCTCGTCGAGCAGGGTGTCGACCTTTCCCCCCTCGGCCCTCCGGAGTTCCGTCGGCGCCAGCTCTCGGCTCGCACCGATACGACCGTCCGGTATCCCGTGCACCGTTCGGGGCTCGAAGCCGCCAAGGTCACCTATGGCGTCGAGGTCACGTTTGCCGGAGACCGGTTGATCGGCTTTGGATCTTGGTTCGAAGATCCGCATCGGACCGACCTACAGCCGGTGGTCCGGCAGATGACGTTCGTCAGCATCGGCGGGCTGGTCCTGCTATTCGGGCTGCTGCTCTCTCTGGCGCCGCCGTTCCTTTCGCGCTACCACGAAGGATTGATCGGGGTTCGCCGCGCCGCGCAGGTGTTCGGTTTGGTGATCGCGGCGGGGCTGCTGGCGCTCGCTCTGATCATCCGGTCGAGCGCTCAGGGGCTCGGCCTCGGCATCGCGACCCGCGAGCAGACGACCTGGGTGTACGCGCTGGTGCTGACGCTTTTCAACGTCCTGCCGAGCGGCATCGCCGCCTTCTTCGCCTGGGCGGTGGGGGAGTCGATCTGCCGCGAGCGCTGGGGCGACAAGCTCGCGGCGTTCGACGGCCTGTTCCTGGGCGAATGGGGCAACGCCACGGTGGCGCGCTCGGCGCTTGCTGGAGTCTCGGGTGGAGTCGCTCTTGCCGGGGCGCTCGCACTCCTCTGCTTGTTGCTCGCGCAGAGCTCCGCGTGGCCCGTGGTTTCGTTCCTTCTCCCCTCGACCGAAGGCTCGGCGGCGCCTTCGGTCGAGATGGTCACGGAGCTGATCTGGGGCAGCCTCGGGCCGATCCTCGCGGTTCTCCTCTGCCTGCTGCCGACGGTCGAGCGCCGCTTGGGTCCTTGGCTCGGCGGCCTGGTCGGCGCGGTGCTGCTCACCCCGTTCGTCTTCTCGCCCGCGATGCCGATTCCGGTGCTGTCGGGTCTGCTCGTCGCGTTCGTTCTGGCGGCTGGCGTCGTGGCGATCTTCCGCGGTGTCGATTTGCTCGCGGCGCTCTTGGCGGCGTTCGTGGCCTGCGTCGCCCTCGCCGGCTATCCCCTGCTCGTCGCGGCCGATGCGAGCCTTCAGGCGCACGGTTGGGCGGCGCTCGGTCTTCTGGCACTGCCGCTGCTCGCGAGCCTCCGTTTCTTGGGCTCGGAGAGCGAAAGGGTCTATCGCTACGAGGACATTCCGCCTCACGTGCGCCGGATCGCCGAGCGCGAGCGCCAGCGCGTCGAGCTCGAAACCGCACGCGGCATCCAAAGCTCTATCCTGCCCGATCTGCCGCCGCGTTTGAGCGGCATCGACATCGCTCATAAGTATCTGCCCGCAAGCGAGGTGGGCGGCGATTTCTACGACGTCCTGGCGCTCGAAGACGGCCGGGTGGCGGTCGCAATTGGCGACGTCGCGGGCCACGGTGTTTCCTCCGGCCTGGTGATGTCGATGGCGAAATCCGCGCTCGCGGTCCAGGTCACGTTCGATCCGGCGATCGAGGCGGTCTTTACGACCCTTAACCGGACGGTTTTCCAGAGCGCCCGCAGGCGCCTGCTCACCACCCTCTGCTACGCCCTGATCGATCCGATCCGCCGCGAGGTCCACTACGCGAGCGCGGGACACCTCTACCCCTATCTCGTTTCCTTGAACGGCCGGGTCGAGCCGCTCGAATCGATCGCCTACCCGCTTGGAGTCCGCGGCCACCTCGACATTTCCCCGCGCGCCGCCAAAGTCGCACCGGGCGACGCGATCTTCATGTTCAGCGACGGCCTGGTCGAAGCGCGCGGCACGAAAAGCGACGAGTCCTACGGCTTCGAGCGCCTGGAGCAAAGCCTCGCCCGCCACGCCGCTGGCTCGGTCGAAGCCCTCCAAAGAGGAGTCCTCGCCGACCTCGACCGTTTCACCGGCGCGATGCCGCGGGAAGACGACTTGACGATTTTAGTGCTGCGGGTGGCGGAGTAGGGAGCGAAGTGAAAGCTTCTCCCTGAGACCGCCGGCGTCTCGCCGGCAACCTCCACGGAAGCCGAGTCCGCTCAGTCGCCGAGCAGGATCAGCTCCTCAGCCCGGGGCACGTCCAGAACCTCGATCCCGCACTCCTCGTGCAGGCGTTTGATCAGCGCTGGCGAGATGGCGGCTTCGCGCCCTCTCTTCCATTTTTTCCTTTCGCCGTGGAGACCGAACAGCGCCACCGTGACTTTGCGGGCGGGATCATGGCGTGGCCAATAGACGAGGCCTGGAGAGCCGGCTGCGTGGAGCGCGGCGGCCCACGCCTGGGGGCTTTCATAGGGAACGAGCGTGCCGATCTCCGCGGTGATGCCGAAACGGACGGCCTCTCGAGAGGTCAAATCGGCGAGATCCAGCGCTTCGGGCAACCGGAGCTTCCGTAGAGATCGGGCCCTTAGAAAGTCTGAGGAGATGGCGCCTCGCTCCAGATCCGGACCCATGACCTCAAGAAGGGCCGAGATCTCGTCCGTAGCGAGATAGCAAGTCCCATCGGGCTCCGCCAGGTCAAACCGGCCTCGCATCGAGCTGCCGAACCACCAGGGTCCGCGACCGCGACGTACGACTCGAAACAGCTCTGTCGCCGGGGAGAATCGACGGACCGGAAAGCCTTCTAGTGCGGCAGTCTCGTCGGGAGGCCGGCGCAGGCTGGCCACTTCGCGGGCTGTGCGCGGCATTGCGGGGGAGGACTATTCGGAAAAGCGCCGAGCCGCGTCCCGCGCCAGGGCGATGGCCGGTTCGAGATCTCGGCTCTGCCGGAGCCATTCCACCACGGAGCGGCCTTCGAGAGCCTGGGACGGGGAGACGAGCCAGCCCGCGATCGTCCAGTCGTCTACTTCCACTCCTCGGAAGCTTTGGAGGACTTCGGCAAGTCCTCGTAGGATCTGGTTCTTGGCGTCGAACTGGAAGGATGGGTAGACCACGACGCCATCGGCGGTTTTGAGGCCGAGAATCGTTCGCCGTTCCCGGCGGTCCGCCAAGGCCTGCCGGGAAATCCCGCCGCACATCTTGGCGACCTGGGTGGTGCCGTAGAAAGGGCCGATGACATCGTTCCATCGCGAAATTGCGGGCACCGCCTGAAGCATCCGCGCCGCAAGCTCGTCGGCCGAACCGAGCTCGTCCAAGGAGCGCCCATGTTCGGCAAAATTCGAAATTCGCACTTCGAGCCCGCGCCGAAGGCGGTTGGTCACCTGGTCGAGAAAGACATTGGCCATCGGTTGTGCCATGGGATTAGGGTACTTCCGCAGTTCGTGGTGCGTCAAGGTCGTCAATGTCGTGACGCAGCGTCAAGGGCGTGGGTCTGGCGCGGTCTCATCAGCGAAACCGGTGTTCGCGGTCGGATTGGGCGTCGCGCAGGTAGCGGCGGAGGTCGGTGACCACGGTTAGCCCGGCTCAGCTCCGCTGCCAACTAGTTTGGCTGGCAGGGAGACGCCGATCTTCATAGCTAAAGTAGTATCACCGCTTGGAATACCGAGGTATCTCCGGAACACTGCTGGTGACCCTGGAAGCCGGATAGCCAGCCTCTGACGGTGGTGTCCCGAGAAGGTGTTGATGCTGCTGGGAAGCAACCGGTTGGGATTCACTCATGGTTGGGGAGGGGGAGACTCGGAGATGCTGACGCCGGCAGAGTTCATCTCGATCGCAAGAGATCGAGGTATAGATCTTCGCCTTGAGACCACGCTCGATGGGCGACTGAGAATCAGTGACGGCGAGTGGGTGTACGCGCTCCCGAGTCTCCCAAGTGGGAGATTGCCGACGTATCTGGTCGCTTCCTTGGTTCAGTTCGCCTGAATTCCGGCAAACAAATCCCAGTACTTTTGGGGGGCTCGCTTGAAGTGGCCGAACGGCTCCCGGCCTGCGGCGCGATCGGCCGCGATCTGGTCCAAGATTTGCCCCATCAACTCATTTGGAAGATCTTCTAGGCTTTCGGCGCAGCTCACAATGTTGTATTCGAGGCACTGCGCGATCCACATCCCGTGGTCTTGAAATGCCACTGCCGTGACATGTGTGAAGCTCATAATTGCCCCCTGGGCAGGATCAGCGGGAAGCCTTCCGCAGCCGCCAAATGGTAGCACGCCTTGGCCGCCCTGGCCATTTCTGCTAGGCTCCCGGCCTTCGTGCGGTCTGCGCCCTCTGGGCGAAGCCTATACAGACACCAGTTGGCGTTTCAGATAACGAGATTCGAGGTCAATCGAGCATGGTTAGAATTCGGCTCCGCCGGATGGGCGCGACGAACGCGCCGTTTTTCCGGGTCGTGGTCTCCGACACCCGCCGCACCCCTTCGGCCGTTGCGGTCGAGGAGATCGGCTGGTACGACCCCAAGAAGCAGCCCGCCCAGATGAAGATCGACGGCGACCGCTTGCAGTACTGGGTCAGCAAGGGCGCGCAGCTCTCGCCGACCGTCAAGAAGCTGTTCGCGAAGGCGTCCTGACCGCCGTGGCGGAAGTCCGGAGCGAGGTCGAGGAACTGATCCGTCGGCTGGTCGACCACCCTGAGCAGGTGAAGGTGGCCGAGTTTCCCAGCGGCGACGAGATCCTGCTCGAAGTGGAAGTGGCTCCGGACGACCTGGGCAAGGTGATCGGCCGCCAGGGGCGCACCGTCCGTGCGCTGCGGACCTTGCTGGAGACGCGCAATGCCCGCGAGGCGGTCCCTTACGGTTTGGAGATCGTCGAAGACTGATTTCGTCGTCTCGCGTCTCGGGAATCCTGAGGTCCACGCGAGATCCCATGGCCGATAACGACTCTCCGCGCGACGACCTGCCGCCGACGGTCTCCGTCGGCCGGGTGCTCCGTCCGCACGGGCTCAAGGGCGAGCTGTCCGTGCTCGTCGAGTCGGAAGTGCCGGGCCGGTTCGAGCCGGGCAGCGAGCTGATTGCGGTGCTGCCGGGGAAATCGCCGCGACGGGTGAAGGTCGCGAGCCATCGCGCGTTTCGCGGCGGCGCGTTGGTGACCTTCGAAGGGCTCGCCGATCGCGACGGGGCCGAAACGTTGCGGGGCGCGGTTTTCGAGGTCGAGCGCGAGCGCGTGCCGCCAAGCGAGCCGGGGACGTATTACCACTTCCAGCTGATCGGCTGCCGCTGCACCGAGGCGGGCCGGGAGCTGGGCAAGGTGGTCGACGTGATCGAGGACGGCGGCGGGCTGTTGTTGATCGTGGCGGATGGAGAGCGGCGGTTGCCGATCCCGTTCGTCCAGAGTTTCTTGCGCGAGGTCGACGTCGAGCGAGGGCGGATCGATCTGGCGCTGCCGGAAGGGCTGATCGAAACGTGCGCATCCAAGTCCTGACGATCTTCCAGGATTTGTTCGTGCCGTTTCTGACGACGAGCTTGATCGGCAGGGCACGCAACAAGGATCTGCTCGACGTTCTGGTCTTCGATCTTCGCTACTACACGGAAGATCGGCACCGGAGCGTCGACGACGAGCCGTACGGCGGGGGCGGTGGGATGGTGATGACGGCGCAGCCGTGGATCCACGCCGTGAGGACGTTGTCGGAGGGAGCCACCCCCTGGCGTGTGCTGCTTTCGCCGCAGGGGCGGCGGCTGGACGACGCGAAGGTCCGCGAGCTGGCCGCGCGGGACGATTTGATTCTCCTCTGCGGCCGCTACGAGGGGATCGACGAGCGGGTGCGGGAAACCGTGGTCGACGAGGAGATCTCGATCGGCGACTACGTGCTGTCGGGTGGGGAGCTGGCGGCGATGGTGCTGATCGAGGCGATCTCGCGCCAGATTCCGGGGGTGGTCCAGCTGGCCGGGTCGGTGGAAAACGACAGCTTCCGCTCCGGGCTGCTCGATTTTCCGCACTACACCCGGCCGCCGGTCGTCGAAGGGAAAGCGGTGCCCGAGGTGCTGCTGTCCGGCAATCACGCCGCGATCACTCGCTGGCGGGAGCGGATGGCGCTCAAGGCGACGTGGGAGAAGCGGCCCGATTTGCTGGCCGGAGCGCGGTTGAGCCCTGAGCAGGAGCGGGAGCTGGCGGCGCTTCGGGAGGGTCGGGGGTGAGGGCGGCTTGCGCGGGGGGATGTCTTTGAGAATAATCAGCGACTTGGCCGAGCACCGGCAGAGAGCGCAATCATCTAAGATACGAGCAGGTTTCGAGGTGAGGACATGAATCAGCTACAGCAGGTCGAGAGCGCCTATCTCCGCACGGGCATGCCGGATTTCCGCCCCGGCGACACGGTGAAGGTCCACGTCCGGGTCAAAGAGGGCGACAAAGAGCGCATCCAGATCTTCCAGGGCGTGGTCATCGCGCGGCGCGCGGGCGGCACGCGCGAGACGTTCACCGTTCGCAAGATGTCGGGCAGCATCGGGGTCGAGCGCATCTTTCCGCTCCATGCGCCGCTGGTCGACAAGATCGAAGTCATCCGTCGCGGCCGGGTGCGGCGCGCGAAGCTCTATTACCTGCGCGATCTGCGCGGCAAAGCGGCGCGGATCGACGAGCGTCGCGACGACAAGCGCGGCTAGGCGCCGGGCTCGCGGCGTGAAAGGAGCGCGGTGACGAAAGCCTCGTCGTCGGCCGCTCGGACGAGCCCGACGTTCCTCGAACTGTGTGCCGAGGCGTATCGCCTGCGGCTGCTGCGCAGTTTCGAGGATCGCCTGGCGCGCTGCGGGTTTGCGCGCATCGCCGGGGTCGACGAGGCCGGGCGCGGCTGCCTGGCCGGCCCGGTGGTCGCCGCCGCCGTGATCGTCGACCCTTGGGTGCTGGTTCCCGGGGTCGACGACAGTAAAGAGCTCAGCCCTGAGGAACGCGAACGTCTGGCCGGCGAAATCCGCCGGACGTCGCGCGCCTACTGCGTCTGCTCGATCTCGGCCGACGTGATCGACCGGGTGAACATTCTCGAAGCCACCCGCCTCGCGATGCGCGGCGCGCTTGCCGGTTTGGCTCCGGCGCCCGACTGCGCCGTGATCGATGCGCTGTTTCTCTCCGGTCTCGCCTACCCTTGCCTGCCGGTGGTGCGCGGCGACTCGCTCAGCTATGCGGTCGCTTGCGCTTCGATCCTCGCCAAGGTCGAACGCGACCGCGGGATGGTCGCGCTGGAAGAGCACCACCCGGGCTATGGATTTGCCGCGCACAAAGGGTATGGCGTGCCCGAGCACGTGGCGGCGCTCGACCGGCTTGGGCCCTCGCCGGTGCATCGCATGACGTTCCGCAGAGTGAGGCCCGAGCTCGATCCCGAGCTGGAGCTCGAAGATCCGCCGCCGGCTCGCTTGCTCCGGACGTCCCGTAAGTCTTCTCTTCGGTTGGCCCTGGAGGGGGCCTGCTGATGGCCGTGGCGCGCGATCAGATCGTCCAGACGGCGGAGAAGTTCGTCGCGCGCGGCAAGATCGAGCCGGCGATCCGCGAGTACCGGAAGCTGCTCGCGGACAATCCGAACGACATCAACACGCTCAACCGGATCGGCGACCTTTACGCGCGGATCCAGCGGGTCGACGAGGCGATCGACTTCTTCACCCAGATCGCGGAGCGCTACACGGAGGAAGGTTTCTTCGTCAAAGCGATCGCGATCTACAAGAAGATCATCAAGCTCAACCCGACGCTGCTCGAAGTCTACGAGGCGCTCGCCGAGCTGTACGCCAAGCAGGGGCTGACCAACGAGGCACGCACGCAGTTCCAGGTGCTCGCCGACTACTACCAGAAGCACGACAACGCGACCTCGGCGAGCGCGATCTACGGCCGGCTGGTCGACCTCGAACCGGAAAATCCCTCCCACCACGTCAAGCTCGCCGAGATCTACCAGCAGCAGAAGCTGTACGAGAAGGCGCTCGGCGAGTACCGCACGATCGCCGAATTGATGCTGTCGGCGGGCCACGTTCCGGAAGCGGCGCAGGTCTACGAGCGGGCGCTCGCGATCGACGCGCAGAACATTCCGTTCCTGACCGACGCGGTGCTCAAGCTGCGCCAGGCCGGCGGGCAGGCTGCCGCGGCACGCTTCTTGTCGCTCGCGATCGAGCGCAACCCGGACGCGGAGCGGATCGCGCGCCTGATCGGCGGCGAGGGGACGCTCTCGGGTATCCATCCGCTGGTACCCGGAGCGCCTCCCGCCCGTCCGGCCGCGGCGCCCCCGGCGACTACCGCGACCGCCCTCCCTACCCCTGAGCCGGATGTGGCGGCGCGGCCTTTCTCGGTCGACCTCGATCTCGACGAAGACGAGGTGATGCCGGGGACGGTGGCCGGTGCGCCGGCCGCCGCGTGGAACCGGGAGAGCGAACCGCTCCAGGCGCGCGAGCCGGTTCGGCCGGAGAGCGACGAGATCGAGCTGGATCTCGACGAGGTCTTTGTTCTGGAAATGGACGAGGATGAGCCGGCGAGCCTGGTCAAGCCGCCGCCCGACATGCTCGCCGGAGCGCCGCGCCGGCCGGCCTGGGCTCTCGACGCGGAGGACTCGCGCCCGGAGGAGAATCCGGAAAACGCCGAGGCGCCCACGCCGCTCGCCGAGGCTTTGGCGGCATTGGAGGAGCCCGCGGCCCGGCCGGCCCGGCCGGATGACGAGGCCTCGTGGAGCGAGATCGCCGAGATCGATCTCGGCGAGATGGGCCGGACCGGCTCGTTCGAGCTGGTCGATCCGTTCCGCGACATGCTGGAGGGCGGCGACCAGCCGGCCGAATCGCCGAGCGCCCGGCTCGACGCCGAAGAGCTCGAACGGACCGCGGCCGGGCTGCATGCACGGCTGCCCGAGCGGCAGGAAGATCTCCTCACCGAGGCGGAGGTGCTCGCGCGCTACGGCCTCGAAGACAAGGCGATCGAGCGCCTGCACGACGCATTGCGCGCCGACCCGAAACATCTCGAAGCGTACGCCCTGCTGGTGCAGCTCCACCTCGATCGTGGACGGATGGGACCGGCGGCCGAGGTCGGCCAGGACATGGCCCGGGCGGTCGGTCGCCGCACCTCCGAAGTCTGGGACCAGGTGCGGAGGAAGCTCGCGAGCGTCGGCATCGTGATCGAAGAGCCGCAGGCCAAAGCGCCGCCGCAGCGTGCCCCGAGCCCCGAGCCGTTGCCGCGGGCCGAGTTCGGCGGCATGTTCGAGGAGCTTTTGCCGCCTCTTGCGCCGGTCGAGCAGGCCCCGGGCTCAGAAATCGCGGCCCACTTCGCGCCCGACGAGCCGCCCGTGGTCGAGCCGCCGCCCCCTCCGGTCGCTCCGGCGCCGGTGGTCAAACCCCGGCCTTCCAAGGTTATCGACCGCGAGCTGGCCGCGCTGATCGGTCCGGAAGGCAAAGGCCGGCCGGGCCGGCGACCCGCCCCGGCGGCGAAGCCTTCCGCGGTATCCCCCCCGCCCGCCGCGGCTCCTCCTCCGCCCGCTCCACTGCCCGCCGCGGCCGAAACGGCATGGATTCCGCCCCAAGAGATGCCGGAACCGTTTGCGATGCCGCCGCCATCGAACGAGATGTTCGATCCGCGCGGCATCGCCGCCTCGCTCGAAGATCTCGACGACGACGATTTCGTGGTTCCCGGTCTGCGCGAGATCGGGCCGCCGCTTTCGGCGAGTGCGGACGCGCTGGACGACACCGGAATGAGTTGGCTCGACGAGGCGGAAGCCCTGCGCTCGGCGGAGCCGAACGGACAGGGGGCGCCGCCCCTCAAGCGGCTCGAGCGCATTTTTTCGGAGGACGATTTCTTCGATCTCGCGGGCGAGCTGGAGCAGGAGCTGGAGCGCGAAGTCGGCGGCGGCGATCTGCTCGCCGGTCCGGCGGAGCAGACGCTCGAAGAGATCGTCGAAGGGTTCAAGAAGGGGGTCTCCGAGAACCTGTCGTCGACCGACTACGACACCCATTTCAACCTCGGGATCGCCTATCGCGAGATGGGTCTGATCGACGAAGCGATCGGCGAGTTCCAGCTTGCGGCCAAGGATCGTAGCTTCCTGGTCTCGTGCTGCTCGAACCTCGGCCTCTGCTTCCTGGAGAAGGGAATCCCCGAGCTCGCGGTCAAGTGGTATCGCCGTGGCCTCGACGCGCCCGGCGTTTCGGAGGACGATTCGCTCGGTCTGCTCTACGACCTGGGCAACGCCTACCTCTCGTCCGGCGACGGCGACACGGCGTACAAGACGTTCGTCGAGCTGTACGGGATCAACAGCAACTATCGCGACGTCGTGGCGCGGATCGAAGAGCTGGGCCACCCGCATTAGGCGTAGCCGGTCGGCACATTCGTCGTAGGGGCGGCCCTATGTGGCCGCCCTGGATGTGCCACGATCGGTGGAATTCGCGCCGCCCACCGAGGGCGGACACGTAGGTCCGCCCCTACGGCGGCGACGGTTTTGTAGGGGCGCACCTGCGTGTGCGCCCCCATTGAGACCCGCCTATCCCGCGAATTTCCCTTCGGCGATGCGCTCCTCGCGCTTCTCCGCGAATTGCGCCGTCAATTTCTCCATGAACTCCGGCAGCTTCTCGTACAGCCGCTTCGGCTCGCGGCGCACGCCCTTGCCCAGGATGTAGGCGGTCAGCAGCGGCAGGACGATCGTCGAGTCGTTGTAGACCACGACCGCGTCGGGCAGCTTGTCCGGATCGACCTTGCCCCACGAGACCGCTTCGCCCGGGGTGGCGCCCGAGAGACCTCCGGTGTCGGGCCGCGCGTCGGTGATCTGGAGGAAATAATCGTGGCCGGCCTCGGAAAGGCCGAGCACCTCTTGGATCTGCGGCTCGGTCTGGAGCAGGAAGTTCTTCGGGCTGCCGCCGCCCAAGATCCAGCACGCCGACTTGCCGCCCGATTCCTTCGCCTGCCAGACGATCGAGGCCGATTGGTTGACGTCGGCGTTGATGTCGAAATTGAGCTTCGATCCTTCGAGCGACAGCTCGGCGACGTTCATGCCGATCGAGCTGTCGCCGGGAGACGAGGTGAAGATCGGCACCGCGTGGCGATAGGCCGCGGCGAGCAGCGAGGTGCCGACCAGGCCGAGCTTCTCCTCGACCGCGGCGACGTAGCGCCCCACCCGGTAGTGGAACTCCGGCGTCGACATCGATTTGTCGAATTCCGGAAGGCGCATCACCATGCGGTAGAACTTGTCGGTGTCCAAAAGCACCGTGTAGTCGAACACGATGTCGTAGATGCGGACCACGCCCTCTTCGCGCAGCACGACGTCGTTCCAGGCCGGATTGCCGCGGTGGAGCTTCAAGCCGATCGCGTGATGCGTGTCGTGGTAGAGGTTCGCGCCGGTCGAGATCATCCAGTCGATGCAGCCGGCCTCGATCAACGGCACCAGGCACGACTTGCCATAGCCCCCCGGGGTGAGCGCGCCGGAAAGCGACATCCCGACCGTGACGTCGGGCAGCAGGATCTTGCTGGTCAGCAGCTCGCACGCCTCGCGCAGCCGCGCCCCGTTGTAGGCGGTGAACGCCCGGTCGATCACCTCGACCAAACTCTCCTGGCCGGTGAGCGGTTCGGGAAAGATGCGCTTGCCGGAAAGGTGCTTGCCTGGGGAATGGCTCATCGAAGTCTCCTGGGGGACGAATAGGGCGCGGATTGTATCGGAGGCGCCGCGTCTTCGTAGGGGCGCTGCTTGCTGCGCCCCTTGCCGGGAGGCCACGTGCGATCCGAGGGGGCAGCGATGTAGGGTAGGGGCGCACCTGTGTGTGCGCCCTGGTTCCTCAGCCAACGAGGGCAGACACACAGGTCTGCCCCTACGCCCGGTCGGGCGGTCCCCTCAATCATCCCGCAGCGGAACCAGCCCCTCGCGCACGGCAAACAGCGCGGCCTGCGTGCGATCCTCAACTCCCAGCTTCGCGAGCACCGCGCTGACATGGCCTTTGACGGTACCTTCGGAGAGATGGAGGGCCTTGGCGATCTCCTTGTTCGATCGGCCGCGGCCGATCAGTTGAATGACGGCCAGCTCGCGCTCGGTCAGCTCTTCGGCCACCGGCCGGCCGCCTCCGGCCACGCGGCGCATCAGGTGGCGCTGGGCTTCGGCGTGGAGCGCAGGGCGCCCTTCCGCGACGGCGCGGATCGAGCGGAGCAGCTCCTCCTTGAGGACGTCCTTGAGCAGGAAGCCATGGGCTCCCGCGGCGATCGCGCGGCGCACGTGGGGCTCGTCGGCAAACGAGGTGAGCACCAGGACGTGGACGCCCGGCGCCTTGGCGAGGATGCGGCGCGTCGCTTCGATGCCGTCCAGCCTCGGCATCATCAGATCCATCAGCACGACGTCGGGAGAGAGGTCGAGCGCTAAAGCCACGGCCTCCTCGCCGTTCTTCGCCTCGCCGACGACGGAAAAATCGGTCTCTTCGGAAAACAGGGTGCAGAGCCCTTCGCGAACGATCTCGTGATCGTCGGCGACCAGGACCCGGACGTGTGAATTCATGGCGCCTCCCCGCGGTGAACGATCGCCTGGACGATGGTTCCACCGCCCGGCCGGGAGGATAGGCGCAGGCGACCGCCGTGGCGTTCCATCCGTTCGCGCATCGCGGTGATTCCGAGCCCTCCGCCGGCCGCGTCGGCCGGTCGCGACCTCCGGCGGTTCGGGTGGAAGCCGACGCCGTCGTCGACCACCCGGATCTCGATCCGCGACCCTTCTTGGGCGAGCAGCAGCGTCGCCTCTTCGACCCGGGCGTGTTTGGCCACGTTGGCGAGCGCTTCTTGCGCCACCCGAAAGAGCGTGTGCTCCAGATCGTCGTCCTCTCCGTCGTAGCCGCGAAGGAGGAATGCGACTTTGAGGCCGTCCTTGGCATGCTCGCGGATGAGATTGCGCAGCGCCGCGATCAGTCCGCCTTCGATCCGCGCGTCGGGATCGCCCGGCCCGACCCGGTCGGCGAGCGGGGGAGAAGGCGGACTCAGCTCGGCAAGCAGGCTGCGCATCTCCGCGAGCGCCGCGCCGGACAGCTCGACCAGCCGCTCCGTGCGCCGCTCGCCTTCGGCCGGGTCGCGCTTCCAGGCGGGGGCCAGAGTCTGGGCGATCAGCGCCAGGCTGAACATCTTCTGGGTCACCGAGTCGTGCAGCTCGCGGGCGAGCCGGTTCCTCTCTTCGAGCACGGCGCTCTGTTGGACCCGCTCGTAGAGCCGGGCGTTTTCGATCGCGACCGCCGCATGACGGCCGAGCAGGCCGAGGATCTCGACGTCCTTCGCATCGAACGTGCGCGGCGGCGCGGCGCCGATGCCGAAAAAGCCGATCAACCGGTCGCGCCAGAAGATCGGCATACCGACGACGGCGTTGGCCGCCAGCTCGGGCAGGTTCGGCAGCATCGGCTGCGGCGCCTGGTCGTAGCGGTCGAGCACCACGGCGGCGCGGCGCTCCAGCACCAGCCCGGCGAGGCCGACGCCGCAAGGCATCTCGCGACCCAGCTCGGCGACCGGCATGCGATAGATCGCCTCGGTGCGAAAGACCTCCCGCCGCTCGTCGTACAGGCCGATCGAGCCGTCCCTGGCGTCGAGCAGCTCGCAGGCGTGGCGGATGATCGAGGTGAGCAGCGGCCGCAGCTCCAGCTCGGAAGAAATCTCCTCGACCACCTGGCGCAGGCCGTCGTAGCGGCGGACGAGCCGTTCGAGGCGATCGCTCTCCGCTCCGGCAACGGGAGGCGGATCGCCGGCGGGCCCGGGCTTCATGGCGCGTCGGGTTGGGGGGGCGCGATCGGAGTCGGCTGGCCTTGAGCGTCGACGTGGACGTAGACCACTTCCGCCTCCGTGACCTTCACCCGGACGTGCGCCTGCCGTCCGCTCTGGCGCTCCGCTTCGACCACGACGCGCACGGTGACCGACGTCCGGCCGAGCTTTTCGGTGGCGGTGTAGAACGACACCAGATCGCCGACGTGGACCGGTTGATGGAAGACCACCTCGCGCATTGCGACGGTGACCAGGCGGCCGGCGCCATGGCGATGCGCCTCGACCGCGCCCGCCTGGTCGATGTAGGAGAGGATGATGCCGCCGAAAATCGTCCCCAAAGCGTTGGTTTCTTTGGGCATCATCACCACGCGGATCGCGGGCTGGCGCACTGTGTCCGGGTTTGGTTCGCTCATCGTTTTCCTCGCGCGGGGTAGTGGTTTCGTTGACCTCCTCGCTCCTTCGGGAGCCTTCGGCAGCGCCCAGTCGCTGCGGGGTCAACGAAACCACTACCTCGCGCGGTGCATGCTATCCTAGCCCCGCCAAAGAGGAGCTTCAGCGCCTTTGCCCGGACGCAGCCCGACGGAAATCGGTCTCCCTGATGCCATCCCTCGCCACTCCCGAGACTGCTGCCGCTCCGGTGTCCGACGCCGTGCTGATCCGGCGCATCGGTGAGCGTCAGGCGGAGGCCCTCCAGGAGCTGTACCGGCGCCATGCGCCGAATCTACTCGCTCTGGGTAAAAGGATCCTAGGCGCCGTCGAGGATGCGGAGGAAGTTCTGCAAGAGGTCTTCCTGCGCGTCTGGCAGGAGCCCCTCCGCTACAACCCGGAGCGCTCGTCGGTTTCCACCTGGCTGGTGCTGATCATGCGCAGCCGGGCGATCGATCGCCTGCGCAACCGGCGGGTGGTGGAGAGGGCGCATGGAGCGGCGTACCAAGAGGCCGGCGATTCCTATACATCTCCCGAGGGAGTGGAAAACGTATTAGATCGACAGAGAGAGGGACGGGTGCGTTCCGAGCTTCTCGGCCTGCCGGCCGAGCAGCGTCAAGCGCTGGAGATGGCGTTCTTCGAGGGCCTCACCCAGAGCGAGATCTCCGAGAAAACGGGCATCCCGTTGGGAACCGTGAAGACCCGAACGCTGCTGGCGATGAAAAAGCTGCGCAAGAACCTTCGCCAAGAGATTCGAGAGCTGCTGTGACGACCGAAACCGACAGCATGGCGCCCGATTCGGCCGATCCCGAGGACCAGGCGATCCTGGAAGCCCTCGATGCCCTGGCGTCCGGCGACGTCTCGGCGGCGGGATCCGCGGACGAAGCGCTACGCCGGCTCTACGTCGAGGTGCTCGGCCTGCTGCCGGCGAGCCTCGAACCTGTGGCTCCCTCCGACCGGGTATGGCAGCGCTTGGCGGCCGGGATTCAACTTCCGGCCCTGGCCGGCGAGTCGCCGAGCGAGGCTCCGGTTCCGCACGCCCAGATCGTGCCGATCCCTCCGGCGCCGGCCGTCACTTCGATCGCTCCTCCCACGGCCGCCCGGTCGACGACCGTTCCGTTCGCCCCGGCCAGTGGCTCCCGCGCGGCGATGAGGCGCCACTCCCGTTGGCCCCTGGCGCTCGCGGCGACTCTGGCCTTCGCGCTCGCCGGCCTGTCGCTCTACCTGCTGCGTAACCTCGACGAGCAGTCCGACCAGGTGGCGACGCTCTACGTGAGACTGGCGGCGGCCGAACGGAAGGTGGCGGACGCGCACCAGGCGCAGGGAAAACTTTCCGAGATGGAAAAGAAGTACTCCTTGGTGACTGACCCGGAAGTGTCGATCAATCGGCTCTCGCCCGCCGGAGAGCAGGTCCAGCCGGGCGCCCGCGGCATCCTGTTCGTCGCCGCTGATCACAGCCACTGGGTCCTCGCCGTGGAAGGCCTCCAGCCGACACCGGCAGGCCAGGGCTACCAGCTCTGGTTCATGGGCGAGAGCACGGCGGTCTCCGGCGGCACCTTCTCCGCCCGCCCGGGCGAAGTGGTGAAGCTCTCCTCCGAGTCGATGCCGGCGGAGACCAAGGCGATCATGATCACCCTGGAGCCCGCGACGGGTTCGCCTCTGCCCTCCGGTCCGAAGGTGTTGGCGACGGTCGGTTGACCCGCATCCCTCAAAAAAGAAACGGTCTCCTTTGAGATCTCTCGACCCGTCATTCCGAGCGTGAGCGAGGAATCTGTGGGTTGGGTGGCTCAGATCCCATTGAGGCGAAGGGATAAAAGGCCACCCGGCCCCCGGATCCCTCGATCCAGGAAGCGACTTCCTGGTCCATTGGGCGAGTGGGGGTGTCTGGGGGAATCGGCACGAAGTGCAAGGTCGAAAGGGGTCTTTTACGTCTTTAGCCCGGCGAAAGGAGAATTTCGCCGTGCCCCCACACGATCACCTGTTCAAATCGCTGTTCCGCGCGTTCTTCCGGGATCTCCTGCTCCTGTTGGACGCCCAACTCGCCGCGTGGCTCCCGGCCGGAGCGGAGGTCGAATTCCGCGACAAGGAGCTGATTCCGGATTCCCCCCAGGAGGAGCACCGGACTGTCGATCTCCTCGGTGCGATCCCGGATCCGGTGGGAGGATGCCAGTTCTTGGTCCACGTAGAGATCGAGAGGAAGGCCGGGAAGGAGATCGGTCGGCGCCTTTGGGATTACTCGATCCGCCTGCGCGGTCACTATCCGGAGGCGTCGATCTCCCTGGTCGTCTTCCTCCGCGGCGGCCCGCCGGGAGCCGTCTGGCAGACTCACGTCGAGGAAACGGCCGGACTCGAAGTCGCCCGCTTCCGCTATCTCTCGTTTGGCCTGTCGAGGCTCCCGGCCGAACACCTGCTCGCCCGTCCGGAGCCACTTGCCTGGGGGCTCGCGGCTCTCGCCAGACCCGGCGCTCTCGGGCGCGCGAGGGTCAAGTTCGAGGCGCTGAAGAAGATCGCGAATGCGCACATCGGCGAGCACCACCGGTTATTGTTGTTGAATTGTGTCGAAACCTACCTACCCTTGAAAGGACGCGATGCGGAGGAGTACGCTTCTCTGGCAAGCGCCCGAAGATCTCCGGAGATGAAAGCTATGCAAATGACCTGGGCCGATCGAATCGAAGCAAAAGGAGTCGAGAAGGGGCTCTCAACCGGTTTGGAGAAGGGCCGAAAGCAAGGCCTCAAACTGGGCCTGGAGAAAGGGATTGAGCAAGGATCGCTGGCGGCCGCCGACCGACTGCGCCGCACGGTGGTCCGCCTGCTTCGTCAGCGCTTCGGAAGGGTGCCCGCGCCGCTACGGAAGCGTCTGGCAGCGATCCGCACGGTCGACGAGCTGGGTGCGATCGCGGATCGGATCTTCGAGGTCCAATCGATCGATGAGTTGGCTAAGTAGATAGCACCTCCAGGAAGTCGCTCTACGCCCCCCAGGCCGCCCATTACGGAACAGGAAGCGGCTTCTCGGCTCGTGGACCGCGGACCTCGTTCTCGCTCGGGATGACGGCAGGGGCGGTGCTACGCTTCTGCGCGAAGTGAATTCGACCGGTTCCCAAGAAGTCATCACCACCTTTCGCGCGCTCCTCTCCAACGTCCAGGTATTGGACGACGAGGACTCGCGTGCCGTCTACGGCACCGACTGGACCCGGGTCTTCCCACCCGACCCGCTCGCCATCGTCTTTCCCCGGTCGGTCGAAGAGGTCGCGGCCATCATCCAGTTCGCCAATCAACGTCGCCTGCGCCTCGTGCCGTCGGGAGGCCGGACGGGGCTCTCCGGCGGGGCGGTCGCGGCGCGGCGCGAGATCGTGGTTTCTCTCCGCGACATGAACCGGATCCTGGACTTCTCGGCCGTGGATCGCACCGTGCGGGTCGAGGCGGGGGTCGTGACCGCCGCGGTGCAGGCCTATGCGCGGGAGCGCGATCTTTTCTTTCCCATCGATTTCGCCGCCGCGGGCTCGGCGCAGATCGGCGGTAACGTGGCAACCAACGCGGGGGGAGTGCGGGTCGTGCGCTACGGCTCGATGCGCGATTGGGTGGCGGGATTGAAAGTCGTCACCGGAAGCGGCGAGATCCTGGATCTGAACCGCGGCCTGGTGAAGAACGCGACCGGCTACGACCTGCGCCACCTGTTCGTCGGCAGCGAAGGGACGCTCGGGATCGTCGTCGAAGCGACTCTTCGCCTCACCGATCCCCCCAGGCCTCGCGCGGTGCTGGTGGCCGGGGTGGCCGAGTTTCGAGCCCTGGTCGATTTGTTCGTCGAGCTTCGAAGCTCGGTGACGCTCGGCGCCTACGAATTCTTCTCCGAGACGGCGCTTGCTTCGGTGCTCGCGGCAAAAAATCTGAAATCGCCCCTCGGCCAACCCTCGCCGTTCTACGCCCTCGCCGAGGTCGAGGCCCCCGACGAAGCGGCGCTCGCTCCGGCGCTCCAGGTTTTGGAGCGTGCGATGTCCACCGGCCCGGTGACCGACGCCGTGGTGGCGCGCGAGGAAGGCGAGTGCCGCCGGCTCTGGCAGCTGCGCGAATCGATCTCCGAGACGATCGCGCCCCGCCTGCCGTACAAGAACGACCTCTCGGTCATCATCTCGGCGCTCCCCGAGTTTCTCGCCGCGGCGGACGCGCTCGTTGCCGAAAGCTACCCGGGCTGGGAGATCCTCTGGTACGGCCACATCGGCGACGGCAATCTGCATCTCAACATCCTCCGCCCCGAGAACGTCTCGCGGGAGGAATTCCTCTCCCATTGCGATCGAGTGACCGAGCGGATCTCTTCGCTTGCCGGCCGTTTCGGCGGCAGCGTCTCGGCGGAACACGGTGTCGGTCTGCTCAAGAAGAAGGTGCTCCGCCACAGCCGGAGCGCCGAGGAGATCGAGCTGATGCGGGGCATCAAGAAGGTCTTCGATCCGAACGGCATCTTGAATCCGGGCAAGCTCTTCTCTTAGAGGAGCCGCCGGTAGCGCTGCCAATCGAAGCACGGGCCCGGGTCGGTTTTCCGGCCGGGGGCGATGTCCGAATGCCCGACGATCTCCTCGATCGGGTAGGTGCTTTGCAGAGCGCGGGTAAGCCGCGCGAGGCGCAGGTACTGCTTCCCTGTGTACCGGCGGTCGTCGCACCCTTCGAGCTCGACGCCGAGCGAAAAATCGTTGCAGGCGTCTCGCCCGCGCCAGGACGAGACCCCCGCGTGCCAGGCCCGCTTGGCGCAGGGGACGAGCTGGATCAGCTCTCCGCCCCGGCGGATAAAAAAGTGCGCCGAGACCTTGAGGTCCGCGATCGTGGCGAAGAAGGAATGCCCGGCGGGGTCGAGCCGGTTGGTGAAGAAGTCCAGGACCGCCTCGCCCCCGAACTCGCCCGGCGGCAGGCTGATCGCGTGGATCACCAGCAGGCGCACGACGCTCCCCAAGGGGCGGTCGTCGCAGTTGGGGGACGGGACGCGGCTGGCGCCCGAGAGCCACCCTTCCGGGCTGACCTCAGGATTGGCCCGCCGGGCGGGCGAGCGGCGTTTCTCCATGGCGTCGAATAGGATATGCGAGGGGTCGCGCTTTTCGGCCCCGGCCGATGCCTAATGAGTTGAGGAGGCTTGATGGACATTCGTAACCTGGTTCTCGTCGACGGGGTCCGCACCCCGATGATTTCTTACAACGGCGATTTCGCCGAGATCACCGCGATCGACCTCGCCGCGCACGCGGCAAAAGCGCTGTTCGAGCGGACCGGCATCGCGCCCTCCGAGATCGACCAGACGTTCGTGGGCAACGCGCTTCAGACTTCGTCCGACGCGATCTACGGCGCGCGCCACGTGGCACTGAAATCGGGAGTGCCGAAGGAGGCCCCGGCGCTGACGGTCAATCGGCTGTGCGGCTCGGGCATCCAGTCGGTGATCTCCGGCGCGCATGCGATTTTGGTCGGCGAGGCCGCGACCTGCCTGGTCGGCGGGATGGAGAACATGTCGCAGGCGCCGCACGTGATCCGCGGCGCGCGGAAGGGTTTCCGGCTCGGCCAGGGAGCGCTTGAAGATCTGTTGATGTCTTCGCTCAACGACCCGTTCTGCGGCTGCTACATGGCGCAGACCAGCAACAACCTGGCGCGGGATTACTCTATCTCGCGCGAGGAGCAGGACGCCTTCGCGATCCGTTCGCAGCAGCGCGCCGGGGCCGCCTGGAGCAACGGCAAGCTGGCCGAAGAGGTGGCGCCGCTCGAAGTCGGAAAGGGCAAACGCGCCAAGAAGGTCGAGCGCGACGACCACATGCGTCCCGAGACCACGATGGAGGATCTCGCCGGCTTGCCGACCGCGTTCGACAAGGACGGTTTCGTCACGGCGGGCAATGCCTCGGGGATCGTCGACGGCGCAGCGATGATGGTGCTTTCGACGGAAGAGCGGGCGGCGGAGCGCGGCTGGCAGCCGATGGCGCGCATCCTCTCCTGGGCCGTCGTGGGGGTCGAGCCGTCGCGCATGGGGATCGGTCCGGCCCCTGCCATTCGCGCCGCATTGAAGAAGGCCGGCATGGAGCTTCCCGATCTCGACCTGATCGAGATCAACGAGGCGTTCGCGGGCCAGATCCTCGCGGTGATCAAGGATCTCGATCTCGACGTCGAAAAGCTGAACGTGAACGGCGGAGCGATCGCTCTCGGCCATCCGCTGGGCGCCTCGGGAACGCGGCTGCTGATCACGCTCGCCAAGGAGCTGAAGCGCCGCGGCGGGGGCACCGGGGTGGCTTCGGCCTGCATCGGCGGGGGCCAAGGGATCGCGATGATCGTGGAGTCGATCGCGTAAAACCCAATGAGTTACAGGCTCGGCCTCGAAGGGCGCAGGGTGCTGATCACCGGCGGCAGCCGGGGAATCGGTGCCGCCTGCGCCCGGCGGTTCGCCGAGGCCGGGTCCGCGGTTCTCGTCCAATACCGGGACCACGCCGAGGCGGCCGAACGCCTGCTCGGCGAGCTGCCCGCCCCGGCCGCGTTCGGCCACCTGGCGTGGGGCGTCGATCTGTCGAACCCTCAGGAGATTCCGGCACTGTTCGATTTCGTCCGCGAGCGCTGGGGCGGGCTCGACGTGCTGGTCAACAACGCGGGTATCTGGGTGGAAGGCTCGCTCGCGAAGCTCGACGGCGCCCAACTTGGTGAGCACCTGGCCGCGACCCTCGCGCTCAACCTCGCAGCGCCGTTTCTCCTGGTCCGCGAAGCACTGTCGCTGTTTGCCGATTCGCCCGACCCGTCGATCATCAACGTCAGCTCGACCGCCGGCCAGCGCGGCGAGTCGCGCTACAGCGCCTACGCCGCGAGCAAAGGCGCATTGATCGCGGCGACCAAGTCGTGGGCGGTGGAATTGGCACCGCGCATCCGGGTGAACGCCGTGGCGCCCGGCTGGGTGGTGACCGACATGACGGCCGAAGCGCTACGAGGCCAAGCCGAGCGGGAGGCGGAAGCCGGCATTCCGCTCGGGCGGATCGCGACGGCCGACGACATCGCCGGGCCGATCCTGTTCCTTGCCTCGCCGCTTGCGCGGCATGTCACTGGCGAGGTGCTGAACGTGAATGGCGGCAGCGTGCTCTGCGGGTGAAGGTGAATCCCGGCGGCGTTCGACCCAAAAATCGAAGGTCCGGGCAGTGTTTTAGGCCCGAAGGGCCGTTCTATTACAGGCCTGGATCAGCGGATCCGGATCATTGTTTAGGCTTGTAGGGGCGTTCAATCTAGCCTGCGCCTGCAAAGGCCCGTTCGACGGCAGCGGGAACCGCGATATCGGCGAAAAACCTCGAAGGGTAAAGATAGTCCTCTCCGGATTCGTCGACCACGCGAATCAGGCCATCCTCTTCAGCTCGCGGATCGGCAAGGCGGAGGTAGATCTTCCGCAGCTCCAGGGCTGCCGGATAGCCTGAATTTTCCAGGCAGACGACGTATGAGGTCTCTTGTTCTTCCATGACTCTAGTCCAAGTAACACTTGATCTTCATCTCAGTTTTGCCCATTCCATGAGCCTCATACCCATGAAGCTCGACCCTCCTCACCTGGCCATTGGCAAGTTCTACCGTCGCCACTCCCTTCCGTTTTCGCCAGCGCGCCACGGCGTGAAGCCTTAGGAGTCGGGGCAGATCCCGGATCGAGCTCTCTTCAGCGAACGTTACGATGCTCGTAATCTCGCCGAGGATCCGAAACTCTGTCACGCGAGCATTCTACGCCGCTCCCATGCGCCTCCACTACAGCCGCCCCTCCTCCGCCGCCTTCAAGTACCCCAGGCACTTGTAGACCAGCTTCGCCGCGACGAAATCGCTCGCCGGGAGCGGTCCGAACGGCGCCAGCTCGACCAGGTCCATTGCTACCACCTTCTTGGTCTTGAACAGCTGGCGCAGCAGGCGGAGCGTCGGCCACCAGGTGCCGCCGCCCGGCTCGGGAGTGCCGGTCGCGGGGACCAGCGACGGATCGAAGTAGTCGATGTCGAAGGTCAGATAGATGTGCTCCGGGAGGGTGGCGAGCATCTCCGGCAACATCTCCTCGGCCCGGTCGAGCTGGTGCCCCCAGATCACCGGCAGGTTCTTTTCCCGGATCAGCTCGGCCTCCGGGCTCGACAGCGAGCGGATGCCGATGGCGAGCGACGGGATACCGTCCTCGTGAATCCGCCGCAGCACGCTCGCGTGGCTGTACGGCGTCCCCTCGAACTCCTCGCGCAGATCGGAGTGGGCGTCGAACTGGACGACCCCGACTTCCCCTTCGCCTTTCCAAGCGCGCCGGGTCGCCCGCACCGGGCCGATCGACAGCGAATGCTCGCCGCCGAGGACGGTCAAGAACTTTTTCCGTTCGACATGGGGAAAGCAGGCCGCCTCGATGTCGGCCATCGCCTCAGCCATTTCGAACGCTTCCGGATGGAACGGCGGCAAGGTCGCGATCCCCTGGGTGAACGGCTCGTCGCCCAGCTCCTCGTCCCACAGCTCCATCGACTGCGACGCCCGGACGATCGCGGCCGGGCCGTGGACGGTCCCCTTGCCGTATGACGTGGTGCGCTCGAACGGCACGGGCAGGACGACCGCCCGGGCGGTCTCGTAACGGCTGTGCTCCTCGTCGAGCAGGCCGAAGTTCTGCGAAGAGTGGGACATGGGCGCGGTTCCTCTCAAGAGTCGGCGGATTTTGGCAGAAGGGCTCGAACCATCGAGATCGAAGACCCCTTTTGGCGTCCTAGGGGGCATGAAACAGAATCCGGACCCACTTCATTCTCCCTCTCCCCAAAACCCCAGGGGCGTCCGATCCCAAACGAGCCTGCCGATGCGGGACGTGCCGGAAAGCGATCGCCCGCGCGAACGGCTGTTGGAGCAGGGCGCCCAGGCGCTCGCCGATGCCGAGTTGCTCGCGGTCTTGCTGCGCACCGGCCGGTTCGGCGCCTCGGCACTCGACGTGGCGCGCGAGTTGCTCGCTGCGCACGGCGGCCTCGCGGGGCTCGAAAGCGTCGATCCGCGCGAGATCCGTCGACTCGGCGTAGGACCCGCGAAGGCCGCGAGCCTGCTCGCCGCGCTGGAGATCGGCCGACGGCTCGCCCGCGAGCAGCTGCCCGAAGAGCCGCTCACCCGGCCGGCCGAGGTGGTCCGCTACCTCCAGCTCCGCTACAGCGAGCGCGACCAGGAGGTGATGGGCGCCCTGTTCTTGAACCTCCGCAACCGGCTGATCGGTGAGCGCGAGATCTACCGCGGCACGATCGACCGGGCCTCGGTCGAACCGCGCGAGGTGCTCAAGGAGGCGCTGCTCCGCGGCGCGTCCGGGTTCGTGGTCTTCCACACCCATCCGAGCGGCGACCCGGCGCCGAGTGTGGAGGACTACGAGTTCACCCGCCGCCTGGTCGAGGCGGCCGACCTCTTGGGCCTGCGTTTGATCGATCACCTGATCCTCGGCGGCGCGGGGCGTTGGGCGTCGATCCGCGATCGGCGGCCGTGGTAGCGTTTCGTCCGTGCGAGCCTCTTCCCCTTCCGTCCCTGACGCCCCCGTGCATCTCCACCTGGACGCCGCGAGCGGGATCGCAGGCGACATGTTCCTCGGCGCCTGTTTGGATGCCGGCTTGCCGCCCGAGGTGCTGGTCGAGACGATCGAGCGGCTGGGGCTGCCGGGGATCGGCTTCGAGATGCGGCGCGCGGTGCGCGGCGGGGTGACCGGCATTCGCTTCCGCGTGCTGGAGCACGGCCGTTCGATCGAGGGTCCCGACCCGGAAGAGATCGAGACCGGCCCGGCACATGGGCATCACCACCATCCTCCGCACCCTCACCTTCCCCATTCGCATGCTCACTCTCACGAAGAGCACAGCCACGATCCCGGCCATTCTAATTCTCATGCCGACCCCGGCCACGGTCATTCCCATGGACGACACTTGTCCGAAATCCGGGGACTCCTCGCGGCAAGCGGCCTCGCGGCGCCGGTCCGGGAGCGGGCTGAGCGGCTGTTCGTCCGGCTGGGCGAAGCGGAAGCGAAGGTGCATGGGGTGTCGATCGAGCAGGTCCATTTCCACGAGGTCGGCGCGCTCGATTCGATCGTCGATTTGGTCGGCGCGGCGGCGGCGATCGAGCATTTCCGCCCGGCGCGGATCACCGCCTCGGCGATCAACGTCGGCGGCGGACGGGTCACGGCGGCACACGGCGATCTAGCGGTTCCCGCCCCGGCGACCGCCCTGCTGCTTTCAGGCATTCCGGTCTACGGCAGCGGCGGGGGAGAGCTGACCACGCCGACGGGAGCCACGCTGCTCGCCGAGCTGGTCGACGAGTACGTCGAATTTCCTTCGATCGTCTCCGAAGCGATCGGCTACGGCCTCGGCAAGCGCGACACCCCCGGCCGGCCGAACGTCTTTCGAGTGATCCGCGGCCGGGCGAGCGGCGCCTCGACGGCGGATTCGAGCCCGCGCTCCCTCGGCGTCCTCGGGGCTCTCGGTCGCCTGGCCGAGGTGACGGTGGTCGAGTGCGAGATCGACGACCTGCCCGGCGAAGGCTTCGGCTTCTTGATGGAGCGCCTGCTCGGCGCGGGCGCGCTCGACGTCTATTTCACCCCGGTCCAGATGAAGAAGAACCGGCCGGGCACGCTCGTGACGCTGCTCTGCCGGCCCGACCAACTGGAGCCTCTCGCCGGGCTGTTGCTGCTCGAATCCGGCTCGCTCGGCTGCCGCATCCAACGGGCCGAGCGGATCGAGGCGGAGCGCGAGGTGGTCACGGTCGAGACCTCATTCGGCCCCGTCGCGGTCAAGCGCGCCCGGCTCGCCGGCCGGCCGTTCGCCGCGGCGCCGGAGTTCGAGGATTGCCGGCGGATCGCGCTCGCTTCGGGGGTCGCTTGGCGCGAGGTCTATCGCGCCGCTTCTGCCGCTGCGGCGGATCTAGGTCTTGCGAAGGGGGCCGCAGCATGAGCCTGGCGGGGGCGCAAGGGACGCTTCGCTCCGGTCTCGCCGGAGGCGGCTGGTTGCGCTGGGTGGCGGTCGACGTCGGCCCGGTGGTCGCCGACGTGCGCGACCGGCTCGATCTGTCGCCCATCGCGACGGCGGCGCTCGGCCAGGCGCTTGCGAGCGCCGCGCTACTGCTCCGTCTGTCGCTCAAAGAGATCGGCGCGGTGTCGATCGAGCTGCGCGGCGACGGTCCGCTCGGCAAGGTCTACGCCGAAGCCGACGCGGAGGGGAACCTGCGCGGCACGGTGGGCAAGCCGCAACTCGATTTGCCGCCGCTTGCCGGTGGCGGGCTGCCGGTGGCGGACGCGATCGGCCAGGGAACCCTCCGTGTGGTGCGCGAGCTGCCCGATGGCGCGAGCCACGACAGCCAGGTGAAGCTCACCTCCGGCGCGATGGGCAACCAGCTCGCTCACTATCTCGACCAGAGCGAGCAAACCCGCTCGGCGGTGCTGCTCGGCGTCCTGCTCGAACCGACCGGCATCGGAGGGGCGGGCGGAGTGATCGTCGAAGCCTTCCCCGGAGTGGCCGAAGAGACGCTCGAACGGCTGGAAAAGAACATTGCCGGCCTGCCGGGAGTCGGCCAGATGCTCGGCCGCGGCAACCTCGACACCGCGCTCGGCATCCTATTCGAGGGCCTCGACTGGGAATCGCTCGACGAAAGCCCGGTCCGCTACCGCTGCCGCTGCAGTCGAGGCCGCCTGCTCGAAATGCTCCAGCGTCTGCCCCGCGAAGAGGTGACCCCCCTCCGCAACCCCGAAGACGGCGCGATCCCCGCCGAATGCGCCTTCTGCGGCGCGATCTACCGGTACGCGATGGACGAGATCTCGCCGAACTGAATTCACCTGCGTGGCAATCCGACCCCGCAGGGGCTTCTCGGCGCCACCCCCGACCTTACTCCGGATTCGGTTGGCGGCTACAACGGGCCACTGGATGGGACCGGAATCGCGGAATCCCGAGCACGGCCACCGCTGATCGGATGCGAGAATCCGGTGGTTCGGACCGGAACACTACTGTTCGGCGTCGCGGGCGAGCTTCGCGACAGCCCGAGACCGGTGGGGCGAGCGCGAACACCGGGTCGCGACAGCGAGAATTCACTTCGCGGGTTCCGGAATCCGGTGTTGCGACAGCACGAAGCGGTTTGCGGACGCGCGAACCCGCCGCGCGGACTCTACGGAGTGCTTTGCGGACGCTACGCGGAAGTTCACCGAGTGCGCGCAGTACTGGACAGCGTCCGCGAAGCACTGCACAGCGTCCGAGAACCAGTGCACAGCGCCCGCGCACCGGTGATTTGTGTCCGCGCACCGGTGTCCAGCTGTCGCGCAGCGCTTCATAGCGTCCGCACACCACTTTCTTATGTCCGCGCACCACTCTGGGGAGTCCGTGCAGTGGGGTGCAGCGTTCGCGAAGTCCTTCCTTGTGTTGCAAAGGCGGTTCGGGGAAGTCGAAAAGCAGGGCGAGGTGCTCGCAAACCCCGTCGTTGCATTCGCCGACCGGTGTCTTGTGCTCGGAAATCGCTGATCCAGGCTCCGAACGCAGCGGTTTGTGTCACGACCGTATCGCCTTGTGCTCGCGTAGCGCTCGCGCGCTTCGGCAACCGACGGGTCGTCACACCGCTGTCACACCCCGGCTCCCCACCTGCCAAACCCCGATGCGATCTTGTGCTCGCTCGAACGGCTTCGGCCGTTTCGCGATCGAACCTAAGACACATCTACCCTGGTTTGGGAGAATGGAGAAGACGATGAAGCGCAGCTCGAAGATCGCCACGGCCGTGGCCGTCGCGTCGTTCGCGGTGCTCCTTGGAGAGAGGTCCGTCGTGGCGCAGGCCGGCAAGGTCGAAGCGTCGATTCCCGGATATTCGAAGGTGAGCGGCGTCTCGGGCAATGTGAGCTCGGTCGGCTCGGACACTTTGAACAACGCGATGACGCTGTGGGCGGAGGGCTTCAAGAAGCAGTATCCGAACGTCCGCATCCAGATCGAGGGGAAGGGCTCGTCCACCGCGCCGCCGGCTTTGATCGCCGGCACCTCGCAGCTCGGACCGATGAGCCGCGAGATGAAGGCCGAAGAGATCGACCAGTTCGAGAAGAAGTACGGCTACAAGCCGACGCAGATCCGGGTGGCGCTCGACGGGATCGGGGTGTTCGTCAACAAGGACAATCCGCTCCAGAGCCTCACGATCCAACAGGTCGACATGGTGTTCGGAAAGACCCGCGCCTGCGGCGGCAAGAAGAACGCGGCGAAGTGGGGCGATCTGGGGGCCACGGGCGAGTGGGCGAACCAGCCGATCAGCATCTACGGCCGAAACTCCGCTTCCGGCACCTACGGCTATTTCAAGGAAGTGGCGCTGTGCAAGGGCGACTATAAGGACACGGTCAAAGAGCAGCCGGGTTCGGCGTCGGTGGTTCAGGGCATCTCGGCCGACCGGTTCGGCATCGGCTACAGCGGCATCGGCTACAAGACCTCGGGGGTCAAAGCGCTGTCGTTGGGCAAGACGGCCGCCGCGGTGTTCAGCGACGACGCGGAGAACGTCTATTCGGGCAAGTATCCGATCTCGCGCTACCTCTACGTCTACATCAACCAGGCTCCGAACAAGCCGCTCGATCCGCTGGTTCGCGAGTTTGTGAAGTTCATACTCTCCCAGGAAGGGCAGCAGATCGTGGTCAAGGACGGCTTCCTGCCGCTCAAGGCCGCGGTTGCGTCGCAGGAGCTCGGGAAGGTCAAGTAAAAGAATGACGAATGTCGAATCACGAATCGAGAAGTAGATCTTCTCGGTTCGTGGTTCGTTTCGCCATTGTTGATTTCTGATTCGCCATTCGACATTCCCCATGTCCGAGCCCGCACTCGCCCAGCCGCCCTCCTCTCCGGCATCGAAGCGCCGGGTGGTCCATCCCCGCCTGCTGCCCGCGCCGACTTCCAAGCGCCGGCTCTGGGGGGATCGCGCCGCGCGCTGGGTCGTGTCGGCCGGCGGCATCGCGATCATCGCGAGCATTCTCGGCATCCTGGTGTTCATCCTGGCCGAGATCCGGCCGATTTTCGCCCGGCCTCGGGTGGCGCCGGAGCGTACCGCCGAGGTCCTTGGCGCCGCGCTTTCCGCGACGCTCACCGACGAGCACCGTGAGCTGGTCGCCGCGATCTCGGCCGATGGCCGGGTGGTCGCGGTCCGGGCCGAAAGCGGCGCGCTCGAAGCCGAACGGCCGATCGCCGAGCCGATCGTGGCGGTCACCGCCGCCGCGTCTCCCCCCGGCGGCCGGGCGCTCACCGCGGCGCTCGCCGACGGCCGGGTCGCGATCGTGCCGGTCGGTTTCGACGTGACCTTCGGAGGCGCCAACGGCTCGGAGCGAAAGACCGCGCCGCGGCTCGATCCGCCGATCCTCCTGCCGATGGACCCTCTCGGCCGGCCGCTGCGCGCTTTCGCGGCGCAGCTGGGGGAGGATGGCGGCGCGATCGCCGCGGCGCAGTTGGCCGACGGTACGCTGGTCGTCACCCGCCGGTCGGTCGAGACCAACGGCATCACCGGCGAGACGAGCGAATCGGTCGATCGCGGCGAGGCGAAGCTCGACCGGCCGCTTTCCGCGCTGGTGTTCGACGAGGAGCAGAAAAACCTCTGGGGCGGCGCCGCGGACGGCGGCCTGCTCTGGTGGCGGCTGGACGCCGCGCAGCTCGGAGAGGCGGGGGTCGCCGCGGCCGGCCGTTCCGGGATCACCGCGCTGTCGCCGTTGATCGGGGGCCGGTCGCTAGTCGTGGGCCAGGGCAACGGCGCGGTCTCGGTCTGGTTTCCGGTCGAGCAGAAAGACGGAGAGGCGCGCCTGACCCGGGTGCGCGATTTCCCGCCCCTGCCGAGCGCCGTGCGCCTGCTCGCCCCGTCCGGTCGAGGCAAGGGTTTCCTCGCCGCCGACCAGAGCGGCCATCTCGGTCTCTATTGGTCCACCTCGGAGCGGACGCTCTGGCTCGGCCGCGGGCCGTTCGAGCGGCCGACGGGTCTGGCGTTCAGCCCGAAGGCCGACGGCGCGGTCCTGGCGGCCGGATCGAAGCTCGCGGAGCTGTCGGTGTTCAATCCGCATCCGGAGATCTCGTGGCGGGCGCTGTTCGGCAAGATCTGGTACGAGGGGTATGGCGAGCCCCAGTACGTCTGGCAGTCCTCGTCGGGAACCGACGACTTCGAGCCCAAGCTTTCGCTTGTGCCGCTGCTGGTCGGCACGCTCAAAGGGACCCTCTACTCGCTGCTGCTGGCGATCCCGCTCGGCGTGTTTTCCGCGATGTACATCTCACAGTTCATGCACCCGGCGTACAAAAGGGTGCTCAAACCGGTGATCGAGATCATGGCGTCTCTCCCGAGCGTGGTGCTCGGCTTCCTGGCCGGGCTCTGGCTCGCGCCGCGGATCGAGCAGGTACTGCCGGCCCTGTTCCTGGCGTTCGTGATCCTTCCGGCCGTCGTCTGGCTCACCGGGAGCCTTTGGCACCTGGTGCCCTTGCAACTGCGCAACCGGTTTCGGGCCGGCAGCGAAGCGGGTCTCTACGCGCTCGCGCTGCTCGGCGGCTTAAGCCTCTGCTACGCGCTCTCCAAGCCGTTCGAGCGGCTCGCGTTCTCCGGTAATTTCCAGACCTGGCTCCATAACACCACCGGTTGGACCTACGATCAGCGGAACGCGATCATCGTTGGTCTCGCGATGGGCTTCGCGGTGATTCCGATCATCTTCGCGATCGCCGAGGACGCCTTCTCCAACGTGCCGCAGAACCTGGTCGCGGGGTCGCTGGCGCTCGGCGCCAACCGCTGGCAGACGGTGACCCGCGTGGTCCTGCCGACCGCTTCGCCGGGGATCTTCTCCGGCATCATGATCGGTTTCGGCCGGGCGGTCGGCGAGACCATGATCGTGCTGATGGCGACCGGCAACACGCCGATCCTGGAGTGGAATCCGTTCAACGGTTTCCGCACCCTGTCGGCCAACATCGCGGTCGAGATCCCCGAGGCGGCCCAAGGAGGCTCGCTTTACTGCACGCTGTTCCTCGCCGCCCTGCTCCTGTTCGCGATGACCTTTCTGGTGAACACTTTGGCCGAGGTCGTGCGGCAACGGCTGCGCGAACGGTATTCGCAGCTCTAGAGCCCAAGCGAGACTATGAGCCGCCCGAAATCCAAACCGGCAAGACGCCGTTCCGACATGCTCGGGGATTCGTTCACCGCGCTCTGCGGCGGTGCGCTCGCGCTCAATCTGCTGCTCGTGGTCGGCATTCTCGCCCTGCTCGCCTGGAACGGCGGCCGGTACTTCTGGCAGCGCGATCTCGCCGAGCTGACGATGAAGGACGGCCGAAAAATCCTGGGCGAAGTCTGGGAACAGGAGAAGCGCCCGACCGAAGGGGAGCGACCTGGGGTGGACCGCCTGCGTTTGAAGACCGGCAACCGCGATCTCGCCGGGCTCGACTTCGCCTGGATCGATCGGAAGGACATTGCCTCGATCGCGGCGCCTCCCGAGGCGCTGCTCGTCGAGCGGCTCGAATACGGCAACTTCTACGGTTCGATCCGCGAGATCCACGTCGGCGGCAAGGTCGCGGCCTCCGGACCGGAGGCTTCATGGCATGCGTTCGGACCACTGCACGAAAAGAAGGTCGCCGAGCGCAGAGAGGTCGAGAAGCTCGAAAAGGGAGACATCGGCGAGATCAACGCCGCGATCGAAGCGCTTCGCTTGGGCCGGAAGAAGCTCGATCTTTCACCACTCCCCCCGGCGGAAAAGGCACGCCGCGTCGCCTCGCTCGACCAGGAGCTCGCGGAGCGCGAGGCCGAGTATCAGAAGCTCGCCGACCGCCTCTCGGCGATGCGCGAGACCCTCGAACGCGACACGGTGGTGCTCGAAGCGGTGGATGGTACAACCAAGGAGATTCCGCTCTCCGGCATCGTCGCCGCGATCCGGCCGAACGCGATGAGCGGCGTCGCCAAGAGCGTGCTGTACGTTCAACGAGTCTGGCATTTCGTCGCCGACGATCCGCGCGAGTCGAACACCGAGGGCGGCATCTTCCCATCGATCTTCGGCACCGTGATGATGGTCTTCCTGATGAGCTTCGCGGTCGTGCCGCTCGGAGTGCTCGCGGCGCTCTACCTCAGGGAGTATGCGAAGCAGGGTCCGCTGGTGCGGATGGTGCGCATCGCGGTCAACAACCTCGCGGGCGTGCCGTCGATCGTCTTCGGCGTCTTCGGTCTCGGCTTCTTCGTCTATCTGATCGGCGGCTCGATCGACCGGATCTTCTTTCCCGAATCGTTGCCGGCGCCGACCTTCGGTACCGGCGGAATCTTGTGGGCCGCGCTCACGCTTGCGCTGCTCACCGTGCCGGTCGTCATCGTCGCCGCGGAAGAGGGGCTCGCCGCCGTGCCGCGGATCGTCCGCGAAGGGTCGCTCGCGCTCGGCGCCACCAAGTTCGAGACCCTCTGGCGGGTGGTCCTGCCCGCCGCGGCTCCCGGCATTCTCACCGGTATGATCCTCGCCATGGCGCGCGCCGCGGGCGAGGTGGCGCCCCTGATGATCGTCGGCATGGTCAAGCTCGCTCCCGCCCTGCCGGTCGATAGCCATGCGCCGTTCGTCCATTTCGAGCGCAAATTCATGCACCTGGGGTTCCACATCTACGACGTCGGCTTTCAAAGCCCGAACATTGAGGCGACGACGCCGCTGGTGTTCGCCACCGCCTTGCTCTTGATCGTCGTGGTGACGATCATGAATCTGACCGCGATCGCGCTGCGCAATCACCTGCGCAAGAAGTACGCCGGGAGCGCCGTATGATCGGCACCGTCGTCGCCCCAGAAGTCATTTCGAGGAGAGAGCGGATGCCCGAGCTCGCCCCAAGCCCCTCCGAGGTCGCCGCCGTAAGACCGTTACCGGGCGCCCCCGACCGCGATCTCGCTTTGCGGCCGCAGGTCGACGATCCGATTCTGGAGGTCGATCGCCTGTCGCTCTGGTACGGCGAAAAGAAGGCGCTCAAGGAGATCTCCTTGGAGATCCCGCCGAAGAAGATCACCGCGTTCATCGGCCCGTCCGGCTGCGGCAAATCGACGCTGCTGCGCTGCATCAACCGGCTGAACGACCTGGTCGACGGCGTGCGCACGGAAGGCGACGTCCGCTTCGAGGGGGAGAGCATCTACGACCCGAACCTGGACATCAACCGGCTGCGCAAGCGCATCGGCATGGTGTTTCAGAAGTCGAACCCGTTCCCGAAATCGATCTATGAAAACGTCGCCTACGGCGCGCGTATCCAGGGGATCAAGAAGAAGGCCGATCTGGACGAGATCGTCGAGAAGAGCCTGCTCCGCGCCGCGCTCTGGGATGAGGTGAAGGACCGGCTCGACGAGAGCGCGCTGGGCATGTCGGGCGGCCAGCAGCAGCGCCTGTGCATCGCCCGGGCGATCGCGGTCGAGCCCGAGGTGATCCTGCTCGACGAGCCCTGCTCGGCGCTCGATCCGATCGCCACCGCCCGGATCGAGGAGCTGATGCAGGATCTGAAAGACCAGTACACCCAGGTGATCGTCACCCACAACATGCAGCAAGCCTCGCGGGTGTCCGACTACACCGCGTTCCTCTATCTGGGCGAGCTGATCGAGTACGGCGACACCGGCCGGCTGTTCATCAACCCGATGAAGAAACAGACCGAGGACTACATCACCGGGCGCTTCGGGTAGTCCGGCCGGCCCCAAGCGGCTCAGGCCACGGTGAGCTTCAGCTTCTGCCGGCCGTAGTTGCCCTCTAGAGTCGCGGCGAGCGGGATCTCGTCTCCCGGGTGGACCTCGCGGGCCTCGGCCAGGATGCGGATGTCGTGACCCCAGTGGGTGGCGGGCGCGTCGGGCGCGGTTGAGATTGCGATCTCGTCGTCGAACCGGGCGCGGAAGAAGACCACCAGGGCGCCGAGCCTGCCGGCGGTTTGGATCAAGAGGCGTGGCTCCGGCGTCTGGGGCGGAGCCGCGAGGTCGTCGGTGGCGAAATCGAGCGAAAACAGGGGGCATTCCGTCGAGAGCACGGAAAACTTCGGCTCGCGTGCCATCGATCGCGTGGCCTGCGGATCGAGCTTGGCCAGCCGGCCGAGCCAAGGCTCCATCTCCAACCCGAATCGCGCGGCATAGCCGAGCGCATCGGTACGGATCTTCGCGGGGTCCTGAAGGCCGCTTGCCGCGCTGTCGATGCCCACGCAAGCGACCTCCAGACGGGCGGGCAGGAATCGCGCGTCGGGTGCCAGGAACCGCGCTTTCGCGTCGGCGAGTGCCGGCAGCAGGTTCTCTTCGAACGGATCGGTACCGAACAGCTCGTGGATCAGCACCTCCGCTTGGCCGGCGAGCTGCACGTCCCGGCTGTTGCCCCGGTGGAGCGTGATCTTCTCGCCGCAGGGATTCGCCGCGAACAGCTCCGCGGCGGCGTCCGCGATCATGCTTTCCTCGATCGCATCGACCGAGATCGCCCCCGCGCGAGCGGCAAACAGCGACATCACCCCCGTGCCGCAGCCGATCTCCGCCACCCTGCGGCCGGGGCAATGGCGTTCGATCGCGGCGCGGTAGGCGTCGACCCGCAGCTCGTCCTTGAGCATGTGGTGATGCGACAGCGGAGAGGCGAAACCGGAGGCGGCAAGGGTTGGCGCGGCGGCCGCCTCGCCGTCGGGCGTGAGCAGATTCTGTTCGATCAGCGTTTCGACCGCGGCGCCGAAGCCCTCCTCTTCGACCTCCCACTCCTCGGCCAGGCGGCCGAAGACCTCGCGCGGGCTGTCCCCCTTGGCGAACGCGATCAGGACCGGCAAAGCGTCGAGATCGACCTCTTGGGCCGGGCGCGAGATCGAATTGGTGCCGACCAGCTTGCCGATGGGGGAAAGAGTGAGGTTGAGCGAGCCGGTGGTCCGGTAGCGAGCGTTCCAGTCCATGGCGGGGATTGTAGCGGTCCGCGCCGGAAGAAGGTCAGAACGGGACAATCGCAAGGGGCGCCCGCCAATTGACTCGAGCGCCGCGCCGCGGCCGGCCGCTGTCTCGCTTGCCGAGATTGCCCCCACTAGTACAGGATGAACCCTTCCGCCCCCCTTCCTCACGGAGTTCCGTCATGACTGACCCGGTAGGCAAACCGTCCCTTACATCGATCGGCCAGCCGGGCGCCGCACCCATGCATGGCTGACCTGCTCGTCCTCCTGGCGTTCATCCGCCGCCTGTCGCGCGGCGTGCCGTTCGCCGTTCCCTTGATGGTCGGAGTCATGCTCGCGGGGGTCGCGAGCGGGCTCGCCAGCACGGCCCTGGTGGTCGCGATCAATACCGCGATTTCGCGCGGCGGTCCGGGCTCCGGCTTGGGCTGGCGATTCGTCGCTCTGTGCGCGATGTTGCCGGCCTTCCGCATGGCGTCTCAGGTTCTTCTGCTCCAGCTGTCGCAGCACAGCCTGCTCCAGGCGCGTCTGCAGTTGACCCGGCGGGTTTTGGCCGCGCCGTTGCGCCAGCTGGAAGGCATCGGCCCGCACCGGTTGATGACCGTGCTGACCAATGACATCGCGCAGATCGTCGAGGCGTTGGCGCAGCTGCCTGTGCTGTTCATGCATCTCGCGGTCGTCCTCGGTTGCCTCGGTTACATCGCTTGGCTGTCGCCCACGGCTTTTTCCTACGTCATCTTGTTCCTGGTCTTGGGCGTTACGACCTATCACTTTCCCGTCGGGCGGGCTATGGTCTTTTTCGGCCGCGTCCGCAAAGAGATGGACGAGTTCCTCAAGAATCTGCGCGCGCTTACCGAAGGGACGAAAGAGCTCAAGATGCACCGCCTGCGGCGCGAGGCGTATCTCGAAGGCGTCGAGACCAACACCGAGGCGATGCAGCGCGAGGCGAAGAAAGGCGGCATCCTGTTCGCCCTGGCTTCGAGCTGGGGGCAGGTGCTGTTCTTCATCCTGGTCGGCCTGATGGTGTTCGTGGTGCCCAGAGGTCAGGAGATGCCGCAGGCGACCCTGGTCGGTTTGGCACTCGTCCTGTTCCAGCTGATGGCGCCGCTCGAAGTGCTGCTCAGCACGCTGCCTCTTCTCGGCCGTTCCGTCGTCTCGGCGCGCGCGATCGAGAGATTGGGTCTGTCGCTCGCCCAGGAGGCGAGCGAAGCGCCGGGGGCCGGGCGCGGCGCGTTCGATCGCGACTGGGGCGCCCTCGAGCTGGACGGCCTATGCCATACCTATCGGGGAGAAGGCCAAGGGGGCGAGAGCGAGAGCTTCACGCTCGGACCGGTCGATCTTTCGTTTACGCCCGGCGAGATCGTCTTTTTGGTCGGCGGCAACGGCAGCGGCAAGACGACGCTGGCGAAGATCCTGCTCGGCCTCTATCCGCCTGAAGCGGGGGAGATCCGATTCTCCGGCCGGCCGGTGACCGACGGCAACCGCGCCGACTACCGGGACCACTTCGCGGTGGTGTTCTCCGATTTCTTCCTGTTCGAACGGATCGCCGGCGCGGGCGCCAGGGGCGACGAGCTGGACGCGGACGCCCTGCGTTACCTGGAGCGCCTGCGGTTGACCTCGAAAGTACGGGTCGAAGGAGGGCGCCTCTCGACGATCGAGCTGTCGCAAGGGCAGAAGAAGCGCCTGGCGCTGCTCGCGGCCTACCTGGAAGATCGGCCGATCTACCTGTTCGACGAATGGGCCGCGGACCAGGACCCCTTCTTCAAGCAGATCTTCTACCGCGAGCTGCTGCCGGAGCTCAAAACCCGCGGCAAGACGGTGTTCGTGATCAGCCACGACGACCACTACTACGACGTGGCCGATCGCCTGATCAAGCTCGACGCCGGCAAGGTCGAATTCGACGTCGCGAAGATCGATCCCGCCGCGATGACCGCCTCTTTCGCCCGGACCGAGAGCGCCCGGGTTTAGCGCGAGAGGTGGTTTCGTCGCTTCCTCAACCCTTCGGCGCCTTCGGCGGCGCCCCATGCTCCGGGCCTGCTAGACTTCGCCCGTTCCCCAGCCCGAAGCACCGGGCATCCTCCAAGCCGAGTACGAAGGAGAGGCGCGCCATGGCCAGCCGCAAGATTCCCAGCGTAAACCTGGACGACTACCGCTCGGGCACGGGCGCAGAGCGGGCGCGGATGGTCGAGACGCTCGGCGGCGGGCTGGTCGAGTTCGGCTTCCTGAACGTCGAGGCGCACGGCATCGAGCCGGCGCTGATCCGCAATACCTACGATCTGTGGAAGCGTTTCTTCGAGCTGCCCGAAGAGGTCAAGAAGCGCTACGTGGGGGGCAGCGGCGGCGCCCGGGGCTATACGCCGTTCGGCGTCGAGCACGCGAAGAACAACCCGACGCCGGACCTGAAAGAGTTCTACCACGTGGGCCAGGAGCCCGACTCCGCGGCGGCGCTGCCCGACGGGCACCCGGCCAAGGAGGTCTATCCGGAAAACGTCTGGCCCGAGGCGATCCCCGAGATCCACGAGCCGACGGTCGCGCTGTTCCGCCGCCTGGAAGAGACCGCCGCGACCCTGCTTGAAGCGCTCGCCGAGTACTTCGACCTGCCGCGCCGCCAGTTCGCCGACATGGCGGTGAACGGCAACAGCCTCCTGCGCATTCTCCACTATCCGGCCGTGCCCCAGGGCATTCCGGCGGGCGCGGTGCGCGCTGCGGCGCACGAGGACATCAACCTGATCACCCTGCTCTGCGAAGCGACCGATTCGGGGCTGGAGATCTTCACCCGCGAGGGCGAATGGATGGCGGTCGAGACCGGCCCCGGCGAAATCGTGGTCGACGCGGGCGACATGCTGTCGCGCCACCTGAACGAAGTGGTTCCCGCCACCACTCACCGCGTCGTCAACCCGGGCGATACGAGCCGCGAGCGCTACTCGATGCCGTTCTTCGTCCACCCGTTCTCGAACGCCGACTTGACCATCCACCCGCGCTTCGTGTCTGAAGAGCACCCGGCCAAATATCCGCCGATCACCGCCGGCCAGTTCCTGGAGCAGCGCCTGGTCGAGATCGGGCTCAAGAAGTAGACCCCTCGAACGCCAAAACGCCGGAGCCCTGAGAGGGGCCCCGGCGTTTTTGGGCGGGAGGGAAAGAGCGCGGTACGGTTACTCGCCTCCGCAGGCGTTCGGCATCAGGGTACCCAAGGTGCAGCCGTCGAGGAAGTTGATGTTTAGCACGTACTCCCCCTCCGAGCTGTCGTGGTTGGAGATCTCGAAACAATAGTCGCCCACGTCGACCGCCGTGGTGTAGAAGTCGCCGTTACCGTCGGCGAGCGTCGCGGAGCCGACCAGAACCTCCTCTTCCTCGATCGGGTCCCAGACGTAGAGGCTGCCCTCGATCGCCGCCCCCTTCGCCCCAATGACCACGATACCGGGGACGTTGTGGCGAACCTTCAGGATGTCGCTGTCCCATCCGTCGATTTGGTCGACGAAGTTGGAGGAGCTGGTGATGTCGTACGACAGCCGGCTGCCGGACGTCGCCCAGTTGGCGAACGCGTCGGCGCAGGTCGCGGCCGAAGCCGCAGGAGGAAGGACGAAGGTGCATAGGGCGAGCGCGAGCAGCGCGGCGAAGAGGCGAAGCGAGAAGCGGTTACGGCGGGTTTCGGACAGAGTGGTGGCGTAGCGAGACATGGAGTTCCCCTTGGCGGGCCGTTTTCGGCTCCGCGGCAAAACGTCATTGGTTTTGCGGTTTGGGGATCCCCTGATTTCGGTGGCGGTCCGCTTCCGCCTCCGTACGCTTCTAACGCGCCGTTTTCGGAAATTGGCCGCTTCGGGCGAAACAGGGCGGCAAAATGCCCTGCCTTCGTGATTGAATGGACACACTTTGAAGGGAGAAAGCGGAGATCGCGGGCTTGGCGAACCGTCCCGGGTATTCACGGACTACGTGCGCGCCTCCGACCCGGCGGAGCGCGACGTGGAGCCGGTTCTGGTCGAGCTGCGCCGGGCGCTCCGCACCGAGATCAAACGCCGCGGGCTGTGGGAGACCTCGCCGAGCTATCTCGGCATCTACGGCGCCGAGAAGTGGCACGGCGAGACGGTGGGCGGGATGGCCCGCTCCGGGCTCGGCGGCGGGCCGCTCGACGAATTGCTCGCCGATTGCTTCGAATACATCTTCGTCGACCGTCTGCGCTCCCTCTCGGCCCAGTTACGAGTGAAGGACGACATCGAGGGGTTGGTCTTTTTGAACGTTCGGCATTTCGTCTACGAGCGCCAGCGGGATTGCGACCCGCTGGGCGCGCGCCTCTTCCAGGTTCTCCAGCGGGCGGTAAAGGCGGCGGTCGAAGCCAAAGAGCTGGCGGTCCTCGCGGGCGATCCACGAATTCGCAACGACACCCTGCTCACCTTCAACTCCGGTGTTGAAGAGGTGGCCTCCGGCGAGCGTGGGGCGCTTCTTGCGGGGCGGGTGGGTCGCTGGTGCGACGATCTGCTGCCCGACCTGGTGACGGCGACCGGACGGCGCGAAGATCCGCTGGTCGAGCGCCTCCGCGGGCGGCTCCCGGAGCTCTGGGACGACGGCTTCGACGTGGTCCAATTCCGCGAGCTGATCGACCCGTTGAAGGCGGAGGTGCGCGGCCGCTGGGCGACGATCCTTAGCAGCGCCCGCGAGCGGCTCGGGATCGCCGGCCCTTCCGCCGGGCCTCTCGCCGGCCGCTCCGAGAGGGGCGATGCCGACCAACGCGAGGAGCGCTTCGCGGCAGCCGATCCCGAGCCGGGGCCGGATCTCGCCTTCGAGCAGCGCGACGCCTTCCGCGCCCTGGTCGACTGCGTGGTCCGCTCGCTCGCCCGCCTGCCGGGCGACGAGCGGAGCCGCCGCACGATCGAACGGCTCTGGGGATATCTTCGAGTCTGGTCGGCGGAAGGGGGGCTCGCGGGCGACCGCCTCCCCTCTCATCGGGAGCTTGCCTCCCGGCTCGGCCTTCCCCGCGAGCGCATCCCCGGCGCTCTGGAGACGCTCCGCGGCCTGATCGAGGGGTGCCGGGCATCGCGGGTCGGGTCCGTCGAGCGCGATGCAAACCGGCCCGAAACCCCGCGGCCCGGCTCGCACTGACCCTCGGAAGAGACGAGAGAGACGCCGCCATGTCGAATCCACGGACACCTTCGGAAGGCGCAGGCCTCCGCGCCGCCTTGGAGCGCGAATTGGAGCGCCGCCGGGGACGCGCCCCGGAGCCGGGGGAGATCTTCGTCCTGCTCGAGACCGCCGAGTTGCCGGTCGAATGGGCGCTGCTCGAAGCCCGGGCCGAAGCCTTTCTCGCGATCCCCGCCGACGTCCAGCCCCTCGCCGGCAGCCGCGATTTCGCCCTCGGGTCGAACGTCCTTTCCGGTCCCCTGACCCTCCGCTGCGGTCACTCCGTAGAGATCGCCGCCTCTCGTTTGAGGCCCGAGCTGCGCACCGGCCTGCTCGATCCGCACTCCCTGGCCGCCGCCCGAGCGCTCCAAGCGGCCCTCGCCGCCGGAACCGCCGAGTCCGACCCCATAGGCGAAGAGGTCGATCGCGACCCGGAATATCGCGACTGGATGGAAGACGTGCTCGACCCGGCGCGGGCGGTGTGGGTGGGGCTGGGGGAGGGTAGCGGGAAACAGAGCGAGTTTCGGAGTGGTGAGGTAGTTGGAATCGAGGATTGGCGGGTGCGCCGACCGGAGAAGGCGGACCGGCGCGGCGGCCCGCGGATCGCTCATCTGGTCCGACGCGCCTCCCCCTGGCTGGCTGCGGCGTTGTTGGCGGTTTCGGTCGGGTTGGGGTGGCAGTTGGTAAAGCTCCAGAGGCAGTCCGCCGAGCCGCTCTTCGACGAGCCCAGTTTTTCGGTCGATCTCGCGACCGCGCGTGGCGAAGAGATACTGGAGCTGCCTATCGGCGCGAAATGGGTTCGTCTTGCGGTAGCCGTACCGGATAATACCGAAACCCCCCTCGTGCTCACGTTGAAGCGTGCGGCCGGTGAGGTGGTTGCTGTAGGTCCACCGAAACAGGCATCCCCGGGAGATGAGCGTTCGATTTCGGTGGCGCGGAATATCCTGTCCCCAGGGCTTTATCGACTGCAGCTACTCCGGGCCTCAGACCATCAAGTGGTCGCCGAGCGTATCCTGAGATTTGAAAACGAGGACGCCGCGCGGACTCGTTGAAACATTTCGCTCCAGACGGCGTCCTGGTAATTATCCACATCTGGAGTCGGCGTCGAGGTCGGAATTGGTCAGGGATGGCCCTCGGAGAGCTGCTTTCTCGCGTAGATCAAAGGACTGTTCGTGGAATGAGCGTCCTGTACTGCGGTCTCGGTGGCAACTTCGCTTGCCGAGATCGTCGCGCGGCTAGGTATGGTCTATGAATTCTTCTGAATGGCGTCGGGCGACATGTTCGCTGGCAGTTCTCCTCGCGCTTGCGAGTCAGGGCTGCGATGACCGCTCACGACCAAAGGTGGAGGAGAAGAGCATGAGCGAGGGGCCGATTACGTTGGAGCAGGGGAAACCGGTCGAGTTCGAAATCTCACCCAATGAAACCCAGGTTCTGAAGGTCCCACTTGCTGCGGGCGAATTCGTGAAGGTGATTGTCGAGCAACACGGCCTCGACGTGGCGCTACGTTGGTTCGAGCCGGACGGTGGCCAAAGCATGCCGGAGATCGACAGCCCGAACGGAGACCAAGGTACGGAGATCTTGGTTACCCTGGCCAATACGACAGGCGAGTATCGCCTTGAAGTCGTCGCCGCTCCTATAGGGAAGTCAAAGAAGGTCGTTGCCCTTCTCCATGAGAAGCGCCCGGCCACCGCAATCGATCGAAGGACTGCGGAAGCGGCTCTTCAGTTCGCCGGAGGGGAAAATCATCGCCGGGAGAGGAAGCTCGATGACGCGTTTGCGAGCTACGAAAAGGCGCTCGCCATCTACAGGGAGACAGGAGATCGCCCGTGTCAGGCCGCAACTCTGTCTCGCCTAGGCTGGGTGGAGTTCGACCTCGAGCGGCCCGAACGTTCGATCGAAGCCTTCGAATCGGCGATCAAGATGTTTGCCGAGTTTGACGATCGGTTCGAGGAAGCTGCTGCCCTCAACCGTTGCGGTGCGGCCTATCGTCAGGTTGCCCGTTTTGGGGAGGCGGAGGCTATGCACCATCGTTCCCTAGACCTCTTTCGCCAGATCCTGGATCTCGAGGGGACCGTCGTGTCGTTGATCGACCTCGGCATTGACCAAACTCGTTCGGGAAAGCTCGACGAGGCCGCGGTGACGCTCGATGAGGCGCGGGTTCTGGCTCAGCGTTTTGAGACCTCCGGAAACGAAGCGTTTGCTTTGATCCAGTTGGCCGAGCTTCGTATCTCCCGAAATCAGCTTGTGCCTGCGCGCGCCGAGCTCGACACTGCGCTGGCCCTGGCCAAGGCGGCCCAGCGTCCCGAGCTCGAAGCCCAAGCGCTCTTCCTGATGGGTGCGGCCAACCTGCGCGCGGAGCAACCTGAGGCGGCCCGCCCCCTTCTCGAGCGGGCACTCGGTCTGTTCAAGGAACTCGGCAACGCGCGCGGCGCCATTGCCACTCGGTCAAGCCTTGGCACAGCGCTGCTCAAGTTGGGAGACCTCGAAGGCGCCCGCGCGCAGTTCGACAAAGTGCAAGAGATCGCACGCCGCCGGGGAGACACTTTTCACGACGCGCTGGCCTCGATGAACCTCGGCCGATACCATTTCGAGAAGGGAGACGCCGAGTCGGCGATCGAGGAACACCTCGCCGCGATCGCGCTTTTCGAACGGCTCGGCGACCGAGGCGGAGTGGCCTCGAATCGGTTCGGCCTCGCGCGCTCGCTCTGCCGAAAGGGGGAGATCACAGAAGCTCTCCAGGCCATTGAGGGGTCGCTCGCCGAGGTCGAGCGGTCCCGAACGACGGCTGCGAACTTCGATCTGCGGACCTCTTTCTTTGGCTCCAAGCGGGAATACGGGGAGTTGGAGGTAGAACTCCGGATGCTCTTGGCCGGGCCGGAAAACGACCAGGCGGCCCTCGCGCTCGGCGCGGCCGAGAAAATGCGTGCGCGTGAGCTCTTAGACCTTCTCGCCGAATCGCGAATTGGGATTCGTCACGGTGTTCCCCCAAACCTTCTCGCTGAGGAAGAACGGCTTCACAGTGAGCTTGAAGGACTCGAGGGGCAGCGCGCGCAGATCCTGACCCAGAGCTCCGAGCCGGAGGTCGCTGCGAGAGTCGATTCACTCCAAGCCCGAAGAATCGCTCGTTTGGGCGAAATCCGCGCCGAGATTCGCCTGTCGGATCCGCGCAGTTCGAGCTTCGCCCCTGAACCGCTCGACTTTGCCGGGATGCGCGCGCTGCTCGGTTCGGACGATCGCTTGCTCGTTTATTCGCTCGGTCGTGAAAAGAGTTTTCTTTGGGTGGTCTCCAAAGGCGACCTCTCGAGCTTTACGCTCGGACCTCGCGCCAAGATCGAGGAAATCGCCTCCCGTTATGCCCGCCTCTTGGCATCCCCTGATCCCTCAGGCGGCGCGGAGCAGCGGCTTGCCGGCCAGGCGCTTTCAGCGCGAATTCTTGCACCTGCCGGGAGATCGATCGCTGCGGGACGGCTTGTGATCGTCGCGGACGGCGCTCTTCAGCGGGTTCCTTTTGCTGCCTTGCCCGATCCCGCTGCAGATCAAGAAGGTGAGCCGCACTGGTTGATCGAGCGGGCCGAGGTGATCCAGCTCCCTTCAGCATCTGTTCTCTCGGAGATCCGGAAGCGATCTGCTCGGCGCTTGCCACCTCTCGGGGGGATCGCGGTATTTGACGATCCGGTATTTTCGTCGTCCGATCCGCGTTGGCCGAGCGCAGGACGGTCGGGTTCTGCGCAGGGCGGAGCCGCGTCCGCTCGGCAATTCGACGGTGAGGAGTTTCCACGCCTCCTCCAGACACGCCGGGAAGCGGAGGCGATCCGTGCTCTGGCACCTGAGCGGGTGACCGTCTTCGAAGGGTTGAAGGCCAATCGGGCAGAGGTTCTGGGAGACCGGTTGAAGAAATACCGGTACCTCCATTTTGCCACGCATGGTTTGGTTCATCCCCGCCACCCGGAGCTCTCAGGTCTGGCCTTTTCCCGGGTGGATCGCCAAGGGAATCCGATCGATGGATTCCTTCGTCTCCAAGATGTTTATGACCTCGACCTTGCTGCTGAACTGGTGGTCCTCTCGGCCTGTCGGACGGGTACCGGTCCCGAAGTTGCTGGCGAAGGGGAAGTCAGTCTTGCCCGTGCCTTCTTGTCCGCAGGTACCCCCCGGCTGGTTGTCAGCCACTGGTCGGTCGAGGATGAAGGAACCGCCGAGTTGATGGCGAGTTTTTACAATTATCTTCTTCGCGGGGGGAAAACCCCCGCGGCGGCGCTCCGGGCGGCTCAGCTCGGTCTCCTGCGAAGTGATCGCTGGCGAGATCCCTACCATTGGGCTGCGTTCACCTTCGTCGGAGAGTGGCGCCCGGGCGGATCGACAACCGGCGACGATAGTATCGAGGCGAGGAACGTCGGGGGCCCAAACCTGGATCCGCGGGGAGACATCGATCTTCCCGCGCCGCACGTCGAGCCGCCGCCCTCGATAGAACCCTTGCTTGCACGGTCGAGTGTGGCGAGTCCTGTCTCTCCGTGGGTTGCCACAAACGGACTCAACGGTGCCACAGGAGGCTACCTCCTGCCCCGCCTTACTGAAGAACAGCTCGGCCGGATCGCGGTTGGCGGAGGCTTCGACGAAGAACTCCGCGAGTTGGTCGCGGAATGGTCCGAAGGCCTGGCGGAGCGCGACCCGCATCGGGCGCCAAGCGTCGACGTCGAAGACCCCGGCAATCTTGCTGAGACCGGTTGGGGAGTGATCTTTGCCGAGGGGACGCCTGCCGATGTTCGGCGCGCCCTGGCCCCGCTCCTGGACCAGAGGCGGGAACAAGCAAAGGATCGATATCGAGAAATCGAGGTACCTGGCGGAGTGACCCGCCCTGCGCTCTCGCGCGAACTTGGTATCAAGCTCGGTGCTTTGGGTGGCGATCGTGACCTTCCGTACTACTTGATGCTGGTGGGGGACCCCCGTCAAATTCCATTCCGCATACAGGGTGAACTGGACGTTCAGTACGCAGTCGGCCGTCTCCATTTCGAGACAGCCGCCAACTATCGAGCCTATGCCGAGGCAGTAGTAGCCGCCGAGAGCGGAGCCGGCCGGCGTGCTTCGGAGCTGGCCTTCTTTTCGGTTGCAAACAATGGCGACGACGCGACCCGTCGAACTTCGGAGGAGCTCGTGGCGCCGTTGCGCGCAGCGCTTTCCCGTTCGCGCCCAAGCTGGCGAATCCGTTCGATCGAGGCCCCGGAGGCGAGTCGCGATCGATTGATTCAGCTGCTTTCTGGAAACGAACGCCCTGCGATTTTGTTCGCAGCGGGCCACGGGATTGGTTTTCCAAACGAAGATCCTCGGCAGCTCACAGAGCAAGGTGCTTTGGTTTGCCAGGATTGGCCGGGACCTAGCGCTCTGGTGCGGCGCGAGCACTATTTCGCCGCCGCCGACCTGCCCGCGCGAGCCAATCTACGTGGAATGATCGCGTTCCTTTTCTCTTGCTTCGGAGGCGGCACTCCTGAGGTGGACTCCTTCGAACAGGTGGCGTTGACACAGAAGCCCATCGCCCGCGAGCCTTTCGTTGCGCGCCTCCCCCAAAGCCTTCTTGCGGCTGGCGCGCTCGCGGTCGTCAGTCACGTGGACCGCGCCTGGACCAACTCGTTCAGCTGGAATGGTGAGGGGGGGCACGTCCAGATTTACGACGCCGTTCTCAAACTCCTCATAGATGGCTACCCGATTGGATGGGCCATGGAGCGGATGGGCGCCTACTACGCAGATGTCGCGGCGACCCTGCATAACCTTTGGGAGGACCGTGCCTTTTTCCGTCCTAGCGATCTGGAGGCCTACGCGAATCTCTGGCGAACTACGAACGACGCGCGAGGTTTTGCTGTGCTTGGCGACCCAGCGGTCAGGGTTGGCGAAGTCGTGGGTTGAGCCGAGAAATGCACAGCCTTGTGAGAATTGAGAAGCCTGCAAGCATGCGCTGGATGGGATTCGGAGAGGCACCATGTCATTGACTTGGCTTCACCTCTCCGACTTCCATTTCAAGGCGACGGATTCCTATGACCAGCAAGAGGTCTCGAGAGCGCTCGTCGATTCAGTGACTCGGTATTATCAATGGCGACGAAGGCCGGACATCATCTTTGCAACGGGCGACATTGCCAACTCCGGCCAACCGAGTGAGTACGAAAGGGCGACTGAGTTCTTCGACGCTTTGCTCAAGGCCGCAGGTTTGGATAGGAAGCGTCTATTTGTGATTCCAGGGAACCACGATGTAGACCGGAGACTCGCCAGCGGCCTCGCGCGAACACTCTCCACGCAGGATGAAGCAGACGCGTACTTCGGTCCAAGCGCGCCGCACCCACACTTGAACTCTAAGCTCAGGGCTTATCGAGAGTGGTACGACAAGTTTTTCGAAGGAATTCGCCAACACCCAAGAGATTCGACTTGTGGGCCGGTCGAGTCGTTCGAAGCAGGCGGTGTTCGGTTGGGCATTCTGCCGATCAACAGCTCGCTCTTCTGTCAGGATGATTACGACCACGAGAAGCTCTTTGTGGGACGTCGTTGTTTGACGGCAGCTCTCGACAAGCTCGGTAGTCTGAACGCCGCTCTCAACGTTGCACTGATTCATCACCCTCTCAGCTGGTTGAGTCCTGTCGAAAGGGCGCAGGTCCGCTCGCGAATTCAGAGCCGCGTCGACTTTGTTCTGCGCGGTCACCTTCATGAGACAGAGAATGAGGGTGTCGAAACCGCTGAAGGTTGGGCTCTCCACTTTGCAGCCGGTGCCTTTGGCACGGGTGGTGACCGAATCGAAAGTGCAATGTATGTTCGGGTCGAGGATGGGGAGGCAGTGGTTTGGCCCATTCGGTATACGGAGCGCCCGATGCCGGCCTGGGTTCTGGACGCAGGAATCTTTCCTGAAGAACCAACTTCAGAGGGGAGATTTTCGGTTGCACGCCATCTGCCGTCGAATTATACCGGGTCTGAGCCCCAATCTTCTCCCCGAGCGATATTTGCAGAGGCGCGGCTTAGCGGAATCAAGAGCAATATCCAGCCTGGCGAGCAAGCTTTCGTTGGCCGTGAGGGTTTGATTTCTACGATCGCATCAGTTTTCGCAATGCCGTCACGTAGAAGCCAGGTTGTCGTTCGTGGTATCTCCGGAGTGGGCAAATCGGAACTTGCTCGCGAATATGCTCGCCGCAAAAGAGATCGCTACCCTGGAGGAACTTTCTTGATCGATTTTTCGACAGGTTTTCCTCTCGATCTAATTGATGTTGTGGCAGCACATCTTGAGCTAAACCTTGACGAGAACAGCTCCGCATTCGCTCGTGGCCAGAGAGTTCTCCATGAGTTATTTGAAAGTCCTTCGCTCTTGATTTACGACAACGTGCTGAACGAACACCACCTTCGAGGTTGGCTCCCGCCCTTTGGAGTGTCTTGCCACATACTTGTCACGACAGCCATGGATTCGGGGTTTGATAATTGGTATGAAGCTTTAGTCAAGCCTCTGTCGGAGGCTGAGGCGTGGGAGTTCGTAAAGGGGCTGGGCGGTCGAGGCGTTTCCGAGCCGTTCGGGGAAAGGCTGATTGAGGTTGCCGGTGGATTGCCCGTCCAACTTGTGCCTGCAATCAAGAGAGTAGCTCTTGGAGTGAGGCGGGATCGGATTGCATCGATAACCTTTGAACTCGGTCCGGAGACGCTGGGGAGTTTCGAGAGAACCCTCAAGCGGCTCCGTCCGGAGGCTCTACGTTTTCTTCAAGCTGCCTCTTTCTTCGCGCCCCGGAAGGTCCCCCGTGGAGAAGTCGAGGACCATCTTCAGGGCGCTTTCGGCTATAGCTCGTCGGCTCTTCGAAACGCGGTGGGTCAATGCCAAGACTTTTCGCTCCTCAGTGGAAATGACCTCCTACAGATGAATTCTCTCTTGGCTTCGTATGTGAGTGGTGTCCCGTTCGAGGGAGGCGAGAAAGAGTTCGTACTCCTTTGCCGTAGCCGTACGAAGCGTTTTGGTGAACTCGCTCGGCAAATTAGCACTTCCCCTCCAGATCGTGTGAGGACCACGGCCTTCCTTTCCTATCCTCGGGATGTCTTGTCATGGAAGCCAATTCCTTCTCAAGAAATGCCGGATGTTGATGCTGTGGCGGCCGCTTTGCTAAAGGTCGAGCTGTTTGACGATGCCTATCACTGGTACGGACTTGGAATCGAGGCCTACCTGGGATCTCGTGGAACCGATATCGATGAGCGCGAGCCGGAGGCCCTCCTTGGGCTTAGTGAACGACGCCATCAAATGGGATTCTGCCTTTCACGACTGGGGCAATTTGACCATGCGGTGGCTCAACTTCAGGGCGCAGTCGACGCGGCGAGACTCATCCCAAGCATGACTCCAAGAGCCTTTGATGGTCTGGCCAGAAGCCTGGCGGAAATGGGTAGGTGCTTTCTCCAAGGTGGAAGTCTTGAACGTGCACGGGAGACCTTCGACGCCATTCTTGCCCAAGAGATTGTGGACCATATCGAGAGGAATAGACTTGCGTGGTTGAAATCCGAGATTGGGCAGTGGTACCGAGGTGTCGGTGAGGTGGGTCTCGCGAAAGACTGGCTTGAGCGCGCGATCGAAGATTCACGGCAGGTTCGACCTGTTGACCACGACCAGATTGGATACATCTGTCATCAAGTGGGTCTCTGCTATACGAGTTCTAAGAAAACTGATGACACGGTGACGGCGCTAGGTTTCTTTGAACAGGCTATAGCTGAGTTTGAGAAAGGCGATGGGGCTGGCCAGATCAATTCTCAACATCTTTCGATAAGCCTGCATCAACTGGGCTGCTGCTTGGCTAACCTCAATCGGAGTGACGAGGCGATTGGATTCTTTGAGCGGGCGATGGGTGCGGCGCGAAAGGGTGATCCCAGCGGCCAAGTGAACCAGGGGCAGCTCGGCGAAATCCTCTACATGCTTGGGCAAGCTTATTTGGATACTGCGAGGAATGTCAGGGAGGCTCTTCGCTGGTTCCGGGAATCAGTGGAGGCGAAGAGGGAAGGAGATCTCCTCGGGCGAGTAGATCGAGAGAGTCTCCGTCTCTCGCTTGAAGCTGCGGGGAGTTGCCACAGGAAACTTGGTGAAGAGGGCGAGGCGCTTCGCCTTGAGGCAGAAGCGGCAGCCTTAGAGTCTTCGGGCGATCCCGTCTAAGTGGGGTTCCATTCTTATACCCAAAGCGCCCAGGCGCAGGCCTCCCGAAGGCTCATCCCTTGGCTGAGGCAGGCAGCGCGGGCATTACGTAGAGCGACCGCCGGGCGGTGTTCAAAGAGGTGTTCGTACAGGGAGGTCATCAGCTTCAAGGTTGCATGGTCGCCGACAGGGTGCCGGCTGCCGAGAACTGCACCAGCGCCGGCTTTGAGAAAGGCCCAAGCGAGTCCGTGCATCCCTCCGCTGCGATCAAGTTGCCCGGCCAAGCTCGAACAGGTGGAGAGGATCACAAGTTCGACTTGGGAGAGGTCGAGCGCGACGATCTGACGAAAAGTCAGAAGTTCACCCGCCGGGTTCTCGGCATCGGGCGCCAGGACCAGTGCGCATCTCTCGGGCTCGCGTTGGTCGGCGGAGCCATGCGCCGCGATGTGCAGGATGGAGGGGGGATTCTCTTTCAACAGGTTGCGCAATCGAGTTGGAGTTGCATCTCCGTCCAAGAGATGCTGGGTGACGAAGCCTCGCGTCTGACAGATTCCTTCGATGTTCAGGATCTCCTGCCGCGTCGACGCAAGATAAGGGAACCGCGGGGCTTCGGGCGCATCGCCGATTCCAAGCCAGCCGCGAAGGCTTTCTGGCGGTGATGCGGATCGTCGCGGAGTTCGATTCAGACGAATCTGCCAGGCCCGGTTCACACCAAACCGGGTTTCCGGGAACCAAGGGTCCGGAAGAGCCTCGACCGGTACGGAGTAGAGCGAGCCATCGATGATCAACTCGGGTGCGGGCCCAGGATCCTGGTCGCAGAAGAGATCTCGAGCGATCCCTGTAGCCAGCTCCTCGCCCGACGAGGGACGAACCGACAGCCGGTCCCGTTGGACCTGCTCCTGCCAGTCCGCGAGCATTGACTGATCGATCAGGCGGGCTCGGTAGCGAATTGGATCACGGCTCATCACGACCGTTTTGACCGGTCGCAAGAGGTCGCGGATCTCAAACCAGGCCACCGACACTCCCTCATCGTCTGCAGAGTCCAGAGCTCCGCGCTCCGTCGGCGAAACCGAGCGAAACCAGATCGTCTCAAAATCGGCAAGGTCGGTTGCAGCTTCATCGACGTCAAGCTCACCCGAGGGACCGATCACCGCAGCTCGGAGGGCACGGTGGAATCGGTTCTCCAGCCGGAGATGTTCCTGGATCTTGTCGTCAGGAACCTGGAGTACTGCTGCAGACAGCTCTGGATTGCGCGAGGTTTCGATCAATCTCCAGGCTCGTGCCAGGTACACCTGGTCCGGAGCGGCGAACAGTTTCAAGGGGGCGCTTGCCGCTGCCGTCAGCAAGGCGCCCAAAGCCGCCTCGATCGATCGGCGATGATCGTCGCGGGCCTTGGCTCGGGCCGCGGCAATAGGCCATCGGGCGACATCGCTCGCTACAGCCGATTCCAGGTGATCAACCAGGGCGAGGATCTGTTCTCCAAATCTCTGTGGGGCGCTTGCTCCCATTGCCTCCAAGTACCAGCTGGCAGCTTCAGCCTGAGCCTCTGGCGTTAGGAGACGGAGGACATCGGGCCAAAGCCGTTGAAACTCCTCGGCGGCGTCCAGGTGCCTTTCTCGCGCCATCAAGAGTACGGCACTCAACAACTTGCGCTCAAGTTTCGGCGTTTCCTCAGAGAAGCGCGCTTCGAGTTTCTCGGCCTCCTCCAACTTGGTTTCCCAAATTTCCGGAAGGGTGCGGGGTGACATAGAGACAAAGGTCAGGGATGCAAGCAGGAAGCGGTGGCTGAATAGGGGCTCGTCGAGCCGGTGTCGCTCAGACCGCGCCTCCATCTCGCGCCGAATCTCGCCAAGCTGAAACGCGCTGGAGTTTTCGCTCCTTCGGAGAGCATCCTGAGTCAGCCAGACTTCACGGCTCTCGAGAAAATTCTTTGGACCGGGTTCCCAGTGAGGATCGGGCCGTCCAAGTTCGCGTTGGAGATTCGCAGCCAGGAGCCGCCAGGTTTCGATGTCCAGAGGGTCGTCGACCTCGGGAAGAAGTGGCTTGCCTTCCATGAGGAAGCGAAAGGCGGCCTGCTTCTCCCCGACAGAGTTGAGGCAGATTGCCATCGAGTTGAAAGCGCGCAGTTTTTCCTTTGCGCCCGGCGAGAGTTCGGCGATGAGCCGATGGAATTCGACTGCGCGACGACGCTCTCCGAGGTCAGTTAGACGGACCACCACAATCTGGAGAAACGCGAGCCGGAATTCCGTGGAGTCCATGTCTTCAGGGAACGGTGATTCCTGCCCGGCGAGAAATTTCTCGGCCAGGGGAAGTAAAACCCCGACGCACCGTTTGACCATCGGGGGTTCATCTCCCAAGCGGAAGAGACTAAGGCCGAGCTGAAGGCGAAGGGAATTCCGAAGCCCGTCGCTTGCCTCAGGGCGGAGTCGGTCGTGCATCACCGCGTACCACGCGGCGGCGTGGGCATACTTCCCAGGATTCTCGAATGCCAATAGTGCCGTAGAACGGTCGCTCGCGAGCACGTCCTTGCGTTCGTTCTCAGGTATTGGGAGTTCGTACACAATGCTGCGAGCTTCAGTGCGAAGTGTGTGGTCGAGGAAGCGGAGTTCGTCTCGATCGAAATCGAGCAGGCGTTCGCCGTTCTCGGGGAGGAGATTGGCCAAGATTGAGTCCACCCAGGCATCGTTCACCTCCGGAGGACCGAGTTCCTGATTCCCCTCCATTCCTACCGGCCGATCGTGCCTGGTCATTTGGCGCGCCTCACTGCTGTGTGGGTCGTCATACTCTGTCGACGCGAGATCAATCTTTCCCTGGTATCATCCGTACGTAACCTCATGGCCGATACTACGGATTTTACCGAGCTGCTTCACGAGTGGGGGGGAGGCGACGCCTCGGCTCTTGGGCGGCTGATCCCTTTGGTCTTCGACGATCTGCGGGCGATGGCTCGGCGGCATCTGGCGCGGGAGTCGAGCGACCATACTTTGCAGCCGACCGCGCTGGTCAACGAGCTCTACCTCCGGTTGATTGGCCAGAACCGCGTGCAATGGCAGAATCGCCAGCAGTTCTTCGCGATCGCCGCGACGCTGATGCGGCGGATCTTGGTCGACTACGCCAAGGCCAAGCACGCGGAGAAGCGCGGCGGGGGCATGGTCAAGGTGCCGCTCGACGACGTGGATGGTGCGAAATTGATCGCGGAGAGCCATGGGACCGACCTGGTCGCGCTCAACGAGGCGCTGGAGAAGCTCCAACAGGTGAGCCCCCGCCAGTCGCAGATCGTCGACCTCCATTTCGTCATGGGACTGAGCTTCGACGACGTGGCTTTGGCTCTGGAGATCTCGGTCACGACGGTCAAGCGCGATTGGCAAATGGCGCGGCGCTTTCTGCTGCGCGAGATCACCCGCGATCTGGCGTGATCTGTGACGAGCAACGAGCCGTTTTACGGCTGCGTTTCGCGTCTTTGAACAACCGGATCGGGACAGTTGAGGGGAGTGGCTGCTCGATTCGGAAACGAATCATGATTGCGAGACTCAACACGTGACGCCCGAACGTTGGCAACAGACCCAGGATCTGCTCGAACAGGCTCTCGCGCTGCCGGAGTCCGAGCGCCCTGGGTTTGTGGTTCGGTCGTGCGACGGCGACGACCTTCTGCGGGAGGACATCGAGGCGCTGCTCGTGATCGACACCCGCCTCGGCGATTTCATCGAAAAGCCGCTGTTCGATCTGCACGGTGACCACGGCAGCCTCACACCCGGCGATCAGCTCGGCTCCTGGCGGATCGTTTCCGAGATCGGCCGGGGCGGAATGGGGGCGGTCTACCTCGCCGAGCGAGCCGACGCGACATATGAGAAGAAGGCCGCGATCAAGCTGCTGAAGCGCGGCATGGACACCGAGGAGCTGGTGCGCCGCTTCCGCAGCGAGCGGCGGATCCTCGCCCGCCTGGAACATACGCATATCGGTCGCCTGCTGGATGGCGGTTCGACCCCCGACGGCCGGCCCTATCTGGTCATGGAGTACGTCGAGGGGCGGCCGATCGATGCCTGGTGCGCCGAGCGATCGCTGCCGATCGAAGATCGGCTGGCGCTGTTCGAGAAGGTCTGCCGCGCGGTTCATTTCGCCCACCGCAACCTGGTGGTCCATCGCGACTTGAAGCCGGGCAACATCCTGGTTGGTGCCGACGGCGAGCCGCGGCTGCTCGATTTCGGCATCGCGAAGCTCCTCGAAGGGGACCCCGAGCCGCACGCCACGGTGATGGCGTTCCTGCCGATGACACCCGAGTACGCGAGCCCGGAGCAGATCCGCGGCGAGCCGGTGACCACGGCGACCGACGTCTACTCGCTTGGCGTCCTGCTCTATCGCCTGCTCGCGGGCCGCTCGCCCTATCGCCCCGCGGTCGAAGGGCGCGCAGCGCTCGCGGAAGCCGTCTGCAGCCAGGTGCCGCAACGGCCGAGCACGGTGGTCGGAGCGCGGGCCAAGGCCGAGGCGGAGACGCCGGAAAGGGCTGAGAAAGATCGTCACCTCGCCAAGCGTCTGCGCGGCGATCTGGACACGATCGTCCAGAAGGCGCTAAGCAAGGAACCCGCCCGGCGTTACGAATCAGCCGAACAGCTCGCGGCCGACATCAACCGCCACTTGCACGGTCTGCCCGTTCTTGCCCGGACCTCCGGCGTCGGCTACCGCACGAAGAAATTCGTCGGGCGGCACAAGATCGGAGTCGCCCTGGCTGCCGCAGCGTTAATCGCTCTTGTCTCGACGGCGGCTTGGGCGTTGGTGCAGCGGTCGGAAGCGCTGAGAGAACGAGACCGCGCGGAGGACGAGAAGGAGAAGGCGAAATGGGCCTCGGATTTCATGACAGGTGTGTTCGGAGCCAGCGATCCGAGCGAGTCACGAGGAAAAGAGATCAAGGCGATCGACCTCCTGGATGTGGGGAGAAGACAGTTAGTCGCCAGTAATGATCAGCCCGATCAACGAGCGCAGCAACTCACGGTGCTGGGGAGGGTTTATATCCAGCTTGGCCAGTATGAGGTAGCGAAAGATCTCTTCAAGAGGTCGGTCTCCCTTCTGGCCCAGGCAAAGACCGTTCAGGGATTTCAGAGAGCCGAGGCGATCTTGGGTCTGGCGCAGGCCGAGAGTAATCTGGGGCATGACGAGCAGGCAGAGGAGTCGTTGAAGAGCGGACTCTTGCTCCTTGAGCGGGCTCCGGGCGGCAGGGAATCGACGGATTATGTCGACGCGCTCAACGACTACGGTGGTTTCCTTTCGCAGAAGTCCGATCGGTATGACGACGCCGAGAAGCAATTCCGTCATGCCCTTGCTATCGAGCAGAAACCCGGTCGTTCTAGAGACAGGGCGGTTTCAGTTGCGCTTGCCGGCCTCGGTCAACTTGAGCGAAGTCGAGAGAACTATAAAAAGGCCGAGGGGTTCATTCGTCGTTCGCTTGAACTACGCCGCCACGCGTTCGGCGAACCGTCGATCGAAGTCGCCAATGCCATGAACAGTCTCGCCGTTGTTTTGGAGGAGCTAAAGAACGATCGGGACGCCGAGGACTTCTACGCTCGCTCGATTGCGATGCGGAAAACAGTGCTCGGCTCTTCCCATCCAAAACTTGCGACTCCACTCAGCAACCTGGCCGACTTTTATGAGCAGCACGGCCAACGGGCCAAGGCTGAAGCGTCGTACCGCGAAGCGGTCGCGATTTGCGACAAGAGCGGCAACGAGGATCGCAACTGCGGCTTCATTGTCTTTTTCCTGGCTAGGTTGCTGGCCAACCAGAAGCGCTGCGGCGAGGCCGAGACGCTGGGCGTAAAGGCGATCTCCCTTCTCGAAGCCAAGAGCGGCGACCAGGAAACGATCGCAGAGGCCAAGGGCGTCGTCGGCGGGTGTCGGGCTGAGCGGAGAGACTTCGCGGGCGCCGAGCCGCTCCTGTTGGGGGCGCTCGCCCAGCTACCTCCGGATTCGGTCGTCGAGAAAGGCCTCCGGGAGCGCATCGTCCGCCTCTACGAAGCCATGGGCAAGCCGGACTCTGCCGCGAAGTACCGGCCGACCACCGCCAAGCCGGACGCCTGAACTAGCCTCGGGACCGGTCTCCCCGGTCCGAAGAGCGAAAAAATCCTTTGTATTTCAGGACTTCGGCGTGGCGTCTTACGCCGGTTCCGATTACTATCTCGACTTCGTGACCACGAGCGGTGAAAGCCGCCGCTTTTCCGGGGTTCTGCCGAAGACGGTGTCGTCCGCGCCAGGTTCCCCCGCGGACGTACCGATGCCCGGATTTCTGACCCGCCCTGCCGACCCTAAGCCCCGACGCGTCCCCGGCGGGATCTTGCTCGGCGCTCTCGGGCTCGGATTTTGCCTGGTCGCCCCTCTCCTGCGCGCTTCCCTGTCCGGGGTGCCGGTCCGGCCGAGCGCGGCTCCTCCTGGCAAACCGGCCGCGGCGGCTCCGGCTCCGGCCAAGCCCGATCTTCGGGCGAACCTCCTGCTGATCACGATCGACACCTTGCGCCCCGACGCTCTCGGCTGGGTCGCGGGGAAGAACAACACCCCGTCGATCGACGCCTATGCGGCCGAAGGGGTGCGTTTTCCGGCCGCCGTATCACCCGTGCCGCTCACCCTGCCGGCCCACGCCTCGATCCTTTCCGGCCTTTTGCCGCGCCGGCACGGCGTTCGCGATGACGGCCAGCCGCTGTCCGCGGGGGTGCTCACCCTCGCCCGGCGGTTGGAGGGGAGCGGCTATTCGACCGCGGCGTTCGTCTCGGGCGCGCCGCTCGAATCGATCTATGGGCTCGATCGCGGGTTTACTGTCTATGACGACCGGCTGACGGAGGGGGCCGAAGGGGCTACCGAGCGGAAGGCGTTCGACACCACGACCGCCGCCCTCGCCTGGATCGCCAAGGCCCGCTCCCCCTGGTTTGTCTGGGTCCACTATTACGACCCGCACGACCCGTACGAGCCGCCGCAGAGCTTCCTGCGCCCGGGGCCGCGCGGCGCCTATGACGGAGAGGTCGCTTACCTCGACGCCTGGGTCGGTCGCCTCCGAGCCGGGGTGCCGGCCGCGGCGGCCGCAAACCTGCTCACCGTTCTTGCTGGCGACTATAGCGAAGCGCTGGGCGAGCATCGAGAAAAGACCCACGGCTTGTTTCTCTACGACGCGACGACCGCCGTGCCGTTGGTGTTCCATTTTCCGGGCCGCTTGAAGCCGGCCGAGAGCCGCGAGCCCGCCCGGCTGATCGACCTCGCGCCGACCACTCTCGACCTGCTGGGCGTGGCGCCCCTGCCGGGGATCGACGGCATTAGCCTCAAACCGCTGCTCGAAGGCAAGCCGCAATCCGTGCCCGCCGCCTATTTGGAGACCCGCCTGCCCTGGACACGCTTCGGTTGGGCACCCTTGGCCGCCCTTCGCGACGGCCCGTGGAAGCTGATCGAGGCGCCGCGCCCGGAGCTCTACGATCTGAGCAAGGACGGGGGCGAGGGGACGAACCGGATCGACGCCGAGCACCCGGTCGCCCGCCGGTTGTTGGCGGCCCTGCGGGAGATCGAAAAGCGCCCCGGGGCGTCCGGCTCCGGTGTTTCTACGACCGCGGCGGCCCGGCGCGTGCTCGGCGACCGAGGCGCGGCACGGAGCGCGCGGCAACCGCCGGCCGGTCTGCCCGATCCGAAAGACCGGCTCGATCTTCACGATCGACTGGTCGCGGCGGACGAGGCGTTGGACGAAGGGCGCTTCGCGGCGGCGATCGCGGCGTTCGACGCGGTGCTCGCGGCCGATCCGAACGACCGTTTCGCCGCGCTCCGCTCCGGCACTGCCCTGCTCCAGGCCGGACGCCTGGACGAGGCGGCGAAACGTCTGGCCCGGGCGGTCGAGCTCGATCCGGAGGGAGTCGAAGCGAGGTTCGCATTGGCCACCGCGTTGACCCGCCTCGGCCGCTTCGGCGCCGCGGTGCCCCACTGGATGGAGCTGGCGAGCCGGCAACCGCGCCGCGTCGACGCTTGGTCGAGCTTAGGGTTGGCGCTCGGCCGTACCGGCAAGCCGGCCGACCTCGACCGGGCAGCCGCCGCGCTCGCCGAGGCGGCGCGGCTCGATCCCGCCAATCCCCGCCGCCGGAGCGATCTCGCGGATGCGCACCTGGCTCTCGCCCGTCGCGCGCTCGCCCAAGGGAACCGCACCGCCGCGAACCGCGCCCTCCTGACCGCCGTAGAGATCGATCCGGCGGCCCGCGACCGGGCGGCGGCGGACCCGAAGCTGGTGGTTTTGGTGCGGTAGGCAGCCCTCACCCCCGGCCCCTCTCCCGAAACGGGAGAGGGGAGAACAGCAAAATCAAACTCGCCTTGCTCCCCTCTCCCTTTGGGCTCAACGTGTCCCACAAATAGGGGGGCTGGACTCAGAGCCTGAAAACTGGCAATCTTCCACCTCGTGGAAGCGATCGTGGTTGGCGGGCGGGAGTTTTCAGCGTCGGTTCTGGAGCGCATCCGGAGCGAGGTGCGCGAACGGCCGGCGCTGACTCGCGCGGCGCTGGCTCGGGAAGTCTGCGAGTGGTTGAACTGGCGGCAGCCCAACGGCCGTTGGCGCGCGGCAAGCTGCCGGGTGGCGCTCGGCCGGCTGGCGCAGCGCGGCGTGGTGGATCTACCGGAACCGCGGCGCCGAGTGGTTCGTTCGCAATCGGCGTTGAAATCCGTCTCGCGGGAATGGGTGGAGCTTCCGATCGACGGGGCGGTCCAGGATCTTGGCGATCTCGATCTCGTCCGGGTGCAAGGTAGCTCCTCTCAAGAGGCTCTGCTCTGGAAGGACATGATCGCGGCCCATCACTATTGCGGCTATCAGCCGCTGGTGGGCGCCCAAATCCGTTACCTGATCGGCAGCGCCCGGGGCTGGCTGGGGGCGCTGGGCTTCAGCGCCGCCGCTTGGCATCTGCGTGATCGGGACCGCTTCATTGGATGGAGCCCACGAGCCCGCCACGTCCACCTCCCGGAGGTCGTCGCGAACTCTCGGTTTTTGCTGTTGCCGTGGGTTAGCGTGCCGAATCTGGCGTCCAAGGTGCTGGCCTTGGCGAGTCGCCGCTTGTCCTGCGACTGGCAGGAGACCTACGGCTATCCGCCTTTACTACTGGAGACGTACGTTGAGGAGGACCGTTTTCTCGGCACCTGCTATCAGGCGGCCAATTGGCAGTGCGTCGGGAGGACCGCAGGGCGGGGTCGCCAGGATCGCAACCGCTCTCGGCACTTGCCGGTCAAGGCCATCTACCTCTATCCACTCGATCCGGGCTGGAAGGAGCGGCTTTGCCGGGAGCCCATGCGTCGCGCTCGCCCCTTGCCGCCGGAGAGCGGAGACGGAATGGATTGGGCGGAGCGGGAGTTTGGGGGCGCCGTGCTGGGGGACCGCAGGCTCCAGAGTCGGCTTGTGGCGATGGCGCAAGATTTCTATGCTCGACCGCAAGCAAATCTTCCCCAGGCTTGCGGCACGCGGGCCAAGACCAAGGCGGCCTATCGTTTGCTCGACCACGATCAGCTCACTCTGCCCCAATTGCTCGCTACGCACTACGCCAGTACGGTGGAGCGCATGCGGCAATACCCCGTGGTGCTCGCGGTGCAGGACACGACGTTTCTGAACTACAGCGGCCACCTCGACAGCGAAGGTCTGGGACCGATCCACACGAAGAAGGACGGCGCGCAGGGCCTCTTGCTCCACGACACGATGGCCTTCACTCCGGAAGGGCTGCCGCTGGGACTGCTGGATGCCCAGGCGTGGGCGCGCTCCCCGGAGACCTTGGGCCGAAAGGCGCAACAGCGTAAACAGCTGCCGATCGAAGAGAAGGAGAGCTACAAGTGGCTGGCGAGTTTCACGGCGGCAGCGGCAGCGCAGCGCGAGGTCGAGCGGACGCAAGTGGTTAGCGTCGGTGATCGCGAGGCCGACATCTACGAGCTGTTTCAGTTGGCTCTCCGTCGCGCCGACCATCAGCATCTGCTCATCCGGGCCGGGCAGGACCGCTTGGTGGACGATGGCCATCAGCATCTCTGGGAGACCGTCGGGGCGCAGCCTGTGGTGGGCTATCAAGCGGTGCAAGCGTCGCGGCGACGGGGCTATGCTGCGCGGGTAGCCCACCTAGCGGTGCGCTTTGCCGAAGTCGAAATCCTTCCGCCCAAGAAACGACATCTCGGGCGCCCTTCGGTCCGCGTCTGGGCCGTCTTGGCTCGTGAAGAAGAACCCCCTCCAGGAGCCCAGCCTCTGGAGTGGCTGCTGCTGACCACGCTGCCGGTCAGCACTGCGGAGCAGGCAGCCGAGAAGCTGCTCTGGTACACCCGGCGCTGGAGCATCGAGGTCTATCACCGCACGCTCAAGAGCGGCTGCCGCATCGAAGAACGCCAACTCGCCACGGCAAGTCGACTGCAGAACTGCCTGGCCATCGACATGGTCGTCGCATGGAGAATCCACCATCTCACCCATTTGGGGCGCGAGACCCCGGATCTACCCTGTACGGTGTATTTCGACGATCTCCAGTGGCAGGCCCTGCATGGATTCATCCATCGCAACCCGATTCCTCCGCCTCAGCCACCCACCCTGCGCCAGGCCATCCGAATGGTGGCCAGCCTCGGAGGTTTCCTCGGGCGTAAAGGCGACGGCGAGCCCGGAACCAAGTCGATCTGGCTCGGACTCCAGAGGCTCGACGACATCGCCGCCGCCTGGGCCGTCTTTTCCGCCTGGGCCCGGCCACCCTAGAAAATCCGAGCCTAGAGGCCGGCGGGCGGATTTGTGGGTAACGATGAGCCCTTTGGGAGAGGGGTTGGGGGTGAGGGCTGCGAAGCCGGGAACCGCCCGTTATTACCGAGCCCCCCTACTTTGCCACCGCATGCTCCATGCTCCGCTCGGCCAGAGCGGCGATGGTGCGGGTCGGGTTCCGGCCGATCGCCTCGGGGATGATCGCCCCGTCGATCACGTAGAGCCGTTCGTGGCCGAAGACCTGGCCGAAGTGATCGACCACTCCGTCGTTGATCGTCTTGCCCATGTTGCAGCCGCCGAGCGGGTGCGGCGTCACCAGCATCTTGAGCAGGGTCCAGGTGGGCGGCACCCAGGGGTCGCCGCCGGTCGCCGCGGAGAGCTTCTTGTGCATTGCGACGATCCCGTCGACCATCGCCTCGGACTTCGCGATCTCCCAGTCGAGCTTCAGCACGCGCTTCCAGGGCGCGCACCATTTGCGGCCCAGGTAGAAGCGGCCGTTCGCGGCGTCGATCCCCTGGGCGAACCAGGGCATGACGTTGGAGAACGGCGGTTTTTTCTCCAGGTGCGCTTCGAGATGGGAGAGCAGCTTCTTCCACCGCGGGTCCTTGCTGCCGCCGGCGATCTTCGCTTCGAGCCACCCCTGGAGGATGTCGGGGAAGCCGCCGTCCTCGATGAAGAACTTGTTGCCCCCTTGCGAGCCGTCGAGGAAATCGATCGCCGAGGAGATCGTCGGTCCTTGGGTCGGGTTGATCACCCGGTTGTCGTAGAACGCGGGGGTGAGGAAATCGCCGTTGGACGACCAGCCGATTCCGAGCCGGGGGCTCAAATTCGTCAGCGTCTTGTGCTGGTCGCGACAGCGCAGCAGCAGGTCGGTCGAGCCGAGCGAGCCGGCGGCGACGATCACCTTCGGCGCGGTTTCGCTCCCCGGAATCAGCTTGCCGTTCTCGATCCGGTCGAACGACACCTTCCAGCCGGTGCCTTCTTTCGCGATCGAGCGCACCAGATGGAGCGGCCGGACCTCCGCGCCTTTCTTCTCGGCCCAGGCGAGGTAGTTCAGGTCGAGCGTGTTCTTGGCTTTGACCGGACAGCCGAGATCGCAGAAGCCGAGGTGGACGCAGGTGCCCTGCTCCTGGCCCTGCTCGTTGGTGAAGGTTTCGGAGTGGCTGTGATCGAACGCGTTCGGCAGGTCGTAATTCCACTTTTTTGAGAACGAAACGGCGAGCTCCAACGGCATGAACCGGTTGCCGGCGCCGATCTTTTCCGCCCCTTCCTTCATCAGCTCGAAGCGCCGGGTCAGCTGGTTGTCCGGCACCTTCTGGATGTTCATGAACTTGGCGACCCGGTTGTAGTAGGGGACCAGCTCCTTGTAGGTGACCTCGGGGGGCCACCCGTCCTCGAACAGCTCCGGATGAGCCTCGACCGAGATGTTGGCGTAGATCAGCGAGCCGCCGCCCACTCCGGCGCCCTGGACCACGTTCATCGAGCCGAAGAAACGCATGTCGATCCAGCCGTTTTCGTGCTCCGGACGGTCGGGGTTGTAGATCCAGGCGTCGGTCGCCTTCCTCGGATAGTCCTCGACCCGCCAGCGCCGGCCCCGTTCGAGGACCAGCACCCTGTGCCCCGCTTCGGCCAAGCGGCAGGCGGAGACCGAACCTCCGAAACCGCTGCCGATGATGATCGCGTCGTACTGTGCCATGGAGAAACCCCTTTCCCGCGCAGCGCTTGAGATCGATCCTCGGCTCAGCCGGCGGCCGGCGCGCCGATGCGCCGAACCGCCTGCACGTAGGCGAGGATCAGCAATCCGAAGATCAATTCGGAGAACGTGAACGAGATCAACCACTTGGGCGGCCGGCCGTCGATCCAGGCCGAGACGAGCCGGCCGAAAGTGCCGAGGAACAGGGTCGCGAGGAACACCCTCGCGTGGGTTCCGCCGGCAAGGATCTCGCGGCGGAAGGTCACACAGAAGATGCCGAAGCCGATCGCGAGACCTTTGAGGAATCGGTATTGATGGAGCAGCACGAGCTGATCCCTCTGGTCCATGGGATCCGCGCCGGTCGCATCGAACCGCACGGAGTACAGGGCGGTCAGCTCCTGGTTCGGCGCAAACAGCCCCGCCGTGCCGAGCACGAAGAGCGCCGCGACGTAGCTGTAGAACGAGATCAGCGCGAGCGTCTTGAGCAGCGGCATGCCGCGCCTCACTTGGTCGAGGATTTCGCGACGTGCGGATAGGTCAGGATGAACGCGATGATGTACAGACCCAGGGCGGTGCAGGTGAGCGAGTAGAAGACCAGTCCGGGCCCTTGCGCCGTGCCGCCGCCGCGCAGGCCGCCGTCGGTCATGTAATCGCCCAGGATGTGGCCGCCGTGGATCGTCAGGCCGAGCATCACGATCGTGTTCCATGCCCAGCGCAGCCCCTGCTTGAACGGAATCCAGGTCAGGATCACGATGGTTGCGCACAGTGCCAGGGTGTAGAACCCGCCGGTGACCATGTGAAAGAGGGCGTGATGGGTGCCCCAGTCGGGGGTACGCAGATGGATCAGGGCGCCGCGGGCGTCGATCAGCCCGAAGGCGATCGGAAGTATCGTGAGCATCCACATTCCGATCTTGGTCTTCTGGGTCGGTTGCATCGTCTCTCTCCCTTAGGTAATGGTTTCGGTTTGCCCCGCGCGCGAACGAAACCACGACTCTCCCTTACGCCGCTCCGCTCGCCGCAACCTCCGGATACCCGTGACGGTGCTGGTCGATGTACTCCACCAGAGTGGGGAAGATGTCCTTGTCGTTGTTCTTGCCCATGAACGGGTCCTGATGGCCGTAGCCGGGGAAGATGTGCAGCTTGTGCCGCCCCGGGACGATCTTCTCCAGCCGCTGGTGGCAGACGATGTTCGAGTCGGCGAAGACCCGGTTGTTCTCGCCGGTCACCAACAGGACCGGCGTCTCGATCTCCTTGGCGTGCTCGAAATAATCTTTCGGCAGCGACTTGTAGCGCGGATCGTCGGGCAGGTATTTGACCGCCGTGTTGTTCGCGCCGAGCATTTTGCCCACGTGCCGGTAGTAGTTCATGCTGGTCGCGCCATACAGGTCGCCGCTGCGCCGGTGGGTGACGTCCGCGAGATTCTTGTGCTCGAACAGGGCGGGCCAGCCGGTGCCCCACATCATCGACAGCATGTGGCAGGCCGGCACGTCGCATTCGCGGTGGAAGAACGAGACGACCTTCGAGAAGATCCAACCGCGGGTAAACGGCGGGTCGTCGCTCCACCACGGGTCGAGGTAGGGCACGCTCAGCAGGTAGTCGACCGCGAACGGCGCCACCGCGATCTTCATCCGCGACCAGGTGGGCACCCGGGGGGTGAGCGCCACGCTGTTGGCGATCACGCTGGTGATCCCCGTCACCGCGCGGCCGAACAGCGACATCATGAACGACACCGCGCCGAGGCAATGGCAGATGATGTGGATGCGCCGGTCGCCGACGTGTTTCCGGATATGGGCGAGCGCCGCGGGAAAATCGTAGAGCGCGATGTCGTCCATGTTGAAACGGTGGCGTTTCAGGTTGTAGATGTGGCGGAAGCTCATCCGGAAGTCGAACGACCAGACGTCGGTGAGGCCATGGTCGAGCAGGTAGCTCACCAGGTTGTAATGCTCCGGCATGATGAACATGTCGGTCGAGGTGGTGAGCCCGTGGATGATCACCACCACGTCGTCGCACTCCTTCCGCAGGAAACGGAAGGCCGAGAGCCCGAGCATGTCTTCGGTGGTGATGTAGTGGGTCGTAACGTCGGCGTCTTTGACGCCGTCCAGGGTGAACAGGGGGATCTCACGCGCCATGGGTCAATCCTCCGAGAAGCATCACTCTGAGAAGTCAATCTGCCGGGAAACGCCGGGTCCAGCACGCGCTGTATTTTGACCGGAGCTTAACACGCGTCTCGCGCCAAGGGTAGGCTCACGCGAAGAGCTTGACCAGGAACGGATTGTCCGGCGGCAGGAACTTGTTCGTCGGGTCCCACTCCCGGCGGAGCGCCGAGAACGTCTGCCAGTCGGCGCCGAACAGGGCCGCCATGTCCTGCCCGTTCTTGGCTGTCTGTTTGCCCAGGTGCGGCCGGCCGCCGAACGGCCGCATGATGCGGTCGAAGGCCTCGAAGACCTGCAGGATGCGGGCTCGCGAGTGCTCGCCGATCGCCGTGGCGAGACCGAACCAGATCGCTCCGCCATGGCCGTTGGCGGCGTTTCCCGGTCCGATCATCGAGCGCGCGCAGTCGGGGGTGAACCGGAGCTCGACGACCGAGTGCAATTCCTCCGCGGCGAGGAAATCGAGCACGGTTTGGATCGCCGGCAGGGCGACCGTGCGCGGGAACGCGTATTCGACCTCGTCATGCAGGTAGTAGAGCCGCCGGGAGAACGCGGTGGGCGCCGGCAGGACGATCGGTTTCATCGCGTTGAACTGGCGCAGCAGTGGGTTGGACTCGACCGAGCCTTCGGCGATTCCGAACGCCAGCCCCGGCGCGAAGGAAGAGAGAGCGTGATCGCTGAGCTCGCCGGTCAGCCGCGTGAAATACGCGCCGAACGACGGCTTCTCCTCGGTCCGGTCGAGCGTGTTGAGCTGCACGGTTTGCAACTTCGGGACGCCCGCGGGGTAGAACACGTTGATGTGGTCGTGGCGGGCAATCAGCCCCTCGAGATCGCCCTCGATCTCCTCGCGCCCCACGAACCGCGACGTTTTCTTCAAGTAAAAGGCGGCGTCGAGCGCGATGACCAGCTCGACGACCACCCCGAGCATTCCCAGGGCGCCGGCCACCGGGAGCTTCGCGTACGACCGCGGCGTCGGCTCGTCGGTCGTCCACCCGGTGCCGTCCGCGGTGCGCGTCCAGGTGACCAGCGAGCCGTCCGCGCGGACCATGCGCACTTCGTAGATCTGTTCGGCCAGGAACCCGCGGGCGCGCCCCGTGCCGTGCAGGTCCGAGGCGACCAGGCCGCCGAGGCTCTGGGTATCGGTCGAGCCGGCGAGCGGCATCGCGAGCCCTTCGGCCCACATCGCGTCGTTCCAATCCCGAAAGCGCATTCCGGCCTGCACGCGCACCAGGCGGCTTGCGGCGTCGCCCTGGACGCCGTACCGCTCTCTCGCCTCGGCCGCGTCGAGCCGGCGCCAGTTGCGATAGCGATCGAGGTTGAGCAGGGTTCCGACCGGCCGCTCCTCGTCGCCGCCGGTCGACGCCGATTCGTTGAACGCGTGGCCGCCGGCCACCACCCGCATCGAGGTGGCTCCTCGGACGATCTGGCGGATCGGCTCGTAGACGGCCGGGTCGCCGACGGCGTCGGTCGGCGGCTCCGGCGCGACGAATGCCGCCGGGCGACATTGCACCATGCGGTTCCAGTTGACCCAGGTCGTGCCGTCCCACTTGGCCTCGTGGTCCGCCTTACCGCTGAAGCGGTAGAACATGTTGTGGGTGTTGACGAAGAACGCGTTCAGCCGATCGTGCGCGGCATGATCGATGTCGCTGAGCGAGAATTCCGGGTCCATCGCGTGGATCCGCTCGGCGGCCTCGTTGACCCGGCGGACCTCTTCGTCGCGGTACATCTGATGACGGCCGAAGTAGTCCCCGGCCACCACCAGCGCTTCGGCCAGGGCGCGGACGTTCCCGAGCAGCTCTTCGCGCCGCGGGCCGTCGCGCAGCTCGGCCGGCAGGGCAGCCAGAATCTCGCGCTCGAAATCTTCGCTCGACGGCGCCGCCTCTGGATTGGGCTCCGATGCGTTCATCTGCGCACCCTCCTCATTCAGGATCGTGAAGCTTGTAGCCGGCCGGAGTGCGAATCGTACAGCTGATATTTTAGGAAGTCCATTGGCTGCCGGCCTGTGCTACCCTGCGGATACTTCAAAGACAGTTTCGAGGGACTTTGCGACGACGATCTACGTTTCACCGAAAGGGGAACCGATGAGCGACAAAACCATTGGCATCAGTTTTCAAGAGGTGATGTCGGGAGGCTTCGCCCTGGGCGAAACGGACCCGGCGGCGGGCAAGAAGAAAGGCCGGAACGAAGGGAGCGAGCTGACCCTCCACGCCTCGATCCTGATCGACGACATCAACCGCTTCGTCGCCGAGCCCCAGCACCCCGGGAAGCTGTCCGGCACGATCGACTTCACGCCGTTTGGCGCCGGCCTCGCCTCCACCTCCGGCGTCTTCAACCTGTTCTACCCGACCGACGACCCGAAGCTCAAACTGATGGTCTACGAGATGGGCTTTTCCCACGAGGGGAAGAGCTACTACTTTGCGGGGCAGAAGAACGTCCGCGACGACCCGGGCTTCGATCTGTGGAGCGACACCACCACGCTCTACTCGACCCTTCACGAGGGGACCGACAAGAGCGGGCCGACGGTCGGCGCGGGTGTCCTGACGCTTGGGGTCAAGCAGCTGATCAACCTGCTCGGGACGGTCGCCGCGCCGGGCGCCGACACGTTCGCCGAGAAGGCCGGGGCGATCGCGAAGTTCGGCCACTTCTTCCTCGGCGAGCTGTGGGACACCTACGTGAGGCACGCGAAGATCTGAGCCTCCGGAGAACACGATGAGCGTTCAGACCTTCCGCGACCCGAACGTCTCGCGCTGGCAGTCGATCGTCGAGGAGGTGCTCCACCGCCAGGGCGATCCGACGGCGCCCCCAGGCACCCGGCCGACCCTCGACCATCCGGTCGTCGCGGCGGCCGCGTCGGCCGGCGCGGCGGCGGTCGCCGCGGGTGCCGCGGGAGGCGGGACGCCGGGTCCGGCTGTTCCGGCCGGCCCCGCGTGCTCCACCCACGACGAATGCGCGCAGCTGGCGCTCCGGCTCGCGACCGCGAAGGTCGAGCACCGGCCGGCGGCGGAGATTCAACCGCTCGAAGACGAGCTGAAGTTCGGCACCTGCGATCCGCTCTGGTCCGAGGCGGTCGCCGCCTACGTCGATTACTTCGAAGTCGACCATGGCAAAGCCGACTACCGCCCCTCGACCGGGCTGGGCGATCCCGCGCCGCTCGCACTGCCCGAAAACGCCAGGGTGGCGCTGATCGCCGACTGGGGCACCGGCACGGCCGAAGCGATCGCGCTGCTGGAGAAAGTGGCGGCCCACAAGCCGGACGTCCTGATCCACCTGGGCGACGTCTACTACTCGGGCACCGAGATCGAAAACGACCAGTACTTCCTCGGACCGGTCAACCAGATCTTCGGCCGCGGGCCAGGCCGGCCGCTGCCGGTGTTCAACCTGCCCGGCAACCACGACATGTATTCGGGCGGCACCGCCTTCTACACCACGCTCGATCGCCTGAACCTCCCGCCGTTGGCGCCCCCCGGGCAGATGCAGACCCACAGTTTCTTCTGCCTGCGCAGCTCCGGCTGGCAGATCCTGGGAATGGACACGGGGCTTCACGACGACGACCTGTTCGACGTGGCGACCTCGATGACCTACCTCGAAGACGCAGAGCTCGCCTGGCACAAGGACAAAATCAAGAACCGCGGCGGCCGGCGCACGATCCTGCTCTCCCACCACCAGCTGTTTTCGGCGTATTCCGCGATCGGACCGGAGACCAACGGCGACCGCTCGGAAAACGCGCTCCTCCATTCCCAGTTCGCCGACGTGCTCGATTCGGTCGACGCCTGGCTCTGGGGGCACGAGCACAACCTGGAAATCTACGGTCCCTACGCCGGCCTCGCCCGAGGCCGCTGCATCGGTCACGCCGCCGTCCCGGTCTTGACCGGGCAAAACCCCTACACCTCGCGGGTTTCCAACAAGATCCCCCTCCTGCCCAGCCAAGAAGCGCCGGTCCAGCTCGGCATCACGGGGGATGCCTACAACCATGGCTATGTGATCGCCCAGCTCGACGACGTGGCACGGACCGCGCGCCTGTCGTACTACCAGGACACGGGAGCCCCGGGGGGCGCCGAGCTGCTGTTCGAGGAGACGATCGGGGAGTAGATGTTCCTGGTCTGCGCCGCAACGCCGGACGGCGAGACGATGATCGCCGACGACCGGCTGGAATACGTTCACATCCTGCGGCTTCGGGATTGGGAAGATCTGTGAGATGGGGTCGGAGGACGACGCTTATGGTTTGCGTCACCTCGCCGGCCATTTGGCCAAAGGTTCCCGGATCGAGCGGTTCGAAGCGCTGCTGGTCCGATTCGATTTCCTTAGCCGCAAGCTCGCCGCTTGGGGCGTTCTTGAGTTGCTCGGCGATTTCGATCACCTTCCGGCGGGCTCACCGTTGCGCGAGGTTCAGGCCGCGCTTCGGCTAGCAACTGAGCCTTTAGACAACGATCCTGCCGAGCTCGCCGGGCAGCTTCTAGGACGCTTGCCGGCGGAGAGCTCCGATCCTGCGATCGCCCGTTTGATCGCGGCTTCTCGCGATGCGACCGGCGACCAATATCTGTTAAGGCCGGTGAGCCGCTCACTCAGTCCTATCGGGCTGCGGCAGAGTCTGGCGCTGACAGGCGCCGGACGCACGCTCGCCGTAACCTCCGACGATCGGGTGATCACTTCGGACGGGCAGCGTGTCCTGGTTTGGGACTTGACCGGTCGGCAGACCCTCCGTTCCTGGATCGGTCATCGGGAGGTTGTCACCGCGATAGCCCTGACCCCTGATCAAGGCTCGATTGTTTCCGGAGATGCAAGGGGTGAAATTCGGGTATGGCACCTCGAAAGCGGTCGGCTGAGCGTCGGCTGGATCGGGCACAAGGGTCCGATTCATGATTTGGTGTCCCTGTCGGATGGTCGTCGAGTCCTCTCGGCAGGGGGCGATGGCAGCGTGAAGCTTTGGAATCTGGCCACCGGTGCCGAGCTGCGACGAATGGAAAGGCACACCGACGAGGTGATGGCCCTCGCAGTCGCCAAGGATGGGCAAACTGCTGTCTCCGGCTCGAAGGACGCGACGATCTGCGTCTGGGACCTTGCCGCCCAAGATGCGCTGCAGCTCCTGATCTCGGTGGATCAACCGGTCTATTGCCTGGCGATGAGCCTGGATGACCGGCAATTGATCTCCGGCGGCATCGGGGATGCGGTGCTTGTCTGGGATCTCGCCTCGGGGACGCTGGTTCGCCAGATTTCCGGTCGTGGTTTGCGCGTCCACTCCGTCGCGCTCAGTCCGGACGGGCGACTCGTTGCAGTGGCCCGAGGCAGGGTGACGGTGGAGGAGTTGAACGGCGAAGGAAAGCGGACCTTAAGGGGGCCGGGCGAGCGACTGCGCAAGGTTGCCTTCTGTCGGGACGGAGAGTGGCTGGTAACGGGCGGATCAGGACTCGAGGTTTGGGATTTGGGGACGGATTCTGCTTCCGATGAGCCCTACGATTCTGCGGCAGCCCTAGCCATCACTCCGGACGGGCAAAGGGCCGTGGTGGGATCGATCGACGGCACGCTCTCGATCTGGTGTGTGGCCACCGGCCGGAAACTGCACCGTTTCACGGGCTCTTTGACCGGAATTTCAGCCTTGGTCTTGTCCCCGGAAGGCGATCAGGTTTTTCTGGGAGACTTCGAAGGGAGGGTCCGGCGTCTCGCGCTGACGGGCGAAGAGCTGCAGACGGAAGTGGAGGACTTCGAGTCCGAGAGTTCCGTACGGCGCATCGAGTGGACCGGCGATGGCCGGTACCTCCTTGCCTACCAGGACGATCTCCGGGTCTGGGATCTCGCGGAGGGTCGGGTGGTCGCCGAGCATCGCATTGGTTCCACTGTGGCACAGATCCCCGGCACCCTCCGGGCTGTGGTCTTCCCGGATCCTAGGGACGCGCCGTACCCGTACATCTTCGACTTGCTGGACGGTCGCAACATCCGACGGCTCCGTCGCCTGAGGAGTCGTCGCGAGAAGGTGCGTTGTCTGGTGGTCGCGGCGGACGGTCGCTTTGTGGTGACTGGCTCAGAGGATGGAAAAATTAAGATCTGGAACCTGGGTGGCCGCGGAGTGCGCACTTGGGAAGGACACCGGGGGCAGTCTCTCGCCCTCCCCGCGGACGGCCGGTATGTGGTTTCCTGCTCGGACGATCGAACAGTGCGCATTTGGGATCCCGAGTCGGGACGCTGCCTGGCGAGGTTCACCGCGGACAACCGATTGCTCGCCTGTGCCGTGACCCCAGACGGTCAGACCATCGTCGTCTGCGGCTTTGGTGGCGAGCTGCATTTCCTGCGCTGGCGCGGTTAAGGTTTCTCGTCCCCTCCGCTCCGAACAGATCCTCCCAGAGCCGGTCGGCGATCCGTCCGTTGCGGTCCTTTAGCCGCATCCGCTCTTCTTTCACCTCGTCCTTGGCGGCGATGAACTCCTGGGGCGCGGTCACATCCTGCGGCTCTTAAAGTGGGAAGATCTGTGAGATGGCGTTCGTAGAAGAGTTCGCGTTGCGCTACCTCGCCGTTCATCTGGCCGCTGGCAAGAAAGATGAGCGGCTGGTTGGGCTCCTGTCGCGGTTCGAGTTCCTTCGCCGCAAGGTCTCCGCCTGGGGACTCAACGAGCTGATCGCGGATTACGATCTCCTGCCGCCGGGTTCGGCGTTAGGTGTAGTGCAAAGCGCTCTTCGGCTCTCGGCACCCGCTCTGGAACGAGAGCCGCGCGAGCTTGCGGGCCAACTCGTCGGGCGCCTCCCTTTTTCGAGCGCCGAAGTGAACCGATTGCTGAGGGAAGCCGAGAGCCATGCGGAGGGGGCGTCTCTCGTGCCGCGGTCGCCTTCTCTCATACCCGCCACGGGGGGATTACGCCAGGCTCTCCGAGCGGTCGGCGGCGCGTTCTCAGTTAGTTCCGAAGGCCGGTGGGTGATTGCCGGGGGGAGCCGGAAAATCTGGGTTTGGGATTTGACCGGAGCCCGGCCGCTGCGGTCGTTCGCCGGGCCCCGGAGCGGGGTGACCGCCGTGGCTCTCACGCCCGACGACCGGTGGTTGATCACCGCGGATTCCAAAGGAGGGCTTGCCATTTACCTTTGGGAGAGCGGTCAGTGCAGCCACCGGTGGTGGGGCCACAAAGGAGGGACGATGGCGGTCGCCGCCCTTGCCGATGGGCGGCGTTTTCTCTCCTCCGGCAAGGACGGGTTGGTCAAGCTCTGGCGATTGGAAGGGGGCAGGGCGCTGAGGACGTTTCGCGGTCACACCGCAGATGTGGTCGGCTTGGCGGTGACCCCTGATGGCAATCGACTCGCCAGCGGCTCCCGTGACGGCATGGTCTGCCTCTGGGACCTTACACGCGAGAGCCCGGCGCGGTCGCTCGCGGGATGCCCCGAGCGCGTCGAGAGGCTGGTCGGCAGTCCGAACGGCCGTTTTCTTATCGCTTCCGGGGTGAATCCCGAGGTAGTGATTTGGGATTGGGAATCCGGCGAGGTGGTTCGAGAGCTGCCGGCCCCTGTTGCCGCCCCGCGCCTCGCGATCAGCCACGACAGTCAATGGTTGGCAATTTCCTCCGGCTTGGAGCTCAAACTCTGCGATCTGCCGGCGGCGGTGGAGAGCCGGGTCGTGGCGAGGGGGATGGTCGGCGGGCCGCTCGCCTTCCTGCCGAGCGGCGATCGATTGGTCAACAGCTACTCCGGCCTTCGCGAATGGGATCTGACGCGAAAGGTGGTCGCGGACTCCGGCCCCGGCTCCTCTTCGCTCGCGGTCACTGCGGATGGCCGGTATGCGGTCGCCGGCTCGGCGGATGGCACGATCGCGATATGGAACCTTCTATCCGGGCATGAAGAACAGCGTTTCTCGGGTTCGTCGGTTTCGCTCGGCTCCCTGGCATTGATGCCGGATGGACGCCAGGCCTTCGTGGGCGACCGCCAAGGGGGGCTCCATCGGTTCGATCTCTGGACCGGCGAACGATTGCCGGCGCCCCGAGCGCTTGAGCCGGGAAATGCCGTTGTGGCGCTCGCGCTCACCTCCGACGGTCGACACCTGGTGGCGGGATCGGTCTGGGGGGATGTCCTGGTCTGGGATCTGGAGGAGGAGCGGTTGATCGCCGAGCACCGGTTCGAGCCGTCCTACCTGATCACCTTGGCCCTGATCCCAAGTACCTCTCGAGCGATCGTCTGCTGCAATGACGAAGACGACCAATCTCCTTGGGTTCTGGACTGGCAAGAAAGCCGGCGACTGCGACGAATCGGGGGGCGCCACGATGCCACGCTCGCCCTTGCGGTTTCGGCGGACGGTCGCCGGGCAGCGACCGGGGGGCAGAGCGGGAGCCTCAAAGTCTGGAATTTGAACGGTGGCAGCCCAAAATATTTTCCGGGCCATACCGGAGGGGTCAACTCTGCCGCGTTCCTCCCCGGTGGGCTGCAGGTCGTCGCCGTCGCGAACGAAGGCACGGCGCGTGTTTGGGACGTTGCGAGCCGGAAGTGTCTTGCCTCTTTCACCGGGGATTCGGGTTTTCGCCGCTGCGCCGTCGCTCCGGACGGCCGGACGATCGTGGTTTCCGGTGACCGCGACGAGCTGCATTTCCTGCGCTGGCGCCGTTAAGTGTCCTCTTCCGCGCCCTCGCCTCCCTCCGCTCCGAACAAATCCTCCCAGAGCAGGTCGGCGATCTGGCCATTGCGGTCCTTGAGCCTCACCCGCTCTTCCTTCACCTCGTCCTTGGCGGCGATGAACTCCTGGAAGCTCGCGTGGTACAGGCGATAGCGCTTCTGGCGCTTTCCCGACTCCGGATCTTCCGTTTCGGTCTGATAGAGAAACTCCCGCCACTGGTCGAGCACGGCCTGGACGCGACGGGTGTCCTCCACCCCGGCGAAGCGGGCGACCAAGCGGAGCGAGATCGGCTCCTGGACCACCGTGAGCGCTTCGAGCACGGGGAGCTTCCAGGCGAACCAGGCTTCTTCATCGCGCGCCTTGATCCGTCGCCAGTGATCCTCGTAGTACCGGGCGAGCCCCTTCGGCAGCTGGTCGAAGTGGAGATCCTGATAAGTGCCGGCCTCGATCTCGGGCAGCACGTGGCGCAGGTACATGAAGTTGCCTTGGCTGCGCTCGACCATCTTCTCGATGAAATCCACCGCTTCCAAACGCTGCTCTCCGGCCCAGGCGAGCAGCCCGGGGCTCAGACGGCGGCTAAGCAGCTCGCGGATGTCGTGGAGGTTGTCCCGGTCGTTCTGCCGGATCTCGAACGTTCGCGGCTCGAAGTCCAAGAGGAGCGGCGAACCGCCCGGCCGCGAGCTGAGGATCAAGTGGATGCCGGGCGGCAACCTGCGCGGCAGGAAGAGCAGATTGGCGTCGGGAGCCGACGGATCGCGGACCGCTTCGTCGAGCGCATCGACCACCAAGGTCGCCTTCTCTCCCGGACCGAGGCCGGCGGACACCTTGTCGAGCACTTCCAGGAAGAAGTGCCCGTTCGTCGTGGCCTCCGGTGGCAAGGACGTCCAATTGAGTCGATAGGCGGCGATCAGCTGGGCGCAGACGTTGGCGAGAAAATCCGCCGCGCTCTGGAGCCCCTGGGCGCGGATGTTGAAATGGTGGACCCAGCCGTGGCGCCGCACCAGCTCGGCCATCACGGAAGACTTGCCGATGCCGGGTTCCCCTTGCAGCAGGAAGACGCCGTGCGGCGTCTCGGAAAGGAACCGGTCGATCTCGGAAAGGACCCAGGTCCGACCGACGAAACCATCCGCCTCCTCGCTGAGCAGCTGGGCGAAGCTGCGGATTTTCTGGCGAATGCCGGGCGGCGCATCCTGGACGAAAGGCATCAGCCGTTCGATCTCGGCCGGCGCCGGGTAGGTGGCCAGGGGATTCGCGAACAGGGTATAGGCGAGCCAGGACGGATCGCCGGGAAAGCGGTCGCGAACCTCCAGCCGGGCGGTCCGAACGGCCTCGCCCGCCGCGACCCCTGCGAACAGAGCGCCGTAGAACGCCTGCGAGAAGCAGAGCGCCGGCTCGTCCCGGACCGCCCAGTAAGTGCCCAGGAAGGCGCCGGCCCCGGCGTGGAAGAAGTCGTGCGCCCAGCCTCCGAGGCCGGTCAGTGAGAAGCCCGCGCGTGCCGTCTGGCAGCCGTTCAGAAAGATCAGCGGCCGCTGCCCAAATAGTTTAGCCCGCTCGTAAATGTCGTCCGGCCGCAGCTCGTCGTTCTGTTCGAGCCCCAGCCAGGCGCGTTGAGGATCGTTCGCCGGGGTCGAGGCGTGCCCCGTGAAGTGCCAGCCGTCGTAGCCGCCTTGGGCGAGCGCCTCCACCACGGGGTCAGTCCGGGCGGCAATCTCGTCGACGCGACGCCCGTCGACCTGCTGAGTGAGGAGGAACCGGCGCTCGGGCTCGGCGTGGGGAAGGTTCGAATCGTGGGGGACCACCAGCGCCATGCGCCGCAGCGGCAGACGCGGAGCGTCCGGCACCTTGCGCAGCCAGCGGGTGAGGGCGAAGGCCTCGCCGAAGAATCGGCCGGGTTCGCCGTCCCGCTCGCGGAACTTCAACAACTCCCAGGGAATCCACGGCTCGTCGGACAGGATCTGGACCGTCCGGACCGTTCCGCGCAGCTGCTCGAACCGTCGCTGCAGCGGCTCCGGCAATAGCTCTTCGAACAGCCGCGCCCCCTTGCCGGCCAGCCGGCGCGCGAGCTCGGCCGGGGTTTGGGCGTCCCGCGACAGGTTCCGGATGTCTTCGAATAAAGAATGGAAGAACGCCCCCGGCTCCTTGTCCAAGACGACGGGGCCGAACTCTTCGAGGTTCCCTTCCGGCGGCGCGACGCGGAAGACCAGCGTGTAGGTGAACTGGTGCCGACCGTCGCGCAGCTCGTAGCGCACGCGGAAGATCAGGTCCGGCAGGGTAGATCGAGGCGCAGCAGGGCCGAGGGCCGGATCGGGTTCGATCATAAGGCACGCTCCGCTTCTAAGGGATCGGCTGACTTTAGCAGACCCTGCGCTACGCGCTTTCAGTCTCCCTCGGGCCGCCCTCGCCTCAATACCCCAATCCGGGATCCGGTACCTTCAATCCCAAGTGCCGCTCGCATACTTCGTACGCCGGGTCGGCGTGCAACAGCGCCACGTTCTTCAGGATGCAGAAGCTCGCGATCAGCCGCTGGTAGGGAGGCGGAACCGGCGCGCCGCGCGCTTTCAAGATCCGGCCGTTGGTGGCGCTCGCCAGGGCGATTTCGACGCCTCCGATCGTGAGGGTGGGGAACTTCGCGAGGGCCGCCCTCGCCGATTCGAGCTCGCCGGGATCCTCGAAGCCGCGCAGGACTTCCGCGAGCACCAAGTCGGCGGTGACGATCGGGGAACGGCCGAGCAACTCGTCGAGGTAGTCGGCGCGCGGCGTGCGCCGGCCGGAGAAGTATTCGATCCAGACCGTGGCATCCACCAGGATCTGCATCAGCTTCTCCCCTTCGCGGTCTCGCCTCCCTCCCAACGAAGGCGCCCGCGCAAATCCCGCACCTCCCGCTGGTCGTGCAGCGCTACGAGCGCCATGAGCGCGGCATGCACCACCTCTTTTTTCGTGCGCAATCCGGTCAATTTCATGGCCTGCGCCGTTAGCGTCGCGTCGATGTCGATGTTGGTCAGCATGGGACCTCCCGTTCGAGAATTATTGTACAGCGACATCGCTTATCCATACAAGAAAAGTGGTTCGGAGCCGGATTCTTGTCCTCCAGTATACAGAACCTGTCATACTATGTGCGTCAAATCCTGTCCGATGTATAGCGGAAGCCATTCCCTGTATATTTTTTGCCGTCCGGCATATAGCCGAAGGTGAGGGCTGTACAGAGTAGAAGCTTCCGACCGGCGTCGAAGACGCTCGGCTATACAAGGTGCGTCAAAACCTGTGCGCCGGAGGGTGTCCGTCGGCCGTCGGAGCAGATTTCATATATATGGAGATCTGTCCCATATATGTCAGATGGTCTCCGACATATAGCGGGCGGCCTCCCATATATAAGAAAACGGCTGGTCGCAGGCTGGGAATCGTTCCGGACGCCCCCGAACGGCTTGGATCGATGCGTCGTCGTCAATCTCTTTCGAAGTGCTAACCTTCGCTTGACGGGATCGTCGGCCGCGGCCGTCACCCGGCGCTCAACTCGGCAACCAAGGAGAGTCCATACATGAAACACTTTGGCTTGGCAGCTCTGGTCGCGTTCACCGTGGTCGCATCCCCCTGCTTTGCGGCGCTTGCACCGGGAGTCGCGGCGCCGGTCTTTTCGGCGCCGGCCTCGCTCGCCGGCAAGGAGATGACCTTCTCCCTCGCCGAGTCCCTGAAGAAAGGACCGGTGGTCGTCTACTTCTACCCCTCGGCCTACACCGGGGGGTGCAACACCCAGGCGCATACGTTCGCCGAGGAGATCGACAAGTTCTCGGCCGCCGGAGCGACCGTAGTGGGCGTCTCGCTAGACAGCATCGACCGGCTGAACAAATTCTCAGCCGACCCTAGCTACTGCGCAGGCAAGCTGCCGGTGGCCTCCGACGCCGACGGCAAGATCGCGCGAAGCTACGACTTGACCGTGAGCGACGCGCAGCCGGGCGCCAAAGACTCACGGGGCGAGGAGATCGGTCACGGCTTCGCGCAGCGGACGACGTTCGTCATCACCTCGGACGGCAAGATCGCAGCGACCATCGGTGGCGTCAGCCCGAAGGAAAACGTCGATCAAACGCTCGTAGCGGTCCAGGGGCTGAAGAAGTCTCACAGCTGATCCGCCGGGCGGGCGTGCGCCCGAGAAGGGCTCGCGCTGAAACAAGAACTCCGTTGAAGATCTCGTCAGAGGATCAGGAGAGAGGAGGAACCATGCCCATCAAAAACGCGTTGGCCAGCCTCGCCGTGAAAGATGTGGATGCAGCGGCTAAGTGGTACGAAAAGGTTCTCGGCACGACGTCGTCGAGGCCGATGCCCGAGGTGGCGGAATGGACTTTCGAGCGCGGCGGGGGCCTACAGGTCTACCAACTCCCGGAGCGCGCGGGGTCCGGCTCCTGCACTCTTGTGGTGACCGACATCGAGAAACTGGCGGCCCACCTGGAGACCTTGAGCATCGACACCTCGGAACGAACGTCGGGCGAACGGGTGAACACCCTCATGATCACCGACCCGGACGGGAATCACATCGCCTTTGCGGAGCCGAAGGACTCGGGGTTGGCGCAGTAGGGGATTGCCCAAGCGCGGCCAGCGTAAGCCGGATATCAGCCCATGAAGCAACCGACCCTCTCCTCCAGCCCCGATGTGATGGGAGGAACCCACGTCTTCTCGGGTACACGGGTGCCGGTCCAGACGCTTCTCGATTATCTCGCGGCCGGTGAGACCATCGACGATTTCCTCGAAGGCTTCCCGATGGTTGATCGCGAGCAGGTGATCGCATTTCTGGAAGAGGTGAAAGACCCGAAAGGCGAAGCGGGGATCGCGGCCTGGACACCCGAGCAGCTGAACGAAGCTCTGGCAGTCGCCCCGATGACCGGGACGGAAATCGTGAACGCCGGTCTCACCGGTGGTTGGTCGGATGTGGAGATCTCCGACGGCGTGGAATGGGTTCGGGAGAAGCGTCGGCAACGTAGCGAAGAGCGGCGACTGGGGAGAACGGCCTCCCAGACGTCCTTTTGATCGCGACCTCCTCCGAAAACTTTCCCTCGAAGTCATCCCGAGCGGGAGCGAGGAATCCGGGGGCGGGTGGCCTTGAATCCCGTTGCGGTTTAGGGAGTTTCTTTTGTTGTTGGAAGCCTGGGTAGCGAAGGACGAGAAAATGCCCTGGTTGAGCGAACTTGCGACCGAGATCGCGCGGCTCGGGATCGCCGGGGAATGCGCACCAGTTCTCGTCGCGAGTGCTGCGGCGGCTGTGCTGACTCTGGCAAAGCGCTCGGCCTATCTTTTGGCTGCCACGCTCGGTAAACAGGCGGTGGAAATCCTCGAAGTAAAGGGTGTGGTGGTACCGATTCACCTCCTCCAAATTGCGGGAGAGCAAGCCCATCTGATTGGTGGCGTCGAAACCGCTCGCTCCTGCTTCGCGAAGGCACTCGATGCGCTTGACGAGAATCAAGAGAGAGACGATCCAGAAGGTGCGGCCGCGATCCGCGCGGCGCAGGCAAGATTGCTTTGGCAGAGTGGATCGCTCGATGAAGCGATTGTTCAGCTTGAGTATGCGGCACAGCTCTTGTCTGCCCTCAACTTTCCCCGGACCCTCGCGGTTGTGCGAGGCAACCTCGCTCAAATCCTTATCACCAAGGGCCGGGCTAACGAAGCGCTGCAACTTCTTCGAGAGGGGCTCAAAGTCCATGAGCTCCTTGGTGACACTCGGTCCAGAGCCGACACTCTCAGTATCTTTGCTCGAATTCTCTTCCATAGTGGGAAGGTGGAAGAATCATTGCAACTTCACCGAGAGGGACTCTTTTTCTATGAACTTGTCGGAGACCCTCGATCCAGAGCCATCACTATGGGCGATATCGCTCGAATCTTGAGAGCCCAGGGACAAGTCGACGAAGCGCTCAGACTCTTCGGAGAAAGGCTCGAAATCTTCCTTGACCTTGGGGATAGAAAATCCCAAGGCGTCACACTCGGTGATATTGCTCACATCCTTGAGCTTAAGGGCTCTATCGACGAAGCGCTCAAGCTCTATGAGGAAAGGCTTGAAATCTTCCTCAACCTCGGTGATCTCCGATTTAGAGCAATCACGCTTGGTGATATCGCTCGCATCCTCGTGTCCAAAGGTCGGATTGACGAAGCCCTCCAGCTTCATCAGGAGACGCTTGAAGTTTTTACAAGGCTTGGTGATCCTAGGGAACGAGCCGTGACGCTTGGGTACATTGCTCGCATTCTTCTCTCTAAAGGCCAGATCGACGCAGCCCTCCGACTCCATAGAGAGAGGCTCGAAATACTTACGGTCCTCGGCGATGCCAGAGAGCGGGCCGTGGCAGTTGGCGACATCGCCCGTATTCTCGGCTCCGAAGGGCATCTCGACGAAGCCCTCAAGATGCTCAGTGAGAGGCTTGAAATGGCGAGAGCGCTAGCAGATCTAGATTCCATTGCCAATACCCTTTGGTACATCGCAGAGATTGAGGTCCGACAAAAAAAGTGGCAGGCTGCAATTGATAACCTCTCCGAGGCTTATCGCCTCAATCTCCAGATCCAACGTCTGGAAGGCATCTGCGTCGTTGGCCGCGACCTGGGTCAGCTTCTTTGTTCGTCAGGACTGGTACTCGAAGGGCTTTCGGTTCTGGAACGCAGCCGCGCGGGTTTCGTGCAACTTGGGTGGAACGATCAAGCGAGGCATGTGGAGGAGTTAATGGAGCAGTTCCGCACAACCCCCCTCTCTCCCCCTTGAGCGCAACACTCCCGATGGCGGGGCTCATTCAGAAGCTATGCACGTCGCTAAAGGGGTCGTACACGGGGACGCCAAAGCCGCGAAAGTGAGCAAGGTTCCGCGTTGCGACGCCCAGATCCTGCGCCTTGGCTGTGGCGAGAATGTATAGGTCTCTCTGTTCGATGGTTCGCCCGCGGCGGCGGGTTTCCGATTCGAGCTTGGCGCAGCCGAGAGCCGCGTCGCGATCGAACGACAGCACTTGGCAGTTGGACGATAGGAGCTCAGAAAGCCAGTTTTCGAGAAATACGCGCCTCTTGCCCTCCGGGAGTCGCCAGATCCCCGATGCCAGCTCGTAGACCCCGATCGAAGGAAGCAGAAGCACAGGGAGGCGAGCGAGCCAGCGGGTTACGTCCTCATCGGGTTTCGGTCGGGTCGTCTCGGAGATGACGTTGGTGTCGAGCAGATAGCCGATCACTCCCCTATCACCCTCGGCTCGCTTTCTTTCGTCCGAAGGGCTGAGCCGGTTCAAAAGAAAATCGCCCGGGCTCAAAGTCGTCGACGCCTCCGCCGAGTCGCTTCTTCAAGGCTTCGACCCGCTCTAGAAAGGCGGCGCCGCCGGAACTCTCTGCCTTGCCGGCCGTCAGACGTTCGTAATCTTCGATCGCCAGAACGACCGCGAGATCCTTCCCCCGGTTGTGGATGATGGTAGGACCCGCCGCCGCGTCTCGGAGAACCTCCGACAACTTACTCTTGGCTTCGGCGACCCCCAGTCGGCGACTCTGCGGAACGGGCTTCCAGGTATCCTTGATCATGACCAGCCTAGGTTACTCGATGGTCATCTCGGTTGCAAACGTCGCCCTTACTCCCCCTTAAGCGCCAACACCGGACTGATCCGCGTAGCGCGCCGCGCGGGAAGCCAAGCCGCGAGTGCCCCAAGCGTTCCCAATATCAACGCCGTCGCTGCGTAGGTCGCCGGGGCGTGGGGATCGATGCCGTAAAGAAGGCTCTTTAGCCCAGTTCCGAGCAAAGCGGCGAGGAGAACTCCAAGGACGACTCCTGCGAGCGACAGCGTGAGACCTCGGGCTAGAACTTGCTTGAGAATTCGGCCCGGGGAGGCTCCGAGGGCGGCTCGGACCGCCAGCTCCGGGGTGCGGCGGGTGACGTTGTAGGCCACCAGGCCCGCGATTCCGATGGCGGCGAGCAGGAGGGCGAGCCCGGCGAAGAGGGAGACGACCCAGGTTTGCAGGCGCGGTTGGGAGACGCTTCCCGCGATCACGGTCGAGAGGGTTCGGACATCGAACAGGGCGAGATCCGGCGCGAGCTGAGAGAGGGTGCGGCGGATGTCGGGGGTGAGCGCCGCCGGATCGCCCGCCGTGCGGACCGTGAGCGACATCGTCGGCCAGAGGTACCAGGAGGTCGAGAAGTACATCGTGGGCGTCATGTCTTCGCCGAGGCCGATTTGTCGGATGTCGCCCGCGACGCCCACGACGGTGAACTCCTTGCCGTTGGCCAGGTAAACCCTCCTGCCGATCGGATCGGCGCCGCGCGGAAAGAGGCGCCGGACGAGCCCTTCGGAGAGCACGAGCGACTGGCCCGGCTCGTCGTGCTCCGCGAACCATCGCCCGCGGAGAAGCGGCACACCGAGGGTCGGCAGATACCCCGCGGTCACGATCCGCCAGGAGGCCTGGGTGCCTTCGCGGTTCGCTCCACCTTCGATGCTGGTACCCGGCGGTGGGGCGACCGCGGAGATCCCCATGCTCGTATCGCCTTCTCCCAAAGGGATCTCGCTGGTGAGCCCCGCGGAGGTCACGCCGGGCAGCGCGCGCACTCTCTCCATCAGCGCGCCGTAGAACGCGAGGTTCTTCTCCATCGTCTGGTCGTCCTCGGCCTCCGGCAGGGTCAGGCGGGCGGTCAGCAGGTGATCCGGCCGGAAACCGAGCGGCACGTTCTGCAACCGGCCGAAGCTCTGCGCCAGCAGCACCGCGCCGATCGAAAGGGCGGTCGCGAGCGCAAGCTGCGCCACCACGAGCCCTTCGCGGAGCGGCGCCCGGCGCCCTTCGACCGCGGAACGCCCGCCCTGGGCGAGGGCGGTACGGACATCCGTCCGTCCGGCGAGCGCGGAGGGGAGAACCCCGAACAGAAACGCGGTCGCGGCGGTGAGCAGGAAGGCGACGACCAGCACCGGTCCGTTGAGCGCGATCGAAGAGAGGCGGGGGAGCGTGGCGGGCAGGAGGGCCGAAGCGCCGCGCAAGGCGGCCGCCGCGAGCGCCAGGCCCAATGCGCCGCCGAGCCCCGCGAGCAGCAGGTTTTCGATCATCAGGTGGCGAATCACACGGGCGGGGCTTGCGCCGAGCGCGCGGCGGATGCCGATCTCGCGGACTCGCGCCGTGGCCCGGGCGAGCTGGAGATTCGCGACGTTGGCGCAGGCGACCAGCAGCAGGACGCCCACCGCGGCGAGCAGGACCCAAAGCCGGGTGCGCAGCTCTCCGCCGACGATCCAGTCGCGGACCGGCTCGACCGTTGCCTGCCAGCCCAGGTTGGTGTTGGGGAAATCGTGTTCGAGCCGCGCGGTGATTCCCTTGAGCTCCGTCCCCGCCGCGGCGAGGGTCGCGCCGGGAGCGAGCCGGCCGACCAGATAGAGCTGACGGTTGCCCCGGTTCGCCGAGGGCTGCGGCGAAAGCGGCAGCCAGAGGCCGATGTCGGTCGCAAAACCGACGTCCCCCGGTGCAATGCCCACGACCGTGCGCGGCTCGCCATTGACCCGAATCGACTTGCCGAGGATCGAAGTCTGGCCGCCGTAGCGGCGGCGCCAGAGCCTCTCGCCGAGGATCGCGACGGCGAGTCCTCCTGGGGTGTCCTCTTCTTGGGTGAACGCGCGGCCGGCCACCATCGGCGTGCCGAGCAGGTCGAACAGATTGGCCGAAGCGGCGACGCCGGTCACTCGTTCTACCCCCGAGGCCACGCCGTCGCCGGACAGGTTCACGCTCACGTCGCCCAAACCGGCGAGCGCGGAAAAGCTCTTGGCATTCTCCCGCCAGGAGAGAAAGTCGGGCACCGAGACCGAGAAGCGCGGCAGGTCGTGCGACGGGTTCGCCGCGGCGAGACGGACCACCCGCTCGGGCTCCACGAACGGCAACGGCGCGAGCAGCACGGCATGGACCAGGCTGAAGATCGTGGTGGCGCCGCCCAACCCCAGCGCGAGCGTTGCGACCGAGGCGAGAGTGAACGCCCGGTTGCCGGACAGCGCCAACGTGCGGACCGCTTGGGCGAGATCCTGGGCGAAACGGTTGCGGTGCTCGGAGAGAGCGGTGATCAGGGCGTCGGCCGCGACCGAGAGCCACAGCCACACGGCGGCGACCGGGCGCCGGGTGCGCCGCGCCTCCGCCCAGCGGGCGCCGAACGCGGCGGTCATCTCGCCGCCGTACTCCTCACGGAAGGAACCGGGATAGAGCCAAAGGAGCGAGGCGTACGCCCGCTCGGCCCAAGACGTTCTGGCTTCAGCGTCCATGGCTCACCGTGCCTCGAACGAAAGGCCGGCGCGCCGGCCGAGGTTCAGCAGGTCGCCCAACCGGGAAAGCTCCAGCTCCGCAACCTGGCGGCCGAACGGGGTCAGTCGGTAGTGCCGGCGGCGCTCGTCCGAATTCGCGGCGATGTCTCGGCCGTCCAGCTCGACGATCAGCCCCTGTTCAAGCAGCCGGTGGAGCGTCGTGTAGAGCGTGCCGGGATTGAGCTTCGTCCGTCCGCCAGTCCGTTCCGCGACCTCCTGCATGACCGCATAACCATGCCGGTCTCCTTCGGCGAGCGCGATCAGGATGTGGAACGTGGCGGTCGGAAGCGGCAGGAGAGAGGCGGCGGAAGGATCGTCGTGAGCGGCCATGTCGGGCAGTATATTGGAGGCAGGTATATCTGGTCAAGATATAGTTTGAGGAGGTGGGTCGCTCGGGTGAGGCTCGGGTCCGGTATTGCCGAACAGTACGTCGAGTAGGCTTAGCGGAAAAGCGGAGACTCCATGAGGGAAAACGACTACGGTGCCGGGAACGTCATGCTGGTCCTCGCCGCCGGTAGCGTTGCGGTAGGGATCTTGACGGTCTTGCTCTGGGCGCGGATGGCCCGGCTCGGGGCTCACGGTAGGGCGGCGAGAGGACGCACGGCCGGAGCGGCGTCGATGCTGGCGGTGCCTGCCGGAGGGTTCGCGGGGTTTTTCGCGGTCGAATTCTTCCCTTGGCTTCTGGTTGCGCCCGCGGTGCTGTTTGGAGGCTGGGCCTTTGGGGTTTGGCGCCGTCAAGGCATCAAGGCGACGGACCGGGGTGCGCTGCTCGTGGTGCTCGCTTTCCTCTGGCTCGGGCTCGCGCTCTATGGAGACCGGATGAAGCTCTGGGAGACGACGGTCTCGGGCCCCATTCGCGTCGACCTTCTGCTCACGGCGGCGATGGCCGCGGCCTGGGCGCTCCTGGGTGTCTGGCTGCGACGGGAGGTCGATGAGCAGGAAGAGGCGGAAGAAGAGGAAGAACAAGCCGCGCCGGACGGTCCGCTGAGCGCCGGGATTCGCAAGCGGTAACTCGGGCCGGGCGTCTCGCCAGTGGGTGACCTGGTCAAGAGGTAGCCTGTCCCTCTCCGACCTTCACCACCACGAACGTCAGGTCGTCCCGCTGCGGCGCGCCGCGTTGAAACGCTCCAAAATCCGCCAGCAGGGCGTCGCGCACCGCCACCGCCCCGGCTTCCCGCGGAACCCGGCCGAGCGACGCCGCCAGGCGCTCCATGCCGTACGGTTCGCCGAACGGATCATCCCCTTCATAGAGACCATCGGAGTGGAGCAGCAGGACGTCGCCCGCTTCGAGCGGCAGCTCGCGAAGCCCGAAGTTGGGTTCGAGCTGCGTGCCGAGGGGCAACGAGGGGAGCGCGATTTCCGCCACCCCCGCGGCGTTCGACAGGAGGACGGGAGGGTGGCCGGCGTTCGCCACCGTGGCGATCCGGCGGATGGGATCGAGCACGACGATCGCGAGCGTCACCAGCTTTCGGCGCCGCGCCGTCTGCTGCACCATCAGGTTGAGCTTGGCGAGCACCGCGAGCGGCCGGTCGAGATCCTCCGCCAGGATCGTGAGGCAGGAGCGCACTCCCGCGAGCAGCAGGCCGCTCGCCATGCCGTGGCCCGCGACGTCGCCCACCACGATGGCCAGGCGCCCTTCCCCCAGCTGGAAATAGTCGTAGTAGTCGCCGCCCACTTCGGTCGCCGGCCAGGAGAGGCTACAGATGTCGAGCCATCCCTGCGGCGGGCAACTCTCCGGCAGCATGGCGAGCTGGATCTCGCGCGCGTAGTCGAGCTCCTGCCGCATCCGCAACTGGTCCTTGGCGCTCGCCTGGGCGGTGGAAAAAAGGGCGAGGATCTCGCGTCGACGGCGCCGGGAGGTCACGAGCCCGATGGCCAATATGAAGCAGTGGTTGCTGCTGACCGCGGCCACCGTGCCCATGTCTTCCGAGCTGTCTTCCGCCGCGGGCAGTCCGAGAAGGGCCACGAGCACGAGAAAAAGCAGAAGCGAACCGTGCACCAGCAGGCGCTCGACCGGCCGCATGCGAAAGAACAGCGCGAAGAAGCCGGACATCACCAGCAGAGGGGTCATCGCGTCCAGGCCGAGCGTCGCCAGGAGGATCGAAAGGTACAGCACGACGAGCATCGTGACGATCGCGGCGCGCGGATGGCCGACGATCAGCCGGCGCGCCGGTTCGAGCGCCCGGTCGACTCCTTCGCCCGGCGCCCGGCCGAGGCGCTCGCGGCGCAGGGCGAAGAAGAAGATCAGCGCGAACAGCAGGTTCGGCACCAGGATCGCGAGCCGCCGGGGGTCGGAGATCGACGCCGCGATCGTCCCGCAGGTCGCGGCGAGCGCGTAAGGAACCAGAATCCATCGCGCCTGGCGGAAGTTGGATTCGTCGAAGCGGCTGGCTACCGCCTGCTCCGCGGAAAGCGCGGACAGCTCGTCGAGTGTGAAGGGTTCCACGGCGCGTATCTTACTGCGGGCTTCTCGAGAGGCCCTCGCGCCTGCGTCCCGGAGGAACGGGTTGGGAGTGCGCCGACGCGTCGGCGCTTTAGACGAGAGTGGTTACGGAGCCGGCTCGGTCAAAGCGGCGACGCGTCGCCGCACTCCAAAAGGGCATTCTCGGGCTGACGTCCTCAGTCCTTCCCGAAGAACAGCAGTACGGTTGAAGTGAGAGCGACCTGCGTCCGCAACTCGGGGGCGAGATTCTGCGCAAGGTAGACGCGACGCCCACCGGGATCGACGCTGCCGACCACATGATCGCCCTGGCGTAGCTCGAATCCGAGCGGCAGCGGCAGGCGACGAGGCGTGCCCTTTTTGTCGAGAATCTCGTGGAGAGAGCTGATTTCGATCGGATCGCCGCCGAATTCGACCACGCCGCGAATGTCGAGCGCGGGAGTCGCCAGCGCTAACACGTGAACCTCGCCCGCGGCGTTGCGCATCGCGCAGGCGATCTGGGTTTGGCCGACCGGAATCGTCCACGAAGCCTTGAGGGTCTCCTTGTGCAGGACCGGCGTGTTCGAGCGGCACTCGACCTTCCATTCTTCGCCCTGGTCGCCAACGAAAACATACCGTTTCCGCGTCTTCTCCGTGCGGCCGCTGACCTCGAAGTAGCTGTCGCCCCAGCCCCAGTTCACCTGTTCGTCCCGAGAGGACGAAAATCCTCCGCGGGTCGAGAACGGGCCGAACCGGAGCGGTTTGCGCCAAGTGTAATTACCGGTGATGTCGTAGACCTCGGCGTTCGACAACGAGGGATCGACGACGATATAGATCGGAGCCGCGCTGCCGGCGGATGCGCCGAGCACGGCCAAGCCGAATGCGATGAGAAGTTTCTTTCCAAACATGGTCTTGTGACCCTCCTGCGCGGGCTGGGATTGCAGCCGCCATGCCAAGCGTTCACGCAACCGGTTTCACGGCGAAATAAGCCTCTCGGCGTGCGATTCGGTGGTCGGTACCGCCCACGCGAGGGGACGAACGGGACCCGAGTCCCGCTACACTCTCGCCGCTTTAGGGAGAGGTCGCCATGGCGATTCGTGTATTGCAGGTTGGGCTGGGGCCGATCGGTGCGTCGATCGCGCGCCAGGTGATGGAACGGGCGGGGTTCGAGCTGGTCGGCGGAGTCGATCTCGATCCAGCGAAGGGAAGGGAGATCGGCGTCATGGTTTCGAGCGATCTGGCGACGGCGCTTCGAGAGATGAGACCCGACATCGCGGTCGTCTCGACCAACTCGGCGCTCGAAAAGGTGGCGGCGACGATCGAGACCTGCCTTGCGGCCTGGGTCGCGGTCGTTTCGACCACCGAGGAACTTGCGTTCCCCTGGCGAGAGCGGCCGGAGCTCGCCCGCCGGATCGACTCGGCGGCTCGTGCGGCGGGGCGGGCGGTGCTCGGCACGGGGGTCAATCCCGGCTTCGCGATGGATGCTCTACCCCTCGCGCTCTCCGCGGTCTGCGAGCGGGTGGACGGGGTGATCGTCCGCCGCATCCAGGATGCTTCGAAGCGGCGGTTGCCGTTCCAGCACAAGATCGGCGCGGGGCTCTCCGTCGAGGAGTTCCATGCGAAGGTCGCGGCGGGCGGCGTTCGCCACGTCGGGCTTGCCGAGTCGATCGGGATGCTCGCGAGCGCGTTCGGCTGGAACCTCGATTCGGTCACCGACGAGATCTGGCCGAAGATCGCGACCGAGCGCGTCGCTTCGCCGGATCTCGTCGTGGCGCCGGGACATTGCAGCGGCGTCGTCCAGCTCGGATTAGGAATGGAGGCTGGAACCGTCCGCGTCCGGCTCGAATTCGAGGCTTATCTCGGGGCGCCCGAGAGCTACGACGAGGTCGAGATCGCCGGCTCGCCCGCGCTCAAATCGCGAGTTGTCGGCGGGATCCCCGGGGATCTTGCGACCGCCTCGATCGTGGTCAACGCGATCCCGCGGGTCCTCGCCGCCCCGCCGGGTTTGATCACCATGCGCGACCTGCCTCCCGCGCATTGGTGGCCGGGCACCCCTACGGCGCCGCGGCCTGGCGTGGCCGCTGCTTCGCCGAGATCGATTTGATGATCAGGAGGTAGGGCTGGGCGGGATCGAGCGGTCTCTTTGCGTGCGCGAGGGCGGTTTCCATCAGATCCCGGATCTCCGGCCGATCGAGATCCTCGGCTTCGTCGAGCACGATGTGGCGGGCGACCGAGCCGCTGCCGGCGAGCAGCTTTTGCGGATCGGGAAGGTTCGCCGCTTGGAGGAAGAACAGGGTGACCCAGCGGGGATAGAGGGCGATCGAAAAGATCGCGTCGCCCGCCCGATCGGTTGGGCCGAAGCCGATCGCCAGAGCGTTGTAGTTGTCGTAGACCAGCTCGACCGCGCCGGGCAGGCGGGTGCGCATCCGGGCCAGGACGTCGTGGGCGCGCTCCGCGATTTCGGGACTGAACCTGGCGATGAAACCGGCGAGCTGTTCGGCTTCCGTGACGACGGTTCGATCGGCCATGGGAATCTTTCCTCTCGAGCGTTCGGAAGGTGGGTCAGCTACCGTTGGATCGGGATAACAGCGTGTCTCGTTCGAGCAGCGGCCGGGTCGTCGCGTCGGCCCGCTCCCAGGCGCGGCGGATGTGCCCGGCGCTCTGCGGCTCGTGCAGCAGGACGGCGACCTCGGCGCGTTTGAACAGGGCCATCGGCAGGTCGGGATGTTTCGCGGGCAGGCGCTCGATCGCTCGGTCAAGCGCGTCGCGCGCCTCGGCGAAGCGCCGGGCGGAAAGGTAGCAGACGCCCATTTCCAGGTCGTGGCCGAAGTGATCCCCTTCGAGCGTCCGGGCGCGTTCGAACGCGGACAGCGCTCCGGGCGTGTCGCCCACCGCCATGCGCAGAGCGCCAAGGCGGGCAAGCTCGGGTCCCGGCGCGCTCTTCTTTTCGATCACCTGTTCGAGCAGCCGCGCGGCCTCCGGGACGTTCCCCTCGTGCTCGCGGAGGGTGGCCAGCCCTTCGATCGCCGCCAGGCGATTTGGATCGGCGGCGAGCACGCTCGCGAGCAGCGGCTCGGCTTCTTTTTCATGGCCGAAGCGGAGCAGGTGGAGCCCCTCGTAAGCGTGCAGGTCTAGCGAATCGGGGCGCAGGCGGCGGGCTGCCGCGAACTGCTCGGCGGCTTTCCCTTCCTTGCCGAGGATCGACCAAGCGACCGCGAGGCGCAGGCGGGCCGTCGCGTTGTTCGGGTCTTTCGCCGCCACCCGTTCGAGCGGGCCGATCGCTCCCGCGTAGTCCTCGCGAACGAATCGCGCGGAGCCGAGATCGAGATCGCGGAACAGGTCGGTCCGGTCCTTCGGGTTCGGCGCATCGGGCCGGACCGCCGAGGGAGTCTCGCTTCCCGCGACATAGCCGAGGCTTGCCAGGCGTTTCTTGTCTTCGTCCGAGAGCGCGGAGTCGGAAGCGGTGGGAGAGGCGGGGAGCTTGCCTAGGTAGTCGGAGAGCGCGGCGGCCACCTCGCGTTTCGGCTCGGATCGCGCTCGCCGGGCGAGATCCGTCAGCTCGTGCGGGTCGGCCGCGAGGTCGTAGACCTCGGTGACGCCCGAGCGGATCACCTTGATCCGGTTCGAAACCGCCATCGCCTGCGGCTGCCAGCCGTAATCGAGAAACGGCATCATCGCTTCGCCGAGCACGATCTCCGGCCTTGGGGAGACGAGACTCGCTGCGGTGCTCGATCCTTCAATCCCCGCCCAGCCGAGGATCGTGTCGAACACGCGGCGCGTCGAGACCGGCTCGTCGCGGATTCCCGGCGTAAGCCCCGCGTTTTCCCCACCGGCGGCGATCACGAGCGGCACGCGCATCGTCCCCTGGTATAGCAGATGGCCGTGGAACGCCTCGCCATGCTCGCCTCGCCCTTCGCCATGATCGCCGACCACGATGACCCGCCAGCCGCCGGTCCTGGCGGAACGAGTCTGAAAGTCCTCAAGCAGCCGGCCGAGCTCCTGATCCATCGCGGCGATCTCGCCGAGGTACAGGTCTTTCGCGTAACGGGATCGGAACGGCTCCGGCGGTTCGTAAGGGTCGTGAGGATCGTAATAGTGGACCCAGAGGAACAGGGGATGGCCGGCCGCCGGGCTGTTCTTATTGAGGTAGGCGAGCGCCCGATCGGTCGTCGCCCGCGCGGAGCGCTCGGCTTTCCCCGCGCCGAATTCGTCGTCGTAGGTTTCGAACCCGGGGGCTAGACCAAAAGTACGAGCGAGGGGGAATCCGGAGACGAACGCCGCGGTGCGGTAACCGGCTCGCGCGAGCTGGGCGGCGAGCGGCTCGCGCCCGGGCGTGCCTTCGGAGGGCGCCGAGAACGTCCGGCCGTTTTCGCGCACGCCGTGATCTTTCGGATAGAGCCCGGTGAGCATCGAGGCGTGCGCCGGAAACGTCTGCGGCGCCGTGGTGTACGCCTGGAAGAACTTGAGCCCACGCTCGGCCAGCGCATCGAGGCTCGGCGTCTCGGGGCCTTTCGACTCGTAGCCCACCGCGTCGGCGCGGGTCGTGTCGAGGGTGACCAACAGGATCGAAGGGGACGTGGCGGAGCGCTCGGAGGTCGCCTCGGCGCTCGACGACGGCCCGGGCGAGCAGGCCATGGGCGCCAGGGACGCCAGGGACGCGAGGCAGAAGAGCGCGGTTGCGAGTCGTTTCATGCGGCGGTTCGATCCTTGCTTGAGTATATGGCTCCCGCCGGACACTAGAATGCCACCCGAAAAGCAAGCTCCGGGGTCGAACGCCCCATTTCGAAAGGACGCGGACGCATGATCAGCCGCCGAGATTTCGCCGGTCTCCTCGCCGCACTACCGATTTCCGGGCTCGCCGCCCGTGCCGCGGAGGCCGCGAACGGCGGTTCGCCGAAAAAGCCCGCTTCGCCCCCTGCGCCGGCCGCGGCGTCCGCTACGACTCCGAAACCGGCGATCAAGCCGCGCAAGCTGTCGCCGGGCGATACGGTCGGCATGATCCTTCCCGCGACGCTCGAATTCACCCCGAGCATGATCGACCTGGGGCGGGAGCAGCTCGAAGCGATCGGGTTCAAGGTGAAGCTCGGAGCGCACGCCCGAGACCGGTACGGGTCGTTTGCCGGCACCGACCAGAACCGCGCGGCGGACGTGAACGCGATGTTCGCCGACCCGGAGGTGAAAGGGATCATCTGCTACGCGGGCGGTTGGGGGACGCCGCGCATCCTGCCGCTGCTCGATTTCGGAATGATCGCGAAGAACCCCAAAGTGCTGGTCGGCTACAGCGACATCACCGCACTGCTGAACGCGATCCGCCAAGAGACCGGACTGGTGACCTTCCACGGTCCGGTCGCGGCGTCGAACCTGCGTCCCTATTCTCTCGACCATCTGCGCCGCGCCGTGATGTCGACCGAGCCGCTCGGACTCCTGGAGAATCCGGAGAAGGAGGAGGATGAGCTGGTCCCCCGCACGTTCCGGATGAGGAAGATCCGTGGCGGCCGCGCCCGCGGCCGGCTAGTGGGGGGCAACCTGACGCTCTTTTCCGCTCTCCAGGGGACACCCTGGCAGATCGACACCCGCGGCGCGATCGTCCTGCTCGAAGACGTCCACGAAGCGCCCTACCGGGTCGATCGCATGCTCACCCAGATCGCCCAGGGGGGAGCGTTCGAGCACGCTGCGGCCGTCGTCTTCGGCTACTGCACGGAATGCAACGCCGACGGCCCCGCCTCGTTCAGCATCGAGGAAATCCTCGACGACCATCTGGCGAGTTTGGGGATTCCCGTCCTCACCGGCCTCGCCTTCGGCCACCTGCCGCAGATGCTCACGCTGCCTCTGGGTCTGGAGGCGGATCTGGACGTTGATGCCGGGACGATCTCGATCGGGGAGGCGGCGGTGGTGTAGACGTGGAAGCGAGGGCTATCCAGCCACTCTTTTTCGGGGACGCTTCGCGGTCAACTTGGCCGTTCGCTCGGCCAACGTGAGCAGGCCAAGTAGGGCTTCGTTGACGGCTTCCGAGGTGGGAAACGCCTTGGCGACCACCGGATCGAGCAGAGCCACTGAGGTACCCTCGACCGCTTCGCGGTAGAACTTGCCGCGCTCCAGCTTCGTGAAGTCGGAGCGCTGATACGATTCACGCATCTCATCCTTATCTTTCTTCATAGAGCATCCTTTCCGTCCGCGTTGTACGCCGCGCGCTGATGATGCGGTTCGCACCCGGACGATATGAATGCGACACCGCCAGCAGTCGGCCTAACCGAGACACTCCGAAGGTGAGATAACGCGACTCACCGACGGAATGATCGGGGTCGGGACCCGTAGAAGCCAGATCGTCGAGAAAAACCGTCACGGCTTCGTCGAATGAGACCCCATGCTTGCGGACGTTCGCCGCCGCCTTGGCTTTGTCCCATTCGAATCTCATCTTCGCGCCCGATCTTCGCGCCCGCTCGCGGCTCAACCCGATAATTCTAGCTCTATCCCGCCCGATCCCCACCCCCACATCCGCCGCCCGGCGTGTTATCGTCCCGCCAGCCTTTTTGCTCTGGTCATTTCTCGCGCAGCTCGTCGGCGTCTTTCGCCGGCTCCGTCGGTTTCCCGCCTCGGCTCGAATTCCCTTGACTCGCGGCGGAACCCGCCTCGGTGCCGCGCTTCGCTTCGGCTTTGCGCAACAGGGGGTTCCTCGATGAAGAAGCTCGTTGCAGTCCTCGTCGTCCTGGCGGTCGTTCTCGGGCTCGGTTCGTTCGCCGCTTTCGCTCAACAGACCGGTTCGATCGAGGGGAAGGTCACCTTGGCCGACGGCTCGGCGGTTGCCGGGGTCGCGGTCGAGGCTCGGTCCAACGTGCTGCCGCAACCGCGTACCACGACCACCAACGCCGCCGGCGAGTATCGGTTGCCGCTGCTTCCGCCGGGCGAGTACGAGATCACCTACACGCTCGGCGACCTCGCGCCCGCGAAGGAGAAGGCGTTGGTCCTCTTGCAGCAGATCACGGCCAAGAACGTCACGCTGTCGCCCGAGGCGGTGACCGAGGCGATCGAGGTGGTGGCCGAAGGGGCGCCGACGATCGACACGACGTCCTCCGAGCTCAAGACCGCGATCACCGAAGGGACGATCGACGCGCTGCCGGTCGGCCAGGAGTATCGCGACCTGATCAAGCTGATCCCCGGTGTCCAGTACACCGAGGACAACGTGCGCGGCCCGAGCGCCGGGGGCAGCGGCCAGGACAACGCCTACCAGTTCGATGGCGTAAACGTCGCTCTGCCGCTGTTCGGCACCCTGTCGGCCGAGCCCTCGTCGCACGACATCGACCAGATCGCGATCGTCAAAGGCGGAGCCAACGCGGTCGATTTCAACCGCTCGGGAGGCTTCACCATCAACTCGGTGAGCAAGTCGGGCACCAACAGTTTCCACGGCCAGGCGAGCTACCAGATCCAGCCGAAGAGCACCACGAGCACGCGCGAGAACCAAGGGAACACTTCGGTCTTCGATGACGACAAGGATTGGGCGACGCTTTCGGCGGGCGGCCCGTTGGTCCGCGACCGCCTGTTCTTCTACGGCTCGTACTACCGGCCGACGGTGCAGAGGGAAAACACCGCGAACGCCTACGGCTCGGTGCCGGACTTCGAGAGCACCCGCGACGAGTACTTCGGCAAGTTGTCGTACACGCCGCTGCCGAACGTTTCGCTCAACGGCAGCTACCGCGACTCGTCGCGCGAGAACGACGTCGCCTCGGTCGGCGCGTTCGCCGCGGCCTCGACGTCGCTCGGTGAAGCGGCGACCCTCGGCATCGCGATCGCCGAAGGTTCGTGGATCTTGAACGACAAGAGCTTCGCGAGCTTCAAGTACACCGATTTCAAGAACGAGACCTCGTCGCGGCCGGATATTCAACTTGGCTTTACGCCCGGCTTCGGCCAGCGCCTCGACCTTGCGAGTCTCGAAACCCAAGGCCTGTTGAACGTGCCGTTGCCGATCGCCGGGCAGACCGCCTTCAACAATTTCATCGCCCCGCTCATCCAGCGCTACGGATTCGACCGGAACGGCGCACGGGCGGGGGGCGGCCAAGTCGGCGCCGGCAGCACGGAGAGCGACGACGATTTCTTCCGCCAGAGCTACCAGGCCGGCTGGAACTACCTGTTCGGCCAGAAGGCGACCCACGAGATCCACCTCGGCTACAAGTATTCGAAGGATGAGGAGGATCTGCAGCGGACCAGCAACGGCTTTGGCTCGATCACGGTTCCCGGCGGCCGGACCTCGTTCAACGGCAGGCCGATCTTCTTCGAGGCCGCGGTCGACCAGATGGGTCTCCCGGGCGGCGTGCCGCTGATCCATTCCGAGTTCGTCTCGCACAGCGTCGAGATCAACGACCAGATCCGGCTCGACAACTGGACGTTCAACCTCGGGGTGCTCGCGAGCAACGACGTGTTCTACGGCCAGGGGCTCAAGGAGACCTCCGGCAACCTCTCCGGCTTTGCGCTCGCGCCGGGGCACAAGTACAAGATGTACGACATCGACTTTGCCGACATGATCCAGCCGCGGGTGGGTGCCACCTGGGCCTACAACGGCCGCGACACGCTGTTCGTGAACTATGCGCGCTACAACCCGGCGGCCAGCTCGCTGCCTCGGGCCGCCGCTTGGGACAGGAACCTCGCGCGGACCATTCGCTTCTTCTTCGCCGCCGACGGCAGTTTCATCGGGAGCGATCCGCTCGCCTCTTCGTCGGGTAAATTCTTCGACGACGATCTCGATCCGCGCAGCGTCGAGGAATACCTGATCGGCACGTCGCGGCAGCTCTCGGCCCGATGGGTCGGCCGGGTTCACGCCCGCTACCGCTACGCCACCAACTTCTGGGAAGACACCAACAACGACGCTCGGATCCTGTTCAACGCCCCTTCGGACATTCCGCACGAGCTGTACGTGCCGAACCTGGCCCAGGTGCAGCGCGAGATCGGTGGCTCCTCCTACGTGATCGCGGAGCTCGACGGCGCGTTTTCCAAGTACTACGAGGCGAGCGTCGAAAGCGAGTACCGGGGCAACAAGACCTATGTCCGCGGCTCCTACGTTTGGAGCCACTACTACGGCAACTTCGACCAGGACAACACGACGACCGACAACGACCTGGCGATCTTCGTCGGCTCTTCCAACCTTGCCGATGGCGCAGGGCGCCAACTGTGGGACAAGAAATACGGCAACCTGCGCGGCGACCGCCGCCACCAACTGAAGATCTACGGTTCGTACGACCTGGCATGGAAGGCATCCGTCGGTGCGTTCGCGATCTACCAGTCCGGCCAGCCTTGGGAGACCTGGGACGTCGAGGTCTATCGCGCGCTCACCACCAGCACGAGCGACGTGAACCGGAATGCCGAACCGGCGGGCTCGCACACCACGGACCCTCACTACCAGATCGACCTCAACTACACGCAGAACTTCTCGTTCGGCCGCTATAACGTCCAACTGCGCGGCGACCTGTTCAACGTCACGAACAACCAGACCGGCTACAACATCCAGAACCAGAAGCACTCGGCCGGGTTTGGCACGCCCCGCACGTTCTACGACCCGAGACGGCTGCAGCTCGGGGTGAAGTTCGAGTTCTAACGGCACGCTTCACCACGTGAAGAACGGCGCCCCGGCCTCGCGGCTTGGGCGCCGTTTGCGTTTCAAGGCCGTCCTGGAATTAGATTCGCTCCAGGCTTTGTTCATACCTGAAGTACGCCGTTTCCACCGCCAGGAGGTCTCCGATGTCCATTCGTCCCGTCAAACACATCTCCCGCTCCACCCCGACGATCGAGGGTGCGGGCGTCCATCTCCGCCGCGCGTTCGGCTTCGGGCAAACCGACGAAACCGATCCGTTCCTGCTGTTCGACGATTTCCGGAACGACCGCCCGGCCGACTACATGGCGGGCTTCCCCTGGCATCCGCATCGGGGGATCGAAACGATCACCTACGTGCTCGCGGGCTCCGTCGACCATCGCGACTCCCTGGGCAATCAAGGGTCGCTCGGCGCGGGCGACGTCCAGTGGATGACCGCGGGCCGCGGCATCCTCCATCAGGAGATGCCGCAAGGCGACCCGAAAGGGCGAATGCATGGCTTCCAGCTCTGGGCGAATCTGCCGTCTACGCTCAAGATGACTACGCCGCGCTATCAGGACGTGACGGCGAAAGACATTCCGGAGGTGACGGACGACGACGGCACGAAGGTCCGCGTGGTCTGCGGCGACTTCTGGGGGGTGTCCGGTCCGGTCGACGGCATCGCGGCCGAGCCGCGCTATCTCGACGTCTGGGTCCCGCCCGGACAGAAGAAGACGCTGCCGGTCGAGACCACCCGCCACGCCTTCGCCTACGTCTTCGAGGGAACGGGAAAGTTCCTCAACGCCTCGGCTCCCCGGGCGGTGGCGACCGAAGATCTCGAAAGCGGCCTCGTGACCCTCAGCTCGGCGGTTGAGAACCGCACCCTCGTGGTGTTCGATCGCGGCGACGAAGTCGTCGTCCAAGCGGGCGAAGAGGGGATCCGTTTCCTCCTCGTCTCCGGCAAACCGCTCGGCGAGCCGGTCGCCTGGCACGGCCCGATCGTGATGAACACGCAAGGAGAGATCCAGCAGGCGCTCTCCGACCTTCGCAACGGCACGTTCCTGGGTTCGTAAGGAGATGCCGCGCCCTGGGGTTGCGCCTCAGGGCGCGGGCTAGGCCGAACCGGCCTTCGAGAATCGCAAGATATAAACTGTATTGCGACGATTGATATAAAGATCGCACGAACAATCGGTCGGTGTGCGGTTTCCCGGTCGTCCGAGTAGAATTCCGCCGCCCTTCCCGAAGAGCATCCGAGGCGTAACGTCTCGGCTCGGCCCGAGCCCAACAAGCGAGAACCGCTATGTCCGATCTCATTCCTCGTTTCAACGAGTTTGGTTACTCCGCCGAAGGGGTCGCCGCGCGGCGCGGCTGGATCGAGCAGCGGACCGGCGCGGCTCTTCGTCATGTCGGCGCCTTCACTTTTCCGGCGGAAGAGATGCGCGGCAAGATCGAGAACCCGATCGGCGCGGTGCAGATGCCGCTCGGCGCGGCCGGTCCCCTGCGGGTCTGCGGCGAGCACGCGGAAGGGATCTTCTTCGTGCCAATGGCGACGACCGAAGGCGCTCTGGTGCGCTCCTACGAACGAGGGGCGATGGCGGTCACGCGAGCGGGCGGCGCGCACGTCCGGCTCTACGTCGACGAGAACCGGATCTCGCCGGTCTTCGTGTTCGCCGGTATCGCCGAGGCGGCGGCTTTCGCGCGCGAGCTACCCGAGCGGTTCGAAGCTTTGCGCGCCGAGGCCGAGGCGACCACCCGGCACGGCCGGTTGTTGCGCGTGGAGCCCTTTCCGCTGGGGCGCGAGGTGATGGTTCATTTTTGCTATTCGACCGGCGACGCGGGGGGAATGAACATGATCGCCCGCGCGACCGATCGGGTCTGTCGTTGGTTGGTCGAGCAGAGCGCGGCATTGCGCTTCTACCTGTTCGCCGCGCTCGATTCGGAAAAGCACGCCAGCTCGTCGTTGTTTTTCGGCGGTAAGGGGAAGAAAGCCGTGGCCGGTGTCCGGCTGCCCGCTTCGCTGGTTCGGAACTATCTGGGCTCGACCCCGGAACAGATCCTGGAGCTTTGGCACACCAACGTGCTCGCTCAGCTGCATGCCGGCGCTTCGACCTGCAACGCCCATCTGGCCAACGGGCTCGCCGCCCTGTTCATCGCCTGCGGCCAGGACGTCGCGAACATCGTGAACGCCTCGGTTGGGATCTTGCGCTTCGACATCGAGGCGGACGGCGCGCTGTTCGCAAGCGTCACCCTTCCTTCGCTCACCGTGGCGACGGTCGGCGGCGGCACCCAGCAAGGGACCTCGCGCGAGTGTCTGGAGATGCTCGGCTGTCTCGGAGACGGCAAAGCCCCCCGCTTTGCCGAAATCGCCGCCGCGTTCCTGTTGGCGGGTGAAATCTCTCTGATGGCTGCGATCGCATCCGGCGAGTTGGTCGCGGCTCACGAAGCCTACGGTCGCAACCGGCCGGGGGGGTAAACCGCCGCTTCGTCATCCCGAGCGAGAGCGAGGGATCCGGGGGTTGGGCGGCCTTGAATTCCGCTGGAGTAGCGGGCAGTTTTTCTACCCCAGCCCATCCAACCATCGACCGAGCGCGGGAAGCATCTCCGCGGCCGGCCCGGCCAGGCGCACATCCGCCAGATCGGAAAGCGGTGTCGGCTCGACGTTCACCTCGATCACCAGGGCGCCGGATCGCGCGGCGATCTCGATCAGGCCAGCGGCCGGATAGACGGTGGCCGAGGTGCCGACCGCGAGAAACAGCTGGGCGGAGCGCGCCGCCTCCGCCGCGGCTTCGAACACTCCCTCCGGCAGTTGCTCGCCGAACCAGACGACGTCCGGCCGCATGCGCCCGCCGCACGCCGGGCAGCGCGGCGGCTCGCGGGGTGAACGCGAGACCGCTTCGGCCATCGGCTCGCGCCGGGCGCATGCGGAGCAACGGGCGAACGCGATCGTGCCGTGCAGCTCCAAGACCTCCGAGCTGCCGGCCGCAAGATGGAGCCCGTCGACGTTCTGGGTGACCACCTGGAGCAACTCGAAGCGATCCTCCCAGCGCGCGACCTCCCGGTGGGCGGGATTGGGAGCCGCAGCCGCCACCTGTTGCCAGCGCCAGGCATACCAACTCCAGACCGTCTCGGGATTGCGGGCGAACGCCTGCGGTGTGGCGAGCTCCTCCGGACGCATTCGCTCCCAGAGCCCGCCCGGGCCGCGAAAGGTGTCGAGCCCGCTCTCTTTGGACAGTCCGGCGCCGGAAAACGCCACGGCCCGTCGCGCCGCGCGCGCCCGTTGGGCGATCGGGCCGGTGGTCGGGAGGTCGAGATCGGTGCGGCTTTCGATGGGTGCCTGGCGCATGGTCGCAGGTTATACCGCTCGCCGAGGGAGAGGTATCCTTCCTGGCGACCATTACTCAGGAGAGCTCTGCGATGACCGCCAACGATCTGCTCGGCTCCGTCCTCGTCTATCTCGGTCTGTTCGGCGCTGCGGTCGGCACGTTCGCCGTCTTGCGTCCCGTCCATTGGTTGCGTCTGTCCACGCGGAGGCGGGGCGCGTTGCTGCTGGGAACTGGGCTCGTGTTCGTCCTCTTAGGGATGGCGATTCCCGCGCCGCTCCGGCACGCCATGGGCTCGACGCGCCTGGATGAGATCCTGCCGGACTACCAGTTCTCCGAATTTCACGAGACCGAAGTCGAAGCCACTCCCGCGGTGATCCATCGGGCGATCTGGCAGGTGACGGCTCGGGAGATCCGCCTGTTTGGTCTGTTCACCTGGATTCGCTCCCCTCACTGGCCCGGCCGGCGGAAGGACGAGACGATCCTCTCGGCACCGGCCGATCGGCCGATCCTGGAGGTCGCGACCTCTTCCGGTTTCCGCCGGCTTGCCGACGAGGAGAACGAGGTCGTGGTCGGCGCGGCGGTGATCACCCCGCGGGGGCTGCGTCCGACGGGGGACCTGCGCAAGATCCCGGGGCTCGCTCTCGCGGTGATGAGCTTTCGGACCGAGCCGCTCGGCGCGGACCGCTGCCGGTTGACCACCGAGACGCGCATCTTCGCGACCGACCGCTCTACGTTCCGGCGCTTCAAGCGGTATTGGCGGCTGATCGCGCCGGGCAGCGCGATCCTTCGCAGCACCTGGCTCCAGGCGATCCGAGCGCGGGCGGAGCGCGAGCCCGCGGACCGTTAGGCCCGCGGATCGGCCGGCCGGCGGCGACGCTCGACGAGCAGGAGAGGGCCGTCCTGCGATTCTTTGCGGAAGCCGAGCAGATGGCAGACGTCGAGCGCGAAACCGCGGGAGTTAGGCGTGTCGAGGAGCAGGGCGTCGGACTTCCCCTCGACGCGCCGGACGCCCGGCAGGAGCGGCAGCAGGCGGTCGAATCGGAGCGCGCGGAGGAGGGTCGAGAGCCCCATCCAGAACGGCTTCACGCGGCGGACCAGAAAATAGCCGTCTTCGCCAAGTTTCTGGTAGAGCGGCATGAACAGATAGCCCCCTTCTTCGGTACGCACGTCGCCGCCTCGGTCGTGGGCGACCACGCTCCCTTTCTGAATCGGAAAGAAATTCTTGAAGCCGGGATTCATCGCGAACTCGTCCTCCGGCCGGATCGCGTGGCGATGGCGCAGCTCCAGCGCCTTGGGGAGGCCCTGGGTCGCGTCGGTTAGCAGCGCGCGTTGCGCGAAGAGACCGGCGACGCGCTCGGCGTCCGCCTCGGCGAGGCACCCCGCGGCGACCAGCGTCAGCCAGAGCGCGGCCTCCTGGCGCGCGGCCGACTCGGGCGCGTCGTGCTGTCCGGCTTCGAAGCCGATCGCGACGTGGCCGAGCTGGTTGACGTAGTTGAGCAGCGTCCCTTCCAGGCTCTCTTCCAGGCCGAGCAGGATCGGCACGTGAAGAGCGAGCGCGAGCCTTCGATTCACCCGGGAATCCGAGACGATCGCAAAGGGCGCGCTGTCCGACGAGGTGGTGTGCAGATCGAGGAATACCGCGGCCCCCGTGCGTACCCCAAGCGCCGCTTCGATTTCGCCGCCCAGCTCGACCAGCTCGCGATCCTCGCCGCTGAGATCTTCCGGCCGCGCGCCTTCGAGCGCCGCCAACCGCTCCGGCCGCCACGCCCGGTTCAAGTCGCGATCGAGAAAACGTTCTCCCCGGTTGAGCGCTTGCAGGTTGCCGGAAAGGCCAAGCACCCGGCCGCGGAATGGAGGCGCCACGGCGTGAAGCGCCTCGAACAGACGGACGATCGCCCGCGCTCCGGACGGCTCGTTGCCATGCATGCCGCCGGTCGCGATGAGCAGCGGGCCGGGGGTACCGGTCGAGTATGATCCGAGGACGCGGGGCAGCGGGGACGAGAGCATTTTGTTGAACGGGAGGATCGAGCCCGCCTACTCCCGCCGCCACGCGACCGGTTCGCCATCTTCGGTCCAGGGAAAACGGGAACGCGCGAGCCATTCGATCTCTCCGTCCTCGGTAGCCGAGTCGCCCGCGATCACCGTGCCCGCTCGCAGATCGCGCCGAAGCTGGATCGCCGCCCACGCGTCGCGCAGGCTCGAAACCCAAAACGGCGTCCATACCGCCCAAAAGACGACCGCAAGGGACCACCAGCGGTCGCGAGGCTGGGGGTCCAGGAGCAGAACGCCGAGGACGATGGGAAAACCGATCGCAATCCAGAACCCGTTGTTATGACGCGACGCGAGGTGCGCGAGTCGATCGCGTTCGGAAGGCCGCAACCCACGGCGCCGGACCTCGCCGGTCGACGGCGCCGGCTTTTCAGGGCGCGGCTGGCTCGATTCTCCGGTTTCAACGGGGCTTTCCGCCGGCTCCTCCCCTTCGAGAAGATCGAGAAGCCAGACCCACGAGAGGATCGTGGGAATCACCCAGACGAATATCGCCAAAACCTGCGATGCGGTCGGGTCGGGCGGCATCCCCACGACGATCGAGATCAGGAGGACGGAGCACCCGAAGGGGACCACCGCCAACAGCGCGCGAGGGCTCTGGATCGAGGGCTGAATGCGGCGCCACTTTTCCCGGATCCGTAGGCGGAGGCTCGTGTCTGAAACCAGGTGCCGATTCAAGGTCGAGCTCGGTGCCAGGTCTGCCTTTTCCGACTCGGAAAGAGGTGGACTTTCGGCCCGCGAACGACGGCCTCCGAGCCCCACTTCGAGCCGAGAGAGCGGCAGGATCGACGCCTGGCCTACGACAGCGGCTTCGGGATCCGCCTCCGCGCGCCGCTCGTATCGCTCAACCCTACCGGCGGTCAGGTCGAGGCGCAGATTCTTCATCTCTTTCCCAAGTCTAAGGAATCCGACCAGGGCTCCGCCGAGGCAGGCGCCGCTGCCGAGCCCCAACAGGCTGAGCTCGGAATCCCGGTAGAAATCGAGCCGCGCTTGCGGGAAAAACGAGAAGAGCAGAATCAAGCCTGCGGCTCCGAGCGCAACGGTCCGATACCCGCGGAGGATGCGCCGCCGTGCCAGCCGGCGCTCGGCCCGACGGCGCTCGCAGTCGGTCAGCGGGCGTTGCCCGACGAAAGGCAAACCCAAACAGGTCCGGCCGAGAGGTTCGTCGTGCACCGCGATCTCGTCCGCCATCGTTCCTCCCGGTTGGTCTTTTCGAAAGGTAAAGGAAATGGGTGGGTTTGACCAGTGTTTTTCGTTCGCCGCCCTCGCGCTCCTTGACACTCCCCCACGAGCCGGGCTACGTTGCCCCCGACCCTAGATCGGAAATCGTCGCTTCCTCCCTCGTGCTCTCATTCGCCGGGGCGGAAGCGTTCAAGGAGGATCGTATTATGCCCTCTCGATTGCGCGCCGCCTTGTGTTGGGTCGTCGTTCTCGCCGCCTTCTCGGTTCCCCCGAGCCTTCGGGCTCAAAATGACCCGGAGACAGCGCTTGCTCCGGCCGGGCAGCCCCTTTCGTCCGACATCGGGGACGCTCCCGCGCCGGCTCCTCTCGCCCAGCCCATTCCGCCGCCGTCGAGCTTGGCCGCGGTGATCGGAACGGAGCCCGCTCCCAACGATCCGGTGCTCCACCTCGTGACCTCGCACAACCAGACCTATCCGCATCGGGCCGGGCTCCACGACCGGGTGACGGTCGAGATCAAGAACATCAACCAACTGCTCGCGTCGGTCGGCAACGACTGCTCGCGCCTGATCCTGTTCATCGACGGGGTTCCGCTCACCGGAACGGCTCCCGAATCGTGCAATCCGCTGCTCGGACGGGTCCGCTTCGAGCTCGACCGCACCGAAGCCTCGGACAACGGCTGGCGCGCTCTGCTCGGCAGCCCTACCGGCTTCGTGCGCAAGGTTCCGGTAAGCATCGGGCCGACCGGCGGTTTTCCGATTTTCACCGCGGTCCGGGAATTCGAGCTGCGCCTGCTGCCCACCACCGGCTTTTACAGTTTTCTCGGCCTGCTCAGTCTGGCGCTCCTGGTTCTCCTCTGGCTCGCGAGACGCACGTCGCTGCTGCGCGACCCGGGTCCTCCGGGATCCCTCGGCGCCTTCAACCTCGGGCGGATTCAGCTCGCGTTTTGGTTCTTCCTGGTGGTCTCCGCTTTCGTCTTCATTTGGCTGGTGACCGACGAGGTCGATTCCGTCACCGGCTCAGTGGTCGCGTTGCTCGGCATTGGCTCGGGCACGGCGCTCGGTTCGGCGATCATCGACAGCGACAAACGCGAGAACGCCGGGCAGACTGCTCCGCCGGCCCGCACCTCGTCCGGATTGATCCGCGACGTCTTGCGCGACGACCATGGGAACTTGAGCTTCTACCACTTCCAGCTCGCGGTCTGGACCCTGGTGCTCGGCATCATCTTCTGCGCCTCGGTTTACGACCGCCTTTCCATGCCCCAGTTCAACGGTACGCTGCTCGCCCTGCTCGGCATCAGCTCCGGAACCTTCCTAGGAGCGAAGAGTCCGAAGGGGTAGGGGAGAGGAGGGGGAGAGCAAGGCTGAAGGCTCGTCCCATCGCAGGACACTCTCCGACTTTGCACCGTGGCATTGGAGATTGCACCGGTGCAACGGAGTTTTGTAGTGGTACGCCGCCGTTTTGCACAGGTGCGCTGGAGAATTGCAGGGGTGCCCCGGCATTTTGTACTCGTGCAATCCGTCTGTGCACATGTGCAATCTCGCAGTGCACTCGTGCAATCCGCCAGTGCACATGTGCGCTGCGATTTTGCAGTGGTGCGCCGGCATTTTGCACCTGTGCAATCCGACATTGCACTTGTGCACAGCCGCAGTGCACACGTGCATTCCGATTTTGTAGTGGTGCACAGCCGCAGTGCACCTGTGCACAGCGCTGTGCACCTGCCTCCCGCGGGATGCGGCCCGCGGCCAGAACGCGGCGGAGCGGATCCAAGAATCGGCGTACAAACAACAGGAAACAAGAGACTTCGGCCGAGATCCGATGCGTCGATCCCGGGGAACGCCGCGCTGCGTCCCGGATGCGATGCTCAAGCTCCCCCCTTAAACGCCCTTCATGATGGGGCCGCCCATCTGCCGCAGTCAAGGAAAGTGCCTGCATTCCCTAGGGGAGCGCCTTGGGTTGCCTAAGGGCGGATCGGGGTGGCGAGGAGCCGAAGGGTTTCTCGCCTTTGCACCGCGGAGGCGAAAAACCCGCCGCACTGGTTGCGCACAGTACAGCCTGTGCAAGCCGCGAGGTACTCGTTCTTCCAGTCGGAGATCGAGCGCCGGCAGAACCGCCAGAGACTTTTGGGCACGGCGCAAAGCGGATGGTTGTAGATCGACACGTGGAGACCCCGGGCAGCGAGATGGAGCGTCGCGGCCTCGAGCGCCTCGGCGTAGTCGCGCGGATCGATCCAGAGCGCGTCGAGGTTCTTGACCGCGAGGCCGATCGGTTCGAGCCCCATCAGCGCGATGTGGGCGGCAAAAGGAAAGTTTCGATAGATGAATTCGGCGGTCGGCAGCAGGCGCTCGACCGTCATTTGATGAAGGACCACCCGGATCTCCACCGGAACGCCGAAGCGGCCGAGGTTTTGGAGGCCAATCACGGTTTGGCCGAACGCGCCGGGCGCTTCGACGACGCGATCGTGCTCGACGTCCAAATCCGAGTAGAGCGGCACGCCGACCATGAGATCGGGATGCTCGATCTCGCCAAGCTTGCGCGCGAAGGAACCGTAGTAGAACAACCGGCCGTTCGAAAGGATGTGAAGCGCCGTCGCCGGGAGGAGATCACGGCAGCGTTCGACGATTCGCAGCAGGTCGTCCCCGAGCAGCGTCGGCTCTCCCCCCGTGATCCCGAGCTCGCGTGGAATGTCGGACGGCGCGCCGCGAGCGATCAGCTCGATCAGCCGCAAGTGCTCGACGATCCGCTCGCGGTCGTCGATCTTCCTAGGCGGCTGCGAGCACATCACACAGTAACTGTTGCAGCGGTCGGTGGTAAAGATCGAATTGTGAGGAGAGCCGGGCCGAAACAGAGTGCGCACGCTGCCGGTCGGCTGGAGGGCCACGATGTCGCCTGCCGAAAGGTGGTCCAGGAACCGGGCGCGCGAGATGGCCGGCACCGTCGTGGCTGCGTCGGGCTCTTCCCCGTCGGTGAGAATCCCTGCATAGCCCTTGAGGTCCGGGTCGCATTCGCCGTCGTGCAGCAGCCGCACCGTTTCTCCTCGCGCTTCGTGTTCGGTCGGCGCGAGCGAAATCCGGCCGAGTACGTTGGCCCGCAGATTGGGCGAGGCGTGGCCCTGGGTCTGGAGTCGGAGACTCACGCGGGGACCTCTTCTTCGAATCGGGGAGTTGGCACCCCGGTCGCCCAACTCGTTAGCAAGTCGATCTCGAATCGATCTCCCGAGCGGAGGCGCTCGAAGAGGTGGCGAAGAATCCCCATGTTCTTGGCGCAGAAGGCGCTGGTCGGCCGATGGCCGATCGGGTCGCCCTGGGTGCGATGGTGGAAGATCGGGTCGCCGCCGCAGAAGGGGAGGAAGGCGCACCGGTTGCAGCCGGGCAAAGCCTCCAAGACGGAGCTTGCGACCAGCGACCGGAGCGTCTCGCCGCCGAAGATTTCTTCGTACGAATCGCGGTGGACGTTGCCGAGGCGGAAGGTGAAATCGCCCATCTCGGCCAGCATGCGCGCCTCGTCCGAGGCGTAGACGTTGCCCTCGTAGTTGTAGACCACGGCGCCGATTCCGGCGCCTCCGGGAGATTGAAGATCCACGTAGTGCGTGGGAAACGGCATCAGCATCTTGGACAGGAGGATCTGCGCGTACACCTCTCGGATCGGCGTCCCACGCCGGTTCCAATCGATGATCCGGTCGAGGGCGACGCGGTAGAAGTCCAAGAACTGAGAGGTCTGGTAGCGCGCCGCGGCCCCCGTTCGAACCGCGAAGCCGTACGGGCTGATCGAGCGCAGGAAAATCGAGTGAAACCCGAGCCGGACGTATTCGTCGACGATCTCCCGCGGCTGCGTCAGGCTTCTCTCGGTGGTCGTCATCAAGGCGGACACCCGATCGTGACCGAGCGCCTCCCGGGCGCGCGCAAGATTCCTTTCGACCAAAGCGTGGCTGTCGCGTCCCGGCCGAGGGCGGTTGGCATTATGGAGAGGCGCCGGCCCGTCGAGAGAGGTCGAGAGCAAGATGGACCGCTCCTTGAGATACGCGAGCATCTCGTCGTCGAGCGGAGCGAGGTTGGTCGCGATCACGAATTCGATCTGGCGGCTTTCGGTGCGATTGCGTTCGAGAACCCGCTCGACGATGAAACGGATCAGGTCGAACCGCAGCAGCGGCTCGCCGCCCTGGATCTCGACCTTGAGCGTCGGAGAAGGGCTGCGAAACATCAGATCGATCGCCCGCTCCGCCGTCTCTTCGCTCATGTCCCAGCGGGAGCCCTCCTTGACGCGCGAGACCTGGCAATAAGGGCAAGAGTGATCGCAACGCAGGGTGACCACGAACAGGTGCAGCCCGGTGAAACCCGCAAGGAAACTTTTGTTCGTCCGGTAGCGCGTCGCGAGCAGATCGATCGCGAAGGTGGGGTCGCCGTCCGAAAGGAACAGTTTGGACTTGAGCTCTCGATAGCCGGGCGAGGTCGGCGGCAGCCGGTGCCCGATCAGAGCCTCGAAGCTCGGCGCATCCAGGAATGCCGAATCTCCCACGTCATTGACCAGCAAGACCTCTCGCTCGTTCCAGCGCTCGAAGCGAAAGGGAAGGAGTCGATAGGCCGGAGTCGAAGACTCAGCGAAGTCGGCCGATGCCAAGGGGATCCTCGCCATAGTCGCCCTCGTCGCGGAGAGAATCCAGAAGATTTCCCTCGGCGAAGGCCTGGGCCACGATCAGGTCGCGAATCGGCGCCATCTCCAAATCGAGAGCCGTCCGAATCTCCTGGTCGATCAGCTCGTTGCGGAAGATTCCGGCGATCGACGGGTCGAGCGTTCCCTGCCGCGCACGGAAACCGACGACCAGCAGGTTCGGGTTCCCCGGATCGCGCGAGAGCGAGACGTAGGCTCGGTCGGTGAGTCTGTAACAGGCCTCGAAGATCGCGCGCCGCGAGTGAAGGGCTGTATCGACCGAGACCTCGATCTCGTCGTTCATTTCGTGTTTTTCGCCGGGTCGATCGTGAACCGCAGCGCGACGCGCCTGTGGCTCTCATACGTCCAGTTGACCACGACCTTCTGGCCGACGTGGAGGGGGAAGGCTTGCGGGGCGATCGCGAGAAGCTGGTCGAGCTGGATTTTCAGCTCGCTCGGTGTGTACACGACGATTTCCACGGTCGGCGCGTAGTAGAAATCCTCCACAAGGCCCGAGGCGAGCTTGGCGGTCACCTTCCTCTCTTTCAGGTCGATCGCCTCGATCGTCACCGAGGTATCGATCCCCACGTGGGCTCCGCCCGGCGAGAACGGCCTCGGCTTGACCGGAGGCGCGGGCGGTTCGGGCGTGGCTCTGGGGGTGTAGAGCGGAGCTGGATCGGATCGGGGAGTCGGCCGACTCGGGGCTGGCGAGGGGCTTCCGCCCGAGCCGGAGTAGTGCGAAGCGTGCGAGCTATGCGAAGAGTGAGAGCTGTGCGATCCATGACCGGAAGACCGCTTGAGCCCCAAGCCGCCGAGCCGGAGGACGAGCTTGCCCGGCTTGCCTCGCCGGTCGCGGCTCTCCAGGATGGGCTCGGCGGTCGGCGCATGCCTCTCGACGGTTGCTGCCCCGGCGTCGACGTTCGTGCCCAGGCCGAGCACTCCGAGGCCCGCGACCGCCGTGCGGCGGAGGAGCCGACCCCACGAGGCGAATCGCTTGGCGGGGATCTCACGTCGATCTTCGGGTCCGGGCATCGCGTTCCTGGACAGATGTCCTGAAGGAAAACGCGAGGTCGGCGCCTAGAACGGCTCACCTGCCGCAACCTTCCCCCGCCCGTCCGCGTACCAAGTCCCGAGGCTCTCACGCCCATTTCGGCCCGGCCGTCCGGCCGCCGGCCTGATCTTGCTTTTAGGAGAACGGTATGACCAGGAAGTCCTTCGTGTTCACCGCCTTGCTGCTGTTTTCGACCGCACTGGCTCGCGCGGAGGGTGCGCCCGCCGCGGCGGGGGAGGCGAAGCCCACTCCGAAGTCCGAGCAGTCGGTCACCCAACACAGCCTCGCGATCGACGGCAAGGCCTTCGCCTATACCGCGACGGCCGGGACGTTGATCGTCCGGAACGGCAAGGACGAGCCGGTCGCGAGCATGGGTTACACCGCGTACACGAAGAAGGACGCGGATCTGGCGAACCGGCCGATCACCTTCGCGTACAACGGCGGCCCGGGCTCGTCGTCGATCTGGCTGCACATGGGGGCGCTTGGGCCCCGTCGGGTGGTGACCGTCGATTCCGGCCCGACGCCGCCGCCTCCCTATGACGTGGTGGACAACCCGTGGAGCGTGATCGACAAGACCGACCTGGTGATGATCGATCCGGTCGGCACGGGCTTCAGCCGTGCGGTGGGCGATGCCAAGGACAAGGACTTCTGGGGCGTCGATCAGGACATCGAGTCGATCAGCCGGTTCATCAAGGAGTACGTCTCGACCAACGGGCGTTGGCGCTCGCCGAAGTTCCTGCTTGGCGAAAGCTATGGCTCGACCCGCTCCGGCGGCATCGCGAAGTATCTCGAAACCGAAGTGAACATGGGGCTGAACGGCGTGATCCTGGTTTCGGTGGCGCTCGACATCGAGGCGATCTTCGCTTGGCCGGGCAACGACCGGCCGTATCCGCTGATCCTCCCTTCGTTCGCCGCGGTGGCCGCGTTTCACAAGGCGTTGCCCAATCCGCCGGGAGAGCTGGAACCGTTTCTCGACGAAGTCCGCGCTTTCGCCCTGGGCGAATACTCGGCGGCGCTCGCGAAAGGCGATCGCCTGAGCGATCCCGAGCGCGACGCCCTGGCCGAGAAGCTCCACCGCTATACGGGGCTCTCTGCCGACTTTTGGAAGCGCGCCAAGTTCCGCGTGCGCGAGTCGCAGTTCACCCAGGAGCTGCTGCGCGGGAAGGGCGAAGTGGTCGGCCGGCTCGACGCGCGATTCCTCGGCCGTTCCTATGATCAGCTGGCCGAAGAGGCGGACTACGACCCGCAGTCCGCGGCGATCTCCGCCGCCTTCACTTCGGCGCTTTTCGACTACCTGCACAACGACCTGAAATTCGGCGACGGCAAGACCTACAACGTGTCCAGCGACCAGGCCGGACGTTCCTGGGACTGGAAGCACAACACCGGCTGGTTCGTCCCGGTGCCGATTCCCAACACCGGCATCGACCTCGGCGAAGCGATGGTCTACAACCCGAACCTGCGCCTGCTGGTGCTCAACGGGCTGTACGACCTCGCGACGCCGTTCTTTGCGACCGAGTCGATGATCGACCATCTCGGCCTGCCCGCCGACCTGCGCTCGCACGTCGAGATGAAGTACTACCCGGCCGGCCATATGATGTACCTGCACGAGCCGTCGCTTAAAGCTTGGAAGGCGGACATCGCGGCGTTCATCGACGGCGCGAGCCACAAGTAGGATCTTGGGGCGTGCGCGGCGGCCGGCCCGATCGAAAAGAGTTCGGATCAAAGATCGAGCCGGCCGCGCCACCAGACCACGCGCGCCTCGCTTCGGTAGGCCGCAAGGCCCGGGCCGCCGAAGCGTAGGCGCACGACGCCAGAGGGCGCGCCGCCATCTCCCCAGAGCGCCGCAAGCTCCGCCGGGTTGCGCGCCGCCGGGGCGAGCAGCCAGCCGCCCGAGGCGGTCGCCGGCACCAGGCGCCAGGTCTTCTTGCCGCCGTCGGCATAGGTGGTTTCGGCGAACAGCGGGGGCACCCGCCAGAGCGCGGCGGCGAGGCGACCGCGCGCCGAGGGCTCGATGTGAAGCTCGGCAAACAGCCAGCCCGGACCGCTCGGCACTTCGAGCGGCTGCGCGAGCGCGAATCGAGAGTCGCCCACCTTTTCGAGCTTGAACGCCCCCGGTCGCGTCCTCTTGTGGAGGACGATCCAGCCCGGTCGCGGCCGGCGCGGATCGAGCTCGTACCGTTCGAGAATCGCCCGCCAGGTTTCCGGCGTGTCCCAAAGCATCTGGCGCCGATCGATCGCTCGGTTCTCCACCAGCAGCAAGTCCGCTCCGCTCCCGGCGCGGAAGTGCTCGGCGTTCCAGCGGTCGAGGCGCGGCGTATAGGCGAGGTAGAGCTGGAGCGTCGGAGTGGGTACCCAAGGGAGCGAATTCGCCGCGATCAGGCTCAGCTCCAAGGGCAGCACGTCGACGCTCGATCCGGCGGCGCGAATCGGCGCCAGGAACGCTTCCGGCAGCCGGGACGGGGCGAGGGCGCGGCGCTCGATCGCCGCGAGCCTCCGCCGGGCCGTCTCGGGTTGGAGCGCCGCGCTCAGGTTTTCCACGCCGCGCACGCCGAGCGCCAGCTCGTAGCGCGAATTCTCGGCCGGGCCGGCGAACGAGATCGCGGCCGGCAGGGCCACGACCAGCGCTGCGAGCCAGGCCGCGAGGCTTGCCTGGATCTCGTCGCTCCGCTCGGCGAGCAGGACGCCGAGCGCAAGCACGGCCAGCAGGAACGACGGGAAGATGCTCCCGTGGCCCCCTTGGCGCACCAGCGCGTGGCGGAACGAAAGGATCAAGACCGGCAGCATCACGCCCCAGAGGGGAGCGAGCGCGCTCCGGGTGCGCCACGCGTAGACCCAGAGCGCGAGGATCGCCAGGAGCCCGAGGAGATCCGCCGCGACTTCGAGATCGGAGCCCGCCACGGCCATGGCGACCGGAAAGCCGCTCGCGAGATCCGCCTGGAAGCCGAGCCAGGCGAGCGCCCAGCGCGGCGACTCGAACGCCAAGGGAATGGCGAGCGCGATGCTCGCTGCGAGGGCGCCGAGCCCGGCCGCCACGCTCCGCCAGGTATGCGGCGGCCGGCGCGCCGCGAGAGCGACCAGCCAGGCGGCGAACAGGGCGAGCGCGCTGATCCCGAGGCTCAATTTGATCAATCCGAACAGCGTCACGAGCAGGCCGCCCGCGATTGCCGCGATCGGCATTCGGTTCGGCCGGGCGACCTCGGGGGCGATGAGCAGCGCGAGAGCGAACAGCAGCTGGTACTCGTAACGGAGGCCGGCGAGGTGGGCGACCAGCAGCAGCCCGGCGAACGCCAGGCCGCGCTTCGGCGAAACCCGCCGAAGCGCCCGGGCCAGCGCTGCGGCGAACAGCGCGTAGAGGAAGAGGCGGAGCGCCAGAATCGTTCCGGCGTTCCGCGCGGTGGGCAGGAGCACCGGACCGAGCGGGCCGTAGGTATAAACGACGTCCCGGCCATGGATGAGGCTCCGGGCGGCGGCGATCTCACTGATACCGAACGCGTACGACGGATCGAGTCCGGGGCCGAGCGAGCCGCGGGTGCCGGGAAACAGGAAGACGACCAATCCGAGCCAGACGACGGCTCGGAGCGCGAGCGGCCAGACTTCTGAGGGCGGAAGGAATTTGCGCACGCGCTGAGGACTATACCCGCGCGGGGGAGAGGGCGAGATCGGGGCCGATGAGACATAAAAAAAAGGCCGGTGCGCCTCGCGGCGTACCGGCCTTTTCCCCTAGCTATTGGAAAAGCTTCGGGTTCTTCGGGCTTAGCCGATCTTGACGACGTTCTCGGCCGCGGGGCCCTTCTGGCCCTGGACGATGTCGAACTGGACCCGCTCGCCCTCGGCGAGGCTCTTGAAACCCTGAGCCTGAATCGCCGAGTGATGGACGAAGCAATCCTTCTCGCCATTGTCCGGGGTGATGAAACCGAAGCCCTTAGTGTCGTTGAACCACTTCACAACGCCGGTGGTACGCATAGCTGACCTTCTCCTTTGAGTTTGTAATCGGAGTCCGGCCAAAACCGTGCGTGCCGACTACATATCGTGACATACGCCCTCACGCTGGGCTTTATACCGCCACGGACGGCGACCATCGTGGTCTCCGTTCGAGCGGCCAATTCGTGCAGATTCTACCTGGGTCGTCTTTTTCTCGTCGAGCGTTCTGGGGAGTTCTTTGACCAGAGGGAGGGATGGCTCGGTTGTGCTGGGCTATACCGTCGCCCACTCGGCGAGCGGGAGAATCATACTCGGTTCCCTCGTCAAGTGCAAAGTTTGGGGGTCGGGACGAGTGAACTAGACTTCCGGCCCGTGTCGACGCCAGAGCCCACCCGGAGAGCTCGATGGGGGCATCGCCTCCGTTTTCTGCTGTGCAACCTGGGCGGTTGGGTGCTCTTTGCCGCCGTGGCGTCGATCTGGCTGAAGGCCGAGCGCCGGGGTTTGGGCGTGCCGGCGGACGGTTGGGCGATCTTCCGTAGCGCCGCCCTGATCTGGGGCCTGTGGTCGATCCCGACCGCGTTCATCTTCAAAACGTTCCGGCGCCATCCATGGGAGCCCGGCCGCTGGCGGCGCACCCTGGGGTTTCATTTTCTGGCGAGCCTCCTGTGGATGCCGCTCTACGGCGCGCTGCTGATTCCGGCCTGTGCGATCGCGTTCGGCATTCCCTGGCGGCGGCTTCCCGAGTTTGCCCCAGGCTTCTACGGCACGATGTTCTGGACCGAGTACCTGTTCTATTGGCCGGTCTTCGCGGTGGCCGCGGCGAACGACGGCCTGCGCCGGGCGCGCGACCGCGAAGCGCTCGCCCGCGAGCTCGCCCAGGCGCGGCTCGACGCTCTCCGCTCGCGCATCCAGCCGCATTTCCTCTTCAACACCCTGGCCGCCATCTCCGGACTGTTGCGGTCGGGTGAGATCGACCGCTCCGCCCGCTCGATCGAGCTGTTGGCGGACCTGTTGCGGCGCGTGGTATCGCAATCCGACCAGCCGCTGGTTCGGCTGGACGAGGAGCTGGCCGCCGCCGACCTCTACCTGGAGATCCAGAAGACGCGCTGCGGCCCCCGGCTCGACGTCGACGTCCGCGCGGAGCCCGAGGCGATGGCGTTCGGAGTGCCGAGCCTGCTGCTCCAGCCGCTGCTGGAAAACGCCTTCGAGCATGGCGTCGCGCGGGTTCCAGGGCCGGTGAAGGTTTCGCTTGCCGCGCGCAGGATGGCGGATCGGCTCGAAATCGAGATCACGAACCCGATCGCCGAAGGCGCCGGTCGGGGCCACGGCGCCCAAGGCGTGGGCCTCGCGAACACGCGATCGCGCATCGAGCTGCTGTTTCCCGAAGAGGGCCGCTGCGATCTCGTGCTCGACCCCGAGGCGCGCGTCGCCCGAACGACCGTGATCCTGCCCGCGAGGCCGCTCGAATGACCGCTCCGCTGCGGGTTCTGGTGGTCGACGACGAGCCTTTGGCCCGGAAGGACTTGGAGCTGATGCTCGGAGCGGAGCCCGGAATCGAGGTGCTCCCCGGCGCGGACGACGGAGAGAGCGCGCTCTCTCCGATCGCGGAGGCAAAACCCGACGTGCTGTTTCTCGACATCCGAATGCCCGGGCTCGATGGCTTCGAGCTACTCGCCCGGATCGAGCCGCGAAATCTTCCGCTGGTCGTGTTCGTCAGCGCCTACGACGAGTTCGCGCTCAAGGCGTTCGCCGTTTGGGCCCTGGACTACCTGGTAAAGCCGGTGAACCCCGCCCGTCTGCGTGAAACGCTCGATCGCGTCAGGAGCCGCCGGGACGAGCACTGGCAGTCGCGGGTCGCCCAAGAGGTCGCCGAGCTTCGCGGGCTGTTCGAAAGCCTGGCGAGCGGACAGCCGATTTCGGCACAGGAAAAGCGGACGCAGGAAAAGCGAGGCGAATACCCCCTGCGGCTCGCGGCGCGCGAAACGGATCGCATTCGCTTCGTGGCGGTCGAATCGATCGTCTGGATCGAAGCGGACCGCAACTACTGCGTGCTGCACGGCCGGGAGGGACGGTTCTCGCTGCGCGCCACCCTCTCCGAAATGGAGTCGCAGCTCGATCCAAGCCGCTTCGTGCGCATCCACCGCTCCGCGATCGTGGCGCTCGACCAGATTCGCGAGCTTCGCCCGACGTTCCGGGGCGAGTACGCGGTGGCCCTGCGCGACGGCACCTCGCTGCGCTGGTCCCGCGGGTACCTCGCGGCGCTCCGGAAGTTTCTCGGCACGAAGGGAGACTGAGAGCAATTTCGTCCCGGCAAGCGGCGCATCCGTCCCTCGCGGCTCGCCCGGAACGGCGCGATCGGTCCAGCCTTCGCACCATGTCTCACCGAAAACGGCGCCCCCTTCGATTTCTTCTCCTCGCCCTCGCCGCGTTGACCACCTTCGTCGCAATCGGCGCACGGTCCCAACAACCGGAGGCCCCTCCGCAACGCTCATGCGACGAGGCGCGGTACCGAGAATTCGATTTCCTGATCGGCGAATGGGAGGCCTACTCGCCCGACGGCAAGCTCGCCGGCCGCGACCGGATCACGCCGATCTACGACGGTTGCGCGCTTGAGGAAGCTTGGAGCGGCCCGGTCCTGCCGCCCAAATATCGCGGCGGCAGCGTGAGCGCCTTCGATGCGCGGAGCGGCGGATGGCACCAGACCTGGGTCGACAATCAAGGGGTCACCGCCAGGATGGAAGGAGGCCTCCGCGAGGGGCGCATGGTGCTTGTAGGCGACGCGGGCTCGGGAGCCCCCGGACGCCGGGTTCGGCTCACCTGGGAGCCGCAGAAAAAGGGCGAGGTCCGCCAGACGATCGAGCACGCCGAAGGACCGGAAGGGATTTGGACGACCGCCACGGTTCTCCTCTATCAGCACGCCGGTTGGGCCGCGATCCCTTTGCATTACGACGAACGCCTGGCGAAAGCAGGGTTTCCCAGCCCGGCCGTGCGTCTGAAAATCGGCGATCGGACGGCATGGTTTCTCGTCGACAGCGGCGCGGGCGTTTCGACGTTTGCCTCGTGGTTCATCGAAAGTGCCAGGCTCGCGACCGAGACGACGGCCACCACGATGCGCGACGCGGCCGGGCGGCCCGTGCCGCTCCGGGTCGTACGCAATATCACCGGGACTCTCGCCGACGGCTCGACCCTTCGGATCGAAGCCGCGGGGATCGCCGATTTTCCGCCCCTCTTTGAACAGAACGAGCTCGGGGGCCTACTCTCGCCCCAACTGCTCGCACCGAAAGGGCTCGCCGCGGTGCTCGACCTACGGGTGCCGGAGCTGCGCTTCGAGCCGTTCGAAGCCGCGGTCGCCCGGCTGGGCGCCGCGCGCATCTCCGCCGCGAAAGTCTGCGAAGAATCCGGCGCCGATCTCGCCAATCGCCTCTACGCCCTGCCGGCTACCGTGGCGGGTGTTCCCACGTCGCTCCTCCTCGACAGCGGCTCGACCGATACAGAGGTACGGCGGGATTCTGCGGTCGCCCGATCGCTCGCCGGTCGCGCGGTGGAGGGCAGGAGCACGGTCGCCATTTCCGGCGGCGAAGAGAAAAGGCTCCGAGCCGCCGCGGTGGCCGTTGGATTTGCGGAAACGGTTCGTACCCTCGACGTGTCGATCGGAGCCGCGACCTCGAACTGCGCCCCCGACGGGCTGCTCGGAATCGACGCGCTCCGGAGCTGCGCGGTCGTATTGGGCGCGAAAGATTTGGGCGTCGTTTGCGATGCGGCCGGCGGGGGTGAGCCTGCTCGCAAGCCGTGAGAAGAGATTCGAGAACTTTCCCGAGATACCCTACGACCGCCGCACGGTTTCGCCGTCCTGGTGTCTGAAGGAGGGTCCCTCGCTCATGTCTTGCCACTCGACGTTCGTCCGCTCTTCATGCTTCGCCCTTGTCCTTCTTGGCGTCCTCGGTACGGGGATGGTCGTTCCTCCCGTCCTCTTCGCCGCCGACCCTGCCGTGCTGGGGAGCGAGGTCTACGAGGGTTTCGACCTCGACCGCTTGGCGAAGGCCCTCGCCCGGCTCACCACGCTTCGCACCCAATATGGCGAGAAGGAGGGGAACGCGGCGTTCCAGCGCTGGCTTGCCGAGCAGGGGTCGTCGCGCAAAGAGTACGAGAGGGCCTACTCCTCGTGGTTCGAGCGGTTCCGCGCCGACTCGTCGGGCCAGTTGGAGGCGCGGTTCCAGATGCTGAACAGCCGCTACGTGACCGAGGAAAACTTCGCCGACACACCCGACCGCAGCCAGGAGGTGCGCGGCGGGATGACACTCGACCGCTACGCGCAGATCGCCGTGGCGCTCTCCCGGCCGCCGGGGGCGGATGTCACGAAGGTGCTCGCCAAGTTTGGGATCAAGAGCCAGGCCGAATGGAAAAAGGCGACCGATGCCTGGGTCGCGGCGATGCGCGAGGATACGAGCTTCGGCGTCAGCCAGCAGTATGGAGCGCTTTATCAGAAGTACGCTTCGCGCCGATCCAAGACAAGGAGGTGCCCGAGCGCATCATCCTGCGCGGCCGGATCGACGGGTACACGGGAGCACTGCGCGATTTCGAGGGCGCCCTCGAAGACTGGTAGAGAGGAAGTAAACCGGGCAGGCACGGGGGCCTGCCGCTACAGATCCATCGATTGAATCCGGGAATTTCCGGTAGGGGCGGCCCCCCGTGGCCGCCCGGGACGAACGGGGACCTCTACCGCAGGGGCTTGGCCAACCGGTAGCTGAACGTCTTGACCGGCGTGCCGGTCTGCTGCTCGATCTCGCCGCGGAACGACTCGATCAGCTGGCGCAGGTTCGGATTGATCTCCGACGCGTGCGCCGGGAACGTGGCGAACGGCTCGCCGCAGGAGCCCTCTCCGTCCCCGCACACCGGGGAGTCGTCGAGGCCGCACTGGATCACTTCGGCGCTGTCGATAATCACGTCGACATTGCCCGGATTGTTTTCATCGGTTCCGGTCGCGACACGGAAGTAGGGATAGGGATTGCCGACCGGAAAGTCGTAGGTGGTCATCGTGCAGTGGCACTCCGCGGGGAGAACCGCAAGCGGCGGGCACGAGCTGGCGCCGACATATTGAGCCGTCGAATGGCCATCCGAGTATGGACCGCAGCTCTTGACCCAGTGGTAGAGCCCCGTGCCGTAGTGGACGGGTGCGGCCCCAGCGGGCAGGGCCAAAGCGACACCAAGGGCGAGCACCAGGAACGTCAAAGACAGGGTAATCCTAGATTTCATGCTTTCTCCGAAAAGTGGGGTTTCCGGCCTGGAACAGGCGCGGGGATGAAGGTGATGCAAAAGATGGGGTGCGCTCGGAGGGATTAAGCGAGCCGCGAGTTTCGGCATCGGCCCGCACGGCGCCCGCGCGAGATCGGAGAAAACTCATTTGGAGTGCGGCGACGCGTCGCCGCTTTTCTCCGGGCCGACGCGTCGGCCCGGCTCGTAGCGATCGAGCGGTGAGGGCTGCGCCCCTTCAGCGCGGCCCTCCAGCTTCCTTCCCCGCCAACGCCTCGATCATCCCCTCCAATTTCGCGACGCGCGCCGCAAGGTCCGCGACCTGCCGGTCCTTCTCGGCGATGACCTGGTTCATCCCTTGGAGCGCCAGGAATGCCACGCCCGCCTGGTCGCCGGGTGCTATGTGGCGGTTGTCGGCGCCGAGGCCGAAGGCTTGGTGGAAGTCCTGGGCCATGGGTCCGAGGTGGCGGATGCCGGGGCTCTCGGTCTTGTAGCTCCAGAGCGAGACGGGCATCGTGAGGACGCGGTCGAGAGCGGTGCGCGGATCGAGGGTTTCGAAATCGGTCTTGATGTCGCGGCTCGATCCTTCGGTCAGCATGCCGTGGATCGTCAGGTTGCCGTCGACGTCGAGGACCGAGGCCCGGAACGCCGCACCCGACAGAATGAAGCTAAAGCCTTGCGAGTCGTTCAGCAGACGCCAGGCGTCGCCGCCGGTCGTGGTCAGGCGCATCTCGGGACTGCTCGCCGCTTCGACGTCCAGCCGGGCGTCGGGCGTGGCGGTTCCCAGGCCGACCCGGCCGATGTTGCTCACGAAGAACGAATTGGTCGGCGCGGCGCCGCGTATGGTGACCGGCACGGTCGCTGCGGTGACGTCCTCGATCGAGAACCGGTTCACTCCGCCGTTGGTCGAGTCGTTCGCGGTCAGGCGCCAATCGGTCGCTGGGAAACCCGCCGTGGTGCTGGAGTCGTCGAACAGCAGGTGAGTGTTGTTGTGCTTGATCTTCAGGATGTCGAGCCCGAAGCTCTCGGTCGCGCTGCAATCGGTTCCCGCGCACAGATCGCCCTGGACGATCAGGGTGTCGGCGATCACCTCCTGCGCGCTCAGGAAAGCCGGCGTGCAGAGCCCGGTCCACAGCAGCAGCAAGATCCATCGGAACGCCAGTTTCTTGGTCATCGCTTTCTCCTCTCGTCGTGATGCGTTGGAGGAGAGGCGGAGGGCGAACGCGAGATGTTACGCCGGAGCCCCGGGCTTGCGCGTCGTCCAGCGTTCCGGCGCATATCCTCGAATGACAACGCCGGTGTTTAAGGGAGGCTCGCAATGCGCAAGGCGGCGTGTTTCGCACGCCGCCTTGGTCGGCTTGGCCCCTGGGCAGTACTACCTGTTCACCGACTCTGGCGCTACAGGCCCCAGCTCGTCCGGGAGCTATACCCTGTCGATCGGTCCTTCGGTTTGTCCGGTCGAGCTGATGGAGTTCTCGATCGAATGAGCGCGGCTCACTCCGTCCAGATCTGGCCCAGAGCGCGGCGGAAATTGCCGCCCAGGACCAGCTGCACCTCGGCGTCGCCGAAGCCCCGGGAGAGCAGGCCGGCGGCCAGATCGTAGGCGCGGCGGGTGTTGCGCAGGCCGCGGATGTCGTAAGCCATCCGCGCGCGGCCGGTCGCCGGGTCGGAGAGATCGAGGTCGCAGTCGCTGCCGATCCCCACGTGCTCGACACCCACCAACTGCGCCACGTGGACGAAGTGATCGAGCAGGCCCTCGATCGTGGGCTCGCCGCCTAGGAAGGCGCGCACTGTCGCGATTCCCATCACCCCGCCGCGCCGGGCGAGAGCCCGAATCACCGCATCGGATTTGTTACGCGGATGGTGCGCGAGAGCCTGGCAATTGGCATGCGTCACCAGAACGGGCCGGTCCGAGCGGGCGATCGCATCGAGCGTCGTCTTCTCCGAGCAGTGCGAGACGTCGATCGCCATACCCACCCGATTCATCTCGGCGACAATCCGGCGGCCGAAATCGGTCAGCCCCTGGTCGCGGGGGTCGCGGCAGCCGGAGCCCAGGCGGCAGCGATCGTTGTAGGTCAGCTGCGAGACCCGTTGGCCGAGGCCGTAGAACAGGGCCACGTCTTCCACGGTGCGGAAATGCTCGCTGCTCTGGAAGCCGATCAGGATGCCGATCCGTTTCTCGGCCCGAGCGCGATCGAGATCCGCGACGCCGCGGACGGCCAGCAGGTAGCGCGCCTGATTCTGCAGCAGCTCGTTCCAATCCGCCGCCCAGCCGAGCGCGGCGGCGTGAGGGTTGGAAGAGTTGGGGTCGACCGCGGGGTGGAAGACGTCCACTCCGGAGGCGAGCAGGCGCTTAAAGTCGGCGTCGCCGAAAGCGGTGGGATTGCGTTGCCAGGAGCGCAAACGGCCCCAGTCAAGCGTCAAGAGGCCGAGCATGTCGATCACCGTGGCGCGCTCGACGAGCCCTAAGACCCGCGGATCGTCGGCCCCGATCGCGATCGCCGCGCCGGAGCGAGCCTCGGCCAAGGCTACGGCCAGGCCACGTCGAGCCGGAATGCCGCCGCCCGTTGCGAGGGCGCAGCCCAGAAGAAACCGCCGCCTGCTCAGCATCGAAAGTCGCCGAACGCTAGGCGACCTCGAAAGTCAAGTCAAGAGTGATGTGACGGACCGTTTGGCTCGGTAAAAGTCCCCGCCTACCGGACCCCCGCTCCGCCCTGGTACGATCCGCGTCCTTGTCGGAGGTTTTTCACCATGGCGATGTTCGACGGTCTACAAAACAAGCTGCAAGAGGTATTCCGCAATCTGCGGGGCGAAGGACGGATTTCGGAGGAGGTGCTCCAGGGTGCGCTCCGCCAGATCCGGCTCGCGCTGCTGGAAGCGGATGTCCATATCCGGGTGGTCAAGCCGTTCGTCGAACGGATCAAAGAACGGGCGCTCGGCGCGGAGGTAATGGAGAGCCTCTCCCCGTCGCAGCAGGTGGTGAAAATCGTCCGCGACGAGCTCGCCGTGCTGCTCGGCGAGGAAGGCAAGGAGCTGCAGCTCACCAGCCGTCCCTCGATCGTCCTGCTCTGCGGCCTCCAGGGCTCCGGCAAGACGACCACCGCGGGCAAGCTCGCCAAGCGCCTGGTAGGGAAGGGCCGGCACCCGATCCTGGTCGCGGGCGATCTTCAGCGCGCCGCGGCGGTCGAGCAGCTCCAGCAGGTGGGCAAGATCGCCGGCGTGCCGGTCGTGACGCCTGAGCCGGGGGAGGACGTGATCCGCCTCGCGGAGCGGGCGCTCAAAGTGGCGCGGGATCGCGGCAACGACGTGGTGATCGTCGACACCGCCGGCCGTCTTCACGTCGACCAGGCCCTGATGGCCGAGATCGCCCAGCTCGCGGCGCGCCTGAAGCCGGACGAGGCGCTGTTCGTCGCCGACTCGATGACCGGCCAGGACGCGGTGAAAAGCGCCGAGCAGTTCGCCGCGGTGGTGCCGCTCACCGGGGCGATCCTGACCAAGCTCGACGGCGACTCGCGCGGCGGCGCGGCGCTGTCGATCCGCACGGTCGCCAAGGTCCCGATCCGGATGGTCGGAACGGGCGAGAAGGTCGACGACCTGGAGTTGTTCCACCCCGAGCGGATGGCGTCCCGGATGATCGGCATGGGCGACGTCTTGTCGCTGATCGAGAAGGCCGAGAAGGGAATCGACGTCGAAGAGGCCAAGCGCCTCGCCGAGCGGGCGGTTTCCCAGGAGTTCTCGCTCGAAGACCTGCGCGATCAGCTACGCCAGATGCGGAAGCTCGGTCCCCTCGCCTCGGTCCTGGAGATGCTGCCCAAGATGGGGCCGCTGCGCGATCTCGACGCCTCGAAGATCGACGAGTCGGGCCTGGTCCGCATCGAGGCGATGATCAACTCGATGACCCCGCAGGAGCGGCGCCGCCCCGACGTGATCAACGGCAGCCGCAAGATCCGGATCGCCAAAGGCTCCGGCACCTCGGTGCAGGAGATCAACCGCCTGCTCAAGCAGCACAAGATGATGAAAAAGATGATGAAGGGCGTCCAGGGCAAGTTCATGCGCCGGGCGATGGGGATGAAGGGGAAGATGCGCGGATAGGGGCGGGCGAGGGCGCAAAGGAGAAGTTCGTTCTGAGTAGGTAACGAAGGTTGCCACGACGGTCAGGTTGGGTGAGCCGCACTGGGAGAGCGACGATTGCCCTACTTTACGAGGCGATACCGGCTGGTAGTCCTGTCTGGACTGGTAAGCGTCATTGCGCTGGTACTCGTGGGCAGGTGGCTTAACGCGACAAAGCGAGGCGGGCAGGGGCTCGCCGAACCGTTCCGCATCGCCGCAAACTGTACTACGTCGGCGCGAGCGATGCCTCGGCCTTCCTCATCACCGGACCCGAGGGCCACATCCTCCTCGACGGTGGCTATCCCACCACCGCGTCCATGATCATGGCGAGCATCGCGAAGCTCGGTTTCAACATAAAGGATGTGAAGGTGCTCCTGAATTCGGAGCCGCACCCCGACCACGCAGGCGGGCTGGGGGTGATCCAGCAAGCGTCGGGTGCAGAACTTTGGGCGAGCGAAGCGAGCGCCGTCACCCTCGCCTCCGGCGGCGATGACCCCGATGGATTCCTGCCGCTGAGAGCCCTCGTGTGGCTCGGCGTCCTGGGTTATCCGAAGAGGCGGGTCGACCATCGTTTTCAGGACGGAGGCGCTATCCACCTCGGGCCGCTCATACTCACCGCGCACATCACCGGGGGCCACACGCGCGGATGCACTTCATGGTCGTTCCAGGTTCATGACGGTGACCGCGTGCTGAACGTCGTGAGCGCCTGCGACCTGGGTCGGTTGGCCACGGCGCAATATCCAGAGCAGAAGGCCGACCTCGAGCGCAGCTTCAGAGTGCTCCGGGGCTTGCCCGTTGACATCTGGGTGACGTGCCATGCGAGATGGTGGGGCAGATACCGAAAGTTCGTCGCCAGCGCTACCGCAAAGGACCCCGGCCGCGCATCGAGCTGCCGAACCACCAGGGCCCTCTGTCGCGGTATACGACCCGAAAGAGCACGGTTTCGAGGAGAACCGGCGGACCGGGCAGCCCAGCAAGGCAGAACGATCCTCGGGCGGCCAACCGCGGCGAGGCCTGGTACGCGAGCGCCACCTCGGGGCGCTAACGATCCAGGCGCTCGACCTGGCAATGGGCGCAAAGGGAGTCGGCGGGTTGTGCTCATCCGGAGGTCTCTCCGACCTCTATCGGGTCGACAGCGCGGATCCCAAGCACCTCGTAACGCTGGAAGTCGGCGGCGTTGAAGGTCAGGATCCGATCGATGCCGTTGGCGAGCATGAGAGCAACCAAGCGGGTATCGTGGACCTTGACGCCCGAGACGCCGAAGCGTACGACCAACTCCCGCCAGCGGGCGTAGGTCTCGGCGGGTTCGGGCAGCCGTGCAAAGGCTTGCTCGAAGGTTTTCAATATTTGGTCGGCGGCTGCGATGGTCTGGCCAAGGCCGTTATTCTCAACCGATCGGGTAGCAACGTTCCAAAGTTCTATGAAGTTTTGACTTGCGGCGTAGAGGTCATCTTCCACCAGAGCCTCGACGGCAAGGCGTGCGCTTATGTGGCGCGGGTCGGCCGGTACCGCGAGCCGCACCAGGACGTTGGTATCGACCAGATGGGCCACGGTCGTTAGGGGTGATCGGTGTAAATCCCTGCGCGCGAAACCGCTTCATCCGACAACGCGGGTGCGTCGCGAAGACCGAGAGCGATCTGGTCCAGCAGGGCGGAGAGCGCGCTGGCCTTGTGCCGACGGCCGGGCGTGCGCAGAATCCCTTCGACGGTCGAATCGACCGCCTGAAGCAGGATCTCGCGAACGACCGCTGCGTCTTGTTGGGCGGCCCCGGCCCGTAACCGGCGCTCCTGTTCGGAAGAAAGCTCAAGCGTGATCGTCATCGACATCCTCTTTCACCTAATCTAATTCTAGTACGCATCGGCGTCTCAAGGAGCAGGCGGGATGGCGGCGAGGCTGGATGGCCAAACCTCACGCGCCACACATCTTGGCCACCTGGCCGAATCGTAGAAAGGACCCAGGGCGTCGTTCCAGCGCGAACGTTCTAGTGAAGGCGATCGAGGCACGTCGGTTATCATGACTTCAAAGAAGATCCCAAAGGAAGAGTCCTCATGAGAAACCGCCTCTCGCCTCTCGCCTGCGGCGTCCTTTCGACCGCACTCGCCCTGCTGTTCCTCGCCGCTGCCTCTCTCCGCGCCGAGACGGCCCCGGCGTCGGCGAAACCCACTGTCTATGCCGCCTACGTGCTGCTGGCGGAGTCACCCGCGGGACGCACGGTCGCGTTTGCCCGGGTGATCGTCGATCCTGGAACGCCTTGTCCGCGGCTGATCGGTGCAGGGAAGGAGCGGATCGCGACGACGCCGCGGCGCAATCCGCATGGGTTTGCGGTCAAGGTTTGCGAGGCCCGCTATCCGTTCGGGCGCTCTTTTTCGGTCGCGGGCGGCCCGCGGCTGCCGAAAGCGGTCGAGGCGCCCACGCGGATCGCGGTTCTCGGCGATTCCGGCTGCGAGCCGAAGGATCAGGCGGGGTGCGGGCTGGACGATCCGGCGTGGCCGTTCCCGGCGATCGCCCGGGCGGCCGCGGTGGGGCGCCCGGATCTCGTGCTCCATGTGGGCGATTACAACTACCGCGGCACGCCGAGCGGCTTTACGGTCACGGTAGACGGCCAGCCCGTCAAGCAGTGGTATTACGATGCCGGCGACGGGGCCGAGCCGTCGGAGCTTTGCGGCCTGCCGGGTCCCTATTACAGCCAGAACAGCACGGGCAATCCGGACGCCGACACCTGGCAGGCCTGGTCGTTGGATTTCTTCCAGCCGGCCGGCGATCTGCTCGCCGCGGCGCCCTGGGTCTTTGGGCGCGGCAATCACGAGCTGTGCAGCCACGCGGGGCCGGGCTGGTTCTACTTTCTCGACCCAAGCTCCGAGCTGGCCGCGGGCGGTGGCAAGCAGCTCGCCTGCCCTTCGCAGGACGGCGCGGGTCCGGCGCTGCCGCATCTTCAGCTCGTCGAGCCCCAGGTGCTGCATCTCGGCGACCTCGAACTGTTGGTGATCGACTCGGCCAACGCCTGCGACCAGCTGCCCGGCTTGACCGACGTCTACCGGCGCCAGTTCTCCCAAGCGACGAAGCGGCTGCGCGGCCACCGGGCCTGGTTGATGGGCCATCGGCCGATTTGGGGAATCCAAGACGAGGCGGAGACCCTTTACGGTTGCGACGGCAAGCCGCAGAGCGGTCCCGCGGTTCCCTACGGCGAGCTGAACCAGACGCTTCAGTGCGCCCTCGAAGGCGAGGTGGGCGCGGCGCTCCTGCCCAAGCTCGATCAGATCCTTGTCGGCCACATGCACCGGTTCGAAGCGCTCTCGTTCGCCGCCCCGAGCCATCGCCCGCCGACTCTGATCGTCGGCAACAGCGGAGTCGAAGAGGACACCGGACCACCGACCGGCGCCTTCGCCCAGACCGTCGACGGCGCACCGGCTTCCGGTTTCTCAATCGACCAGTTCGGCTATCTGGAGCTGACCCGGGACCGCCATGGGGTCTGGCGGGGGGCGATGGTCGCCGAAGACCCCACAGCTTGGTCGCCGTTTCTCGCTCCCTGCGCCACGCCGCCGACCGCGGAGCAGGCTCTCTGCGTGAAGCCGATGCCTGCGGGGCCAGGTGGATCGAGCCCATAGCGGGAGGTGTTGAGGCTCGTCAAAGCTCTCAGCCGCAGCAGCCCTCACCCCCGGCCCCTCTCCCGAAAACGGGAGAGGGGCCGGGGGTGAGGGCTGCTGCGGCAAGTCGCTGCCGATTTTGACGGAGCCCTGCCGGTAGGTGCCGAGACCTGCCTGGCACCCACCGCCTCTGTGAGACAATGCCGCCACCGGATCCGTTGTCTCGGAGGAAGGTGGTCCCATGGGGTTTCTGGTCGCCCTGATCGTGAGCTTCGTGCCGGCTTTCGCCTGCGCCCTGCTGGTCTATTGGTTAGATCGGTACGAGAAGGAGCCGCGGCTACTGCTCGGCGCGGTCTTCTTCTGGGGCGCCGTGGTCGCGGTGGTGGGCGCGCTCGTCGCGCAGCTGATCCTCGCCGGGGCGGTGACCGCGGCGACCGGTTCGGAGAAGGCGGCCGACGTCGCGGGCTCGACGCTGTTCGCGCCGATCACGGAAGAGAGTTTGAAAGGAATCGCCATCCTCGCCGTCTTCCTGGTGCTGCGCCGCGAATTCGACTCGGTGCTCGACGGCATCGTCTACGCCGCGGTCGTGGCGCTCGGTTTCGCCGCCACCGAAAATGTCTTTTACCTTTACGGGGAATTCACCGAGAAAGGGATGAACGGTCTGTTCAGTCTGTTCATCGTACGGGTGGTCCTCGGGATCTGGAACCATCCGTTCTACACCTCATGGATCGGCATCGGCCTTGCGCTCTCGCGCTTAAGCCCGAAGGCCTTCGTCCGTTGGTTCGCGCCGCCGTTGGGCTGGGCCGCGGCCTTGGGCTTTCATTCGCTGCACAACACGCTCGCGACGTTCGCGGAAGGGGCGCCCGGGTTGGGCGTTCTGATGTTTCTCGTCGACTGGCTCGGCTGGCTGGCGATCAGCATTCTGATCCTCGTCTCGATTCGCCGGGAGGGGCGCCTGTTGGGCACCCATCTGGCCGAAGAGGTGGGACTCGGCCGGCTGACCGCCGCTCAGTACAAAACGGCGACCTCCAGCTGGGCGCAGTCCGGCGCCCGGCTGCGTACCCTATTCGGCGCCGGCCGGCGGCCGACCCGGCGCTTCTACCAGGTGTGCGGCGAGCTGGCGCACAAGAAAGCCCAGCTCGCCCGGCTCGGCGACGAGGGGCGCAACCTGGCCCTGGTCGAGAAGCTGCGCGCCGAGCTGGCCGGCCTGTCCAGCCGGGCGATATGCTGAGCTGTACCGACCGTCTATGACGTGCCGCAATTCTTGCTTGCCACAGCCGCTTCAACACACCATCTAAAGGGGAAGTCATGGAAGTAACGATCAAGCATCAGCCCGCGTTCGCGCTCGCCATCGTCAAACTGGGCAGCAACGAAGAGATCAAAGTGGAACCGGGCGCAATGGTCAGCCACACCGACGGCCTGACCACCGAAACCAAGGCGCAGGGGGGCTTTTTCGGCGGGCTCAAGCGCATGGTGGCGGGCGAGAGCTTCTTCCAGAACACCTGGAAGGCGCCGGCGGAAGGGGGCGAAATTACGCTCGCGGCGACCTTGCCCGGCGACTTGATCACGCTGAAAATCGAGGGCAACGAATTCCTGCTGCGCAGCGGCGCCTATGTCGCGAGCGAAATGAACGTCGTCACGGATGCCAGCTGGGGCGGGGCGAAAGGCTTCTTCGGGGGAGGCGGCTTGATCCTGCTCAAAGTGAGCGGCCAAGGCCAGGTGCTCGCGTGCGCCTACGGCGCGATCGAGGAGCGGACGTTGGCCGCCGGGCAGTCCTATGTAGTGGACACCGGCCACATCGTCGGAATGGACGCGACCGTGCAGTTCGCGGTGCAAGGTTCCGGCGGCTGGAAATCCACCATCCTCGGCGGCGAAGGGCTGGTCTGCCGCCTGACCGGACCGGGCCGTATCCTGATGCAGAGCCGCTCGGAAGAAGCCTTCCTGGGCTGGCTGCTGCCGAAGATTCCGACCAAGTCGAACTAGGGGGCTGGTTCGCCGCCGACATCCGCCGGCCGGTAGGATGAACCTCGGGTCCTGTGACTTATACTTTCGCCATGGTGAAGAGTTCGCACCAGCACGAGACCCGAGGACCGTTTCACGCGGATCAGCTTCGCCCTGGCGATCCGTACGAGCTGTCGAACGGCCACCCGATTCACGGCCTGCCCACGGGGAGCCGGGGGGGAAGGGCGACGAACGTGGGGGGCGGAGTCCTCGCGAGCGATCCGGCGGTGCAGGACGTGGGGGTCGACATCGGCTTTTCTCCTTCCCCGGAAATCCTCCGCGCTCCGGACCTTGCGGTCGGCGAGATGCCCGACGAGCCGGGCTGGGTTCACGGAGCTCCGCCCTTGGCGGTTGAATATGCCGACACCGGCCAAGACGAGGCCGCGTTGCGGATCAAGATGCAGGAGCTTTTCGCCGCGGGCACCCGCTATGTCTGGGTGGTGCGGCTGACGGGCCCGCGGCGCGTAGAGGTGCATCAGCCGGGTCTGAAGATGCGGATCGCAAATCCCGGCGAACAGCTCGTGGCGCCCGGAATCCTCGCCAATCCGGTGCCGGTCGAGGCCCTCTACGACCGTGAAGCGGCAAACCGGGTGATCTTCAAGAATCTCTTGGAGCGCCAGGGTTACGCCAGCCTGGACGACGTTCGTGCGGAGGGAGAGGCCCACGGACGTGCTGAGGGAGAGGCGATCGGACGTGCGGAGGGGGAGGCGCTTGGACGAATCGAAGGGGAGGCCCAGGGGTTGCGCCGGGCGATCGTCGCGGTTCTGGAAGGCCGCGGCCTGCCGGTCGACAATGAGCTGGAAACCGCCCTCGCAAGCGCCGATGACCCCTTCGTCCTCGAATCCACCCTCCGCCAGGCGGCCACGGGCTCTCTCGCCGACGTGCTCGCCGCCCTCCGCGCCTGAGCCGTCGAGCGGCTCCGTTGCGGTCAGTCCTTCTCGCGTCCGTGACAGCATGTCCCGGACCCCGACGCTGGTTCGCAGAGCACGGAAACCGCTTCGCGGCGGCAGAATACGACTCCACCGTCTTGGGGGCGCACTGCGCGCAACGCGAACACCCGTTCACCGGGTCCGGAACCCGGTGTTGTCGTTTGGATCACCACTCCGCCAGACCGGCGAACTTGTTTCTTGGCTGCGTCCACCACTTCGCCGGACCGGCGAACCGGTGTTTGGGCCCACCACCACTCCCATGAGCCGGAGTCGCGGTGTTCTCGCCCAGTACACCACTCCGCTGGCCCGGCGTAGTCGTGCCTTCGACCCGCGCACCACTCCCCGGGCCCAGAGGAGCGGTGATTTCCTTCAGTTCACTACTCCGCTGGCCCGGGGGAGTGGTGTTTTCGTCCAGCTCACCACTCCGCTGGCCCAGGGGAGTGGTGTTTTCATCCAGCTCACCACTCCGCTGGCTCAGGGGAGTGATGTGCTGGACCTTCGAACCACTCCCCCGGACCGGCGGACCGGTGGGCGGACGCGTATCACCACTTCCCTGAACGAGCGGAGTGGTGTTCCGGGTTGGCTTACCGCTTCGCCGAGCCCGCGGACTCGTGTTCGGGTTCGGCTCACCGCTCCGGCGGGTCCGCGAAGGGGTGTTCCGAAGCGTGGGACCGCTTTGCCCTCTCCGCGGAGTCCTGTGAGGAAGCCGCGAACCGGTGGTCTCGGCCCGCGCACTGGTTTTAGGCTGTGGATCGGTCCGTCGGCGCCGGCCGCTACCGGTGTCCTCGTGCCGGAGACTAGAGGGGCGCCGCGAGCCGATCCTGGAAAGTCTTGCGGTCTCCCTTCGCCGCCCGGCGGAAGCGTCGGGGGGAGACTCCGGCGGCGCGGTGGAAGGTCCGTACGAAGTTCGAAAGGTCGCCGAAGCCGACGTCGAGCGCGATGTCGGTGATCGACCGCGAGTCGTCGAGCAGCCGGCGCGCCGCTTGGCGCAATCGCGAGCGGATCAAATACTGGTGCGGCGTGACGCCGAGAACGGCGGAGAAAAGCCGCAGGAAGTGAAACGAGCTGAGACCGGCCGCGGTGGCCGCCGCTTCGAGATCGATCGGCTCGTGCGAGCTCTCGTCGATCCACAGCGCGGCTTCGACTGCGCGGCGGCGATCCCGGGCTTGCAGCTGCGATGGCCTCGGCGCCCGCCCGCTGACGGCTTCCAAGAATTGGCCGGCCAGCCCAAGGCCCGCCTCTTCGAGGCCGATATCGCTCCGGCCTTCGGCGGCGGCCTGCGCGAGCTCTCCGGCGACCATCAATTCGGGTAGCGGCGGCAAGCCGCCAATCCGCCAGACGTTCCGGCCTGCCGGCGGCGACAGCTCGGCGAGGGTTTCTACCTGGGCGGGCGGGAAGTGAAACGACAGGCATTCATCGCCGCCGGCATGATGATCGTGGGAACAGACGAACTCGTCCCCCGCGCAACCGACCAGGATCGATCCGGCGACCAGCTCGAAAGACTCCCCCCGGGTGCGATAGCCGAAGGTTCCCCGGCGCACGTAGGAGAGGCAGAAATCGACGTGACGCTCGGTGAAGGGCGCGTCGGCCGGGCCGGCGGCGCAACGGAAGTCGATCGCCGAGATCGCTCCGGTCTCTAGGATCTTGGTGGCTTTCATGGTCCGAAACCTCCGCCGCCCGGGTTACGAAGATCCGGGCGGCGGAGGGTTGCTAGTCAGAGACCTACTTGCTTGCCTCGACCGAGAAGTCGATCAGCTCGGCAGGGGTCAAACCGGACAGTTTCCACATGCCGCGGCCGTGGGTGGCGACGACGATCTGGCCGGTCGGATTGTCGGTGGAGATCGCCGCCTTCATGTCCATCACGGCGACGTTGGGCAGACCCGTGCCGTACGGCGCCCAGCTGCCGCCGCTGTTGAACGAGACGTAGACGCCGATGTCGGTCCCGGCCCAGATGCGGTTGTTGTCGGTCGGATCGACCGCCAGCGCGTTCACCGGGATGTTCGGGATGCCGGTCCCCGAGGGGAGCCAGGTGGTGCCGCCGTCGATCGACTTCCTGACGTTTTGGCCGGCGCTCGCGGAGAAGCCGGAGAGCGCCGAGTAGACGACCATCGAGTTGCTCGGGTTGATCACCAGGTCGGAGACGTAGATGTTCGGCGAATCGACCAAAGTGAAGCTCGCGCCGGTGTCGGTCGAGCGGAAGACCCGGCCGTCGGACGAGCCGGTGTAGAGGATTGCGGCGTTGGTGCCGCCATGCGCGGGCGCCTGGGCCGCGAGCGTCTCGATGGTGCTGATCGCACCGCCGCCCGCCGTGAGATCCTGTCCGCCGCCGGTGCCGAGCGGGAAGAAGATCACGGTCGTCGGGGTCGCCGTCTGGGCGGCCGCGAAGAAGCCGGGGGACCGGTAGAGCTTGTTGGTGCCGTAGTAGAACGTGTCGGTGGCGCCGCGGTCGAGCGCCAACGGGGCGTAGAACAGGACCCGGTCGGAGAGCGGGATGCCGTTGTTGACCAGGACGCCGCACGACGCCGCGGAACAGGCGCCGACGATCGTCGTGTAGTCGTTCGGCGTGGACGCCACGCCGAGCAGCGAGGTGGTGGCGGCCATCAGGCTGCCGCTCTGGTTGAAGTAGGTGTGGACGACGTTGAGCGGAGCGGTCTGGTCGATCAGCGCGAAACCGCCGTCGCCGTCGTCCGAATGAGCCCAGCCGAACGAGCCGCTGCCGGTGTTCGTGCCGTTGTCCTGGGTGCCGCCGTACGCGGTGCTCGCGGTGGCCGGATGCAGGTCGACGCCGGTGAACTGGACGGTGTTGATGTTGGAGTTCTTGGTCGCCCAGTTCGTGCCGCGGTCGGGCGAGCGCCAGACGCCGCCGTCGCAAGCCGCCCACAGGGTCGTGGGGGTGACCGGGTCGGTGATCAAGTAGTGGGTGTCGGAGTGGACGGCGGTCGTGGCGTCCGCGCTGATCATGATGTCGGCGAACGTGGTGCCGCCGTCGGTCGAGCGGCGGACGTTCGCGCGGGTGGCGCCCGCCGAGGCGACCGCTCCGGCGCCGCCGTGGTAGACGATCATCGGGTTGTCCGGCTGAGCCCAGACCGGCTGGTCATAGAAGCACTGGCCGCCGCAGTAGCCGTTCGCCGCCGCGAGCTGAACCCAGGTGGCGCCGCCGTCGACCGACTTGTAGATGCGCCCCGGGTTCTGGCCGGCGTTGGTGAAGCTGTTGCCCACGTAATAGGTCGCCAGGGGGTCGGCCGGTGCTTTGGCGACCGCGATCGTCGCGCGCGCCCAGGCGGCGGCCGCCGCCGGCAAACCGCTCGCGCCGCCCGCGACCTGCGTCCAGGTGACGCCGTTGTCGATCGACTTGACGACACCGCCGTTCAGAGTTCCGGCGCCGAGGGCCGACTGCCAGCCGGCCGCGAACCAGGTGGTCGCGGTGACCGGGTCTTGCACGAGGTTGTTGTAGCGGTTGTTGTCGGTTCCGGCGCCGCAGGTGGTGCAGGTCCAGGTGAGCCCGGCGTCGGCCGAGCGGTAGATGCCGCGCGGAGCCAAGACCGCCGGCTGGGTGGCGCCGACGCCGAAGATGCCGGACGCGGTGGCCACGAGCAGGATGCTCGGGTTGTTGCGGTCGATCACGATCGAGCCGATCGTCCGGCCGGTGAACTCGACGCTGCCGAACGGGCCGCTCCAGGTGGCGCCGGAATTCGTCGACTTGTAGACGCCGACGCCCGCGTAACTGTCGCCCGAGCCGTTCGCTTCGCCGGTGCCGAGATAGATCGTCGCGGTCGTCGCGGTGTGCGCGGTGGAATCGATCGCAATCGAGCCGACCGCGAGCGAGCCCAGGAAGTCGGTGATCGGGCTCCAGGTCGTGCCGTCGTCGGTGCTCTTCCAGATTCCGCCCTGGGCGGTGCCGAGGTAGACCGGGTACGGCGCGGCGACGCCGGCGTCGATGCCGATCACGTTCGCTCGACCGCTGCAGTCGCTCCGGTTGTTGCCGTTCTGCGGCGTCTGGCCCTGCTGAATCGGCTGCGGGCCGAGGGGAGTCCACACCGTGCCGGTCCGGAGCGTCGCCGGGGGCTGGGTCGATTTCATTTGGATCGCTTCCGCGCGGGCGGCCGCGGCATTGAATTCGCCTCCGCCGATATTCTGCCGACGAAGAGCGTAATAGGCATCGCGTAGCGAGACGTTCGCCTCTTCCTTGACGGTCTCGAATGCCTGCTCCGGCAGGCGAGGGGTGGTGGCGGGGGCTTTGGCCCCCTGGGCGATCAGCGCGCCGGAGGCGCCGATCGCGGTCGCCAGGATCATGGCGACGACAGATTTCGAGCGGGGTGCTGTTTTATTCAAAGAATCCTCCTTTTCCTGCCGGGGGGTCGGCAAAGGACAAGTAGGAACACGCTAGACCCTGTGCCGAGCCGGGTCAAGAGGGCAGCCGCCCTCGCAACATTCTTGCGAGAGGCCTTTTGAGATCTTTCAGGAGACCCAAACCGGACCGAGGGGGTGGAACGGTGGCGGGGACGGCGTGGCGGCGTTCATGGGTGGGGACGGAGGAGCCCCGGAAAAAGAAAAAGGCCGGTTTCCCGGCCTCTCTTCCCTCGCGCTGGCGAGCTTCGATCAGTTGACTTCGAACGACATCAGCTCGACCGGGGTCGTGTCGGTGACGACCACGTCGTCGATGCTGATGATGTTGGAGTTGTTGCCGAGCGGGCCGGCGTCGTTCACGAAGTAGCGGAACGCGAACCGGCCGGCGTTGGGTCCCGCCGGCAGACCGGAGAGCGTGACCGAGAACTGGGTGAAGACGGTCGGGTAGGCCCCGGCGCCGCTGGTGACGAGGCTCGGATTGACCGTGGTGAGCAGAGTGGTGAAGCTGCCCACGTCGGCCGACGTGGCGCCGCTGCTGCCCGCCGCGCCGCAGGAATCCGGCGTCGTGTCGATGCACTGCCGCACTTCCAGGCGATCCGGGAACTGGGTGGGCGCGTTGGCCGTACGGGTCCAGAAGCTGATCTGGTTGCCGTTCTGGAGCGCGGTGAGCTGCTTGGTGATCAGCCAGCCGCTGATCGTGTCGGCATTGGCCGTGCAGTTGAAGTTCGCGCCGGTGTGGTTTACGCCCCCGTGGGGCGCCCACGGAGTCGCCGTGAACAGGTTCCAACAGGTGGTGTTCGTGCCGATCGACTGACTCTGGTTGCGCACCAGCCATCCGGTCGGAGGGAACGCACCCTCGAAACCTTCGTTCATCTGTTGCGCTGCAGCAACGCCGAGAGAGGCCACGGCGGAGAGCAGGACGATCGAGGCGAGACGGATTTTCCGGTTCATAGGTGAAACCTCCAAGGAATTTTGCCGGACCTTACAGGAACTCGAGTCGAGATGGAAGAGTGAATTTTCGGCATCTATTCCGTCGCATTTTAGCGCGGAGATTGCAGCATCCGCGGCCTCATCCGCGCTCCCGCGCGAGCCGCTGCATGTCCTCCAGCTCGTGGTGGAATTCGTCGACGATGCGTTCCGGATCGGGCACCAGAACGGCATCGGTGCCGATCCCGAGGCGCACGTGGCCGTTGTAGCTGAAGATGCTGATCCCCAATCCCACGCGACCGGATTGCGGCACCCAGAAGAAGATGTCGCGGATCGGCACGTCGGCCAAAAACAGCTCCTCGCGCGGGCCGGGGACGTTGGTCATCACCGCGGTGGTCTTGGTGGCGAAGATCGCGACCACCAGCCGCTGGATGAAATGCGGCAGCTTGCCCAGCAGGCGCAGGATGCCGTAGACCACCACCGGTTCGGTCGACAGGCGGAGCTTCTTCGACAGCCGGCGCAACTCGGCAAGGCGCTCGATCGGATCGGCGATGCCGACGGGGATCGACAGGAACACCAGGCCGAAGCGGTTGCCCAGCGCGGCCATCTCTTCCAGACCGCGCAGGTTGACCGGCATCGCGGCGCGGAACGACACCCGGTCGACCCGCTCGCCGCGCGCGAGCAGATAGCGCCGCAGGCCGCCCGCCATCGCGGTGAGCAGCACGTCGTTGATCGTGCCGCCGAGCGCCTGGCCCAGCGCCTTGACGTCGGCGACGCGAAGCGGCTGGGACCAGGCGGCCTTCTTCGCCACCCCGAGCGGCCCTTTGAACGCCGTCTTCGGGTCCGGCCACCGGGCGACCAGCCGGACGAACGACGCGGCCGAGGAGAGCGCGGTCAGGAAGCGATGAGCGCGGAACGCCTCGTTGGGGGCGAGCAGCAGCTTCATTCCCTCCGGCATCAGCTGCTCGGCCTCGGTGCGAATGCCCGCGATGTCCGGCCGCTCCTGCTGGAAGATGCGGGTGAACGGGTTGCCCTGCGGAAGATCCACTACCTGCTCGAGCGCGGCGGGATCGACGTACGGCACCGCCGTCCGCGCGTCCGGATGCCGGTCGGTGAGCGACAGAAGCACCAGCATCAGGGCCATGCCGTCGCCCACGGCATGATGGATGCGCCCCATCAGGACCGAGCCGCCGAGATAGTTGTGGATCAGCCGGAACTCCCAGAGCGGCCGGGACGGGTCGAGCGGCTCGCCGAGCAGAGGATTGACCACCTCGGTCAGTTCGGAATCGCCGCCCGGATCGGGCAGCGTCACCGCGAACACATGGCGGTCGAGCTCGAAATCCGGCGCGATCTCCCAGCGCGAATCCCCGCCGAATTTCACCACCCGCTGGCGAAAGCGCTCGATCGGCAAAAGCCGTTCGACGATCACCTGGCGCAGCCGTTCGATCGCGAGCGGCGCCGCCAGCGTGAGCACTCCGTTGATCAACATCAGGTTCGTCGGCTCGTCCATCCGCAGCCAGGCGAAATCGATGCTCGACAGCGGCTGGCGCCCCACGGCGCGACGACGGTCCGGACTGGTGGCCACGCGATGATCCTCCGAAGGTCTCAGTGTATCGCGGCGGGAGACGCCCCGACGGTAGTAGACCCGGTCTACCGTGGTTAGGTACTGGGGCGTCTGTACATCAGGCCCCGAAAGACAGGCGGGAGCGGGAACCGATGCGCGCTGGCGCGGGTCCAATCGGTCCAGGAGGTTGCGCTCATGGACTCAGGAAACGGCCCGCGCGGCATGCGCAGCGAGATCAACATCACGCCTCTGGTCGACGTCGTCTTGGTGCTCCTGATCATCTTCATGTGTCTCACGCCCGTGATCCAACTGGGGCATCCGGTCCAGGTGCCGCCGGCGCAGAAAGGACCCGCCGCGCCGCCCGAGCCGCAGCTGATCCTCCGTCTCGACCGGTCCGGGAAAATCCATCTCAACTCGCTCGAAATTCCGCGGATGCAGCTCGCGGCCAAGCTCGGCGAGGTCTTGGCCACCCGCTCGACACAGGTCGTCTTCCTCGCCGCCGACGGCGAGCTCCCTTACGGCCAGGTGGCGGATTTCCTCGATCTCTGCCGCGCGAGCGGCGCCACCAACATCGGCATCGTGTTCGAGGATCTGAATGGGCCGGAGGCACCCGCCGACCAGCCCGCCGGCTGACGAGGCTGGTAAGCTCGGCAGCCATGCCGAGCGTGAGCGCCTCCCTCCCTGCCGTCGTTTCCGGCGCCGGTTCCGGCATCGGCCGCGAGATCGCGATCGAGCTGGGCCGGCGCCGTCATCCCCTCGCCCTGCTCGGCCGGCGGCTGCCGCCGCTCGAAGAAACGCTCGCGCTCGCCGGGGGAGTCGGTCTCGCGCTTTCCTGCGACGTGGCGGACCCCTCCGCGGTCGCCGCCGCGGCGGCGGAGATCGAGGCGCGGTGGGGAGGCGCGGAGATCCTGGTGCCGGCGGCGGGAGTGGCCACGATCGGCCCGATCGAAACGCTCGACCCCCAGGCGATCGCCGCGATGCTCGGCATCAACCTCGGCGGCACGTTTCACCTGCTCCAAGCGTTTCTGCCCGGTATGAAGGAACGGCGGCGCGGCTGGATCTTCCCTCTGCTTTCGGCCGCGTCGCGGCGCGGATTTCCCGGTTGGACGGGCTACTGCGCGACCAAGTGGGGGCTCGACGGAATGATCGCCGCCCTGCGCGAAGAGCTCAAAGGCAGCGGTATCCGCATTTCGGCGCTCTTCCCGGGCGCCACCGACACGCCGATCTGGGACGGCATGCCGGGCGATTGGAATCGCGCGGGCATGGTGCCGCCGAGCGAAATCGCCCGCGCGGTCGCCTGGGCGCTCGACGCGCCGGAATCGACCCTGATGGAGGAGATCCACATCGGCCCCGCCGGAGGCGCGCTGTGAGCCCCGCACGAATCGCCCTTCTCGCGACACCGCTCGTCGTGCTGCTCGCCTACCTCCCCGGCGGCCAATGGCTGCTGCCGGTCCTCGCGCCGCTCACGCTCTACCCGACATTTCAAGCCCGAGTGAAGGCGGCCGACGTGCGCGGCGCCTGGTTCGCCGGGGTGACTTGGGCAATCCTGCTCTCGCTCGGCGTGATCGTCCTCACCCAACTCGCGCCCGAGGCGGCGGCGCGCGGCATTTTGAACGGCGAGCCCTACCGGAAAGAGATGTTCGGCTGGATCACGACCGGCATCGCCCCGGAAAACTCGCCGCGCCAATTCGTGCCGATCCACCTGCTCCACCTGAGCCTGTTCGCCCTGCTCACCTACGTCTCCGCCGGCTACCTCGGCCTGGTCCTCGGCGCCGCGCTCACCGGCTACATGAGCTACTTCGTCGGTTCCTACGCCGCGGCCTCGCACCACCCTCTGCTCGGCTCGCTCGTCGCCTGGGTCCCCTGGTCGGTTCTCCGCGTCGCCGCCTTCGTCCTCCTCGGCGCCCTGCTCGCCCGGCCGCTCCTGCTCCGTCGTCTCTGGCCCTTCGAACGGCAAGAAGCCCGCCTCTTCGCCCTGGTAGGAACCGGCATCGTCGCCGACCTCCTGATCAAGACCCTCGCCGCCCCCGCCTACGGCCGCGCGTTACGGGCGCTCGCGGGGGGACTGTTGGGGTTGACCTAAGCCTTCCGAGCCCTGGCCAGCCGGAAATGGAGGATCTCCCCGACCATCTGGATGACCGTTTGCCCGCCCGCTTCGAGGATCAGGGCGAGCGCCTGGGGATGCCGGGCGAGCCAGGCGGCGAGGTTCAGGGCGGCGAGCATCGAGTCCTCGCGGTGGGAGAGCGCGCCGACGACGGCCGGAGGCCGCAGCGGATCGAGGAGGGCGCGCAGAAGGAAATACCCGTCGGCGGTCGGCTCGGTATCCTGGACGAACAGCGGATCGCGGCCGGCGGCCGAGCGCACGGCGGCGGCGAGCAGGGCATCTTCGAGCCGGGAGAACAGTGCCACCGGCCGATGGCCGTGGATCCGGCTCTGCCAACTCCGGTAGAGCGCAAAGCCGCCGGTCGAGTCGGTTTCGACGAACCACTCGCCGTCCATTTCAGCTTCGAGCGCGCCGGGCGGGTCGTCTCGGTCTCCAAGTCCGGCGAGGAAGTCGGGATCGAAGGCGTTGGGCGGTTGCTTCTTCGGGTCGTCGGAGTCGGCCATGGCGCACCTCACGGGGTTTCCAGCAAAAGGGCCGGGCGACAGGCCCGGCCCGGGAGTTGCGATCTACGGTTCTAGCGCGCTTCCGGCGCGCCGGTCTTTTCGCCGGGCTTGCCGTTCTCTTTCTGGATCTCCTGGAGCAGCTCTTCCTGGATCTCCTTCTTGGTCTTCCGCTTCCGCGGCGCGCGGGGCGACAAGCCATAGCGGACGAGGCGTTGGCTGTCGTCGCCGTACTCTGCTTCGAGCAACCGTTCGAGAGCCTTCCGCGGCCGGCTCGCCGCCTGGACCAGGGTTTGACGCTCTTTGACCGCCGTTTGCAGGGCGGCTCGCTGAGCCTCGATCTGCTCATTCAACGCGACGAGGCGAACCTGCCGCTCCTGCAACTCGTCGTGGGGCCTCCTGGCGTGCGGCAGCACGGTGAGATCCTCCATCGAGTTCATCAGCAGGGTGTCCCATTCGCTGGCGAGATTGGCATACGTCTTTTGGCGCATCGTGTTCCTCCACGGCGAAAAACGCCGTCGGCAGGAGGGCCGACGGACGGACGACTCGGTGCAGACCGACAGCAGGAGGAGAGAGAAACGGGGGATGGGAGAACGTCCGCGGTGCGCCGGAAGCGCTCCGTAACGTGGGAGCTCCGTTTTTTAACCGGGAACGACGGATTTTACGGCCCAAAACGCTGTGCGAGCCGGGGAAATCATTTTTTAACTCCAGAAACCGAAAACTACGGTAAGAAATGATTTTGGAGCCTGGAGAACCGAACGTCCGGCTTAAAATTTGATTTCTCAGCTCCCAGAATCGTTTTTTAACTCCAGAAATCGAATTCCGACCTGGAAAAATGATTCCCGGAGTTAAAAAACAATTCTGGGAGTTAAAAAGGGATTCTGGAGCCTGAGAAATCGTCTTGTCGGTTAAAACGTCGTTCCGGGGCTTGAGATCGCGCGCGGGAAGCCCGGGAACGGTTCTCGGAGCTGGAAAAGGAAGCATCAACCGGCCTCCGGTCGAAAGGGCACCAGGGGATTCCAGCGGGCACGACGGAGGTAGCGGGCGAGAGACCGAACCCGGGCGTCGGTTGCATCGCCCGCCGCCAGCTCGGCGATTCCGATATCGAGAGCGGCACGAAGGTCGGCATGAAGGTCCAGCCGGCCGATCGCGGTTTTCATCTCCGCCAGCCGTTCGGGTGGTGCGAGGGGAAGCCCGGCAGCGAGCATTGCGCCCACTTCGTCGAGATTTGCGAGCAAGGCCTCCCAAGGCGGGCCGTCGGCTACCGCTTTGCGCACTTCGACCAAGCGCGCCAACGCTTCGTCGAAGCGTCCCACCGCGGCGAGCGATCGCCCGAGCTCGGCAAGCAGCGCCAAGCGGTGGCGGGGAACTTCGACCGCCGCGATCTTGCGGCGCGCGCGTTCGAGCGCCCAGTGGGTTCGCAGGGGCTCGGCCAAGCCGTCGTAGGCGGCGGCCAGGCCGAGCCAGAGAGCTGCGGCGGCTTGAGGGTCGGCTTCCCCGGCGAACCGTTGCTCCGCTTCGACCAGGCGACGGCGGGCGAGGTGCGGATCTCCCCCGGCGGCGGCGAGGCGCCCCGCAAGGAGTAGAAGATGGGCGATCTGCAAGGACTGTTCGAAGGGACGGAGCAGCTCGACCGCCCGATCGTAGAGAGCAAGCGCCTCGTCGTATCGCCCGAGCTGCTCGTAGCAGAGAGCCGCCTCGTAACAATAAGCCGTGCGTTCCGGGGCGGCGATTGAATCCGGCAGACAGCCGGCCGCAAGTGCCAGGATCTCCAGCGCATGATCCGGCGCGCCGAGGAGGCGGTCGACGCGCGCTTGGACGATCCAATATCGGGCGCGAAAACTCTCGATGGGCAGCCGATCGCCGCCGTCGGCGAGCTGTTGGGCGAGCCGAAGAGCAAGACTCGAATGGTCGACGATTTCGCCCGGATCGTCGACGCCGTGTTCGGCCTTGGCCATCAGCCCTTCGGCGAGATGGGCGCTGGCGGGGACTTCGCCGGCCTCGACCCGGCGCCAGCGTTCGGCGGAAGGAAGGGCCAGCAATTCGGCGAGCTGACCGGCCACCTCCTCGGTCGCCCGTTCCACGGCAAGCCCCGACGAGAGCGGAGCAAACGCACGGTCGTAGCGGGGCTCGGTGCCATCCGCCCGGCGGAAACGCGGGCGTCGGTTGTCCTCTTCTTCCTCAAGGCGCTTTCGCGCGATCGTCCGGCAGGCCCGGCAGGTCAGCACATGGAGCAACCCGGTGCGATCGACCGCCGGCAGGTCGGCGATCGCCCGCTCCAGCTCTCGCCGTGGCGGGCAGATCATTTCGGCTCCTCGAAAGGCTCAGGGTGCGTTTTCTTTGGCGCCACGGTGAACAGATCCGCGAACGGGATCTCGAACAGGCGGGACAGCTGACCGAGCCGATCGACGCTCGGGAGTATCACGCCCCGTTCCCAGCGGCTGATGGTGCCGCGATCGACGCCCAGGGCGTCGGCGACCCGCGCTTGGGTCCATTTCCGGCTGCGCCGGAGCCGCGAGAGGCGGCGGCCGACCGAACGGCGCGACCAGACGGCCGATGCGGTCCGTGGCGATGGGACGAGATTTCTGGCGCTCGATTTCTTCACTATGGCGCCAAATTGTGCCCATACGATCCGGAGATGTCAAGAGGCGGAGGCAAACTCCTCGCACTTCATCGGCTCCGCTTCGCTTTTGGCGCCGGGTCAAGCGCAGGGCCGAGCACCCGGCTCTCGGGGAGGGCTACTCGGTATCGTCCGCGGTGCCGCCCTTGGCGGGCTTCTTCGGCATCACCTGGCTGAACGCTTCGAACAGGCGATGGTCGATCAACTGGCGGACTTCTTCCTCGGTGAGGAAACGCGGGATGGCCGGTGGCTCGGGAAGCTTCGGTACGGCGGCTTCGAGGTCGGCGGGTACGCCCATCGCCCGAATCTTCTGGCGATAGACCACGGCAAGCGGAGCGGGGAAGGGGGCGTGCTCTTCTTCGCCGTACAGCACTTCGAAGAAGGCGCGGGATTCGATGCCCAGCACGTCGAGCACGTCTAGGATGTGTTGGAACTTGAGATCCAGTCGCCCCGACAACAGCTGGCTGGTGCGGCTGCGGCCCGTGCCGAGCATTTTGTCGACATGCCGACGGGAGCCGCCGAACGCTTGGACCAACTCATCGAGCAGCGAAATTGCGCGCTTCAGCTCCTCCGGCCGAGCGTCCGTCTGGCGCAGTTCCTCGCCTCTTCGCGGCCGGCCGCGCCGCTTCGGCGCTTCGGCCTGGGCCTCGGGTGGGGCTATTTTTTGGGATCGCTTGCTCGGCTTGGCCGCGCCGGCTTTCGGGGTGAATTCAACGGCTTCTGCTCCTTCGAGAGGCGTCGCAACGCCTTCAGCGGGCGCGCCGCCACCGTTCTTCGGAGGGGAAGGAGGACGCTTCTTCGACTGTGCCATGCCGGGATTGTCGGGCTGGAGACGCCGGCGAGTCAAGGCGTGCGGCGCCTTCCCGTGCACGGGATGCACGTCAACCCGGCGACGCCGTTGCAATGACAATCGTTTTCGCGCATCGAATTGGCAAGTTTAGGCGCCGCATGCCGCAAATTTGCCTTCCGAAACGCAATGTTACTACGCTCCCGCAAGGCCTATGAATTCAGGGTTTTTGCGGTCTGAATCGCGCAACAAAGTTTACGCGAAACGTTCGCGAGCCCTGAAAATTTGCCATGCTCTCGCGCCAGGAACGTGCAACGCACACGCGTTGCCCCCGCGGGCGCGGGGGCCATCCCGGCCGCCGGTTCGCACCGCGGAAGAGAAGGAGCCTCGCATGTCACGCCGGTATAGCCTGCTCGCCGTAGTCACTCTCGCCGCCCTCTTGATCGGTACTGTACCCGCCGCCGCCGCACCGGCCGCCGGCTGGAGTTTCTTCGACAGTTTTTCGCCCCTCAATTGGATCCGTCATCTCTGGGCCGAGAATGGGAGCGAGATCAGCCCCTGGGACCTGTCCGTACCCGCAGGCGGCGGAATCGCTCCCCTGGGCTCCCCCCGGGCGCTTTGGGCCGAAGAAGGGAGTTCAATCAATCCATGGGGTCTGGCCGCTCCGGTGATGAACAACACGGGCACCGAGATCAGCCCGTGGGGCCTTCAGTAGGGTCTGCTTTCGATCACCGCTGGCCAGCCCTCACCCCGGCCCCTCTCCCGAAAACGGGAGAGGGGCGCAAAACGAAGGCATCCACTGGTTCGTAGGCGAAGACGAACGAGATCGCAGCTCCCGTCTTTGACAGGTTCTTGAGTCCGCCGGTTCCGGGGTTTCGGCGACGCGGTTTTCGTGTCACAATCCGCTATCGAAATTGCCACAATTTAGAACGCGAAGCGGTCGCGCAGGAACGTTTTGGGGGGCGCCATGCCGGACACTCCGCACCTGACTCCTGTAGAAATCGCCAACCTCTGGGCCCTGGACCTGGATGATGCTCGGTTTCGAGAATTCGTTCAGCACCTGGCCTGCGGTTGTCCGGACTGTTGTGGGCTGGCAGGCCAGCTCCCCTGGCCGCCGGCGATCGCGAGACTCCCCGTGGCCAATGACGACGAACGCGCGGTGAACCTCGAAAGTATGTACGACTTCCGCCTGCGCAGCACGATGAAGAAGTCCCTTGCCCTGGGCATCGAGTTCTACGAGGCCCGGGACCAGGCCAAGGCCGAAGTCGAGAGCCTGATCGAGTGGGCCGATCTTCCCTCTCCTCCTACCCAGACGCTTCTTTTCCTCCGAGCCAAAGCGTGGTTGGCCGAAGCGCGCGGCGAGCGCCGCGAAGACCCTGAGCGTTGCTTGTTCGCCGCGGTTCTCGCGGCAAGCTTCGCCAGTTCGTTGAAACCGGAGGAGCATCCGGAGGGAGAGTTGGCGAACCTCCGAACCGAAACTTGGACCGAGGTGGCGAACGCCCGGCGGCTGACGGGCGACTTCGAGAGCGCCGAAGCGGCCTTCCATCGGGCGGCCGCGACTGCGACCGAGATAGGGCCGCTGCTCGAATCGGCTGAAGCGGCGGCACAGTTTCTTCTGGCTTCGCGCCGCCTTACAGAAGCGGACGACCTACTCGCCTACCTGCAAGGGATTCGGGAGCGACGCGGGGAACAGCACGCAGCTGGCCGGATCTGTCTGGAACGCGGGATTATCGCCCAGCTTCGCCAAGACGAAATCGCTGCCCTGCACCTGTTTCTGCGCGGTCTGCAGATCCTGAATCTCGCCGACGACCCCAACCTCGCCCTTGCCGCCTTCCACAACACGATCGATTGCACTTCCCGCCTCGGGCACTTTGAAACCGCCCTCGCCTGGCTCGAGCGCTGTAAGCCTCTCTATGAGGAATATGGCGACGAGATCGATCTCCTGCGCTGCCGCTGGGTTGAGGCACAAATCCAAGCCGGTCTAGGCAACCTACCCTGTGCCGACGCCTACCTGCGGTGTGTGCGGGAGGAATTCGAAGACCACAACCTCTTCTATCAGGCCAGCCTGGTCACCCTCGACCTCTGCGCGATCTGGATTCGCCGGGGCAAGTTCCGCGAGGTCGCCTGCGGCGTCGACGACGCGGTCTCGACCTTCCAGTCCCTGAAGGTCCGTCGCGAGGCGCTCGCGGGTTTGTTGCTCCTGCAAGAAGCCGCCCGGGGCGAACAGGCCACCGTCGCGATGGTCCAAGCGGCGGGGGCGGCGTTGCGGGCGGAGTCGACTCGGAGTCAGTGAGTCGATTTCGTAGCCGGAAGATCCTCGACCGGCGCAGGAGTAATCTGGGCGTTGGGCACTGGCTTCCAATCCGCCAGTTCCAAGGTGTCCCAGGAAAGATTCCACCGCCCGTTACGCTCGCTCCAAGCCGCGATGTACAGGCCGTGCTTCCCAGAGGCAAGGGTGGCGCGCCCGGGAAGCTGTAGAGCCAACGAGATTCTTTCCAGCTTTGAGGTCACCGGGTCGTAGCGATCTAGAGCTATGCCGCCCGTCGTACTGCCGCCGGCCACCAGAAAATACATGCGGTGATCTCGCCCCTCCACCAGGTCCAGGATCGCCGCATTGCTGCGGAATGCACTCAATCCTGCGGGACGGTCCTTGGTCTCTGCGTCGTCTTTCCGTTCCGTGACTTTGCCGCCGGCTACCAGAAGGTGAAGCTTCTGCTTGCCGGAGGTCGCGAGTTGCTCGATGTCGTAGGCGTACTGGCGAGCGATCCACAGCCGCCCCTGGGTATCGGATGCGACGAAAACGGCATGCTGCGAGATGGCGCCGTTGAGGTCGGGCCGCCGGTCGGCAAGATCGGCCGCCGGGGGCGACGGATACTCGGCCAGAACATTCCACCTGTCGCCGTCGAAAGTCATGAGGCGAGGGATCTGCCCTTTTCGCTCGCGATAGACCTGATCCCACGAGACCGGCAGCGGCAGGAAGGATACGACGGGCTGATCCCGCACGAAGCCAATCCCGGAGGCTCGCCACTCAAGCGCGGGCATGACCTTCTCTTTGGCGCCCACGTAGCGCCGGATCACCAAGTCCGCAGAAACCAGCCATTCATCCCCGCCGGGGCTCAAAGCCGCGTCTCGAACGAGCTGCGGGGCTTCGCCGAGCACCTCCAGCTTCACCGGCTCCCCTAGCTTTCCTGCCTGGGTCAGCGGATAGATCTCCAAGGTGTCGGCACGCAGAAAGTAGATGTTGCCCACGCGATCGGCGCGTACGATTTGGGGACCTTCCCAGGTGAACGCTTCGGCGCCCGCCACAGGCTCCGGTAGGAGCGCTTGGTCAGATGGCGACTCAGCTGGCCAAGCCGTTGGGCTCAAAACAAAGGCAAGGAAGATCGGCACCAGGGATCGCATCAGTTGTTTCAAAGTTCCCGGTCCCCACAGGTCTCGATGAAGCCTAGGTATTCGCCGTTCGGCGCCCGAGGTTGCCCCGGGCGCCGTTTTCAATACAGCTCGATCGTCGTGCTGCCCTAGCCCGCGTCCTTGATCCGCATGGCGTAGAACGAGCGCCAGACGAAGACGACGGAGACGGCGAAGAAGACCGCGGCAAGGATCGTGGTGGTTTGGTGCGGCAGCTCGATCGCCAGCTCGACGGCGAGGAGGCCGAAGAGGGTGGTGAACTTGATCACCGGGTTCATCGCGACCGAGGAGGTGTCCTTGAACGGATCGCCCACGGTGTCGCCGACGACGGTCGCGTCGTGGAGCGGCGTGCCCTTCTCCTTCAGCTCGACTTCGACGATCTTCTTGGCGTTGTCCCAGGCGCCGCCGGCGTTGGCCATGAAGATCGCCTGGTAGAGGCCGAACAGCGCGATCGAGATCAGGTAGCCGATGAAGAAGAACGGCTCCAGACAGGCGAACGCGAGGGTCGAGAAGAAGATCGTAAGGAAGATGTTGAACATCCCCTTCTGGGCGTAGGTGGTGCAGATCTCGACCACCTTCTTCGAGTCTTCGATCGACGCCTTGCCGGCCGCGCTGTCCAGCTTGATGTTCTTTTTGATGAACTCGACCGCGCGGTAGGCGCCGGTCGAGACCGCCTGCATCGAGGCGCCCGTGAACCAGTAGATGATCGCGCCGCCGGTCACCAAGCCGAGCAGGAACGGCGGGTGGAGCAGCGAGAGCTTGTCGAGGTTCTCGGTCAGCCCCTTGGTGAGGACGACGATGATCGAGAAGATCAGGGTGGTCGAGCCGACCACCGCGGTGCCGATCAGCACCGGCTTGGCCGTCGCCTTGAACGTGTTGCCTGCGCCGTCGTTGGCTTCCAGGTTGTGCTTGGCGCGCTCGAAATCGGGGGTGAAGCCGAAATCCTTCTTCACCTCGTCCTTGATGTTCGGCAGCGTCTCGATCGTCGACAGCTCGAACACCGACTGGGCGTTGTCGGTGACCGGGCCGTAGGAATCGACCGCGATGGTCACCGGCCCCATGCCGAGGAAGCCGAACGCGACCAGGCCGAACGCGAATACCGCCGGGGCGATCATCAGCGAGGCGAGGCCCATGGACGCAACGTACGAGGCGATGCCCATCAATGCCGCGATCGACAGTCCCATCCAGTAGGCGGAGAAGTTGCCGGCGATCAGGCCGGCGAGGATGTTGAGCGAGGCGCCGCCTTCGCGCGAAGCGGTGACCACTTCCTTCACGTGGGCCGATTCGGTCGAGGTGAAGACCTTCACCAGCTCGGGGATCACGGCGCCCGCCAGCGTGCCGCAGGTGATGATCGTCGAGAGCTTCCACCAGAGCGTGCCGTCACCGAGCCCGGGGATCATCAGGTAGGAGGCGACATAGGTGACGCCGACCGAGAGAATCGAGGTCAGCCAGACCAGCGAGGTGAGCGGCGCCTCGAAGTTCATCGACTCGGCGTTGCCGTACTTCGCCTTCGCCATCGCCTCGTTGATGAAGTAGGAGGCGCCGGAGGTGATGATCATCAGGACGCGCATGACGAAGATCCAGACCAGCAGCTGGACTTGAATGCTCTGATAGGCCGGTCCGGCGACCTTCTCGTTGATCGCGAGCAGGATGAAGGTGATGAGCGCCACGCCGGTGACGCCGTAGGTTTCGAAGCCGTCGGCCGTCGGGCCGACCGAGTCGCCCGCGTTGTCGCCCACGCAGTCCGCGATCACGCCGGGGTTCCGGACGTCGTCTTCCTTGATGTTGAAGACGATCTTCATCAGGTCGGAGCCGATGTCGGCGATCTTGGTGAAGATGCCGCCCGCGATGCGCAGCGCCGCGGCGCCCAGCGACTCGCCGATCGCAAAGCCGATGAAGCACGGGCCGGCGTAGTCGCTCGGCACGAACAGGAGGATCATCAGCATCAACACCAGCTCGGTCGAGATCAGCAGCATGCCGATCGACATGCCGGCCTTGAGCGGGATGGCGTAGGTCGGGAACGGCTTGCCGCGCAAGCTGGCGAACGCCGAGCGCGAGTTGGCGAAGGTGTTGACCCGGATGCCGAACCAGGCGACCAGGTAGCTGCCGGCGATGCCGACCAGGGAAAACAGCACGATCACAATCACCTTGATCGCCGGGTAGTGCCGCAGCCAGCCGAAGTAGAAGACCATCACGGTGCCGATGAACAGCTCCAGGCGCAGGATGAACTTGCCCTGGGTGATCAGGTAGGTCTTGCAGGTGGTAAAGATCAGCTCCGAGATCTCGCGCATCGAGCGATGCACGGGCAAGTTCTTGAGCTGGCTGTACATCGCCAGGCCGAAGGCGATGCCGAGCACGCAGATGACCAAGCCGCCGAGCAGCAGGTTGTGGCCGTTGACGCCGAGGAAGGACTGGGACCCGAGGTCGGGCAGGACGAGCTCGGCTTCGCTCGCGGCGGCGGGCGCGGCGTGGACCAGCCCTAAGAGCGCCGTGACCGCGAAGAGGCCGAGCAGCCTCCAAACAGCGGATCGGCGTTTGATCGTTGCAGCCATGAAATTCCCCCTGACTCGGTGCGTGTCCGCCGCCGAGTTGGTCATTGATCGACTGTGGTGGATCGCGGGCCCTCGTCCGCACCCGTACCCCGGAGCTTTCCCAGCGCCCGCGCCCGTCTTGGCGCAGGTGTTTAGGAACCGGGGAGGGGGGCGGTGCCCGTCGTGTTGCGCGGATTCTAGGCGCTCGGGAGGGCGGCGTGCAAGAAAAGGTCCTGCCGGGCCGGGTCTTGGAAGTTAGTGTTACCATGAGGAAATTAGGAGTTCCATAGAATTGCTCGGAACGAATGAGACGACAGCCTACGGTTCGAGCCGGGGGCGGATCGAGGTTGGGACCCGGGTTGTCCTCGGAATCGTGGGTCTCGCGGCGCTGGTCGCACTGCTTCTGCTGTTCCTGTCGATCGGCGAGTTGAGCGATACCTTGGAGGCCTCGCGCCAGCTGGGGATACCGAGCGGGGCGGTGCGGTATCTGCGGAATCTGCAGCTCGGCATTCTGGTGGCGATCACCTTCGGGATCTCGGCGACGCTGGTGGCCGTGCGCTGGCTGACGGCCGCCACGAATCGCTTGGGGGTGGCGCACAACGAGATCGCCAAAGTAACCCACCAACTGCACGAGGAGGAGGCCTCCGAGCGCCTGCTTCAGGACCGGCTGGTCAAAGCGGCGCGGCAGTGGGCCGTGACGTTCGACGCGATCGACGCGGTCATCGCGGTGGTCGACGAGGAGGGCCGGTTGCTGCGGCTCAACCGCTATGCCGCGGATCTCCTCGGGGGCCGGCCGCCGGATTTCGTCGGCCTGCCGATCACCCGCTGGGCGCGCTCCGAGCCTTGGCACCGGATGACCGAGTTGCTCGACCGGCCCTTGGCCATGAGCCCGAGCGAGAGGCGCGACGAGGCGGACGGCCGGTATTGGGTGATCAGCGCGAGCTTCGATCACGAGCTGGGGGGAACGGTCTTCCTCGCTCGCGACGGGACGGACATGATCGAAATGCGCGCCCAGCTGGAACGACGGCGGCGCGGCGACGAGATGGGCACGTTCGTCGCCGGCGTCGCGCACGAGGTGAGGAACCCGCTGTTTGCGATTACCGCGAACCTCCAGGCCTTGCAGGAAGAAACGGACAAGGCCGCGGTGTTCGACGAATACTTCGGTTGGATTCAAAGCTCGGCCATCCGCCTGCAGGTTCTGATGCAGGATCTGCTCGACTACGCACGGCCGGCGTCGGCCCGGCTCGCGGAAGGATCGCTCCCGGAAGTGATCGCGCGCTCCGTCGCCGCCTGCGTCGAGCCGGCGCGCCGGGCCGGCATCGACGTGCAAGTCGAATGCGCGGCCGACCTGCCGGACCTGAGGATGGACCCCCAGCAGATCGAACAGGTGTTCCGCAACCTGATCGAGAACGCGGTCGCCCTGTCGCCGGCCGAGACGACGGTGCGGATTTCCGCCCACCACGATGCGACGGCCGGGGCGGTGTGCACGGTCGAGGATGCCGGGCCGGGATTTTCCCCGGAGGAGCAGGAACGCGGCTTCGAGCCGTTCTTCACCCGTAGGAAGGGGGGGACCGGGCTCGGGTTGGCGGTGGTCCGGCGGATCATGGACGGCCACGGCGGTTTCGTCGACCTCGGCAACCGGGAGGGCGGAGGAGCGCGCGTGCGCCTGGTGTTTCCGCTCCGGCTGGCCGACTCCTTCACCGGTTCGGACGAGCCCTGAGCGGTGGTTGAAAACGGCGGGTCCCAAGGGTCGCAGCTCCTCCTGCTGGAGGACGATGCATCGATCCGCTTTCCGCTCTCGCGCTACTTCCGCGAGCGCGGCATCGCGGTGATCGAAGCGACCAACTGCCAGGAAGCGCGCGGTGCGATCGAGGCGAGCTCGCCGGAGGTCGCGGTGATCGATTTGAACCTGCCCGATGGCGACGGCCTAGACCTGTTGCCGGAGCTGGTCGGCCGCGATCTGCCGGTCGCCACGATCGTGCTCACGGGCAATGCCACGATCGACCGGGCGGTGCGGGCGATCCAGCAAGGGGCGGACCATTTCCTGACCAAGCCGGTCGAGCTGGCCGGCCTGTTCCAGCTCGTCGAGCGCCTGATGACCAGCGCGCACGATCGACGAATCCATCACGCGCTGCGCCGGAGCGCCCGGAGCGCCGAGCTCGATCCGTTCGAGGGCGAGAGCGCGGCGATGAAGGCGCTGGCCCACCAGGCGCGGCGGGTCGCCGAAGCGGACCGTCCGGTCCTGATCCGCGGCGAAACCGGCACCGGCAAAGGAGTTTTGGCGCGCTGGCTCCACGCCCAGGGAGCGCGCGGGCGCGAGGCGTTCATCGACCTCAACTGCGCCGGGCTGTCGCGCGAGCTGTTCGAGTCGGAGCTGTTCGGTCACGCCCGCGGCGCCTTCACCGGTGCGGTCGAGGCCAAGCCCGGCCTGTTCGAGGTCGCCCACCGCGGGACGCTGTTTCTCGACGAGATCGGCGACCTGACGCTCGAAATCCAGCCGAAGCTGCTCAAGCTGCTGGAGGAGAAACAGTTCCGGCGCCTCGGCGAGGTGCGCGAACGGCGTTCGGACGTGCGTCTGCTGGCGGCGACCCATCGCGACCTCGGCGTAGAGGTCGCGGAGCAACGGTTCCGCGCCGACCTCTACTACCGGATCGGAGCGATCGAGCTGGTGGTTCCGCCGCTGCGCGAACGGGGCGCCGACGTGATCGCCCTGGCCCGCCGGCTGCTCTCCTTGAGCGGCAGCGACCTCGGCCGGCCGGCGCTCGCCTTCTCGGCCGAGGCCGAGTCGGCGATCCGCGCCCGGCTTTGGCCGGGCAACATCCGGGAGCTGAAGAACGCGATCGAGCGCGCCGCCCTGTTCGCCGTCGATTCGCGCATCACGGCCGACCTGCTCGCCGTCGGTTCCGAAAGCAGAGGCGCCGGTGCGCAAGCTCGGCAGGCCTCCTCGGAGCGTACGCTCGACGAGGCGATGCGCGACCACATCGAAAGCGTTTTCGCCCACGTCGGGGGCGACGTCCTCTCGGCCGCGCGGACCCTCGGCGTGTCGCGGGCGACCCTGTACCGCTACCTTTCGCGTTACCGAATACATGTCTGAAAAAACTCTACAAAGGCTCTCAGGACTGCGACGACTGTCGCAGGATCGAGATTTGTCGCTCCCGTAGGAAGCGCCGTTTGCGGCGCGGCGAGCCGAACGGCAAGGGCTGGTCCGCCGCTTGCTGTCACCAGCCGACGGAATGATCGCTCGTATCCTTTTGATGGAAGACGAATCGGCGGTAGCTTTCCCGCTCCGACGCTATCTGGCTCGTCTCGACCTGGAGGTCGATTGGGCGCGCGAGCTTGCGGAAGCGGAGGCGCTGCTCGCGAGCCACTCCTATCGCGTCGTCATCGCCGATCTTCGGCTCGGCGGGTCGCACCATTCCGAGGGGCTCGATCTGCTCAGCCACGTCCACCGTCATTGCCCCGAGACGCGGGTGATCCTGCTCACCGCGTATTTCACGCCGGAGATCGAAGCCGAGGCGCTGCGTTGGGGGGCGGTCGCCGTGCTCCGGAAGCCGCAATCCCTTGCCGAGATCTCGCGGCTCGTCTTCGAGAGCCTGGGTGTTTGAATTCCCGGAAGCCCTGTTCGCCCGACTCCCGCTCGGGCTCGTGATCGTGGACCGGCACGCGCGGGTGACGCGGATCAGCCGGCTCGCGTGCCAGATCCTCGATTGCCGCGACCGGCCCTGCCTCGGCCGGAGGGTCGACGAGCTGTTCGGGCCGAGCCACGATCTCGCCGGAATCCTCGCCCGCCTGGCGGAGGGGGACGAGCGGCGCATGACTCTCACGGTCGCGCGCGAAACCGGTCCCGACCTGGAGCTCGGCGTGACCCTGGTCGCGTTGGACGGGGGCGTTTCGGCCACCGCCTTCGCTTTGATTCTCGGCGACCTCGGCCGCCTGCGCCAGGTCGAGCTCGATCTCCAGCGGTTCGAGGTGCTGGGCAGCTCGCTGCGGATCACCAGCGGTCTGGCGCACGTGCTGAGAAACCCCCTGGCCGCCATCCTCGGCCTCGCCGAGCTGCTCTACCTCGAGCTGCCGCGCGATTCCGTCCATAGCGGCGACGCACAGCGCATCCTCGCCATGGTCAGCCGGATCGACCTGCTGATCACCTCTTGCATGCGCCTGGCCCCCACGGGAGCGCGGCGGATCGATCTCGATCCGCGCGACCTGGTCGCCGGGGCGACCGAAGCGCTGGCGGCGAAATCTCCGGGCGCCATGCCGTCGGTGGTGATCCGCGGAGCGTTGCCCTCGGTCCACGTCGACCGGGGCCAGGCGATCGAGGCGCTCGGCGCGCTGATCGAGAACGCCTTCGATGCCGGCGGCGAGGGCGCGGTCGAAATCGAAATCTCGACCGAAGCGGATGCCGCAACCCGCCGGGCCTTCGTGCGCTTTGCCGTGCGCGATCACGGGCCGGGGATCGATGGCGCGGAGCTGGCGCAGTTGTTCGCCCCCTTCTTCACCACCAAGCCCGATCGAATCGGTCTCGGGCTGTCGATCGCCCAAGCCCTGGTGGTCGAGAACCGCGGTTCGATCGAGGTCGATTCCAGGCCCGGCAGGACGACCTTCGGCCTGTTGCTGCCCGCCTCGGCCGGCGGGGAGGGCCGGCGCGAATGAACGGCCGCCTGATCCTCGTCGACGACGAGCAGGAGCTGGTCCGGACGACGCTGCGCCGGTTGGAGCGCCTGTTCCCCGCGCTGACGGTGGCGGGCTTCGGCGATGCCGGCAGCGCGCTTGCCGACATTCGCCGCGAGCCGCCCGACGTGCTGGTTACGGACCTGCGCATGCCCGGCATGAGCGGCTTGGAGCTGCTCCTGGCCGCGCGTTCGATCGTGCCGCAACTGCCGGTCGTCCTGGTCACCGCCTTCGGCACCCCCGAGCTCGGCGCCGAGCTGCGGCGATCCCCCGGCATCGAGTTCTTGGAAAAGCCCTTCGCGATCGATGCCCTGGTCGCCGCGATCGAGCGGACCCTGGTCGCCAAACACGGTTGGAGCGGCGCAGTGGCGCAAGCGGAGATCGCCGATCTGGTGCAGATGTACGTCCTCGGCCAGACCAGCGGCCGGCTGGAGATCCGGCAGGGCGCCGACTGCGGAGAGCTCTGGTTCGACCAGGGCCGGATCGTCCACGCGCGGTGCGGGGAGATCCAAGGCGAGGAAGCGTTCTACCGGATGGTTGCTTGGAAGGCGGGCCAGTTCTCGCTCGGGCGTGGCGACGGTCCGGCGCCCGAAGCCAACATCGAGGTGGGCTGGCAGCGCCTGCTGTTGGAGGGCGCGCGGCGGATGGACGACGCACAGCACGCCGGGGCCTGGGCCGAGCTCGGCGAGGACGCCGAGACCGATCTCAAGGATCTCGACTTCGGGCAAGCAGGTCTCGTCGATCTCAGGGAAGAAAGGAGCGACGGCATGGCCAGCATCAATGAAGGGCTCCGGAATCTCGCCGAGCTGGACGGTTTCATCGGCGTCTGTCTGGTCGACAGCAACAGCGGCATGATGCTGGGGTCCGAGGGCGGCGCCGCGTTGAATCTCGAAGCGGCCGCCGCGGGCAACACCGAGGTCGTCCGGGCCAAGCGCAAGACGATCGCGACGCTGGGCCTGAAGGACAACATCGAAGACATCCTGATCACCCTCGGCAAGCAGTACCACTTGATTCGACCGCTCGCGAGCAAAGACGGTCTGTTCATCTATCTCGTGCTCGACAAGAGCCGCTCCAATCTCGCCCTGGCGCGCCACCGGCTGGCAGACACCGAGAAAGACCTCCTCGTGTAAAAGCTGCCCCGGCATGAATGCTTTTTTTCAACGTCATTCGATCGGCAAGGAGGGAGAAATCGGCGCTTCCCTTTGACCGGTCAACGTGATTAGGATGTAGATCGATCCGAGAGCCGTATTCACGTTGAAGGCCTGGAGTCTCTGAGGCGTCGATCAATACATGAACAAAATATTGATCGATTGCCGGTTGGTGGTTCGATGAGCGATGTCGAGGTGATGACCGAGGGGGCCGCCCTGCTTCAGGAGGCGGTCCATGCGGCCAAGCGGGGCGACGACGGTATCGCGCGAAGCCTGTTGCTCCGCGCGAGCGAGATCGAGCCGTCGCTCGATTTGATCTGGCTGTGGCTCGCTCGCCTCTCCTCCTCGCCGGCCGACAAGACGAGCTATCTGCGGCGTGTGCTCGCCCTTCAGCCCGGCCATGAGGTCGCGCGCTCCGAGCTCGCGGACATTCTGTCCCAGGAGGGGATCGCCGCCGCCAAGGGGGGCTCGCGGAAACGGGCGAGAACGTTGCTCGAAAGCTCGATCGAGCTCGATTCCGGCAAGGTGGACTCGTGGCTCTGGCTCGCCGCCGTGTCCGAGACCAAGGAAGAGCGACGGCGCAATCTGGCGCGCGTGCTCGCGATCGACCCCCTGCATCGCCAGGCCCTCGCGCTGCTCGACCTACTGGATGCGCGCGACGATGCCGGAGCCGAGGGAAGCTCCGCCATCGAAACGGACTGGCAGGATCTGTTGCTGGACGCCGGATGGGGCGTCGATGAAACGAAGCCCGGTGCCTCCGGGGGCGATCGGAAGATCCTCCGGAGCAAAGACCACGTCGATCATGAACCCAGTCGAATAGTCCCGACCAACGATAGGAGCGGTACCATGGCCAACATCAAAGAAAGTCTTCAGGATCTCGCCGGTATCGATGGATTCATCGGCGCCTGCCTGGTGGACAGCAACAGCGGCATGATGATGGGTTCGGAGGGAGGCGGTGCCACTTTGGATCTGGAGGCCGCCGCCGCGGGCAACACCGAAGTCGTACGTGCCAAGCGCAAGACGATGGCGATGCTCGGCCTGAAAGATACGATCGAGGACATCTTGATCACCCTCGGCAAGCAGTATCACCTGATCCGTCCTCTCGCCACCAAAGACGGGCTCTTCATCTATCTCGTGCTCGACAAGAGCCGCTCCAACCTGGCTCTCTCGCGACACAAGCTCGCGGATACCGAAAAGAATCTGGTGGTTTGAAGCCCGGTTCCAAACCGCCTCCGCGACCGAACGGAATCACGGAGCACCGAGGGTCGCGGCCGGGTCGGAAACTCACCTACCCTTGCGCATCTCTTGGAAAACAGTAGATTTGTCGGTGCTGCCGTGGCTCGCGTGCGACTGTCCGCGAGCCACGGAACGTGCTAATACTTCCTGGCGAAACAGCCGACATGGGGACGCAAGCAACGTCCTAATTCATGCTGAAGGTCCGGTGTGCCGAGCCTCTATCCATGCAGGATCGATGGCTCGACCGCGGACCGTGGAAAGACCGGGAACGTGGTGACCGAGGGCACGGAACTCCTCCAGGAAGCGATTCAGGCGGCCAAGCGAGGCGACGGCGGTCTTGCGCGCAGCCTATTGCTGCGGGCGAGCGAGATCGAGCCGAGAAACGATCTGATCTGGCTTTGGCTGGCGAACCTTGCGGCGTCGGCCATCGACAAGGTTCGCTACTTGCGCCGCGTGCTCGCCGAGCATCCTCGCCACGAGGTCGCGCGCGCCGAGCTTGCCGACGTCCTGCTCGCGCAAGGGATCGAGGGCGCGAAGGCGGGGAAGAAGACACGCAGCCGCGCGCTGCTCGAAGAGGCCCTGGCCCTCGACGAGTCGCGAGAGGAGGTCTGGCTCTGGCTCGCCGCGGTGGCCCCGACCGTCGCCGAGCGGCGGCGCTGCCTCGAACGTGTGCTCGCGATCAATCCGAACCACCGGCACGCTCTCGCCCTCTTGGAGTTGCCCGCGCTACGCGCCGAGCCGGCGCCGCGGCCGGTGCCCGGACGCCGCTGTCCGATCTGCCGTGGCATTGGTTTCTCCGGCGAGCGCTGCTCCTGGTGCCGGGCGTTGTTCACGCTCGCCGATTTGAAAGCGCTGCTGAAAAATTCGGCGGCCGACCGCGAGCTGATCGCCGCGGGGCTCAAGCGGCTCGCGGGCGTACCCGGGGTCCAGGAGAGCTTCGACGCGCAGCTCGCGCTCGGCCTCGGCCATCTGAACCTGGGCCAGCCCGACGACGCAATCGCCCACTTTGCGGTCGCGAACCGGCTCCGTCCGGAGGACGACCTGCTCGCCGCCCAGCTCGAGGTTCTCGCGCTCTGGCGGCGCCGGGCGGCGGCCCCCGAGCGTGCGCTCCGCCGCGGCCAGGTGCTGGTGGTCGACGACAGCCCGACGGTCCTGAAGCTGGTCGCCGGCAGCCTGGAGCCGCACGGCTTCCGGGTCGCGACCGCCGGCGCGGGACTGGAAGCGCTGGCGCGGCTGCGCGAGGCCCCCCCCGACCTGATCCTGCTCGACATCAATCTACCCGGGATGGACGGCTACCAGATCTGCAAGTTGATCAAAGCCGACCCGGCTCTCGGCCGCGTCCCGGTGGTCTTCCTCTCCGGCCGGGGAGGCCTGTTCGATCGCATGCGCGGTCGCCTCGCGGGATCGGCCGATCACATCCAGAAACCCTTCGAGCCCCGGGCTCTGCTCGGGCTGGTAGAGCGTTTTGTCGCCGCTCGACACGGCGATTGACCGGCGACGAGAGAGCCGTACGCTCCGATCAGTCACCCAGGAGATCCACCAGATGCCGAGCGGAAAGATTCTCGTGGTCGAAGACAGCCCGACCGAGCTGGCGATCACCTCGTCGACGCTTCTCGGACAGGGCTACCGGATCGCCACCGCGGCCGACGGCGAGGAGGCGTTGCGCAAAGTCCAGGAAGACCGACCGGACCTGATCCTGCTCGACGTCGTCCTGCCGGGAAAGAACGGCTTTCAAATCTGCCGCGAGCTCAAGTCGAGGCCGGAGACCAAGGGCATCAAGGTGATCCTGGTGACCAGCAAGAACCAGGAGTCCGATCGCTTCTGGGGCATGAAGCAAGGGGCGGACGAATACCTGACCAAACCGTTCACGGCGGAGACCCTGCTCGCCATGGTCTCGCGCCAGGTCTGAGGCGGACGGCCGATGTGCGCCTCCGATGAGAGGAACGATCGGGACGAGAGCGCCGCCGGCAGGTCCGGCGCGCCGGACGACCCGGACGGCCTGCCGCTGGAAGAGTTGCTCGCGGCTCTCGCGGCCGGCGTTTCACCGCGCCGCGAGGCGGCGGCGCCGCCGAGCGAACAGGACGAGCGTTCGGTCGTGTTCCGGCTGGGGAGTACGCGCTGCGCGCTGCCGATCGACCGGGTGTTCGAGATCGCCGAGGTGCCGAAGATCACGGCGGTGCCGAACCTTCCTTTTTGGGTGCGCGGCGTGGCGAACCTGCGCGGCGACATATTGGCGGTGATCGACCTGCGCGCTTTCGTCGGCCTGACGCCCTTTCCGCGCGGTGGTCGCGGCGGCCGGCTTCTGGTCGTGCGCGCCGCGCCGGGACCGCTGGGCCAAGTCGCCGCCGGCCTCTGGGTGGACGAGGTCGAGGGGGTGGCGCCGGTGGCGCGCGGCGAGCTTGCCCCGCCCGACGGATCGATCGACGACCGCCTCGCCCACTGGGTCGCGGGTGTGCTGACCCGTGACGGCCGGCCGCTCGCCGCGTTCGATCTCGATCGTTTTTTTGCCACTCCCGAGATTCGCGGTCTGAACGCGGAGCTTGTGAGCTGAAGATGCGGCCTACTAAAAATCTGGGGGTGTGAAGGTCATGCTCAGGAACTGGAAAGTCTGGCAGAAGTTGGCGCTGATCGCGGTGGCGATGGGGATCATGGTGCCCGTGCTCCTCTATCTCGCCGTTTCCGCGCGCAACGAGGACATCGGCTTTGCGCTCAAAGAGGAGGTCGGCACCCTCTATCTGCGGCCGCTCACCTCGCTCCTGTCGCGGCTGCCGGAACGCCGCGGGCGGACCCAGGCGCTGCTCGGCGGCGACCTGGCGCAACGGCGAGAGATCGCGGCCCTCGATGCCTTGATCGACCAGGATTTCACCGCGCTGTCCGAGCTGGACCGCCAGGTCGGCGCCGAGCTCGGCACCACCGCGGCCCTCGGCGCGATCCGCCAGGATTGGCAGAACCTGCGGGTACAAGCCGCCCGGCAATCCCCGGAGCAGAGCTTCGCCGCGCACACCCGCGTGGTCGACCGGATCACCACCCTGGTCGAGGACGTCGGCGACAGCTCGAACATTCGCCTCGACCCGCTGCGCGATACGTTTTATCTCGGCGAGGTCATCCTGATCTGGGGTCCGCGGGCGATCGAGGATCGCGGCCGGCTCCGCGAGCGCGCGGCCGGCGTGGTCGCGCGCGGCCAGGCGACACCGGAGGAGGAGGCCGAGCTGAGCCTGTTGATCGCCGGCGTCGATCAGTCGGTGGCGCCGATCCGGCGCGCGGTGCGCCTGATCGCCGAAGACAATCCCGATTTTGCCGAGCGGGTGAAAACCCTGGCCCGGGAGTCGGAGGAGAAGACCGGGACGTTCCTCGGTCTGGTCCGGAGCCGCGTCCAGCGCGCCCCCGCGATCACCCTGTCGTCCGCCGACCTGTTCGCCTCGGGCAAGGCCGCCGTCGACGCTCAGGCGGTTCTTTCCTCGGCGCTGCTCGAACGAATCGAGAGCGAGTTCCGCGAGCGCATCGCGGGTCTGTCGCGCAACCGCAACCTGGTCCTCGCCGCCACGGTCATCTCGGTGCTCCTGGCGGCCTTTCTGGTCACCTTCGTCGCCGGCCTGATCAATCGTCAGGTGAGCGCGATCACTGGCATGTTCCAGCGCATCGGCGCCGGCGATTTCCGCGCCCGCGCCGTGGCGATGAGCGGCGACGAGCTGGGCCGGATGGCCGCCTCGATCAACGACGTTCTCGACAACACGGTCGCCCTGATGCAGTCGCGCGACGAGCGCGACCGGATCCAGGCGAGCACCATGAAGCTGCTGGAAGAGATCAGCGGCCTCGCCGAAGGCGACCTCTCCCGCGAGGCCGAGGTCACCGCCGACATGACCGGCGCGATCGCCGACGCGTTCAACACCGTGATCGCGCAGCTGCGCCGGATCATCAGCGACGTGCAGGAAACGACGCTTCGGGTCAGCTCGGCGGCGAGCGAGATCCAGACCACCACCCAGCACCTGGCCGACGGCTCCGAGGCGCAGTCGGCGCAGATCGTCGGCACCTCCGCCGCGGTCGAGGAGATGGCGTTGTCGATCCAGCAGGTGTCGGAAAACGCCGCGAGCGCCACCGGGGTCGCCGAGCAGGCGCTCGCCAATGCCCGGGAGGGGGCGGACGCGGTGTCGCGCACCGTCGAGGGGATGAACAGCATCCGCGTCCAGGTGCAGGAATCGGCGAAGCGGATCAAGCGCCTGGGGGAGAGCTCGCAGGAGATCGGCGAGATCGTCCAGCTGATCGGCGACATCGCCGACCGCACCAGCATCCTCGCCCTCAACGCTTCGATCCAGGCGGCGATGGCGGGTGACGCCGGGCGCGGTTTCGCGGTCGTCGCCGAGGAGGTCGAACGCCTCGCGGTGCGCTCGGCCGACGCGACGAAACGGATCGCGACGCTGATTCGAAGCGTCCAGAGCGAGACGCACGAGGCGGTGCGCGCGATGGAGGACACGACGCGCGAGGTGGTCTCGGGCTCAGGGTTGGCCAACGCCGCCGGCCAGGCGCTGGGCGAAATCCAAGGGGTCTCGGGCCGGCTCGCCGAGCTGATCCAGTCGATCTCGACCGCGGCCCAGCAGCAGGCGCGCGGCTCGGATTCGGTGGCCAAGGCGATGGGCGACATCTCCGACAACACCCAACAGACGGCGGCCGGAACCAAGCGGGTCGCGGTGTCGATCACCAACCTGGCCGCGCTCGCCGACAACTTGCGCGGGTCGGTGGCGGAGTTCAAACTTCCGGCGCGCGCGGCCTGAAGCGAATGGCGCAGCCGATCGATCCCGAGATCCTCGCCGGCTTCGTGGCCGAGGTGCGCGGCTACCTGCCGCGGATCGCGCGCTCGCTGGCCGCCGACGGAGGGGCGGGCGCCGACCCCAAGGCGTTCGAGGAGATCCATCGCCTGCTCCATAGCATCAAGGGTGCGAGCGCGATGGTCGGTCTGGCGCCGCTCAGCCATATCGCCTCCTACGCCGAGCGGACGCTCGACGAAATCCAACGGGGCGGACGGGTCTACGACGCGCCGCTCAAGGCTCTGCTCCAGGCGACGCTCGACCGGATCGAAACCTGTCTGGACCGCCTGGGTCGCAGGGACGGCGGCGACGCGGGCGGCGATCTGCTGGCGGCGACCGTGGCCGAATTCCGCCGCTGGCGCGGCCTGCCGGTCGACGGGGATGCGGCGGAGCTTGCGACGCTTTTCGCGACCGAGCCGGCGACATCCGGTGCTTCGAGCGGCTGGGAATACGCCGCGCCGAGCGCCTGGAGAGAGGCCGCGCCGGACCTGCTCTCGACGTTCCTGGAGGAGGCGGACGAGCACCTGCAGAAAATCTCGGCGTCGTTGCGCGCCCTGGCGGACGATGCCGCGGATCGCGCCGCTCTGCTGGTCGTGCGCCGCAGCGTGCATACCCTCAAAGGGGCGGCGGGCCTGGTCGGTTTCGGCGAGCTTTCCCGCCTCGCTCACCGGATGGAGGATCTCCTCGACGGGCTCGCCGACGGCGAGGAGCAGCCCTCGCCAGAGGATCTCGCGCTGCTGCACGCGACCGCCGATCGATTGGAGGATCTGACCGGCGGTGGACGGCCGGCGGATCTCGTCGAGATCTATCGGCGCTACGACGAGCGGGTCCCACGATCCACGGTGGAGGTGCCTGGCGGCGATCCCCCTGATCGCCGCGATCTTTCTTCGTCGTTCGCCGCGCCGGCGGCGCCGGCCGGACCGCGCCCGGCCACGCCGCGCACCCTGCGGGTACCGCTCGAACGGCTCGACGAAGTCGTCCGTCTGGCCGGCGAGCTGGTGATTCACCGCTCGGTGTTCGAGCGCCACGTCGCGGCCCTTGCGCGGCGCGTCGAGGAGATGAGCGCGAGCCACGAACGGTTGCGGCGGCTCGCGGGACGCCTGGAGGCGGACCTCGAAGTCCGAGCTTTGGTCGGTGCGGAGGTTGGAGCATCCTCCGCGTGGTCGGTTGGGGCCACTGGATCGCCTGGCGGCTTTGGTATGCTTCCACCAGGCTTCGACGCGCTCGAATTCGATCGCTACACCGAATTCCATCTCCTTTCCTCAGAGTTCGCCGAGACCGCGAGCGACCTGTCGGCGGTGAGCGCCGAGCTCGCCTCTTCGCTGGGCGATTTCGACGGCGATCTCACCCGTCTGAGCCGGCTTTCGAGCGACGTGCAGAACCGCCTGATGCGCTTGCGCATGGTGCCGTTTTCCCAGCTCTCGTCGCGGCTCCACCGCGCGGTCCGAGCGACGGCCGAGCAAGAGGGCAAGCCGGCCGATCTGGAGATCGAGGGCGAGGCGGTGGAGCTCGACAAGACGGTGCTCGAAGCGCTCGCGGATCCGTTGCTCCACCTGTTGCGCAACGCGGTCGCCCACGGCATCGAGCCGGCGGCGGAGCGCCGCGCGAAAGACAAGCCGGAGCGCGGCCGGATTCACGTCCAGGCGATCTACGAAGGCACCCAGGTGACCGTTCGGGTGAACGACGACGGCGCCGGGATGGACGCGCAGGCCTTGGTCGCCGCGGCGCTCGCGGCCGGCCGTCTCACCGAGGAGGAATCCGCGGCTCTCTCCTACGAACAGGCGATCGATCTCAGCTTCCTGCCCGGCCTGTCGACCGCCGGTGCGCTCTCCGAGGTTTCGGGCCGCGGCGTCGGCCTCGACGTCGTGCGCGCCGGAGCGCATCGCGCCAAGGGCACCGTCTCGGTCCGTTCCACGCCGGGCGGCGGCACCACTTTCGTGATCCGTTTGCCGATGAGCTTGGCGGTCGCGCGCGTGTTGATGGTCCGGGCGAGCGGCGAGAGCTTCGCCGTGCCGCTCGCGGCGGTGGCGCAGATCCTGCGCGTCGAGCGGGCGGCGATCGAGCCGAGGGAGGGCGAGCCGGTGCTCTCGCTCGACGGCCGCGACTACCCCTACCTCCACCTCGGCGAGCGGCTCGGGCTCGGCCCTGCGGCCGACGTCTCGTCGCCGCAAGTGCCGGTGTTGATCCTCGCCCTCGGCGACCGCCGGGCGGCGCTCGCGGTCGATCAGGTCGGACAAGCCCGCGAGGTGGTGGTCAAAACCCTCGGCCCGTTGCTCCGGCGAGTCCCCGGGATCTCGGGCGCGACGCTCACCGGAGACGGAGACGTGGTGCTGATCGTGAACCCCGGGGAGCTGATCGGCGAGGAAGGGCGCGAGCCGAGCGCTCTGGCCGCCTGGCCCGTGAGCGCGCCCCCGGCCTCGGGCGAGGCGGAAGCTTCGCGCGCGCTGAAAATTCTGTTGGTCGACGATTCGCTGTCGGTGCGCCGCGTGCTCTCGAATCTGCTCCGAGGGGTGGGCTGGAATCCCGTGCTCGCCCGCGACGGGCTCGAAGCGCTGGAGCTGCTCCAGGGCGCCGAACAGCCGCCGGACGCGATCCTGCTCGACATCGAGATGCCGCGGATGGATGGTTTCGAGCTGACCGCCACGCTGCGCGGCATGGCGGAATTCGCCGCGGTTCCGATCGTGATCCTCACTTCGCGCGCCGGAGAGAAGCACCGGCGGCGCGCGTTCGAGCTGGGCGCTACCGAATACCTGGTCAAACCGTATGAGGACGCAACGCTGGTGGCGACCGTCCGGCGCGTCACACGAGAGGCGCTGCCGACGTGAGCGGGCAAGGGATGGCAATCGCGGTACTCGGCGCGGAGCGATTCGCGGTCGATCTCGACGCGCTGGAGGGGATCGAGCGGACCGACCTTTTGCAGCTCTCGCCGGCGGAGGGCGGGGTGAGCGGCTGGCTGCTCGGCGCCCGCGAGGACGTGCCGGTCTGGAGCCTCGCGCGCCTCTTCGGCCGGCCGGAAGGCGGCGCCGCACGCACAGAACGAGCCGTGCTGATGGTTCCGGCGGCCGGCGGCGGCGGCCGCTTCGGTTTGCTGGTCGATCGCGTCGAGCGGTTCGAGGCGCCGCCGCGGGGAGTCCATACGCTGCCCGCGCCGTTCGTGCCCGCCCGCGTCGCCGGCTTCTGCGGCGTCGTCCGGACGGCCGACGGGCTGCTGCTCCTCCTCGACCCGCAAGCGCTGCGGCCGGATCGGGAGGGCGTTGCCGAGAGATCCTCCTTGGGTGTAGGGCAGCTTGCCTGCCCCCGGGCGGAGGCAAGCTCCGCCCCTACGAAGAACCTGACGATGAGCGTTGCTGGCGCGCCAACGACCGGCCGGGTCCTGATCGCCGAGTTGCTAGCGCACAGCGCCGACGGCCGGCGGGTTGCTCTCGCCCTCGGCGCGGCGCAGGTGCGAGAGGTCATCGGAGCCCAGGCGATCGTGCCGGTACCCGGGGCGCCGGATCATCTTCCGGGCCTGGTGCTCTGGCGCGATCGGCCGTTGCCGGTGCTCGATCTGGCGCGGCGCCTTGGCGGTCCGGACCGGCTCTCGGCTTCCGGTTTGGCCGCGTCGCGGTTCGTGGTGGCGAGCGCGGGCGTTGAAGAGGTCGCCCTTCCGGTCGGCCGCGACGTCCGCTTCGAACGCCTGCCGTTGCTTGCGCGCCCGCTGCGGCTGCCGCCGGAGCTTGCCGTCCCAGAGGTGCTCGGCGGCTACGATCTCGCCGGTTCTCTGCTGCTCGTCTTCGACCTCGCCCGCTCGCTCGCTTCCGTTTCCGCCGGAGCTTCCGAAATCTAGATCTCAGGAGAAGAATCCCATGCCCGGAATGCAGGCTCACTTCGATCCGCTCCTCATCGCGTTGTCTTACGCCGTCTCGGTCTTCGGCGCCTACACCTCTCTCCGCCTCGCCCACCGAATGCAGGCGGCGAAGGGCAGCGCCTTCGTCTATTGGCTTGCCGGCGCGGCGTTCGCGATGGGCGGGGGAGCCATCTGGGCGATGCACTTCATCGGCATGATCGCCTACCGGATGGCGATGCCGGTGCGTTACGACGCCCTGACCACGATCGCGTCGATGGCCATCGCCGTGGTGGTCACCGGCGTCGGCCTCTGGATCGTCGGCAGCGGCGCGGCCAGCCTTGCGCGTCTGATCGCCGCCGGCACCTTCACCGGCCTGGGCGTTGCCGGCATGCACTATCTCGGGATGGCGGCGATGCGCATGCCGGCCGATCTGACCTACGACCGGACGTTGGTCGCGGTCTCGGTCGCGATCGCGGTGGTCGCCGCGAGCGCGGCGTTCTGGATCGCCTTCAACATGACCGGGCGCTGGCAGCAGGTGGGTAGCGCTTTCGTCATGGGCGCGGCGGTCTGCGGCATGCACTACACCGGCATGGCCGCGGCGACGATGGTGCCCAACGGCAAGCCGTTCCTCGCCGATCTCGGGGCGCTCTCCGGCGAGGATCTCGCGTTCTTCGTCTTCCTGGCCGCGATCCTGCTGCTCGCGATCCTGCTCTTCATCACCATGCGGCAGCGCCTTGAGGAGCAGCCGCTGTTTCAGAGCTGAACCGGCCGCCGGGGCTCTTGGCGCCGGTAGGTCATCTCGGGCGCCCGGCGGGTGCTCGATCTGACGTAAAGTTGCGGACATGCTTCGGGTCGTCCGTATCGCCCCCTCGCTCGCGCTCGCGGCGGCGCTCGCCGTCGGGGTCGTGTTGGGGCTCGCGCTGCTCGGCGCGTCCCACCTGGAGCGTTGGCGCAAAGCGACGACCTTCACGGTTCGCGATGCCGACGGTGCGGAAGCGACACCGCGAGGCGCGCCCGATCTCGTCGCCGCGGAGCGGACGTTTCTCGGCATCGAGATCGCGGGTTCTTTGGCCCTTGGGCTCGCGCTCGCCGCTCTGCTGGCACGCCGCGCCGCCGCTCGCCGGGTTGCCGAACGTTCCGACGATTCGCCGCAAACGACGCGGCCGCCGGTCGCCGCGCCGGGCGATACTCTGCTCGATAGCCGCGAGCTGTTCGCGCAATCCCACGATCTGGTCTTCGTCCTCGACTCTGAGGAACGTTTCATCGCGGTCAATCCGCGCTGGCTCGAAACCATGGGGTATCCGCGCGAAGAGGCCCTGGGGCTCCGTTTCTCCGACGTGCTGCGGCCGGATCAGATCGCGTACTGGCAACAGATCTTCGCCGCGACGCGGCTCGGCGAACGTTCGCCGAGCTTCGAGATCGTGCTGTTGTCCAAGGACGGCCGAGAGGTTCCGGTCGAAGGTTTCTGCTGGCCGCGGCTCGATTCGGAGGGACGTTTCATCGAGCTGCGCGGCCTGCTGCTGGACCTCTCGGATCGCCAACGCGCCGAGCGCGCCGAGAAGAAGACGCGCGAGGCCCTACGCGACAGCGAAGAGCGCTATCGCGCCCTGTTCGAGAACAGCCTCGCGCTGATCTGCATCCACGATCTGGAAGGAAGGGTGCTCGCGGTGAACCCGGCCGCGGCGCGCCGGATCGGTGCGTCGGCCGAGCGTCTGGTCGGCAGGAGCATCGAGGATCTCTTGCTGCCTACCTTCCGTAACCGTTTTCCGCTCTACCTCGAACGGCTCCGGCAAGAGGGCTCGGCGGAGGGGTTGATGCACGTCCAGAGCCCTGAGGGCGAGGATCTCGTCTGGGCCTACCAGTGCATCCGTTTCGATCGTCCGGGAGCCGAGTCGTCCGTGCTCGGGCATGCGTTCGACATCACCGATCGACGACGGTTGGAGTCCGAACGCCAGGTCTACCTCGAACGGATCGAGCGCCAGAAAGTCGACCTCGAGCTGCGAAACCGGGAAGTGGAGCGGGCGAACCGCCACAAGAGCGAGTTCCTCGCGACGATGAGCCACGAGCTGCGCACGCCGCTCACCGCGATCATCGGCTTTTCCGATCTGCTCGCGGACGGCTTCGCCGGGGACTTGAACGAGACCCAAGGCAACTATCTCAGCTTCGTCCGCAAGGGATCGCGCCATCTGCTCCAGCTGATCAACGACGTGCTCGACATGTCGAAGATCGAGGCCGGGCGGCTCGATCTCGAACCGGAAGACCTGGACGTCGAAGAGGTGGTCGCGGAGGTCCGTTCGACGATCGAGCCGCTGTCCGCCGCGAAACGTCTGGAGGTGGCCAACCAGCTTCCCGCCCAGCTGATCGTCCATGCCGACCGGGTCCGCTTGAAGCAGATCTTCTTCAATCTCCTGAGCAACGCGGTGAAGTTTTCCGCCGACGGCGACCGCATCGTGATCGAGGGCTCGCGGGTCGGCCGATTCGTCTGCCTGTCGGTGCGCGACGAGGGCGCGGGCATCGCGCCGGAACAGCAGGAGGCGATCTTCCAGCCGTTCCGCCAGGTGCCGACCTCCGGCCGGAGGGAGGGAACCGGCCTCGGTCTCGCGATCGTCCGCCGCCTGGTCGAGCAGCACGGCGGCCGGATCTGGGTCGAGAGCGCCCCGGGCAAAGGGAGCACGTTCGCGTTCCTGCTGCCGGCCGCCAAGCTCGCGGACGTTCGTCCGGCGCCCGCGATCGCACTGCGGGTCGAGGAGCGAACCCGGCCGATGGTCTTGGTGGTCGAAGACGACGCGGCCTGGCGCGAGCTGCTGCAAAGTCAGCTCGCGGCCGAAGGCTACGACGTCGTCGCGATGCCCTGGGAGCCGACGGCCGCGGGGAAGATCCGCGCCCTGTCCCCCGATCTGGTGCTGCTCGAAGTGCTCTCCGGCCAGTCGGCCGGATGGCGCCTGCTCGAACTGTTGGGCAAGGACTCGGGAGAAGAGTCGCCTCCCGTGGTGGTGGTCTCCGACCTCGACGAACGCCGCCGCGGCTTCGCGCTCGGCGCCGCCGATTTCCTGCTCAAGCCGCTGGTACGCGAGATTCTGCTCGAAGTCGTCGCCCGGCACGCCCCGCCCTCCGCCGCGGCGAAACCGGCGCCGGTGCTGCTGGTCGAGCATCGGCCCGAACGGCAGCGGATTCTGGCCGCGGCGATCCAAGAGGCGGGTTTGCGCCCCCTGTTGGCCCGCGACGGTCCCGAAACCCTGGAGATCCTCGCCTGGGTTCATCCCTGCGCGCTGGTCATCAGTCTCGATCTACCCGAGATGGACGGTTACCAGACCATTCTGCGCCTGCGCTCCGATCCGGCGTCCGCCGAGCTGCCGATTCTGGCGCTGACCGCGGAAGGAACCGCGACCGACAGCTCGCGCCTCCTTTCGGGGCGCTCGCGCCTGCTTGAAGTGGCGCCGGTGCCCGACCCGCAGCGAATCGCCGAAGAATTGCGCGCGCTGCTCGAAGCGTTTGCCGTGCCGACGGCTACGGCCGCGGTTTTGTCTTGAGCTCCCCACCGGCTTTCGCCGGCCCCGGTAGGATGAAACCGAACGAAGACCGGGTGGTAGGGGCGCACGGCCGTGCTTTTCCCCGGGACCGCCGAGCACCAGCTCGGCACCGAATCGGCGCAGGTCGCCAAAACGGCCGAGCGGGTGCTCGGCGCTCCCGGGAAAAGAAAAAAGGCGGCCCGTGGATGATCGCGGACCGCCCCGAGACGAGGGAGACGAGGGTTTTGGGCGGCTTTGGCGTTCAGCTCGTTGAAAAAGTCGGAGACTCCCGGATACCTCGCAACTCGGGCTCGGATAGCCGCTTTACATCCCGGATAACCGCTATCTGGCCTGAATAGCGGTCGGTCACGCCGCGATGGCGCCGGCCGCCTGCGTCCAGCGCGAGCTGCTGAGCGCTTGCGCCGCCGAGAGATCGGCGGCCGTCACGCCGCCGACATCAAGGCGCTCCAACACAGAGCCGTGGGGGAGTACACCCCCGTGGTGGAAGCCATTCTCCGCTCTCGCTCCCGCGATGCCCGCCAGATCGAGCGCACGCTCAGCGGACTGCTCGATTTCTGCAGCCACCCGCTCGCACTCCTACTCTACCGACGGCTGTGCCGCCACTACTTCGAGATTGATCCAGAGGCGACGGTGTTCTATGTTGAGGCCTACCGCGAGAGGTGGGATTCGGAAGGCGAGGAAGATCTGCCGCCAATCCACGACGCCCGAGTAGATCCAAGTCCCCGCGGGGCCATTGGCGCCGTAATGAAGTAGGGCGGTCCAGGTTCGGGGAGAGCGCACCAGCCATGAAACCCGGGACCGCCGAGCACCAGCTCGGCACCGAAGCGGGGCAGAACCCAAAAACGGCCGAGCTGTGCCCGGCACGCCCGGGGAAAAAACATCCTGAGCCAACTTGCCGAGCCGCCCGACGCCACCGTCCACCCCGGCTGGACCTCCAGAGGCTACCTGCCCCACTTCGACGAGATCGGCCTGCTCCAGTCCCTCACCTTCCGACTCGCCGACTCCTTGCCCCAAACCCAAGGAAGTCCTACACCGGCCGCTGGGCGCTTGCCCACAACGCCGAGCTACGCCTCGGCATCCCCGGCAAAGCCTTCTGGATGCGCGAATATTGGGACCGCTTCATCCGCGACGGCAAACACCTCCGCCAGGCGGTCGACTACATCCACCAAGACCCAGTGAAAGCCGGCCTCTGCGCCACCCCACCCGCCTGGCTCTGGTCCAGCGCCCGCTTCCCGCCCGAAGACTGAAACCCGGGACCGTTTTTCCCCGGAGACCGCCGAGCATCAGCTCGGCACCGAATCGGCCCAGGTCGCCAAAAACGGCCGAGCTGGTGCTCGGCGCGCCCGGGGAGAAGCACAGCCCGGCTGTGAATGCGTCGGCGATGCCGGGGGAAATGCGCCTCTGGGGCTTCGGAAGGCGAGGAACACCTGCCGCCGAGCCACGACGCCAAAGTAGAGCCAAGTCCCGCGGGGCCATTGGCGCCGCGATGAAGTAGGGCGGTCCAGTTCCGGAAGAGCGCACCAGCCATGAAACCCGGGACCGCCGAGCACCAGCTCGGCACCGAATCGGGAGAGGTCGCCAAAAACAGCCGAGACGGTCTCGAAGGCGGTTTCGGAGTGGCGACCAGACATCAGAGAGTTTCCGGCGCGGACCGAGAACGGCATACCTGAACAATCCGTTTCACGGCTATATCTGCCACGGGCTGGCAATCGTGCTCCCACACTTGATCGCAGGCTTGGTGGTGCGAAACGGCGCCCAATCGAACAGGCTCAAGCACAGGTCGATGGTCGTGGAATCCAGCGCGTAGACACTCGCGTCGAGCTCCAGCACCGAAGGATCTTCGGCATACAGCGCCCTGGCGCGAGCGATCATGCGCTGGGCCAGGGCATGGTAAATGCGCCAGTCGCGCCCGTTCAAAGCATCGGCCAGTGTCGAGCGAGCCGGCGGCGACCTGATCCCCATGTGAAACAACTTCGTTTGATTGGCAGCCAGCCAGGCCTCGATGTCTCGCAGTGACTCGCGCCAAGTGAGCTGGGAGAACGCCATGACGCGAAACAGGTCTGCGCAACCCAGCGTCCTCACACCCGAGTCGCCCTTGTGTCGCTCGATGATGCGCCCGAAGGACTTCCACGGCACGAACTCCATGACCTGCGCGAATAGCGTCTTGCCTACGTTCATGCGTCGCT
>DASYKS010000042.1:0-100960 GCA_035995205.1 Thermoanaerobaculia bacterium
TGACCAAGCTCCAGGCTCCCTCCTGAGAGGTGAAGCCCCAGAGTGTGGCCCCCCAGCGGACGGCAAAAACCGCCGCTAAGCGTTAGAGGGTTGCACAGGAGTAATTGTCGCCAGTGCACAGGAACAATTGTCGCTGCGCAGGCTGCTCTAGCGTCCACACTCGAGCGATCACTGTCAGCCTCCAGATCGCCAGAGCAGCCCTCATGACGGGAACACCTAACCCCTCGTTGCAGCGAACCTGGCCCGGGCGTTCGCCCGGGTTTGGCCGCTGAACTTATGATCCGCTAGACGGCCGAGGATTTAAAGACGCTGAGATATGGGGAAGACACGAATGGGCAAGCGAAATCGACGGTTGCAGGAGCCTGGTGAGGGTCCTGAGCAATCCACAGCGGCATCATTTGAGGGGCATCGAGAAAACGGTCGCGACCATCTCGGTGGTCAAGCGGCTGGATCGGGTCAAAGGAGAACCGCCGGGTCCCTACCATCGACCCTCCTTGCGATGTGTTCGGTGGCGATCGCCCTAGCCTCCCTCGGAGTGTCCGTCCGGGGATGCTTGAACTCGCAACAGGCACTCGAGTTAAGTTCGAGAGACTTCTCCGGCGCGAGGTCGCTCGTTTACAAAGGCACCCTCAACGAGAGCAACGACGAGCTTCGCTTCGCACCAGCCGATCAAAGTCTACAGCTACAGAAGGCGGAGATCTACGTTCCTCCGCAGTTGGAAGCCGACAGCCGGCTCCTGGCCCCACCAGACTTCTCTATGGCACTGACCGTCCTTCGCTACGAGCTAGAGACCGTCCTTGACAAACGGTTCCCGAAACGACCTGGCTTCGCCCAGGTAGTTGATAAAGCGAGTGTTCCGCTAATTGTCGACAGCATGTACCTTGCCAAGGGAGAGCCACTACGTGAGAAGAGCATGTATGAACTCATGTACATCGCGGTTATCTCCGATCAGCCATACAAACGTCCTACCGTGACGTTCAAGGGTATTTCCTTCTTGCAGCGGTTACCGATTGGACAGGAGCCATCCGAATTGTTGAAGAGCTTGTGGGACCAAGCGCCACCGTCATGACGTAGGTGCCACCGCAAAGCCTCTTCGACTGCTCGGTCCCAACGGTCGCCACCGTGGAGATCGAGCTGGTCAAACCAGAGTGAGATGCCTGCGGAGCGGAGGTCTTGTGCGGCGTCCACCCGCATCGGGTGATTGGAAGGGAGAAGCTTACCGGAACCAATGAAGCTCGAAGCGCAGCTTGCTGACTAGAGCGGCGATCCATTTGGTCGCTCGTAGAGGATGGCCAAGCGCCCTCGCGCGGTAAGATTCAAATTGCCCCCCCATGCGCATCCTCCTAATCGCAAACACCCTCCCCCCCCGCGACCTCTCCGGCGTAGGGGAGCAAGTTCTCCAACTCGCCGCCGGCCTCACCGCCCTCGGCTGCGAGGTCGAGATCCTAGGACGCAAATCCGCAGACCGAGACGGTGCCCCCGGTCCGAAGATCCTCTTCCCACTCACGATCGTGCCCGCAACCCTTCGCGCGCTCCGCCGGTTTCGGCCGGATGTCGTGCAAGTTCACGAGTCGGACGGCGCGCTTGCGGCGTCGGCGGTGCTTTGGGCGAAGGAAAAGGAGGCCCATCCACTCCTCGCGGCGCTCCTCCAGGTCAGCTACGTCGAAGAGAAAAAGGCTGTCCGGCCGCTGGTGGCCGCCGGGCGCGAGATCGGTTGGCCCGGCGCGGTGGAGAAGCAGTTTCGCCTCTTCAAGGCCCCGATCCAGATCTTTTTCGGCCGTTGGACGGCCCGCCGGGCGGATCTGGTGCTCGCGCCGAGCGCAGCGACCGCGGCGGAGCTGGCGCGCGATTACGGGGCTCGGCGGGTAGAGGTTCTGCCGAATGCGACCGGCGGGCTGGCGCCTTCCGGGCCTCCGGAGCGTTCTCCAGAGGTCGGCGAGGGGTATTTTCTGTTCGTCGGCCGGCTGCGCATCCGCAAGGGAGTGGAGGTTCTGTTCGAGGCTCTTCGTTCGCTTCCGGAGGCGCGGTTTTTGATCGCGGGGGACGGCGAGCATCGGGCCGCTTTGGAGGCGAAAGCGGGGGAGTTGGGCTTGGCGGCGTCGGGTGCGGTATCCTTCCTCGGCCGTTGCGGGGCTCCTCGGGTGGCGGGTCTGCTGGCTGGGGCTGCCGCTCTGGTGGTTCCTTCGACGTACGAGGGGATGCCGCTGGTGGTGCTGGAAGCGATGGCCGCGGGGGTCCCGGTGGTGGCGAGCCGGGTGAGCGGGATTCCCGAGGTGGTGGTGGACGGCGAGACGGGCTGGCTGGTGCCGGCCGAAGATCCCGCTGCTTTGGCTGCTGCGCTCGCTGCAGTTCGGGCGGACCCGGCCGAGGCGAAGCGGCGGGGCGAGGCGGGGCGTAAGCGGGTGGCCGAGCGGTATCGGCCGGAGGTGGTGGCCGGGCTGTGGCTAGAGATCGTTGCGCGGCGGGGCCACGAATCGAAGTGGAGCGGGTAGAACGACTGGAACGAGCCGCGCCGGGAGGCGCTGCGGAAAGGATGCCGAGGGATCCCAAACGTCATGAGCGAACGAGGTAACGCCCCGCGGAAGGGGTATCTGGGGCGCGGTCTGCTCGTCGTGATCGCCTTCGGCGGCCTCAGTCTGGTCGCGGTGGCGGGCGCGGGCTACCGTTGGTTCGGCGACCAGCGGCTGCACATCCTGCTCGCGCTCATCGTCTCGCTACTTCTGGTGTTCGCCCAGTCGTGGATCTCGATCTATCTGGTGGGTACTTCCCGGCTGATCGCCAAGACCGTTGCCGCGCACGGTTTCGAGCCGCAAGAGGACGAGCTTCGCCGCCGGCTGGTGCGCCGGGCGCTGCCGTGGCTTCTGCTCGGTGCTTTCGCCGTGCTCTTCGCGTTCCTTTCGGGCGCGTTCGCGATGATCCGCCAGGGAGAGCTGTACCCCCGCTATTGGCACCATGCGATCTTTTTCGCCACGCTCGTGCTCCAGTTTGCGGCGCTATACGCCGCGCGACCGGGGCTTGCCGAGACCGAACGCCGCATCCGCGCGCTCGATGTCCGGATCGGCAGCTCCTCATGACGGCCTTAGAGACGGCGGGCCGCCCGCTCGATGGCCGGATCGCCGTCGTCCTGATCAACTGGAACGGCGCCTCCGACACGCTCGCTACTCTCGCCTCGCTCGACGCGTGCGCCGAGGCGAAGCGTCTGCGCTGTCTGGTGGTCGACAACGGGTCGAGCGACGACTCGGTTGCCCGGCTGCAGGCGGCGCGTCCGGGAATCGAGCTGATCGAGACCAGGAAGAATCTCGGCTTTGCCGGCGGCAACGAAGTAGGGATACGGCGCGCGCTTGAAGATCCGGAGATCGCCTGGATTCTGTTGCTCAATACCGACGTCGAGGTCGATCCTGGATTTCTGGCGCCCCTGCTCGCGGCGTGCGCCGACTGCCAAGTGGGCGCGGCCGGACCGTTGATCTTCTATTTCGAGCCGCGCGACCTGATCTGGGCCGCGGGCGGCCGGTTGCGCTGGCGGGAGACGGTGACCGAGGAGCGAGGGAACCGCGAGCCTCTGGGTCCGCGCTTCGCCGAGGCCGCCGACGTGACCTACCTCACCACCTGCTGCCTGCTGGTGCCGCGCGACGCGATGCTCAAGGTGGGGCCGCTCGATCCGGTCTACTTCATCAACGTCGACGACGCGGACTGGTGCCGGCGCGCCACTTCCGCAGGTTACCGGCTGCGCTTCGTGCCGGAAAGCCGGATCTGGCACAAGGTGGCCGCTTCGACCGGCGGCGGCTACACCCCGGTGAAAACCTTTCATACCGGGCGCGGCAACGCGATCTTCGTCCGCCGCTACGGCGGCCCGCTCGCGCGGTTGATCTTCGTCGCGGCGAACCTCGCGGCGTTGCCCGTCGCGCTGGTGAGGGAAGGGACGCGGGGCAACGCGCGTGCCGTCGCCGCGAAGGCTCGCGGCCTCTGGCGCGGTTTGTTCGATCCGCTGCCGCCTCCCCCGCGCTTCGGTCTCGAAGCGGGCGGGACCGGGGGGCCGCGATGACCGCGAACCTCCTTTTCTTGGGCACCATCCAGCTGCTGCTGGTGCTGTTCTTGGCGACGCTGCACGAGGCGGTCCATGCGCGGGTGGCCGAGTTTTTCGGTGATCCGACGCCGCGGACGCTCGGCCGGGTGTCGGTCAACCCCCTCGCGCATCTCGACCTGTTCGGTACCGTGATCCTGCCCGCCGCGCTCGTGGCACTCTCCGTGCCGATCGCGTTCGGCTGGTCGCGCCCGGTGCCGATCGTCGCGCGCAACTTGCGCCGGCCCGGTTGGCACTCGCTTCTGGTGAGCGCCTCGGGTCCCGCCGCCAATGCCGCGTTTGCGATCCTCGCGATGATCGCGGTCGGGATCGTCGTGCACATCTTGGGGCCGGAAGCCCAACAGGCGGCGCGTATGTCGCTGTTCGGCGGTGCGCTCGCCGATCCGGGCTCGCCCGCTTTCGCGCTGCGTGGGTTTCCCGTTGTGTTCACGCTCGTCCAAGCCTCGGTGATCAGCGCGTTTCTCACCTTGTTCCATCTGCTGCCGATCCCGCCGCTCGACGGCGGCATGATCCTGCTTCAGCTCGCGCCGCCGAGCTGGGCGCCACGTTTGGCGTCGCTGCGTCCCTTCGGCTACCTGCTCTGCTCGGCGTTCGCGGTCACGCCGATCTTCCAAATCACGCTGATCCCGTTCCTGGCCGTCTTGAACCTGGTGATCTCGTTATAGGACCCGGATGATCTCGGATCGAAACATGCTCTCGAACCTGACCGGAGGCACCGTGACCCCTACGAAAATCGTCCTCTCGGGCATGCGCCCGACCGGCCGCATCCACCTCGGCAATTACTTCGGCGCGCTCAAGAACTGGGTCGAGCTGCAGGATACCTACCGCTGCATGTACATGGCGGCCGACTGGCACGCTCTGACCAGCGATTATGCCGAGACCGGAGAGATTCGCGACAACACGCTCGAAATGGTTGCCGATTGGATCGCGGCCGGGCTCGATCCGAACAAGTCGGTGATCTTCATCCAGTCGATGGTGCCCGAGCATGCCGAGCTGCATCTGCTGTTCTCGATGATCACGCCGCTCGGCTGGCTCGAACGGGTGCCGACGTACAAAGAACAGATCGCCCAGATCGAAAACAAGGATCTTTTGACCTACGGTTTCCTCGGCTATCCCGTCCTCCAGACCGTAGACATTTTGGTCTATCGCGCCCATTTCGTGCCGGTGGGCGAGGACCAGGCGAGCCACATCGAGATCAGCCGGGAGATCGGCCGCCGGTTCAACTACCTGTATGGCGAGGTCTTCCCCGAGCCACGCGCGCTGTTCACGCCGACGCCGAAGGTGCCGGGGATCGACGGTCGCAAAATGTCGAAGTCGTACGGCAACGCGATCCATCTTTCCGACACGCCCGACGAGATCCGCCGGAAATGCAAAGAAATGTTCACCGACCCCGAACGTCTCTACCGCAAAGATCCGGGCCGGCCGAGCGTTTGCAACCTTTTTCAATTCCACCGGCTGATCTCTTCGCCCGAGCTGTGCGACCAGGTTGAGCGCCAATGCCTGGCGGCCGAGATCGGCTGCGTCGACGACAAGAAGCTGCTCGCCGAGCAGATCATCGGATTTTTAGAGCCGATGCAGAAACGGCGCGCCGAGCTGGTCGGCGACCGCGGCGCGTTGATGGACGTTCTGATCGAAGGCTCGGCCAAGGCGCGCGAAATGGCGCGGGAGACGATGGAGCTGGCCCGGGCTGCGATGAAGCTCGATTATTCGATCCTCCCGACCGCGAAAGGTTCGGCGTGAGCCGGGAGATCCGTTCCGACATCCCGATCTCGGGATTGCTGCCGGCGTCGTGGCGGGTGCATTTGCCGGTGTTCGACGGACCGCTCGACCTGTTGCTGCAGCTGATCAAGGTCAACAAGGTCGAGATCTCGGACATCCCCGTCGCCACGATCTGTGATCAGTTCCACGAGTATCTGGCGCTGATGGAGATCTTGAACCTCGACATCGCGGCCGAGTACATCTACGAGGCGGCGCTCCTGATCCATCTGAAGTCGCGGCTCTTGCTGCCGCGTCCGAAGACGCTCGAAGGGGTCGTGATCGACGAGGATCCGCGCCAGGATCTGGTCGCCCGGCTGCTCGAATATCGACGCCTGAAGGATGCCGCGCAATCGCTCGCCGAAGTGGACCGGATGCGCGCCGGGGTCTGGCCGAGAAAGCCGCAGAAGATCGATCTCGGCCCCGAGCCGGAGCCGGAGGACGAGCCGACGATCGACCTCGGCGAAGTCTCGCTGTTCGATCTGCTCGGGGCGTTCAAAAAGACGCTGGAGCGATACGAGAAAGAGCATCCGCCCGCGCTCCACCTCTCCGGCGAAACGTTTTCGGTGCGCGGCCAGTTCGATCGGCTGCTCGGCGTGCTGTCGGCCGCACGGCCGTACGACCTGCTCGAAGACCTGCGGAACCTGTCGTGCCGCTCCGAGGCGATCTCCTGTTTTCTCGCCGTGCTGGAGCTTGCGCGGTTGAACCTGGTGCGCATCCATCAGACCGCCGACGGCGAGCTGATCCTGTACCGCACGACCCGGGAGCCGGGACATCATGAGTTGGAGACTCTTCTCGGATGAATGACGAAACAAACGAACCCGCGGGCGAGCCGGAGCCCGAAGCGCTCGAAGGCGCCGATCCGACCGATCGGACCGATGCGATCGTCGCGATTGAGGAGACCGAGGAGGCTGTCGAAGCTTCCGAGGGCGAGCCGCCCCCCGTGTCCGAGACGCCGGCGCGTCGGCGCAGGGAGCGGCGGCCGACCGAGCGGGGGGAGATGGAGATCGCGATCGAGGCGATCCTGTTCGTCTCCTCCGAGCCGGTGCCACGGGGCAAGCTCGCCGAGTTGTTCGACGAGGAGGATCGCGCGGAAGCGGAGGCGGCGATCGACGCGGTGCTGGACCGCTTCGGCCCTGAGGTCGGGCGGGGCTTCATGGCCGAAGAGGTGGCCGGCGGCGTGCGCCTGGCGACCCGGCCGGAGGTGGTCGGCTGGCTGCGCCGCTTCTTCGAGGTCGCCGCGGGCAACAAGCTGTCGATGGCCGCGCTCGAAACCCTCGCGATCGTCGCCTACCGCCAGCCAATCACGGCGCCGGAGATCCAAGAGCTGCGGAACGTCAACGCCACCGGCACCCTGAAGACACTGCTGGAGCGCCGGCTGGTGCGAATCGCGGGCCGGAAAGAGGTGGTGGGCAAGCCGTTCCTGTACGGCACCACGCGCGAGTTCCTGGTCCATTTCGGGCTCAACAGCCTGGCCGATCTGCCGCCGCTCGAAGAGTTCGAGGAGACGTTCGGGAGCGACGCGAATCTGGTCGACCGTTCGCTGGAGACCCCGGAAGAGGGCGCCGAGGGTGCCACCGAAGGGTCGGCCGAGCCATCCGCCGTACACGTCGCCGACCTGTCGGCCGGCGACGAATCGCGCGAGCGCGAGCTTCTCAAGCAAACCGAGGAGATCGAAGCGCGCCAGGAGGCCTCCGAGTCGGTCGAGGCCGGGAGCACCCGATGAACGATGAAAAACCGCGCGGCGGAGACCGGATTCAGAAGATCCTTGCCCGGGCGGGAGTCAGCTCGCGCCGCGAGGCCGAGACCCTGATCACGGACGGGCGGGTGACGGTCAACGGCCAGCCTGCCGAGCTGGGTCAGAAGGCCGATCCGGAGCACGACTCGATCAAGCTCGACGGCAAGCGGATCTTGCTGCCCAAGGAGCATCGCTACCTGCTACTGAACAAACCGCGCGGCGTGATGACGACGGTCGCCGATCCGGCCGGCCGACCGACCGTGATCGACCTGGTGCCTCCGGCGCTCAGGAAGGCGTTGGTGCCGGTCGGTCGGCTCGACTTCTTGACCGAAGGGCTGATCCTGCTCACGGACGACGGCGATTTCGCCAACCGGGTCGCCCATCCGCGCTACGGCTGCCGCAAGACCTACGAGGTGAAGGTCTCCGGCCGGCCGGCCGAGCGCGATCTCGATCGCCTGCGCGAAGGAATAGTGCTCGACGGCGAGCGCACCGCCCCGTGCCGGATCGAGCAGCGGACGGTGTCGCGGCCGAAGGGGGTCGACAGCGACAACACCTGGTGGAACGTCGAGCTGTCGCAAGGGCGGACGCGGCAGATCCGCGAGATGTTCCAGCGCATCGGCCATCCTGTGGGCAAGCTTCGGCGGGTGGCGATCGGCGGCCTGACCGATCCGAACCTGCCGCTCGGCTCGATCCGCGAGCTCACCGCCCGCGAGGTCGAGATGCTCCGGCAGGGGAGCCGCACGAGCGATCCGCTGCCGAGCGCCACGAGCGGCCGGGTGCGCAAAATGGCCGGCACCTCCGAGCGCTTCCCCGAGATCCGGCGCTGGCGCGCGAAGGGCGAAGAGAAAGCGGCGGACGCCCCGCGCCCGCCGAGGGCTCCGCGGCCCGCGCGGCCGGAGGACCCCGAAAGGACGGAAAGGACCCAAGGGACTGCAAGGACGGCAAGGACGGAAAGGCCCGAGAAGCCGGAAAGGCCGGCGGCGCCGGAGAGGGTTACTCGAACGCTTCTGCTGCCGAGGGTGGAGGAGGTTCGGCCGGCCGCGCCGCGCCGCGCGGGAACGGCCACTACCACTCCGGGCGAAGAGCGCGGCGGCCGGCCGGCGCCGCGTCCGCCGCGGAGCGTTCCCCGCTTGCCGAGCGAATCCGCTCCGCGTCCCGGGTTCGATCGGGAGCGCGGCGGTCCTCCGACCGGCAGGCCGGTGCGTTCCCCGCATGCCACGCGCGCGCCGCGCGCCGCGGGTGGTATCCCCGGCGCGCCCCGGCCGCGGAGCGGACCGTATCCGCCGCCAGGAGCCGATTGGGAGGAGCGCGGCAAGCCCGAAGGTCGCTCGACCGCCCGGCCGACCGGCCGTCCCGCCGGCCGAAGCGGCGGACCGGGAGCGCGCCCGGCCGGCCGTTCCACCGGCCGCCCGCCGGAGCGTTCCGGCGCCGGGGCATCCCCCGGCCGGCGCTCGGATCGCCCGGTCCGGCCGCCGTCGGATCGTCCCGGCGCCAAACCATCGGGCCGTCCGACCTCGGGGCGTCCCCCCGGCCGGCCGTCGTCCGGGCCTACGGGTCGTCCCGCCGGTCGTCCCACCTCAGCTCGTCCGTCGGCAGGTCGTCCCGCTTCCGGTCGTCCGTCGTCGGGCCGCCCTGCCGGCCGCCCGGTCGATCGCCCTACGTCGGGTCGTCCCTCCGGTCGCCCTCCGGGCCGGTCGGGAGGCGCCGGCCGCACAGGCGGTAAACCGGGAGGCCGGAGCGGCCGGTGAACGGGGGAGAGACGCATCGGGTCGTCGCGATCGACGGTCCTTCGGGAGCCGGCAAGAGCACGATCGCGCGCCGGCTCGCCGAGCGGCTGGGCGTTCCCTATCTGGACACCGGCGCGATGTACAGGGCGCTGGCGCTCGCCGCGCTCGATCGCGGTATCGATCCGGAAGACCGGGAGGCGGTCGAGGCGCTGGCCGAGGGTGCGGACATCCGCCTCGCGCCCGAGGGCGACGGCAGCTACCACGTTTTGCTCGACGGCGTTCCGGTCGAAGCGCGTATCCGTACCCCGGAAGTTGGGCTCGCCTCCTCCGCGGTTTCCGCCCACCCGGGCGTCCGGGCGCGGATGGTGGCGCTCCAGCGGGCGACCGCGGAGCGGCTCGGCGGCGTGCTGGAGGGGCGCGACATCGGCACCCGGGTCTTTCCCGACGCGCGCTACAAATTTTTTCTCGACGCCGATCCAGAGATCCGCGCCGAGCGCCGCCACGCCCAGCTGGTGGATTCCGGGCGCGACGTCCCGCGCGCCGAGGTCGAAGCGGACCTCGCGGAGCGAGACCGGCGCGACCGGAGCCGCGCCGATTCGCCGCTCACCTGCGACGAGAGCTACATCCGGATCGACGCGACCGGCTTAGGAATCGATCAGGTGCTCGAAAAGATGCTCGCGGCGCTCGGCTGAGCTTCGAGCGTCAATCGGACAGCCGATTCTCGAACAACCCGCCGTCGAGCGGGCTCGCGATCAATCGGCCGTCGGGAGTCACCTGAATCTGTCCGATCCAACCCCGATAGGGTCCGAACGGGTTGAACCCTCCCGCCGTCGGCTCCCAGGTGGCTCCGCCGTCGCGGCTCCTGCGAACCCCGAGGCGGCTGGCCAGATATAGGTCGCCGGACCCACTCGGATCGGTCGCCACGTCGCCCGCGGCGTCGGAAACCGGGAACGTATGGATCAGCGTTGAGGTCGTACCGAAGTCGTCGCTCCGCCGAAGCTCCGTGCCGGTCTCGGTGCCGAACAGTAGATAGAAGCTCTCCGGGGCTCCCGGGATAAATTCGACGTCGCCACCGCCGTCGCGCAATTTCGTCCAGGTTGCCCCGGCGTCCGCGCTGCGGTAGAGGACCGAGGCGCCCGGATCGTGCGGCAAGGCGGAATAGAACTCCAGCGCGCCGGCGATCACCCGATCGGGGGCGTACGGATTGGCCACTAGGCCGACGATCTCGCGGGAGCCTCCCTCCGGATGCTCGGGCGACGGGGCGATTGGGGCGTCGAGCACCGGGGTCCACGCCGCGCCGTCGTTCGCGCTGCGGTGGATGCCGTCGAAGCCGCCAATCAGCAGAGTGCCGTTGGCGGCGATTTCGACCGTCCGGACCGGACCGGAGTAGACGTTGCGGCCGATCTCGTTCGCTTCGGAATCGCGCAGCAGGACGAACCCCGCGCCCAACAGAATCAGGCGCCGCCGCGGGTCGGCGGGATCGAACGCCAGGTCGAGCGTGTCGGCGAACGTCCCCGGGGTGATCTGCGCCCCCAGGCGTTGGAACGTGGCGCCGCCGTCCTTCGATAGCAGAGTGCGAAAATTGCATGAATCGCGGATGCAGCCGGTATACCGGCGAATCGCCATGAACGAGGGATCGGCCGAAGAGGTACGCAACTCGGCGGTGCCGAACGCTTCGACACCGGTTTTTGCGACAGGGGCGAAGCCTCTCGGGGGGGTGAACCGGTAAAGGTCGTTGGCGATCAAGAAGTACGGCCCGCCGGGCGCTGCGACGAGTGCCGTGGGGCCGGGGCCGGGAAGGCCCGGCGCGAAGGACGCGAGCGTGCGGAAGCTGCCGCCTAGCCCGCTGCGATCGCTCGCGTAGAGACCGGAGAAATGGATCGGGTAGATCTTCTTCGGATCGCCCGGCTCGGAGGTGATCGCGGAAGGACCCGAGCCGACGAAGCCGATGCGCCGCCAGCTACCCCCGCCGTTGGCACTGCGGAACAGGCCCGCCGTGGCGAGGGAAGCGAAGACCACCGCCTGCCGGCCGTGCGTGGCGTGGAGCGCCCGGATCTCGTCGCCCGCTTCGATCGGCAGAGCGCCCGCGGCGTCGAATGACTTGCCGCCGTCGCCGCTCTTCACCACCCCCGAACCCGAAGCCGCGACGGCGTAGACCGTGCCTGGCTCGTCGGGCGCGGCGGCGACCGGCCCGAGAACGCCCGGCACCGGCGTCCAGGAGACGCCGACATCGGCGCTGCGCAACAGGCGCCGGGGCGTGCCGCGGCCGGTCTCGGCGAACAGCGCGACCGAATGGGCGGTCGGGGCGACGGTCAGCTGGACGACCTGGAAATCGAGATCGCCGGTGAACACCTTGCGCCATGAGGCGCCGGCGTCGGTCGAACGAAAGACGCTCTGGAGGACGGTTCCGCCGCCGCCGGTGGCGACCGCCCACAACGCGTTTGGATTCTTTGGGTGTATCGCCAGAGCCGTGACTCCCGGCGACTGCGGGAGCGCGAGCCCCGATCCGCGCCAACGCCAGATCGCGGCGGCGGTCGGACGCTGCCAAATTTCGCCCCCGGCGAAGTGGGTCGTGACGTACAACTCGCCGCGGGTGGAAGCGACGAGAGATTGCAGCACGCCTTCGCCGGGGCCGAACGGCGTCCAGCGATCGACGCCCGCCCAGGCGGTCCGGCAGAGGCCGAGGGCCAAGACGAAAGGGAGGACGAAACGCCCGGCGGACCGAAGGCCGGCCGGGCGAGGGTGCGGAAGAGTTTGGGCGAGTCGGGTCATGGCGATTCCCGTGGAAAGTTTCCTCTTGTTGTACTTGAGGATACGTACCCGCGACGGAAATCGTTGGGCCTTCTCACCAGGCGATGCCGTAGTCCTCCCCGTGGTTCGACGAGCCGCCCCACATCGTGCCGTGCGTGGCGTCGATCTCGATCGCGTTGATCGGGCCGGAGGTCCGCTCTTCGAAATCGAGCTTGTAGCCCATGCGCCGCAGGTCGTCGCGCACCCAAGGGGAAACCGAATCGGCGAGCGTCAGCCGGCCGGGCTCGACCTTGTGGTCGCCGAACGAGCTGCGCATCTGGTAGGTGTTCCAATTCGCCGCCTCGGTCGATTCCTGGACGGTCATGCCGAACTCGACCACGTCCAAGAAAAATTGCAGCAGGTTCTGGTCCTGGCTATCACCCCCCTGGACCGCGAACGCGAGAAACGGCTTGCCGTTCTTGGTCGCAAGCGTGGGCGTGAGGGTCACCCGCGGGCGTTTGCCGGGTTCGACCACGTTGAACGGACCGTCCTCCGGCGCGGTGACGAAGCTCTGCATCCGTTGCGACAAGCCGATCCCGGTCTTCCCCGCGATCACCGCCGGCACCCAGCCGCCCGACGGGGTCATGGACACCACCCACCCTTCGGCATCGGAGGCGAGGACCGAGGTCGTGCCGGCATGGAACGCCTCGTCGGCCGACAGCGACGAGACCTGCCAGGCGGGCTGGTTCGCGCCTTCCGCGCCCTTGGCGGTCCACGTCTTGAGCAGCTCGGCGAACGGGTTCGTGCCTCCCTGGAACGGATACGGATCGCCGGGGCCGAGATCGGGCAAGTTCTTGCCCGGATCGAGCTGGCGCCAGCGTTCCTTGGCGTACGCCTTGGACAAGAGGCCCGCGAGCGGTTCCTCGGGGGCGAACGCCGGATCGCCGTAATAGAAATCGCGATCGGCAAACGCCATGTGCATCGCCTGGCTCACGGTGTGGATGTAGCGGGCGCTGTTGTAACCCATCCCCTTCAAGTCCGACCCTTCGAGCAGGTTGAGCGCCTGGAGCATCGCCGGGCCTTGGGTCCAGGTGTCGAGCTTGTAGACCTCGATCCCCTTGTAGTCGACCGAGACCGGCTTTTCGATCTTCACCCGCCAGTTGGCCAGATCCGGCTCGGTCCAGAGCGCCCCTTCGGCGCGCGCGGCGGCCACCAGCTCACGGGCGAGGTCGCCCTTATAGAACAGCTCGTAGGCGGAAAGGATCGCGTCGTGGCGGTTCTTGCCCGCCGCCTTCGCCTTCGCTTCCGCTTCCACCAATCGGCGCAACGTGCGCGCGAGGTCGGGCTGGCGGAACATCTCGCCCGCGTCCGGCGCCTGGCGCGGCCGGTCGGCGTGGGGGAGGAAGACCGCTTTGGAGAACGGCCAGCCGGAGAGCCGCGTTTGCTGGCGCGCGATCGTGTCGGCGAGCTGGGCCTCGATCGGGAAACCGTCGGCCATCTGGATCGCCGGAGCGAGCACGTCGGCAAGCGACAGGCGCCCCCACTCGGCGAGCATGGTGATCAGGCCGCCGGGGGTGCCGGGCGTGACCGCCGCGAGCGGTCCGTACTCGGGCGGATAGCGAAGTTTCTGCCCGCGGAAGAATTCCGGCGTGGCGCCCGTGGGGGCGACGCCCAAAGCGTTCAAGGCGATCACCTGCCCGGTTTTCGGGTTGTAGATCAGCGCCTGGGTCTCGCCCCCCCAGCTGAGCGTGTCCCACATGGTGCAGGCCGCGGCGAGCATGGCGGCCGCGGCGTCGACCGCGTTGCCTCCTTTCTGGAACATCATCGCCCCGGCCGTCGCGGCCAGAGGTTTCCCCGTGATCGCCAGCCAATGGGCGGCATGGAGCGGTGGCTTCTGCGTCCGCGCCCGGGCGGGGAGGACGGTCGCCAAGACGAGCGCCAGGACGGAGAGGGCGGTGACGATGAAAACGGCGGCAAGCGGTCGAGTGCGGCGGAGCATTCTGATTTCTCCCTGAAGAGCGATTCGCTGGAAGAAGAGGATAACGCTACCGGCCTGCGTGCCGTAGGGGCGGACCTACGTGTCCGCCCTGGAATCACGCGATTGGATCGGGCTCCGCGCTGCGAACCCGGGCAGGCACACAGGCCTGCCCCTACGTTGGACTGGCTCTCTGATCCGATTGAGCGGCCCCAAACCCCGCCGCCCGGCCGGTGGCCCAGGCCCAGGCGAAGTTATGGCCTCCGATCGGGCCGAAGGCATCGAGGATCTCGCCGCAGAGGAAGAGACCGGGCCGGCTTCGGCACTCCATCGTGCGCGGATCGACCTCCGCGAGATGGACTCCGCCCCCGGTGACTTCTGCCTTCCGATACCCCTCGTCGCCGGTCGCCGGCAGGGGATAGCGGACCAAGTTTGCGATCAGGCGTTTTCGCGCCTCGCGCGGCAGTTGGGCGAGCGAGATTCCCGGCTCGACGACGGATTCCGCGAGCAGTTGTTCCGCCAGGCGCTCGGGCAAATGGCGGCGCAGACTCCCAAGCGGCGTCCCCGGCCCGGAGCGAAGCGCGCCCTCCCAAGCTTTCTCGTCGAGATCGCACCATCGTATCCTGAGCGCCGCCTCCGTCCTTGACACCACGTCCGAAAGATCCAGCACCGCCGGTCCGCTCCAGCCGCGATGGGTGAACAGAAAGCCCCCTTCCGACCACCGCCCGGTGCCCGGCGCGTCGATCCGCACGACGAGCGAGATCCCGGCGAGCCCGGCATGCCCCTCGCCCGTGAGAGGCGTAAGCGCCGGATAGGTCGGCACCATCCTCAGGCCGAGTTTCTCCGCGAACACGAGGCCCAAGCCGTCGCTGCCGGTGCCCGGTAGGGAAAGCCCACCGGTTGCGAGCACGACCGCCGCGGCGTCGATCGGAGCGGCGGCCTCGAACCGGATCTTCCACGTCCCGTCGCCGTCGGGCTCTAGGCTGACCACCCGCGAGCCCGTGCGTAGCTCGACGCCGCTCCGCCGGGCGAGTCCCACCAACCCGTCGCGTACGTCGCGGGCGCGGTTCGAGACGGGAAACAGCTTGCCGCTCTCCGCTTCTAGAGCGAGCGGCACGCCCACCTCGTGCTCGAAAAACTCTCGCTGCTCGGCCAGAGGCCAGGAGCGGAGCATTTTGCGCAGCGTGTTTGGGGAGGAGTCGGTGACGAAACGCTCGGGCGCAAGCTCGGAAGGGAGCACATTGCACCGCCCGCCGCCCGAGACCAGGATCTTTCGCCCGCCGTCCGGCGTTCCTTCGAGCAACAGAACGGGTCGTTGAGTAGAGCGCGCCGCGAAGATCGCCGCGACCAGCCCGGCGGCCCCGGCACCCACGACCACGATCGGCAGGTTCGGCATGGAGCGCGGATCTTACCCGCGGCCGGACGAGACCGAGCGGCTATACCACTCTCAGCCCCGCCCCTTCCTGGGTACGCGGGCCTCCGGCCCGCCATTGCGGGCGAGACGCCCGCGCACCCAGGGGAACCTCCCGACCCTGAGATCTACCCGAGCGCCAGCTCCAGATCCGCTCCCCATCCTTCGAACAGGGGGAGCGCGGCGCTTTTCTCGACCCCCGCCGCTTCGAGCGCGCGGCGCAGGTTGACCAGCAGGCGCTCGAAGCGGCTGTAGAGCTGGCGCGCTTCGATGCCGAAATGGGCGGCGATCGCCCGCACGGTCAGTTCCTCTTCGAAGCGCAGGCGGAGCATCAGGCGATCCTCGGCCGGCAGCGCGTCGAGCGCCTTGGTGAGCGCGTTGCCGATGCGAACGGCTGCCCGCCGGCGGTCCCGCGCGAGTAGCCGCTCCTCGACTCCGCCGTCGCAGGCCACCTCTTCCGCCCGCTCCAACTGCTCCAGGCGCGGCCGGCGGCGCTGGTTGGGTATCGACCGGGCGAGTGTCGCGAGGGTTTCGCGAGAATGTTCGCCGAAACCCCGTTCGCGTAGCCAGTCCGCCGCCTCGTAGAGCGACTTGCCGTCGCGATGGAGCAGCCGGTCGAGCTCGATCGCGAGCGGGCCGAGTCGCAGCGCGCGGCGGGAGGGGCGCCATTTGCCGTAGCGGTGGATCTGGAAATCCAGGTAGAGCCGCTGGACCACGGTGACCAGGTAGGTCTTGAGCGTGCTGCGCCCCTCGAAGTTGCGCAGCACGACCGCATCGTCATCGAGCATCTTGACGAATGCGAAGCCCGAGAACTCTTCGACACTCTCCGCGTCGAGCCGCTTACGGCGAGCGACGCCGTAGATCGTCTTGTGGATCAGCTCGTAGTGCTCTTCGAACAAAGCACGTCCGCCGCCGGGTGGTAGGTCGATCGCAATCATCTCAAGCCCTCCCGGGGTGAAGTTCCCCGCGGTCGACGCCCGGCCCGCTCCCTGACTAGGCGTTCACTAGAGATCAACGACGGCGAACGGGAAACCGAACAGGGTTCGAACAAAAAAGATGAGATCGCGTACATCCATCAGGCACTGAGGAGATATATCGGTCCATCGCGTCACTTTTCCTGTAGGCCTTGACGCCGGATGCGTCGTCAGGAAACCAGGAGAAGCGGCGTACATCCACGCGGGCTTCGAAGCGAATTGGGAGCGGAAGTTGATATGCAGAATCGGCGATTGTTCGGAACCGCCCTGCGGACTATCATCTCCTCCCTGCATCACGACTAGAGACGAAGTACGGGAGCCGGAAGCACATGTCTTCGCCCATGGATTCGACCCGAGGTCTGTTCTTCCGCGCGCGGAACGGCGACCTGGAAGCGCGCGAGAAGCTGTGGAAAAAGCTGCGCGAGCGGCTCTGCCGCTATGCGCATGGCCGGTTGCCGAAGCGCCTGCGGAACTTGGTCGAAACCGAAGACGTGGTGCAGGACGCGCTGGCCCAGACCTTCCGCCGGGTCGATCTGTTCGATCCTAAGCACAGCGGCGCCTTCGGCGTCGCCCTGTTCGTCACCATGAAGAGGTGCCTGATCGACCAGCATCGCCGCGCGAGCCGCCAGCCGGCCGCGGAAGGCACGGTCACGAGCCTGGCTGCGGAGGGGCTCTCCCCCATGGAAGAGGCGATCGAGAAGGAGAAGCTCGAACGGGTTATGACGGCGCGCTCCAGGCTCAGCGAGGAGGACCAAGCTCTTCTCTACGCCAAACTCGAGCTCGACCTCAACTGGGGCGACGTGGCCCTTATGTTCGGCAAGCCGAGTCCCGACGCGGCCCGCGTGGGTTACGAACGCGCAGTGAAGCGGCTGGTCTCGAAGATGGTCAAGTGAGCCGCTCCTTCGACGATCTTGCCGACGATCGACAGGACGAACAGGAAGAGCCGGAAGACCCTCGCCTTTCCGCCCTGATCGAGGCTCTTGCCAAGGGCGATATGATCGACTGGCAACAGGCCGAATCGTCCGCCGGCAACGAGGAAGAGAAAGAACGAATCCGCGCCCTCGCCGCGATTTCCGAAGTCGCCACTTTCCACCGGACCTGGCTCGCCGAGGGCGGCATCATTGGTGATCTCGACGAGGACGAGGAACTTGACGAGGCTGTGCCTACCCACTGGGGCGAGCTCGAAATCCTCGAACGCGTCGGCCGTGGAGCTTTCGGAGACGTCTACAAAGCGCGTGAGCCGCGGCTCGATCGAATCGTCGCCCTCAAGCTGATCCGAGCCTCAGCCCGCACGCCGGAACGCGAAGCCGAGACCCTTCGCGAAGGGCGTCTGCTTGCCAAGGTCCGCCACCCGAACGTGGCAACGGTCTACGGCGCGGCGGGGGCGGACGGCCGGGTCGGATTCTGGATGGAGTTCCTCGAAGGGAAGAACCTCGCCGAGATGCTCAAGGAGCAGGGCCGCTTCGGAGCCCGCGAAGCCGCCGAGATCGGAATCGCCCTCTGCCGCGCCCTCGCCGCAGTCCATGCCCAAGGAATCATTCACCGCGACGTCAAAGCGCAGAACGTCGTCCGAGAAAACGATGGCCGAATCGTCCTCACCGATTTCGGAGTCGGTCGCGATACGGCAGTTATCCAAAGCGAAGAGCCTTCGCTCTCCGGAACCCCCCTCTACCTCGCCCCGGAGCTGTTTGAAGGTAAACCCCCCTCACCAGCGTCCGACCTCTACGCCCTCGGTGTCCTGCTGTTCTACCTCGTGACAGGGGAGTTTCCGGTCACCGGAACCTCGTTCGACGAGCTACGCGCCGCGCACCAGGGACGGAAGCGGCGTTGGCTTAAGGAGCTGCGGAAAGAGCTTCCCGGGACCTTCGTGGCCGCGGTCGAACGGGCGCTGGATCGCGATTCGAAGAAGCGGGCGGGCGTAGGGGAGTTGAAGAGGGAGTTGGGGCGGTTTTTATTAGAGCGGCTGGAACGAAGAAAACGCGTTCGCCAAGCGCTGGTGTCCCTTTTGCTGCTTCTCCTCTGCGCCGGTGGAATCGGTGCTTTCATCGCTCGGGCTCAAATTGCCACCTGGTTTAATTTAAGAGCAGCTGATCGCTTGGGGGCAGCTGGCAAGATGCAGCCGGCGATCGATGAGGTCTTGGAAGCGAAACGCCGGACGCCGAACGAGCCAGGCATCTACTGGCGCCTCATGTCGTATCGGTCCGCGTATGGCGACTATCTCGGATCGCTCGAAGCCGCGCGCGAGTCCGAGCCGATCTGCAAAGACTCCAGGGCATGGGATTGCCACATGGTCCGGTCCTGGTCCGCCATCCTCCGCCAGGACTATGAGGAAGCGATCAAGAGTTTTAAGGCCGCGCAGAAAATCCGGCCTGATCTCGATACCTTGAAGCAAATCGTCATGGCACAGGTCAACCGTGTGCAACCCGAGCTAGCGATCGCGGATGCCTCTAATCTCCGGGCTTCCGAAGAACCGGAGATGGCGGAGTATCTCGCTTCCACCCTCTCCGCGGCCGGGAACCCCAAAGCGGCGAGGGAGGCGCTCGAGGAGCTGCGCGGGAGGTTCTACGACCATCCCTTTTACTGGCTGTCGGGAAAGATCAAGATCGCGGACGGAGACGCGGCCGGCGCCGAGGCAGAGTTTAGAGAATGGTCGATGCACCCCGACGAATCCGGAGACTTGAGCACGAGCCAACTGCTTCTGGCGCAGGCCCTGCTGTTTCAATCGAAGTTCGATGAAGCCCAAGAGGTTCTGGTGGCTTCATCGAGCCTCAATAAGCAAGAAAAATTTGGTCGCAACGACGGAGTCCGTTCAATCCTCCGCGCCAAGTGCTTCGCGAAGACCGAAGACTTTTCTCAAATGTCCCGCCTGCTTAAAGAGGTAGAGGAGCTGGAACAGATTCCGACCTATCTCAAATTGTTTCGGAACGCCGCGCTGATCGCTCTTGAGGGCCGTGACCTCAGTCTTGCAAGCAGGTTGGCGAAGATGGTCGGAGATATTCGAAAGCGGTATCCCTCTGCTCTGAGTGAGAGTTTCGACCTCGAGCTTCAAGGTGAATTGGCCTGGCGCGAAGGAAACTTCGATGGAGCGATCGATCTTCTCACCGAAGCCCACACCACAAGGGATGATCCTCAAAACGCTCTTTCCCTTGCGCGAGCATACATTGCTCAGAACCAGTGCCAGGCGGCCCTTCCCTATCTTCGGAGCGTCGTGAGTCGCCGCGGACTCATCGTCGAGGATTTCTACACCCCCTGGACGATCTGGAACGACGCGAACGACCTTTTTAAGAAATGCCAGGCAAAGGGCCGGAAAAATTGATCCACCCCCGTCTCTCCAGATAGACCGACGGCGATATAGCTGACCGGGATCTTCTGGAGGTCGTCATGAAAGGACTCTGGGGTGCATTGGGTTACCTGCTTTTGAATCAGAAGTACCATCAGGAGTGCTGGGAGTTGGCGGCGGGGCGGCGGAGCTTCGAGGAGCTGGGGGATCTGCGGGCCAAGCTGATGGGCGACGGTTTGCCCTTGAGCCGCTACGAGATCATGGTGCTGCACGAGATGATCACGCGGACGCGGTTCGACGATTTCTCGGGGCCGGTGGTCGAGGTGGACGATCCGACCTGCGACGAGAAGTTCGTGGCCGTGCGCCGGCTCTGGCCCTCGGGCGGCACGAATGTGGTCACGGCTCACGACTTCCAGATGTGCTGCGCCGTGGGCTTGGCCGCCGTCGACACCCGGTTCCGCGACGTGCTGATCGAGGCCAGCGATCCGTACGACGAGCTGGGCGGCACCCGCCGGGTGCGCGAGCTGCTCGAAAACCGTCCGACCGAGTGGCCCGTGTTCAGCCTCTCCAGCGAAGGGCAGCTGCGCGAGCTGCACCGCTTCTTCGCCGCGATGAGGGACATGGTGCTCAATCCGCTCGAAGCGTTCCACGAGATGACGTGGATCCAGCCGCGGTGTGAACCCTGCCCGCTCGGGGTCAGCTTCGATCCCAACGCTCGGTACGGCCACCTGTCCCACTCGGCTTATGAGCGGCTCCGTTGGGACCCAGCCGGGCCGGGCGTCTGGGGCAATCTGCTCGGCGAGATGAAACAGGTCGGACTGCTGATCCAGGGCTCGCCCACGTCCCTGCCCGGCGGTCTTCGCGCTCTGCCCGCGGCCCGCGAAGCGTTCGCTTCTTTCCCGCTGCCGACCTCTCCTGTTCTCGAGCTGTTGCCGATGGCGGTTCACTGAAGGAACGAACTTTTCAGAAATCCAGTACCGCCCTCTTCCGACCCGTGCGCCCGCGCGGGAACCGGGAGGGGGCGGCCGTCCAACCCTAGGATCGATAGAATTTTTCCCCATTTCTCGCTTGCAGATCCTGGAGATCCCGCCGTGAACCAACCCGCCGCCGATATCCTCTGGCCTGCCGAGTTCGATCTCTCGACCCACCCCGTCCATGTCCACAACGAGCTCGCGATGACGGTCCCCAGGGAACGGGTGTGGGCTTGGCTGATTCGGGCGACGATCTGGCCGGTCTGGTATCCCAATTCGAACAACGTCCGGATCGTGGAAGGGGCGCCGACCGATCTCGCGTACGGCACGCGGTTTCGCTGGCGCACCTTCAGCACCGCGATCGAATCGCAAGTGAAGGAGTTCGAGCCCTACGAGCGGATCGCCTGGGACGCCCGCGGCTTCGGCGTCTACGCCTACCACGCCTGGCTGCTTCGCGAGACTCCCGGCGGCGGCTGCCACGTTGTCACCGAAGAGAGGCAGCACGGCTGGGCGGCGAAAGGACAGGCCGTCTTCCTGCCGCACCGGATGTCGAACGGCCACCAGATGTGGCTCGAAAATCTCCACAAGTGCGCCGGGGTGCGCTGAAGACTCGGGGTAGGGCGCGTGAGGTAGAATCACCCCGAGGGTTGAGGCAATGCCCGAAATCTCGATCGACCGCGACCACATCACCGACTTCTGCCGGCGCTGGAAAGTGACCGAGCTCGCCCTGTTCGGCTCTGTCCTACGTGAGGATTTCCGCCCTGACAGCGACGTGGATGTCCTCGTGACCTTCGAGGCGGAGGCCCCGTGGACCCTGTGGGACCTTTCGGCGATGCGCGAGGAACTCGAGAAAATCTTTGGACGGGATGTAGATCTGGTCGAGAAGAAGGGCCTCCGGAATCCGTTCCGTCGCCAGGCGATTCTGGCGAATCAACACCTCCTCTATGCTGCCTGATCCTGCCCGCGACGCCGTCCACCTCTGGGACATGTTGAAGTCGGCGCAAGGTGTCATTTCATCCTTGCAAGGCCTCACCCTTAAGCAGTACGCAGAGGACGAGAACCTTCGCTCCGCTCGCCCGCACGAACCACCGCCGCCAGCTCCGGCCGTTTCGCCGTCCGTCCGTCACCGGAGGATCTTCCGAGCAAATGCCGCCAGGCCCAAGGGAGGAGATGGCGGCGCCCCCAGTCGATTTCGGCGCCGAGCCGTTCGCCGAACGTCGCAGGGGGCCGCACCGGCAGAGGCTCGGCCCACGAGGCATCGGCCCCCGGCAGGCCAAGCGCGTGGGCGAGCGCCGCGGCGATCCGTTCGTGGCCCAGCGAGTTGGCATGCAACCGGTCGTCGCTCCAGAGCCGCGGTTCGGACGCCACCGAATGCGCGGCGAAATCGACCAGGATCGCTCCGGTCCGCGCCGAGACCTCGCGTAGCGCCGCGTTGAGCGCCAGAACCCGAGACGCCAGCCGCCGGGCGAGCGGCAACACCGGGCCAAGATCCGGCAGCGTGAACGTCAGCAGCGTCGCCCCGCCCTCGATCAACGTCCGCTGCATCCGTTCCACGTCGCGCGCCACGGAGTCAGCATCGAACCTCCGGGCGATCACGTCGTTCGTGCCGGAAAACAGAGTGACCAGATCCGGGCGCATCGCCACGGCTCGATCCAGCTGCCCCTCCAGAATCTGCCGCGTCCGCCGGCCTCGAATGCCGAGGTTTGCATACAGCAGCGACCCCTGCTCTGCCGCGACCCGCTCCGCCAACCGATTCGCCCAGCCGCGATAGCCGCCCCGCCCGTCCGGATCCTCCAGTCCCTCCGTCGAGCTATCGCCGATCGCGACATAGCGCTCGAAGCGGCGGGGGATAGGAGCGTCCATGGGGCGGCGATAATAGCCGGAGGTGGCCGCTGGGCGCTTTTCCCGGGAACGCCGAGCACCAGCTCGGCACTTAGAATTCCAGCCCGCTTGGCGGAACGGCTCCTGAGACCGCCTGTGTTCCCGTTGCGTAGCCGATACCGCAGGTGGGCTGGGAGGTGGTTGCGTGAGCTAGCATGGCGCTCCTAGAATCGCTCTATGAAGATCGCCACGGGTACGGTCATCGGAGGCAAAGTCGAAGTTCCGGAGGAGTTCCTGGCCGAAGGCTCGAAGGTCATGGTTTTGGCCTCTGATGACCAAGAGCCGATCCGTCTCTCGGCGGATCAGGAGCGCGAGCTGTCGGAGGCGATGGACGAGATCCGTCGCGGCGAGTTTGTCGATGGCCATGAGCTTCTGGCCGAGCTTCGAGCGTTGGCTGCCCGTTGAGCCATCGGATAGCTGTCTCTCGCCGCGCCAGCCTTCAGATTCGAACGGTTGCGATCTGGTGGCAGCACAATCGACCAAAGGCGCCGTCGGCGTTTGACGAAGAAATCGAGAGAGGATTCGATCTCGCTTCGCGACTCCCTTCGGCCGGAGAGCGGGTCGAGCATCCTCGCAATTCGAGGGTCCGTCGAGTCTTTCTGGGGCGTATTCGGTACTACCTCTACTATCAAATCGCAGAGAACTCCGAGGCCGTCGAGATTCTTTCCCTGTGGCATAGCAGTCGTGGATCGGGGCCTTTTCTAGGATAACGAGTTACGCCCGGGTCGCGGTATTTGCCCCCCCTGCTACAATCCGCCCCCTGATGAGCAGCCAGCCCGTATTCGGGCCGCGACCGGTGGTGGATACGCCTTCCGTCGGGGTGCCCGAGCCGATTCCCGCCGAAGTCCAAATCTCGGTCGTCATCCCCGTCCTCGACGAGGCGGACTCCGTGCTGGAGTTGGCGTCGCGGGTGGCCGCGGTGCTCGACGGGCTCTCGCGGAGCTTCGAGATCGTGTTCGTCGACGACGGCTCGAAAGACGGCACGCCGGATCGCGTGCGCGAGGCTCGCGAGATCGACCCGCGGGTGAAATTGGTCCGCCTGCGGCGGAACTTCGGCAAGGCCGCGGCTCTTACCGCCGGGTTCGATCATTCGCAGGGCGAAATCGTCGTCACGATGGACGGTGATCTTCAGGATGCGCCGGAAGAGATTCCTCGCATGCTCGCGGCGCTCGAAGAGCGGAAGCTCGATCTCGTCTCGGGGTGGAAGAAGCACCGCCGCGATCCGGCTTCGAAGCGCTGGCCCTCTCGGTTCTACAACTGGGTGACCCGGAAGCTCGCGCAGGTCGACTTGCATGATTTCAATAGCGGGTTCAAGGTCTACCGGCGCGAGGTGTTGGCGGAGATCTCGGTCTACGGCGAGCTGCACCGTTACATCCCGGTGCTCGCGAGCCGGCGCGGCTTCCTGGTGGGGGAGGTGGACGTGGTTCACCACCCGCGGCGCCACGGGGTGAGCAAGTACGGCTGGGACCGCTTCTATAAAGGCCTGCTCGACCTGCTGACGGTTTTGTTCATCACCAAGTACACGCGCCGGCCGCTCCATCTGTTCGGCGCGGTCGGGCTGGTGTTTCTCGGTCTCGGCTTCGGTATCAACCTCTATCTAGCGGTCCTCTGGTTCCTCGGTTCTTACCTGTCGAACCGGCCGCTGCTGTTGCTCGGCATGCTTCTGATGCTGATGGGGATCCAGGTGCTCACGACCGGTTTGTTGGGCGAGATGCTGACCTTCAAAAGCTTCCGCCGGCCGGACAGCTACTCGATCAAGGAATGGTTGGAGTGAGCGAGCCCCCTCCCGCGACCCTCCCTTGAATCTCCTCTTCCTCACCCAGACCTATCCGCGCACCCCGGAGGACGGCGCCGGGCCGTTCATTCGCGACTTGGCCGTGGGCCTGGTGCGCGGCGGCGACCGGGTCACCGTGCTCACGCCGCACGCGGCCGGGCTGGCCGAGTCGTGGATCGCGGACGGCGTCTTGGCCCGCACCTTTCGCTACGCGCCGGAGTCGCGCGAGGTGCTCGGTTACGGCCGGAGCCTGGAAGCGGACGAGAAAGTGAAGGGAGGCGCGGCGCTGGTCGCTCCGTTCTACGCTTGGGGCGCGCGGCGCGCGGTGATCCATGAGCTGAAGCGGGAGTCGTACGATCTGGTCCATGCGCATTGGATCGTGCCGAACGGCTTGATCGCGGCGACCGTCTCCCGAGTGCCGTTCGCGATCGGCCTGCATGGCAGCGACGTCTTCCTGGCCGAGAAGCCGGGGGTCCGCACTCTCGCGCGCTCCGCGCTCCGCAGGGCTCGCCTGCTCACCGGCTGCTCGCCCGAGCTGGTGGCGCGGGTGACCGCCCTCGGCTTTCCGGAGGAGCGCTCGCGGGTGATCCCGTACGGGGTGGACATACGGCATTTTTCGCCCCGCACGCCCGCCGACCCCGATCCCGGCGGCTGGCGGGCGAAGCTCGGCATTCCGGCCGAGGCGCCGCTCGCGCTCGGCGTCGGGCGGATGGCGACCAAGAAGGGCTTTCACGTCCTGTTCGATGCGCTGCCCGAGCTCTTCGCCGCGATGCCGGAGGCCCATGTCGTGCTCGCCGGGGGGGGCGACCTGCTGCCCAAGTTCGAACAAGAGGCCGCGCGCTTCGGCGGCCGCGTCCACTTGCCGGGCGGCGTCCTGCGCGACACCCTGCCCGATCTCTATCGCGCGGCCGATCTGTTCGTCCTGCCCGCCGTCCACGACGCGCAGGGCAACGTCGATGGCCTGCCGAACGTGATCCTTGAAGCGATGGCGAGCGGTCTGGCGGTTGTCGCCTCCGGCATTTCCGGAATTCCGCTCGCGGTCGAGCCCGGCCGGACCGGTCTGCTCACTGACGAGGGCGCCCCGGCCTCGGTCGCCGCGGCGTTGATCGAGCTGCTCCGCGACCCCGCCCGCTGCCGGGCGATGGGCCGGGCCGGTCGCGCGAAGGCGGAGCGCGAGCTGACCTGGGAGCAGGTAGCCGCTCGCTACCGCGAGGGGTATGAAATGGCGCTCCGCGCGGCGGGTTGCTGATAGCATCGCGGGCGTTTCCATGGCGAACAGGACCCAAAAGACGGCAAGGACTGCGAGGACGCTCTGCGGAGGGTTCTTGGCGTTGGCGTGCCTCGCGGGGTGCGGCGGGAAGGGGCAGCTCTCGGGCTCGGCGGCTCCCGCCAAACCGGCCGCTCAAGGGGCGACGGCCGAGTCCTCCGAGTCTGACCTGGCCGGCTTCGAGTTTACGCCGCCGGAAGACGGCCTGCTGACCGAGCCGCAAGTGCAGATGTTCGTCGAGGTCCAGAAGAAGGCCGCCGCGCTGCGCGAAGGGAAGAAGGGCCAGGGAGAGCCGCTCGGCGCGGTCGATCTCGCCGCGGCGCGCGAGCTGGGCGACAACCCGAAAGAGCTGCAATGGGTGGCCGATCGGGTGCGCGAGGTCCAGCGCTGGCAGATGAACCACGACCTCGAAGCGCAGCTCGCGGCCGGCGATCGCGACTATCTGCGGTTGCTCAAGAGCCAGCGCGCCCAGGAGACCGATCCGGCGCGGATCGCCGAGCTCGACCAGCGGATCGCCGACCTCGGCACCCGGAAAGTGGAAGAGGAGCTGACCTTGGCGCTCCACCACAACGCGGATCTGGTAGAGAAGTACAAGGATCAGATCGACGCCGCGACCTCGGAGGAGGAGAAGTTCACGACCGGCCGGCTGGCCGCCGACCAGGCGATCCCGGAAGCCCTGTTCTCCGACTTCAGCTCCGACCTAATCGACGAGACCCCGCCGCAGTGACCCTTCCGACCGACGGCGAACGCTGGGCGACCGAGCTGATCTGCTCGCGCACGGGCGTCTCCGCGCCGCTCGACCAACCGGCGTTCCTGTCGCCCGCGGGCGCCCCCTGGCTGGTCGGTTACGATCTCGATGTCGAGAAGGGCCGGCGCCTGCGCGCGGCGCTGCCCGCTCGTCCCTGGACGCTCTGGCGCTACCGCGAGCTGTTGCCGGTCGCCGGGTTCGACGACCGGGTCGATCTGGGCGAAGGGGGCACGCCGCTCGTACGTCTGCGCCGGCCCGAGGCGCTGTTTGCCGGCGCGCCGCTTTCTCCGCTCTCGGAAATGGAGCTCTGGCTCAAGGACGAATCGCTCAACCCGACCGGCTCGTTCAAGGCGCGCGGCCTGTCGCTCGCGGTCAACCGGGCGCGCGAGCTGGCCGCGCCGGGTTTGCAGCTCGCGAGCGCCGGCAACGCCGCGCTCGCCCTCTGCGCCTACGCGGCGGCGGCGGGTCTGCCGGCCCGGGTCGCCCTGCCGGAAGACACGCCGCGGACCGTGTTCGACCGCTGCCGGGAGCACGGCGCCGAGGTGCTTTCCTCGCCCGGCACGCTGGTCGAGGCGGCCAAGCTGCTGGAGCAGGGGGGCGAGGGGTATTGGGGGGTCTCCACCCTCCGCGAGCCCTACCGGATCGAGGGCAAGAAGACGATGGGCCTGGAGCTGGCCGAGCAATTCGGCTGGGAGCTACCGGATTGGATCGTCTATCCGCTCGGAGGAGGCACCGGCATCGTCGGCATGCACAAGGCGTTCGACGAGCTGGAACGGCTCGGTTTGATCGGACGCAAGCGGCCGAAGCTGGTGATCGTGCAGATGGCGGGCTGCGCGCCGATCGTCCGCGCCTTCGAACGCGGGGAGACGTCGGCGCCTCCTTGGGAGAATCCGGAGACGCAGGTCTGGGGTCTCCGGGTGCCGAAGGCGATCGGCGATTTCCTCGTGCTCCGGGCGGTGCGGGAAAGCGACGGGCGCGCCTTGGCGATCGACGAGTCCCGGATCGCCGCCCTTTCGGCGCGCGCGGCGAGCCACGAAGGTCTCCTGATCGGTCCCGAGGGGGCGGCGGTCCTCGCGGCGATCGAAGATCTCGCTCAGGAAGGCGCTTTCCTCCCGGGCGAGCGCGTCGTCGGCTTTCAGACCGGCCACCCCGCCAATTACATCTGACCCTCCTCCAATAGTTGGCGCCTTTTTGCCGGGCCGTTTCGGTCGGGGCGGGAAAACGGACCGGGTTTCCGATCCGCGCGCATCGAATTTCAACTTTCTTGCGATCGGCGGCTCCTTTTCGGCGGCTTCGCGCACCACGCTTTCTGACACCGAAGATCAAGGTTCGTGTCGGGGGTGGGGAGATCCCTGCCGTGCTGGAGAACTTTGACCTCGGAACGAAGCGATCTTTAAGCCTGGAAGATCCGGAGGGGTGGTCATTGCCGTGAGTCATAGTCCCGCCTTGGCTCCCCAAGGGGAGCAAGCCGTTCCAATCATCCAGATCCGCAACTGCCTGCTGGTCAGCATCCAGATCGAGCTCCACGATCGATTGGCGCTCGACCTCCAGGCGGCGCTGATGGACCGCGTGCGCGAGAGCGGCGCCAAGGGGGTCGTGCTCGACGTCTCGGGCGTCGAAATCATCGACAGCTACATCACCCGAATCTTGAACGACATCGGCCGGTCGGTCCGCTTCATGGGCGCCGAGTGCTACCTGGTGGGCGTGCGGCCGGCGGTTGCGATGACCCTGGTCGAGATGGGCGTCGAGCTGGACGCGCTCCATACCGCCCTCAACCTCGACCTCGCGCTTGCGCGGCTCGAACCGGCCGGATGAGGGCGAGGATCTCGATGGCTCCGATGGCCCCCGCGGCTTCCACCCTGCGCACGGTCGAGAGCGCGATCGGCGCGGTGCTTTCGGGCTCGATCTCCGAGATCACCCAGCGGAGCATCTATCGGCGCCTGGGGGCGCTGGCCCAGATCGCGGTGGAAGACCTCACCGAGGTGGACCGTCGCCGCGTGCTGTCGGACCTCGAAAGCTCCGTCCGCCTATTCGCGAAGAACGGCAGCACCGAGCTGATGGCGGCCTGCACCCGCGTGCTCGCGGGAGGATCCCAGGTCGTGCCGGCGCCGTCCGGCGTACCGATCGGCCCGAAACGCTTGCCGATCGACGCCGAAAAGGACATCGCGGCGGCGCGCCTCGACGCTTGGTCCGAAGCGGTCCGCTTAGGCCTGTCGAAATTCAAGTCGGTGAAGGTCGCGACCGCGGTCTCCGAGCTGGCGCGAAACATCGTGTTCTACGCCGGCCAGGGGATGATCGAGCTGCGTCCGCGCCTGGACGACGGGGAGCCCCGGCTGGAGATCATCGCCCGCGACTCCGGGCCCGGGATCGATGCGGTCAAGCTGCAAACGATCTTCGCCGGCACCTATCGTTCGGATCGCGGCATGGGTAAAGGGCTCGCCGCGGTCAAAAAGCTGACCGACGAGTTCGCGATCGAGACCGCGCCGGGGCGCGGCACGGTCGTCACCTGCGCGTTTCAAGGAGAGCGGTGAGGGCGGGCGGTTGGAGTCGCCCCTTTCGCGGGATGGCCGCATGCGGAGACGAGTTCTTGATCGAAGCGGGCGATCCCGACTTTATCGCCGCGGTGATCGACGGTCTCGGCCATGGCCACGAAGCGTCGATCGCCGCGGTGCGCGCGGTCGCAGCGATTCGCGAGACGCAAACGCTCACGGTCGAGGAGATCGTCCTGCATTGTCACGAGGCGTTGCGCGAGACGCGCGGCGCGGCGGTCGGCGTGCTCAAGGTCGACGCCGCGGGCAAGGGGAGCTTCTGCGGCGTCGGCAACATCGACGTGGTCGCTCTCGCCGGAGCCTCGCCGGGCCTGTTCTGCTCGGCGGGCATCGTCGGCCACAACCTGCGGCGCTGTCGCGCGATGCCGTTTTCGATGAAACCGGGCGACGTCTATTGCCTGGTGTCGGACGGCGTCTCGACGCGCGGCGACCTGCGGTTCGCCCTGCCCGGCGAGCCGCTGGAGGTGGCGCGGCGGATCGTCGAAAAATTCGGTCGCGATCACGACGACGCGACCGCCCTGGTGATGGGATTTTCCGCCGAGGCGCTGCTGGGCGCGTAGGCGCCGAAGCTCTTGATCGTGGCTTGGACGGATGAATTTTCGAGGAGGAGTAAGAGATGGTCTACGACCCACAGGTAGGAAAACAGAAAACCTATTTCATCGAGCCGGACATCATGGTCATGGAATTTGTCGGCATCGTCCTGCCCGAGGAGGCGACCGAGATGTGTCGGCGCCACGAGGAATGGTCGGTCGGTCGCAAGCAGGTGTTCTTCGCGATCGATGCCGCGAAGCTCGAAAAGATGGAGCCGGAAGTCCGCCGGATCGCCAACGAAAGCATGCTCCGCATGCCGGTGCGCGGGCTCGCGATCCACAGCGCGCCGCTCAAAGCGCGGGTGATCATCAAGCTGGTCCTGACCGCGTTCAAGCTGTTCGGCGACCGCGCCGACAAGGCGCCGCTGGTCTATTTCTCCAGTCGCGACGAGGCGTTCACCTGGATCAACGATCGTCGCGCCGCCCTCGACGCCGCCAACACCGACTGAGCCGGGAGAAAGAAAAGTCATGAACGAGGGAGAAACCATCGAGATTCCGTACCGCCGGATCCAGCGGGTGATCGAGGCGTTGTCGTACGCGAGCGTCGACGAGTTCGAGCCGAGCCTGGAGCTGCTCCGGTCGTTCGACGACGAGGACGCGTTCTCCGAGCTGGAGACCGCGTTCACCGTCTTCGTCGAGGAGCTGGGCGAAGCCAAGCGCGCGCTTAAAGAAGCGCTCGAACGCCACGAGGTGACCAACCGCGAGCTGGAAGGCAAGCTCCAGACGATCGAGCTGCAACAGGCGGCGATCCGCGACCTTTCAACCCCGATCATCGAGGTCTGGTCGGGCGTGCTCTGTCTGCCGGTCGTGGGCATCGTCGACAGCCAGAGGAGCGCCGAGATGACCGAGACGCTGCTCGAAACGATCGTCGCCAAGCAGTCGCGTTTGGCGATCGTCGACATCACGGGCATCGACGTGATGGACACCAAGACCGCCGACCACTTCATCAAGATGGCCAAGGCCGTGCGCCTGCTCGGCGCCGACTGCATCATCAGCGGGATCAATCCGGCGATCGCCCAGACGCTCACCCACATCGGAGTCGACTTGACCGGCGTACGCACGCTACGCAGCCTGCGCGACGCCTTGCAGCTCTACCTCCGCGAAGCCGACCAGCTCGGCATGAACGCGCGGGCGGCAGGCTAGATGGCGATCCTCGAGGCGGCGCCGGCACCCCGGGTTCGCGATCTCGCGATCCGGGGGCGCAGCGACGTCGTCTCGGCCGGTTCTCTCGCGCGAAGGATGGCGCTCGAAGCCGGCTTCGGTCACCGCCGCGCCCGCGAGGTCGCGATCGTGGTTTGCGAGCTGGCCTCGAACATGGTCCGTCATGCGGGCGGCGGCGCGCTCCGCCTTGAGACCGCGACCGAAGGCCCCCGGCCGTTGCTCTCGGTCTCCGCCCGCGATTCCGGGCCGCCGATCGTCGATCTCGCGATGGCCGTGATCGACGGCTGCGACGGCGGCGGGCCGATCGACCCCGCGCTCCTGCTCCGGCGGGGCGGCTTAGGCACCGGCCTAGGCGCCATCATCCGCCTTGCCGACCTGTTCGAATACCGCGCCACCCTGGAAGGCAAGGATATCCGGGCGCGGCTGCTGGGGTAGGGAATCAGGCGCCGACGAGCTCGCGAAGGCCGTCCCGAAAGACCTGGAAGCTCCGGGACGCATTGCGCTCCGGATCCATGTGAGCACTGATGGCTCGCGCTACCGCGATCTTGGGTAACCCCTGAGGGTGGTACCCCGACTTCTGAAGCAGACGTTCGAGAGTTTCCCAGGTGTTTTGAATCGCATCGGGATCGCGGAACCCTCTCCGTTGAGCAAGAGTCGAAGGGACGCGAGGGTAGGCTGCCCGCAAGGCCTCGATGTCACCCAAGAACCAAGCTTCGAGCTCTTCGACGGGCACGGCTCAGTGTCCGTTGCGGCCGGTCTTCCGTCCGCCGCTTGCGGTCATCGGATCGCCCGCGTCGAAGTATCCTTCCATCCAGAGGTCGCCGAGTTGGCCGCCCTCCGCTACCAGCTCGCGAATTCCTCTCATGTCGGCGCTTCGTCGCGCCTGCGTGAATCCCTTCTCGTTGCGATACAGAGTCCAGACTTCTTCCGGTCGCAGGGCGTTGACGAAGAACGGCGAGTGCGAGCTGACCAGAAGCTGAGCTCTTCCGCTCGCCTCGCGACACTCCTCGGCCAGCTCAGGCAGCAGACGTGGGTGAAGATAGTTCTCGGGTTCTTCGAGTCCGATCAGCTGAGGCGGCTCCGGATCGAAGAGGAGCACCAAATAGGCGAGCATCTTGAGCGTACCGTCCGAAGCGAACTTGGCGAGGATCGGCTGGGAGAAAGGGGCGTCCTTGATCCGCAGCAGGAGCCGGGCGTCCGGCATGACCTCGGCATCGCGCAACGCGCGGTACCGTTTGACTTGGACCGACTCGATTCGCGGGACCGCCAACGTCGCCGCGGGCGCCTTGGGCATCAGCAAGTTCCTTTCGGGCCTGAAATCTACCCCATTCCGGATGTGACCGCGCAGTATCATCCTGGCATGAAACGCATTGCGGTCCTCACCAGCGACGGCGACGCGCCGGGGATGAACGCGGCGATCCGGGCGGTCGCGCGCGCCGGGCTTGCGGGCGGAGCTGTGGTGTTCGGGATGGCCGGCAAGAAGACGCTCGATCCCGAGCTGCTCCGCCTGGCGAAGATCCTCGAGCGGTAGAGCTTGAAAATCCCGATCCAAGACCCCTTCGATGCCGATTGGCTCGGCGCGTTTCTCGGAGCGCGGGCGATCCCAGGGCTCGAAGGCTTCGCGGCCGGGGAGTACCGGCGCGCGTTGCGTGGCCGGGATGCGACGATCGGAATCCGATTCGGAGCAAAGAAGTCGGTGGAGGTGCGGGTGGCCGGCGCCCTCGATCCGGCCGAGCTGCCCGTCGTGGTCGGCCGGATGTTCGATCTCGACGCTCCGCTCGCCGAGTTGCACGCACTCGCCGCAGCCGATTCGATCCTCGCGCCGCTCGTCGCCGCGCGGCCGGGGATGCGGTTGCCGGTCTACGACGATCCGTTCGAGGCGCTGATCCGCGCGATCCTCGGCCAGCAGGTGAGCGTGGCGGCGGCGCGCACGATCGGCGGCCGGATGGTCGCCCGCTTCGGCCGCCCGGCGCCCCGGTTCGATCGACAGAAGGAGGAGCCGCCGCTCCGCTTCTTCCCCGAGCCGGAAACGCTCGCCGAAGCGGGGGAGCCCGCGCTACGCGAGCTGGGGCTCACCGGGGCGAAGGCGCGCTCGCTGCTTGGAGCCTCGGCGGCCGTCGCCTCCGGCGCGATCGATCTCCAAGCGCTACGCGCGGCTCCGGCCGACGCGGCGACCGCGGCGCTACGCACCCTTCCGGGCGTCGGACCCTGGACAGCGGCCTACGTGCGCCTACGGGGCTTGGGCGATCGTGACGCGTTTCCGGCCGGAGATCTCGGCGTCCGCAAGGCCCTCGCTCCGCCGGGCGATAGGCTGCCGAGCGAGGCCGAGACCGAGCGCCTCTCCGCCCCCTGGCGCCCCTGGCGCGGCTACGCGACGCTCCACCTGTGGGCCGGTTTGGGCTGAATTCGCCCGGCGGCTTGCAAGAAATACAAGCCGCCTCTACTTCTGGCCGCCGAACAGCGAGCCGAGCAGGCCCGTGCCCATCTGCATCGCTTCGTCCATCATCGAGCCGTCGTGGTTCTTGTCGAGCAGGCCACCGAGCATTCCCATCAGGCCCGGCTGCTGGGTCTGGGCGTGCTCGTGCTCGCGGCCCAGGAGGTCGGTGAGGCCGCCCGAATCGAGCCCCTGCGTCTGCTTCGCCTTGCCGAGCGCGGCGAGGACCAGCGGGGCGAGCAAGGGCAATAGGCGCGCGATCTGGGAGAGGTCGAGGCCGCTCGCCTGGGCCAGACCCTGCTCGGCCGCGCCCCGGTTACCGCCCAGGATGTGACCGAGGATGCTGCCCCCAATGCCGCCGCCCTGGTTCGCCTGAAGCTCCGAAAAGACGTTCAACGCCGAGTCGAGGATGCTGCCGTCGTGCTGGGCGAGCGCGCTGTGCAGGGCGTCGGCTCCCCCCGGCTTCTGGACGTTCTTTGCCATGCCGGTGACCAGCAGCGGGATCGCGGCTTGGATCGCCTTGGCGGTCGCGCCGGGATCGGCGCCGAGGGTTTCGGCGATCTGGTCGGTGTGACCGCCGAGCTGGGACGTGAGCTGTTCGAAGATCGAAGACATGAGTCTCTCCTTTTCAGCAAGGGACTGGAAGGATTCGAGTCCGGCGCGGGTCCGTATTTCAGATCGGCGGCCAAACTTGCAAAGCCAGGGCCAGCGAATTTCGGCCGGACGGCCGGGCGGTCCTCCAGCGGATGTGCGAGCGCGAGATTACCCCGGAACGTCCAATTCGGACTCAAATTCAGATTGTCCGTCCCATTGTGGCCCGCTCTGACCCTCGGCGCTCACCGGAAAGAGTAATGGCGTAGGAAAAATGTCCGGTAGAGGGAATGTCACGGGGGGATGTATGGCGATCTCGACTGCTCTCTTTGAGCCGTTTCGAATCAAGAGCGTAGAGCCGATCCGGATCACCAGCCGCGAAGAGCGGGCGGAGATCTTGGAAAGCGTGAGCTGGAACCTCTTTCAGGTTCGTTCCGAGGACGTGCTGATCGACCTGTTCACCGATTCCGGCACCGGCGCGATGTCGGATGCCCAGTGGGCCGCGCTGCAACGCGGCGACGAGGCGTACGCCGGCAGCCGGTCGTGGTTTCGCTTCGAGGCGCGGGTGCGCGAGCTGACCGGCTTGCCGCTGATCCTGCCCACCCACCAGGGGCGGGCGGCGGAGCGCATCCTGTTCAGCTGCCTCGGCGTGGCGGGGAAAAGGGTGATCAACAACACCCACTTCGACACCACGCGCGCCAACATCGAGGCGCTGGGCGGCATCGCGATCGATCTTGCGATCCCGGAAGCCCGCCAGCCGGGCCTCGACCATCCGTTCAAGGGCAACATGGACCTCGGACGGCTCGAACAGCTGCTCGGCCAGTCGAGCGGCGACCGGGCGACCCCTCCCGTCGCCGCGGTCATGCTCACCGTGACCAACAACTCGGGCGGCGGCCAGCCCGCGTCGCTGGCCAACCTGCGCGCCACCTCGCAGCTCTGCCATCGCTACGGCGTGCCGTTCTTCCTAGACGCCTGCCGCTTCGCCGAGAACGCCTACTTCATCAAGCTGCGCGAGCCGGGACAGGCCGACCGGACGGTCGAGTCGATCGCCAACGAGATGTTCTCCCTAGCCGACGGCGCGACGTTTTCGGCCAAGAAGGACGGGCTGGCCAACATCGGCGGCTTCCTCGGGCTTTCCGACGCGCATCTGGCCCAGCGCTGCAAAGAGCTGCTGCTGCTCACGGAGGGCTTTCCCACCTACGGCGGCCTCGCCGGGCGCGACCTCGAAGCGATCGCCGTCGGTTTGACCGAGATCGTCGACGAGAACTACCTGCGGCACCGAATCGAGACCACCCGCCTGTTCGGCCGCGGCCTGGCCGCCGCGGGCCTGCCGATCATCGAGCCGCCGGGGGGACACGCGATCTACATCGACGCCGGGAGCCTGCTGCCGCACATCCCGCCGCACGAGCTGCCCGGCCAGGCGCTCTCCTGCGCCCTCTACCTCGAAGGGGGGGTGCGCTCGGTCGAGATCGGCACGCTGATGTTCGGCGGCATCGACCCGGCCACCGGCAAAGAGCGCTTCGCGCCCTTGGAGCTGGTCCGGCTCGCCCTGCCACGCCGGGTCTATACCAAGAGCCATCTCGACTATGTGATCGAGGTCGCGGGCGAGGTCGCGGCGAAACGCTTCGAGCTCTCCGGCCTGCGGATCGTCGAGCAGGCCGACAGCCTGCGCCATTTCACCTGCCGGCTGGAGCCGATCACCGGCGATGATTCGCGGGAAATGATGTCCTGGGAGCCGGCGGCGGTGGGGGCCTGAGAGGATCTCATCAGGCCCAACCGCGAGGCCTGCTACAATCCCGCAGCTCAAGGGAGATCTCCTGATGGCTCACGACCTGTTCTCGAACGATTGGGTTGGCGCTTGGCGCCAGGCGATTCAAGCGAGCGAGGAGCTGCGCGCCAAGAACGGTTGGCGCTGGCCGCTCGTCCTGGTGGCCCGCGGCGTCGGCCGGATCGAAGAACGGGCGGTCTTCCTCGACCTGTGCGACGGCGAGTGCCGCGCGGCCCGGGTGGCGACCGCGCAGGATCTCGAACAGGTGCCCTACATCCTGGCGGCCGAGCTGGCGATCTGGAAGCGCTTGATGGAGCGCGCGCTCGAACCGCTCGCGGGAATCATGAAGGGACAGCTGAAGCTCGTGCGCGGCAGTGTCGCCTCCCTCCTCCCGTATGCCTCGGCGGCCAAGGAGCTGGTCGCCGCCGCGATACGCGTCGAGACCACATTCCCCGAGGGAATCTGAGAGCGGCCCGAAGCGTTATACTCTGCGGATCCAATGTCGCCCCCCGGGGACTCCCCCCGGACAACGCAAACCGACCCGGGCTTACCCCGGTATCTCTTGGGAAGCTAAGAGAAAAACTGTCGCCGCGAGGGCCACGAACACGATGAAGTCGCTGAAATCGCTGCCGATCCTGCTCGCGCTCGTCCTCTGCCTTTCCGGAGTCTCTCCGGTCACGGCCACCAGCCTTTCCTCCTCGGCGCTCGTCGCCGGTCTTTCCCCCGCCATCCTCTCGCTCGCGCTCGCCGCGTCCGACCGGGCGCTCTCCGAGGTCCAGGTCGCCCATCCCAAGCTGCTCACCGTGATCGACTACTCGCGCCCCTCGACCGAGCCGCGCCTGTGGGTGCTCGACCGGGCGACGGGCAAGGTGCTCTGGCACGAGCTGGTGGCGCACGGCAAAGGGACGGGCGAGAACTACGCGACGGCCTTCTCGAACCAGGAGGGGAGCCTCCAGTCGAGCCTCGGCCTCTTCCTCACCGAGAATACCTACGAAGGGAACAACGGCTACTCCCTCCGCTTGCGCGGTCTGGAGCCGGGGGTGAACGACCGGGCGCAGGAGCGGGCGATCGTGATCCACGGCGCCCCCTACGTCAGCGCCGAATTCGTCCGCGAGCACGGCCGCCTCGGCCGCAGCTGGGGCTGCCCCGCGCTCCGCCCCGAAGTGGCGCACCAAGTCATCGACAAGATCCAAGGCGGCTCGCTGGTCTTCGCCTACTACCCCGACTCCCGCTGGCTCGGCTCCTCCCACTTCCTCGAAGCCGCCCGCAAGGGGACGGAACGGGTTCTGAGCGCGGGGCAATAAATCCCAAGATAGGCCGGTCGCGTCTATGGAGTGCGGCGACGTGTCGCCGCTTTCCATAGCGCCGACGCGTCGGCGCGCGTCCAAGCAACGGTCGGTCTGCTTTTTCGGCAAGCCGCAATCAGGCTGCCCCGATCCGCTCCAACGCCCCCTTCCGGTCGGTATGCACCAGAAGAATCAGCAGATCCCCCGCCCCCGCAACCTCCAGCGCCAACTCGACACCCGCCAGCTCCGTCTCGACCTGCCGGATCTCCGGCACCCCGAGCCGGCGCAGCTCGGCGTCGAGGATCGCGGGAACCTCTCCCGGCTGCCGGCCGCGCAGCAGGGCGGGCATCTCCTTGAGGATCACCAGATCGGGTTTGAAGCGCGCGGCCGCCGCGGCGAGGTCGCGGAGCGCGTCGTCGTCCCGGTCTCCCGCCTGGCCGAAGAGGAGGATGCGGCGCTTGGCGGGGAGGCTTAGGACGAGCGGACGTAGCGCCTCCAGGCCGTGGGGGTTGTGCGCGTAGTCGAGCAGGACGGCCGCGCCGTTGGTGAGCGGAATCAGGTTTGCCCGGCCGGGGTTGTCGGCGGGGGAGGTGCCGACCGCGGCGAGGCCCTCGCGCATGGCGATGAGGGAGATGCCCAAGGCGTCAGCCAACGCGATCGCGGTGAGCGCGTTCGAGAGGTTGTGTCGCGCGGCGCCGCCGTACGCCAGGGGCAGATCCGTCACCCGGATTACTTCGGTGCGCTCTTTGCCGTGCGCGAGGATCAGCGCGTCGCCTTCCAGGAACGCCGCGGTGTAGCCCGCCGAGATGTGGTCGGCGAGCGGTTGGGTCGTAGGGGAGAGGGAGAACCAGGCGAGCGCCAAGCCGAACCGATCGCAGACCGCACGACCGCGGGAGGCCAGCTCGGGATCGTCCGCGGAGAGGACCAGCCGGCCGCCGGGTAGCAGCGTGTGGGCGACCGAAAGCTTCGCCTCGGCGAGGCTCGGCACGTCGAAGACGCCGTATTCGCCGAGATGGTCGGCGGCCACGTTGGTCACCGCCGCGGCCGTCGCGCGGGAGAGCGGCACGCCCCGCCGGAGGAGACCGCCGCGCGCCAGTTCCAGGACGCCCAGCTCGACTCTCGTGTCGCGCAGCGCCTTCTTCGCCCCTTCCGGCCCCGAATAGTCGCCGGTGGCGATCCGCGCGCCGCCGACCTCCACCCCATCGGTCGAAGAGAGACCGACGACGAAACCGGCCGCCCGGCCGATGCTCGCGAGCAGGCGCACCGTCGTCGTTTTGCCGTTCGTGCCGGTCACCACGGCGTGGGGGACGTCGTGGATCGGGCTCCAGTCGATCGTGGGGTAGGGGTCCAGCTCAGCCCTCACCCCCGGCCCCTCTCCCAAAGGGAGAGGGGAGACAAGCGGAAATGCTTTTGCCGTTCCCCCCTCTCCCTCTGGGAGAGGGGCCGAGGGTGAGGGCTGCTCGGACACCGCCATTTCACCTTCCACCGCCTCCTCCGGCCTCTCCCGCCGCGGAAACGTCCGGCTCCCCGTCCCCAATCCGACCGTCACCGCCTTGTCGTCGATCAGGAAGGTCACCCCGTGTGCCTCCGCCGCATCGCGCAGCTCCACGAGCTGGGGATCGCGCTCGGCCTCGATCGCGGCTCGGAGCGCCTCCAAGGTCGAGGCGAAGTCGGGCTCCGGCTCGCCGCCCTGCGCCGCGGTCGCGGCGGTCCAGGCCGCTTCCGCGACGTCGCAGGCGGCGAACAGGGCGTCGAACGGTGCGGTGATCGCGAGGCTCGCTCCGCCTGGGAAGCGGCGGACGGCGATCGTTTCTTCCCCCCAGCCGAGAGCATCCAGCAGGTGCCGCGCGCGCTCCTGCCAGAGTGTCACGACCACCTCCTCCTCGGGAGCGAACGACACTTCGAGCGCGGCCCCCTCGCGGTCGAGCAGGAGGCCGGGTCCGGTCAGGCGGCGGGAATCGAGAAGCTCCATCGGAGCGCGCAGAGTATCCCGCCGGAGCGCGATCGATCCAGATTTCCGCGGCGGGATTTTCGGGCACCAAATCGGCGTTTCAGGTGTCTAAGAGGTCATCGGGTGGTCGGGCGGAGTTTTGCCCGCCCGAGGCGAGGAGGCTCGATGCTCGGCACGGGGATTTCTGCACCGCTGTTCGCTCGGATCTTGCCGATGTCGGCGCCGGCCGTTCCGGCCGGTCCCGACCTGGCCGAGATCTCCGTGGTCGCGACGCTCTGCACGCTGTTCGCCGTCGCGTTGATCGTCCGGCCGCGAGAGGCGACGGTCGACCTGTTCGCGCCCGTCCCCTCGCCGCCGCGCGCCTCGACCTGGGCGGTGTCGCTCGGGGTCGCCGTCTCCGCCCTTCATCTGTTCGGCGCCGCGCTCCTCGTCTGCGGCGTCCTCGGCGTCGGAGCGCAGGGGATCCGCGGGGCCGGCTGGCTGATCGTGCCGGGGCTCGCCGGCACCTTGGCGTTCGCGATGCCGTTCGCCAACGCGCTCGCCTGGCGCCGCGGTTGGTGGAGCCCCGAGTTCCGGCTCTGGTACGCGCTGCTCTCGTTCGCGGCGGTGGTGTTCGTGGGAATGTTGCTGCCCTGGTCGATGCTCGGCTGGCGCTGAGGTTCGGGGGCAACGCCTCCGGGTTGGCGGTCCGGTGCGCTAGACTCCCGGGTGGGGGCCGACCTCCGGCGAGGAGCCGTAACTTTCAGCGTGCAATTACGATTCGTCACATACAACATCCACAAGGGAATCGGGATCGATCGCCGCTTCCGGCTCGACCGGATCGTGGAGGTCATCGCGCACTATTCGCCCGACGTGGTACTGCTCCAGGAGGTCGATCAAGGGGCGCCGCGGTCGCGCAGCTTGGATCTGGCGACGGAGCTTTCCGGCGCGCTCTCCTTGCCGCGCGTCGCCCTGGGGCTCAACGTCGATCTCAAGCAGGGCAAATACGGCAACGCGATCCTCTCCCGCTTTCCGATCCTCGCCGAGCGCAACATCGACCTGACGATGAAGGACAGCTGGATCCGTCGCGGTTGCCAGCATGCCGCGCTCGACCTCGGCCGCGGCCGGCGGCTGGAGGTGTTCAATCTCCATCTCGGCCTGTCGGCGCGCGAGCGGGTGATGCAGGTCGCGGAGCTGGTCCGTTCGGCCGAGTTTCGCCACGCGCACCCGCGCCACGCGACGTTGATCGCCGGCGACTTCAACGACTGGCGCTCCCTGCTCCTGCCGACCTTCACCGAGCGCCTGGGATTTCGCTGCGCCACCGAGCGCGCGCACGGCCGGCGCCGGATGATCCCGACCTATCCTTCGTTCTCGCCCCAAGGGGGGCTCGATCGCATCTACTACCGCGGCCCGGTCTCGCTCCTATCCGTGCAGGCCTCGCGGCTGCGCCTCGCCCGCCTCGCGAGCGACCACCTGCCGGTGATCGCCGATTTCGCGTTCGAGAAAGCGGCCGAGACGACCTGAGGGGGTAGGATCGACGCACCACGAGGGGACCAGATGTCCGACGAGCGAAAGTACCGGCACCGCGGCTATCAGAGCAGCGACGATGCGAGGGACGAACGGCGCAGCCCGCAGGCGCCGCCGCCGAAGAAGGAAGGGCCCCGCGGCCGGGGCTTGGGCGCGCCGACCGAGACGGTGTTCCGTTGCGTGGTGTGCAACCACAAGCGGTTGATCGCCGATCCGATCGAGATCGAGACGACCTGCGCCGGCTGCGGCGCGGCGCTCCACACCTGCGCGAACTGCGTCTCGTTCGATCCCGGCAGCCGCTTCGAATGCCGCCGTTTCGAAGAGATCCCGGCGCGCATCGTAAAGAAGCGCGACAAGAACGACTGCCCGCTGTTCGAGCCGAAGACCACCAGCGAGTTCGCCGCGGAGCGCGCCGCGTCCAAGCCGGGCAAGCCGAGCGAGGCACGCTCGGCGTTCGACGCGCTGTTCAAGAATATTTGATCAGGCCCCTTGCATCCGCCGGCCAAAAGCCTCTCCGGCGTAGATCACCAGCGAGCAGCCGAGCGGGAAGAGGATTTCGTTGATCCCGCGGCTCGCGAGATCGACCGCGCTCGTCGGACCATCTTGGGCGCGTGCCCCCGCCCAGATCAGCAGCACGCCGAACGTGACGCCCGTGGCGATCCCCGCCGCGACGTGGAAGGCGAGGCTCTTGTTCCTTGCGCTCGCGTAGCCGAGCAGGGCGCCGAGCGCGCCGTATTCAAGCGCTTTGACCGCCGCGATCAGGAGCGGGAAGGTGAACGGAACGCCGGGCGCGATCGTGCCCAACGCCTGGCCCACCCCTTTGTGGACGGCTTTGGCGGCGATGAAGGCGAGCGGAGCGGCGAGGAACCCGAAGCCCCCCATTACCGCCTCGCGCAGTTTCTTCGCCGCGGTGCCGAAAGCGAGCCCGACGCAGACCAGGAACGACCAGGAGATCTTCTGCGCCAGCTCCGCGAGCGCGGGTTTGCCGCTCTCGCCGGCCGTGCCGGAAAAGGCGGCGAGCACCAAAAGCAGGATTTCGAGCGCGATGCCGACGCCGACCGACAGCCAGGCGACGCGGAAGATCTGCGGCAGGAGCGATTCCTGAGCGACCGCCCTCGCCGGGAGCGCGCTGGTGGACGGAGTTTCGGACAACGGGACGGACATAGAGGGCAACCTCGGCAGCCGTTCGGCAGTTGGGGAGGTTCGGAGGGCCTGCCGGCCCCCCGGGCTTACTCGAAGTATCCCGCGACGTCCAAGACCAGATGCGCCTGGCCGCCGCCCGCGACGAACGGGGAAACGGCGATCGCGCCGTCGGGTCCGAGGGAGAGGATCGCGTTGTTGGCGCGCGTCTGTCCCGCGCCGAAGTTGAGCGTTGCGGTCGCGGGGGGGCTGCTGCCGTTCGGGTAGAGCGTAAAGACGCCCGGCCCGGTCGGTCCGACCACCGTGACGTTGGCGGCGACCGCCCGGGCGGTGAGCGGAATGCCGCAGCTCGCGGCGACCGGGTAACTGCTCGGAACGCCGGAGGAGAGGATGCCGCCGCTGCCGATCCGCGTGTCGACCACGCGGCAGGGCGCCACGGTGAAAAATAAGCCGGTCGACGGTGCGACCACCGGACAGTTGTCGAACTTGAACGCGGCGATCCGCGTGGCGGTGCCGGAGCCCGCGGTGTGCTCGGTGGTAAACCAGAACGTGCAGTCGTCGGCCGGGTCGACGGTCATCGCGGCGTAGTCGCCCCAGCGGCTGCTCGGGTTCGTGCCGGTGCCCGCCTGCATCGAGTTTTCGCCTTGGGGCAGGGTGCCCAGCGGGTCCCCGGCGAGGCGCCCGGTATAGCGGCTGCTCGGCGAGACCGTGGTGCTCGACGCGCTGTAACCCAAGGCGATGTCGCCCGCCTGGTCCATGGCGATCGAACCGATCCAGCGCCGCGTCGCATCGGGCGAGTAGGTCCCCTCCTGGAACAGGCTCCAAGCCCCGGCGCCGATCTTTCGCAGCTCGAACCAGCGGATGCCGGCCCGATCCGCGCCGTCGACGTCGGTAATGAAATTGCCGACCAGCGTCTCGTGGCCGCCGAAGTTACGGTACTGCACCCGGTTCATGATCGGCTCGCGCAGCGCGTCGAGGTGCGTGCCGGTGGTCTGGGGGATGCACGAGGTGGCCGCCGTATCCGAGCCGCAGAAGCTCGAATCGAATTCCGCGACCGGAATCGAGGTCGGCCCCGAGAAAAGCGAGTTGGCCGGTGTCGCGAAATCAACTTGCAGGGAGTACAGCTCGATGAAATCCTGGCTGGGATCCGCCGTGCCCGGCGAATGCTCCTCGTCGTCGCGATGGCGCAGCAGATAGGCGGGCGCCCCGGCTGGTGGCGCAGCCCCATCGGCGTCCGCCGGAGTGAGCACCTGGAAAGAAAACCCGGTCAGACGCGTGGCGACGAAGCGTTGGAGGGTCGCGGGCAGTCCCGCGAGCATCTGGGTCCGGTCGAGCGCGTAGACCGCGGGGAAGGTTGTGGCTCCGCCTTCGTTGGAGGTCGCGACGTAAGCGTTCGGCCAGACGGCGTATTTCGGATAGTCGGGAAAGGCGGGTGTCGAGAACTGGTAGGCCCACCAGCCCCCGGCGATCGGGTCGCCGGTCTTGGACACGAAAACGCAAAGCAGATTGGCCCCGTTGCGGATCTGCGACAGCACCCAGCGCCCGGCGAGCGAGTCGTAGAGGACGATGCCGTCGCCGATCCCTGAGGCGCAGCTGCCGGTTCCGAGCGAAGTGAGGTTGGTGGGACCCGAAAGGACCGCCCCGTCGCTCTTGCGATAGATCGTGAAGCGCGCGCCGGCCCCGTTGACCACTTGGATGTAATGGTTTGGGCCGACGTCGCCCGTCGTGTCGGGCGGCTGCGCGCCGGTCGTCATGCCCGCGAAATTCACCAGCGGAGAGGTGAACGCCCTGGCCGAGGGCGCGGGCGCGTTGGCCTGGATGTCGAGCAAAGGATCGCGCCGCGGCACCGGAGCGCGCGGAGGCAGTCCCATCGGCTCGAAGCGCTCCTCTTCGCCGAAGAAGGGGTCACCCGGTTTCCAGTCCGGGACGACCGGCAGCGTGCGCAGGTCGACGTCGACCGATCGCGGCGTCGCCGTGGCGACAAAATCAGGTCGTCCGGGTAACCCCGGGTGGGTCGCCGCGGCGGCCGGGGCGAGAGCCGCAACCGACCAGGCAACCGAGACGAGGCAGGGGAGGCGTAAGGATCTCATCGCGATATACAGTTTCCCGGTTGGGCGTGGACCGCGTCGTCGGTGCGGCGGAGAGCCGATGGAGACGTAGGGCTCGAAGGCGGGTTGGATTCTAACGTCCCGCGAGCCCGGATGGCCAAAACCGGAGGATTCGGTCTCGTTCGCCTCGAAGACCGCACCGACCTGCCCCGATGACCGCACCCATCCTTCCCCAGAGCGCCCCGCACCGGCCCGACAGCGCTCCGGTGCCGTCGCGCCCCGGCCGGCTCGAAGAGCGTTTGGGCCGCTTCCTCTTCTACTCCTTCGGCCCGCGCCTGCTTCGCGGCGCCCAGATCGCGCCGCCGGACGAGCTGGCTCCGTTCGAGCGTTTCGCGATCCCCCGGTCGGGGGGACGCGGCGAGCTCGCGGCGATCTGGTATCCGTCCCCCGGCGAGGCCCGCGGCGCGGTGCTGCTCGCCCACCCCTGGCTCGAATGGGGCCAGGCCTACTTCTATCGCCGAGGGCGGATCGAAGCGCTCCGCGCCGCCGGATTCCACGTCCTCACCTTCGATCTGTCCGGCTTCGGCGGCAGCGCGCCGCCCGACGCCTTCTGGGACCGTGACCTCGAAGATGCGCTGGGGGCGCTGGAGGCCCGCGCGCCCGGCCTGCCGCTCGGCTTCTGGGGCGTCAGCTCGGGGGGATACTGGGGGCACATGCTCATGTCGCGCCGCCAACCCTTTCGCGCCGCGGTGTTCGAGGACGTTTCCCCCCACCTGATCGAGTGGTCCTGGCGCCAGGCACCCCTCGGCCGGCCGTTCTACCTGATCTTCCGCACCCTCCTCTCCCGGGCCTACGCCTACCTCGACCTGCGCCGCCACGCGCCCCACCTGGGAGTCCGCGCCGCGGCCTACGTCGGAGGAGGGCGCGACCCGGGCATCCCGGCCGCCGATCACCGGGGCCTCGCCGAGCGCGCCCGGGCCGAGCTGCTCCTCGTGCCCCCGGCAGGCCACCTCGCAGCGATCAAGCTCGCCAACCCCGAAGTCCTGGCGCTGGCGCTGGCGACTCTGGAGAGGGGGATGGGCGAAGGCCCGGCCGCCCCGCCCGAACCCGAAACTTGACACCTCGCGGGGCTCTGACTATCCTTTGCACCCTGTTTGGGCGGGCGGGAATAGCTCAGTGGTAGAGCACAACCTTGCCAAGGTTGGGGTCGCGGGTTCAAGTCCCGTTTCCCGCTCCAAAATTCTTCCAGCTGGCCCCTTTTGGATTCAAAGACCGTGCAAAGCGGTCTGCCTGATCCCGAGGCGACGTAGCCAAGTGGTAAGGCGAGGGTCTGCAAAACCCTTATCCACCGGTTCGAATCCGGTCGTCGCCTCCAATAACTTCCCTTAGAATCAGCTATTTGGAACGGTCGGCGTCGTCGAGAGACGCGGCGGCAACCAGTTCGAGGCGGCAATTCCCTCCGGATGAGGGAACTCTGGCTCGGCCGGCTAACTCTACTGACCCGGCGACGCCGAAATCGGGCTTCTACTCCTCTTCGAGGGCATGCTTTACGGCATTGCCAGAAGGTCGTATCACCCTGGTGGCGTCCAGGCTTCGCACTTCTAGGATCAGGGGGACGCTTGCTCCACCTCAAGCAAGACCTCTTCCACCTGGGACTTGTCGGGACCGCGAACTAGTAGCTCATCTCTGGGAACGTTCCACCCCACGGGGGGCCGGCCAACCAAGGCCCGCAAACTATCGTAGAGTCCCCACTTGATGCCAGCGTCGAGGCTTGGCTCATCGAACGCTCGCTTTAAACGGCGAGCCACGTCCTTGCGGTAGCTGTTGAAGTAAATGCTCCCCAAACACCCCGCAGCCATCCCTTTCACGGACTCATCCGGATCCTGTTCCAACGCCGCCCAGCATAGGTCGGCGGAGCTAGGGTCCTTGATCTTGAGATCCAGCACCATGGTCTGAAGCGCGTAGTACCTCACCTCCCAGCATTCATCGCCGGTGAGCTCTTCCAGGAGAACGCGCGGCCCCTTTCGACTCTCGCGACCCCAGTCGAACAAGAAGTCGATCTTCTCTTGCTCTGAAGCCTTGCCGGCCGCAACTCGACGCTCAAACTCTTCAAAGGCTTTTCTATTCACGAAGTCCACTCACTGCCCAGGATACAATGGATGGTTCAATGCATCTAGGGTGCGCTGGGCCGCCGCCTCGTACGCTTTCTTGAGAAGTGCCTCGGCGCGGTCAAGTTTCTTGCTCGCTTCGCTCAACAAGCTCTGGGCTGCTGTCCGCTGCTCGGGACTGAGCCGCATATCCGATGCCATGTTTTTTAAGCGGTTAACGACCCGAACTACCCCGTCCCGGGCTGATCTAAACTTCGCTACATGATCGAATACCTGGCCTGTTCCCTTGGTCGCTACAACTTCGCCCGCGAGTTCTCGGCCCGCTGCCGTGACTGTTGCTTCATCCAAGTTCTCCGCGAAGATGTTCTTCAAGGTGCGACTAAAGGAACGAAGGAGAGCGCGGCCACCCTCGACCGCAACCTCCTCCCCCGCGACCTCCAGTGCTCCCGGACCAGGAAGAAACTGAGCATCGAAAAAAGCCTTTTCCAGCCACTCACCGAACGTCTTAGGATCCGCCGGCGGGCAATTACCCTTGCAGAGATAAACCTTACCGTCCGGGTCAACGAACTTGAGAGGGTTTCCCAAAGCATAGGTATACCGATTCCAAGACTGGGGCTTCTCAAGACTTTGACTACCTTGGGAGGGATCCGTGCTCAAAAAGCGCCCTGTGAGAGGTTCGCTAAACCGAGCATGCATATAGTCCAGATCGTCCGCGTCGCTCGCCGGATTCCCCAGGTCCCTCTCGTGTCCGGTGAACTTCATCCGCTCGGCGTCTTGATCGACGACGGTCGCTTCTTGGCCGAAAGGGTAATAGGCGTGGAAGGCCTTTTTGGTGCCGAGAGAATCGGTGACCAGGCGCGGGGTGCCCAGGTGGTCGAGATGGTAGTGGCGAACGCCGGCCGGGGTTTCGCTCGCCAGGAGTTGGCTGTCGCGGTAGATGTAGTCGTTCGCGACCTGCCAGGCGCTGGAGGCCGTGTATTCGCGGAGCACTTTGGAGTCGAAGCCGCGGAGGAACCAGCGAGATTCCGTTCCGCCGGTCTTGTAGGTCCAGACCCGTTCGTCGTCCACGTTGTAGATGTCCGCCCACTCCAGGCCGGCGGCAGTTCGGTAGCGCCGCATCATGTTCAGGGCGTCGTACTCGTAGGTATTACTCTGCCAGAGCGTCAGGTTGCCCGCTGTGTCGTAGACCGAAGGAACGTCCAGTCGATTTGTCGCGCTATTGGTCGGGGTATTTACCGTCAGTCCGTTCGTCGTGATTGACAGGATGTTCCCGAAGGCGTCGAAGACGTAGCTTTGTTCTTTGAACAGCGGCGTTGAAATACCTGGGTTTACGTTCAACGAGCTTGCGTTCAGCCGGCTCACCTTGTCGTAGGTGAAGTAGGAGGACCCGATCCGCTTAATGTTTCCCGCACCGTCGTAACTATAGCCGCCCGTGTTCCAGAGTGAGGTGGTACCGCGAAACGCGGTGATCGAGGCTGGGCGCGCCATGCCGTTCGGGTCCAGAGCGGTCGTATCCGTGACCGTCACTGTCGAGCTGTTCTGATGCACGACCTGGTTGACCATACCGTTCACATGGTAGGTGATTGCACCTGCATACGAGGTGGGCACAACCGGCGCCGTGCCCACCGTGCCCGTAACGGCCGTCAACTGGCCGTCGGTGTAGGAGAAGTCGGCTGATCGGGGCGCCTGATTGGTACATGCTGTGTGCTGGCACTGCGGATAGGTGATCTTCAACGGCAGACCGAGAGGCGTGTAGGTCTGCGAGAAGGTGAAGGCCTCATTCGGAGTCGGGGCGTTGCTGACGTAGTTTTGAGTCGTCCGGTTCGACATGCGCCCCTCAATGCCGTTGTACTGCAGCAGCTCACGAATCTCCACGATAAACGGCGTACTGCCGATCGTTACGTAGTTCCAGCGGCTCGCCTGGCTGAGCTTGCCGTTGCACCAGCCGCAGCCGGAGTTCGACCCGGCGTAGGAGAGGCTTTTCAGGAGCCGATTGCCTTGACCAACCTCCCGGACTTCCGTCAACCGTTCCGCTCGGTCGTAGGTATAGGCCAGGGTGTTTGGACCGTCCACTTTCTGCCCGACATGACCCCGGGCGTCGTAGCCCGAGTAGGTCACGGCCCCCACTTTCTCCGGGTGAGTCTCCGACAGGAGGAAGGCGCGGTTGTCGTAGCTAAAGATGCGAACTTGGGTCACCCCTGCGCTCGGGGTGGAGACTCGATTCAGCCGGCCTGCCGAGTCGTAGGTGTAGCTGGTCACCACGTCGGGAGCGGCCAACGGCCCCGAAGCCTCCTTGACGGAGTGAAGGCGGCCGAACCGATCATGCAGCTCTTCCACGGTCGCCGTTGTCTCGGTCACGGTCGTGCCGGTCCAGGTCGTGCCGATGTCGGTCCTTCGGGTGACTGAGCGTTCGCCGCCATAGAACACCTGCGTCTCGTGGCCGTCGGGCAGGCGGAGGCGGCGCGGTCGTCCGAAGGGGTCGAAATCCAGACTCTCCGTCTTCTTCGTCGTCGAACCCAGCTCGGAAACCGAGACCGGATGCCCCATGCCGTCGTAGAGCGTCTCGCGGACCTGTAGACCCTGGTTCGGAATCCGGCGCTGCTCCCGCCAGGGGCGACCGAGCCCGTCGTACTGATATCGGCTCTCCGCGAGAGTCACCGCGCCGCTCTTCCGGAGAACCTGAACCTGCGGCGTCACGTTCGGGTTGACATCGGTCGGCAGGCTATAGACGTAGTCGGTCCGTGCCTCCTGGACCGGCAGCATCGACGTCAAGCGCCCGATCAAGTCGTAGGTGTAGGTCGTTTCCAGCCCCGCCGTGTCGCGGCTTGAGATCGTGAGGCCGGTGTTCGGATCGACCGTTTCGTCGCTTGACAGGAATGAAAACGCAGCGCCGGACGAAGTCGTAGGCGACGACCAGCGGCGCCAGCGGTAGAGCAGGTCGGTCGGCTGGGTCGTACGGCCGGCGCCGTTCGGGTCGACCGGCTGGTAGAGCATGCCGTACTGCGGATTCGTGTAGGTGGCCGAACAGAGATTTGCGGAGGTATTCAACGGAACCTTGTTGCCGCCGTAAGAGTCCTCGCGAATCAAATTGCCCGATCCGTCGCGTTGGTAGACCGTCACCAAGTCCTGAGATGCCGGCGAAGCGCCAAACTCGTCGAGATAGACCCTCTTTCGCTCCAGGAAGCCGCTCCGCGGCAGGTTCGTCGCTCCGTCCCGCTCGAAGCAGTACTGCTCCTTCGATTGGCCCGAACCTCCTCCTTCTCCCATCGTCCGTTCCGTGTAGGTTTCGAGCTCCCAAGGCTCGAACGGTCCTCGCATCGCGAAAGTACCGCCGCCGCCATTGTTGTAGGTTCCCGCCTCTGGGTTGTAGTTGATGAAGGTCCGGCGACGGTTCTCTCCCGGGAACGTGCCTCCGGTTTGCTCAATGCGGTAATGACCGAAACCGTCGAACGCGGAATAGTCGACATCCGCTAGCTTGCCGCTGTCGTCGTCGTAACGCGTCCGCTGACCGGCCACCCGGGAGTTCAAGTTGAAAAGCGAGCCCTCTTCGTCGTCTTCAACCGCTCGATCCTGTTCATAGCGTACGAAGAATGAGCGCTGCGGCAGACAACCGGTCACGAGATCCGGATCGCACCCCTCATAAACCTCTCGGGACAGAAAACGACCAGTGCCATCCTGAGTCGCCCGAGTGAACGGCAAGCCGTACTCATTCTGCCGCCACCCCTCGACGTTCACCGTTCCGGTGCGGAAGATCGAGAAGTAGTTCCTCTCGATATGGCCCAAGGGCGTCATCACCCGGGTAATCTGGGTTCGCGGCGGGTTGCAGTTCGGTGCCGGCGGATCTTGAAAGATAATTTTCGAGCCATAGGTCCAGGTCCCCGAGGCCTGCCCAGAAGAGACCGTTCGGGTTCCTACGCCCATCGTGCCGCGCAGCCACGAGCGGATCTTGGCTTCACAGGGACTGGCGGCCGTTTGAATGTACGAACGATAGGTCCAGTCGATCCGGCCCCGCGTCGGTAGGGTCACACCCTTGATGCGGCCCGCGAGATCGGAGCAAGCCTGGCCCGTCGCGACGAAATAGCTCGTGCCGACCGGCATGTCCCAGAAAGTGCCATCGGGCTGGCGGACTCGGGTGAGCAGCGGAACCTGAAGGTCCGGCGTCTGCGGGTCGTTATCCGGACAGCCGCGGGAAATCAACGTGTTCTGGTAGGAGAAGTCCCAGATCCCCGTAGTGCCATTGGGCAAGGTGAGCTCGACACGAGCGACTTTCAGTGGATAGTGGACGGACGGTGAAAAATAGACATGGTGCGTTCGACCGAAGTTGTCGTGCAGGTCCCAGTCGCCCAGAAAGGTGTACGTCACGTTGAGATAGTTGCCAAACGGATCTTGGATCCGGATTAGCCGATAGGTATTCTGTCCGTCATCTTGGAAGACGTGAGTCTGCCCGTTCGGAAAATCGAGCTCGATTTGAGTCCCGTTGGCGTACAGACCGCGAAGCCGGATGTAAGTCCCGTCTCGCGTGTACTGCCGCCCCCCGATCACCGTCTCGCCATCATGCAGAGTCGGATAGAACGCGTGCTGCGAGCCGTCCGGAGCCACGTACGAGATGTGCCCGGGCGTCTCGTTCGCTTCGACGAACGACCCCGCTTTGAGTACCTCGCCGAGCGACAGCCGCCAGCCCTGGCCGGCGTTCGAAGTCCGGAGCGGATAGGACTGCGTCACGGTGTTGAAAGCGTCGGACTGAAAATCCCAGATGTTGGAGTTGTAGAACAGGATGAGCCGATACGAGAAGCCGCCCCCCGTGGTGTACTCCGAGCCGATCGGCATCGACAGCATCAGGTTGCCGTTGAAAAGGTTGACGTGGTCGATGTCGCCGATCTGAAACGCCTTCTCCGCGGCAAAGCCGCGCTGCATCGCCGGATGGACCTGCGCCGCGAGTGGCACCGAGGCCAGAACTGCCACCACGGCTAAGGAGAACCCAGACCTCTTCGTCGTCGATTTCATGGCGTTTCCTTACTCCCTCACGCCCGCGGCGAAGACTTCGAGCCGGTTCGGATCGATCGCGAACACGAAGTCGTCCCGATCGATCCTGTCCGGTGGCGCAGGGCTTCCTTCAAAGGGCGCCATGACCGCGAGTGGCAATTCAATCCGCCGATTCGACTCGCCGTCTTCGTCGTCCGGACCGCCATCGCCGATTCGTGCCCACCAGGCTCCGACGTTCGGCCGCACCAGGAAGGCGTAGAGGTAGTCCCGATCTTCGAAGTCGATCTTGTGAAGGGAGGAGCGCGGATTGCCGTGGATCGCGACCAAGTCGATCGGTCTCCCGGACGGTGTGGCAAGCGCAAACGCGCCCGTAGCGATGTCAACGGCGGCCCAGATCGAAGCAGGCGACAGATCGCCGTCGATCTCAATCTTCTCCTGGCCGTCGTTGTCCAGATCGGTGGCCGTACCGTTCCGCAGGCGGATCGAGAGCCCGTAGTCGTAAAACTCACGGGAAATCGAAAACCATGTGATCTTGGCACCCGGAGTAAGCCCGGACAGACTGGCCGAGCGCGAGAAGAACGTCCACCGCGGCGGGGCGGGGGGCCGCTTTTGGGCAACGAGCGGCGCCCCCCACAGCAAGGTACCCGCAAGCACCACTGACCAAAGAACCGGCCTTCGGCTCATAGGATTTCTCCACGGCCGCTCGGGGCCGGAAAACTCTCGCAACTATTGTATTCGAACCTTCAGGGCAGTCTAAAATTCATTTGGGAGCGTACTTCGCGAGGGCGCCAGGTCTTCGTCTGCGGTACTGGCTCAGCCTCGTTTGCGGAAATGCGACACCTGGTCAGGAAGTTCCGAGAAAAAAGAAAAACTGGCCAGGAGTGGCCCACTTGGGGGGAAGATCACGGCGCAGTTCGACCACTACAAAGGAGAGGAGGGTCTATGCGCCGCAAAGTGCGTCCATCGCCGTCTAACTGCCAACCCCTTCGTCAGATGAGTGCCGTTTCGCCCGAGACGAAGAGCGAAGGAGGCCTGACTCAAGTCAATGGCTCCTTGGGGGCGGGTCTTGATCCGCTCGGATTGCTCTCGTGCCTGGGGGATCCGAACCATCATCCCTAGTAAGAAGAGCCGTCGGCCTGTCCCGTCTTGCTCGGGGCGAGCACCTTAGTTTGTTGAAGCACTTCAACGTGACGAGTCTGTGTAACAGGTATACACTTAGTACCTGATTAGATGATTTGGGCTGGGGAGGTCTCATGGACGGTTTCCACGTCACCCGCAATCTTCTCCGTGCGATCCACGAGAGCAAGTTGCCACCGCGGCACTTGGTGGAACTGGCTTGGAAGCATCTCCTGGAGCTTTGCCCTCACTGCCGCATGGAATGGGAAGCGTGGGTGGAGGAGCGGAGAGAAGTGCTGGAACCGTCCTACGATGCCGCGTTTTCGTCGGTCCAGGTGAGCACAGGCGCGGTCCGAGGGGAAGAAGAGAAGGAACGGCAACGTGCCCAGCGCGACTTCCGAGACCTCCTGGCGCTGCCGCACGACCGCCGCCGAGAGAAAATACACAGGGCCAACAAGCGATTCAAGGGAGCGCCGCTCGCCGAGCTGCTCCTGGCGGAGGCGAGGGAGCGGTTTGCGGTCGATCCCAAGGCCGTATGGCAATTCGCCGAGACGGCAAGCTGGGTGCTCCTGCACGCTCCGCTTTCTTCACGCGCTCTCAACGCGAAGGTTCGGGCCTCGGCCTACATGGGAAACGCCCTGCGCGCCGACGGAGACCTTCCAGGCGCCGATCGCTTTTTGGCCCAAGCCCGTCGGTTGATCCGATCTGAAGGAGTCACCGCAACGGAGGTATACGCCGAGGTCGACCTCCTGGAAGGGGGCTTGCGAAAGGACCAGCGAAGACTCAAGGAAGCCGAGGTGCTCCTCTCGCGTGCCGCCTCCCTTTATCACCTCATGGGAGAGAGCCTCGAAGCCTCCCGCACTCAGGTCGTTCTCGGTTACCTCTACTACTACCAAGGCAAGTTGAAGCGCGCCATCGCCACGACCCGACGCGCGCTCGGGACGGTCCCGCCCGAGGGGGACGCCTACCTGTATTTGTGCGCTCGTCACAACCTGGCGCTTTTCCTTTGTGAGTCGGGCGCCTACGCCGAAGCGGCAGAGACGACTCGGGAAGATGCGCCGTTCTATGCCCGCTTTGGCGATCGCTGGCAGCGGCTTCAACTGCATCAGGATTGGCTCTATGGCAAGATCGCCGCCGGTCTTGGCCATCTTGATGAGGCCGAAGGCTGCTTTACCCGGGCGCGGGACGGCTTCCTTGCCGAGAGCGTCGGTTACGACGTCGCCTTGGTCTCTCTGGATCTCGCCCTGGTGCTGCTGGAACAGGGCCGCGTATCCGAGCTCAAGGAGCTGGCCACGATCTTAAATCCCGTCTTCGTTGCCGAGGATTTGCACCAAGAGGCGGTCTCGGCTCTTCTCCTCTTCCAGAAGGCCGCCCTTCACGAGACGCTCTCGCGCGAGATCGTCGAGAAAGTCGCCGCTCTGTTGAAGGAGCTGCGCGAGAGTCCTGCGTTGCGCCTCTCCTTCACAGCGTAGGGCTTCCGGCACGCGCAGGACTCGGCGCGCAACGCGCGTAAGTGGAGATGCCCCGCCGCGCCCGGACCACCCATCAGTGCGCCGGGGAGATGCCTCGCTCGTCGTTCGGTCTGTGGAACGGCCCTCGCGATCTGCGCCGCCGCGACCGGGATGGCATCGTTCCCGACAAGGCCGAGCATCATTACGACCAATGTTTGGGACGCTGCGGGCGGGTTCTGCATCATTACGACCGAGTTCTGCATCACCCGGACCTAGCTCCGCATCACCCGGATCTGGCTCCACATCACAGGGACCTGGCTCCACATCACAGGGACCTGGCTCCGCATCGCAGAAACCTGGCTGTGCATCACGGCGTACTTGTTCTGCATCACTGGGATCTAGATTTCCATCACGGCGACTCAACTCTGAGACGCTACGATCAAGCTCTGCATCACCACGAGCGAGGTTTGGCTCACAGCGATCTCGCTTTGCATCACTGCGAACGGGATCGGAGGCGCTCGGTGACAGATATGCGTGATGTTTGATTCAGTCCGAATGATGTGTCGGTAAGTCCGAATGATGCGTGAGAGGCTGGGAATGATGTCGGAGTGGTCTGTTGTGCTGCATAACTGGCTGCGGAGCGCTGTCGTGTGTCTCTTGGTGATGTATCGAAGGATGCCAGTGAGGCAGAAGAGATTCTTGTGATGCTTGGAAGCCTTGGGCACGGCCCGGTAAGTGGCTCCTCGTGTCTCATGAGCGGCTGGATGTGGCGCATTCCGGAAGGGTGGCTGTACCGCTCGAAATCGTGGTGGCGCGGTGCGCGAAGCGGATCGTCCGTAAGCCCGGCTGGGCGAAGGAGGGACGTTCCGGCGTGGCAAGTGTTGGGGGCGGAGTCGATGGGGATGGCTTCCGGTAGCGCGAGGGCGGGTTGCCGACGCTGCGAATCCTTTGACGCAAGGACGCCTCGTCGACCGGCTGCTGGAAAAGTCTGGTAGAGGGAGCGACGATTCGGCTTCCCTGCGGATCAAACCTTGTGCGGCGTTGCGCCTTGATGCATCTCTTGTGCTCGTAGTGTTCGTGACGTGTGTTTCGTGAGCGATTTGGTTCACTAAAGGCAGGCTCTATTCGGTCCGACCTCTCCATCGATGTACGGGAGCCATCTTGCCTTGCCGGAGGACGCTCTCTATACTAAGCCGAATGGCTAACCAATCCATCGAGCTGCCGGAAGTGTTCTACGCCCTGGGCGATCCCACGCGTTGCGCCATCGTGGGCGCGCTGGGAGGCGGTCCTGCCTCGGTCTCCGAGCTGGCCGCTCCATTCGACATGGCGCTCCCCTCGCTGATGAAGCATCTCGCGGTGCTGGAGCGGAGCGGGTTGATCCGCTCGGCCAAGGTCGGGCGGGTGCGGACCTGCGAGCTTCGGGGCAAGACGCTCTCCCAAGCGGAGGGATGGCTCGCCGAGCAGCGCGCGGCCTGGGAGGCGCGAACCGACCGCATGGTGGACTACGTCGAGAAACTTCATCAGGAGGCATCCCATGACGAACCCGACCCCGGCAAACCCTGATTCGAACGACCTGATCATCTCGCGCGTCCTCCGCGCTCCGCGGGCCGCGCTGTGGAAGGCGTGGGCCGACCCCAACCATCTGAAGGAATGGTGGTGCCCCAAACCATGGACCACGGAGGTGCGGGCGTTCGACCTTCGCCCGGGTGGCGAGTTCTACACCTTCATGAGCGGCCCCGACGGGGGAACCAGCGACAATCCGGGTAGCTTCCTGGAGGTCGTGCCGCAGGAGCGGATCGTGTTCACCTCGCTGCTGACCGGCGGCTGGCGGCCCGGCACCCCCTGGCTCCCGTTCACCGCGATCATCACGATGGCCGACGAAGGCGAGGGGACGCGCTACGTCGCGACCGTGATGCACCCCGACAAGGCGACGCGCGACCGCCACGACGAGATAGGGTTTGCCGACGGCTGGAACACCTGCATCGACCAGTTGGAGGCGTACGCCCGCGAGAGAGGTTGAACTGAGGCGGGGCGGCGACCGGGAGACCGGGAGCGTACCTCACGAGGGGGCGGGTTAAAGACTGGACCTGCGAGCTCCGACGCGTCGGCGACACGTCGCCGACGCGTCGGGCGGAGTTTTCCCCAAGGTTTGCCTGAATTCGGCCTGCAAAAAAGCTGACCTCCGTCGGGCAACCCGGCCCGAACGAAAGGGTTTTTGAGAAGGTTGGCACGCTTCTTGAGAATCGATGATTCCCGAACCACGATCCGCAGATATTTCCATGAATGACCGATGCCGCACGCGGCGTCGGCAGAATCGGGAAGGAAGGCGATGCTGTGATCGCTCCGGGATTCAACGCCGCCGACGAGGACCCCAGGGTCCTGCGCATCCTGATCGCCCATGCCGACGCGGCGACTCGGGCGTCGATCGATCAGGCGCTGCGCCGAACCGCCCGGGGGCCGGTCGCGATCTATCAGGCGCCTTCGCTCTTGGCCGGCCTGCGGAGCCTCTCCCGGATCGATGCCCACGTCGTGCTGGTGGACCTCTCCGAAGACCGCGATCTTGCGCTCGAGCTGGCCCGCGAAGCGCGGCGTCCGGGCCGGCTGATCGTCGGCCTGTACAGCCCGCTGGCGGTGCAGGAGCGCGAGGGCGATCTGTTCCGCCGCGCCGCGCGGGCCGGTTTCGGCGACTTCGTGGCGCTGCCGGCGGCGGACGACGAGCTGGCGGCGGCGCTTCAGGCGGCCCTCGCGACGATGGACGACCCGCGGGTCGGGCGCGCGGAACGACCGCGGACGGAGGGAAGGCTGATCGCCTTCGTCAGCCACAAAGGCGGCGTCGGGACCTCGACGCTGGCGGTCAACACGGCGCTTGCCCTTTCCGCGTCCGGCCGGGTCGCCTCGGGCGTTGCGCTCTGCGATGCCGTGCTCCAGTTCGGCGGCGCCGCGGCGCTGGCCGGCCTGGTGCCCGAGGTCGATCTCGCCGATCTGGTGCGCGACCTCGACGACCCGGAGGCGCTGTCGAGCTATCTGGCCTATGAAGGAAAGAGCGGTCTCGCTCTCCTCGCCAGCCCGAAAGACCCGCGCGCGGCGGAGAGGATCTCGCCCGAGGATCTGGGGCGCGCGCTGATCGCCCTGCGCCGCCGGTTCGGCCTGGTGGTGGTCGATACTCCCACGACGCTCGATCTGCTCAGCCTCGCCGTGCTCGACTTGGCCGAGACGATCGTCCTGGTCACCGAGGCGCTCGCCCCGACGGTGGTGGCGAGCGCGATCTGGCTCGATCTGCTCGCGGAGCAAGGCTTCGCCCGCGAACGTCTGCGCGTGGTGCTCAACCGGCATTCCTCCGCCGCGGGCTATCTGTCGGAGCGGACGGTCGCCGAGCACCTGGGGCGGCCGATCGATGTGATCGTGCCCGAGCAGGACGCCGTGCGGCCGGCGGGTGCCACCGGCTCGCCGATGGTGCTCGCCCAGCCGAAGGCGGCGTTCTCGTTGGCCGTCGGCCGGCTGGCGGACGCGATGTTCTCCGACGGAGCGAGAGCGGGCTCGGCGCTCGCCGAGAAGGGGCTGCGCCGATGATCGACTATCGCGAGCAGCTGCGAGCCGGCTGGCGCCATCGCCGCAACCTCTCGGGCGAGCGGCGGAGCGCGCCGGGCGAGCGCACGGTGGGGGTGCTCGGCGGGGACGCGACGAGCGGGGAGAGCGCGCCGCGGCGGCAGCGGCGGCAGGTTCTCGAACTGTTCTTGAAAAGCGTCGACCAGCGAAACAGCACCGCCCAGATCGGTTCGCGCGAAGCGCGCCACCGGGTCGGACGGCTGGTGGATGAGGCGGTCGCCTCCGGCGGGATCGCGCCGCTCGACGCGCGCGAGCGCGCCAAGCTCGAAGACCAGGTGGTCGCCGAGATCCGCGGGCTCGGGCCGCTCGAACCGTTGTTTTCCGATCCGACGGTCTCGGACATCCTGGTCAACGGCCCCGACGAGGTCTGGGTCGATCGCTTCGGCCGGCTCGAACGGACGCGGGTCCGCTTCGATGACGGGGCGCACCTGGTGCGCATCCTCGGGCGGCTGGTCGGCTCGCAGGGCCGCCACCTCGACGAGGCCTCGCCGCACGTCGACGTCCGCTTGCCGGACGGCAGCCGGCTGCACGCGCTGATTCCGCCGCTCTCGGTCGCTCCGGTGGTGTCGATCCGCCGCATGCGCCCGGTGCCGTTCCGGCTCGAAGAGCTCGCCGCGAGCGGCACGATCTCGGGCGATCTGGGCTCCCTGTTCGCCGCCGCCGTCCGCGGCCGGTTGAATATCCTGATCTCCGGCGGCACCGCTTCGGGGAAAACCACGCTGTTGAACGTGCTCGCCGCGTTGATCCCGCACCAGGAGCGGGTGATCACGATCGAGGAGACCGTCGAGCTGCGCTTCGCCCATCCGCACGTGGTGACGCTGGAGGCGCGGCTGCCGAACATCGAAGGCAACGGCGAAGTGTCGCTGCGCGCGTTGGTCAAGAACGCCCTGCGCATGCGCCCCGACCGGATCCTCGTCGGCGAGGTGCGCGGTCCCGAGGCGTTCGACATGCTGCAGGCGATGAACACCGGGCATGAGGGAAGCCTCACCACGGTGCATGCGAACAGTCCGGAGGACGCCCTGCGGCGGCTGGAAAACCTGGTCCAGATGGGCGGGTTCGAGCTGCCGAGCGCGGCGATCCGCGAGCTGCTCGGCGCGGCGTTCGACCTGGTGATCCAGATGAACCGGTTCCGCGACGGCTCGCGGCGGGTGACCGCCGTGCGCGAGGTGCAGGTGGTCTCGGGCGAGCTGGTCACCCGCGAGCTGTTCCGTTTCGAGCCCGAAGGGGGCGGTCGGGAGCGCGGCGCGGGGCGGCATGTGGCGACCGGTATCCGCCCGGCATTCCTGCCGCGGCTGGCCGGGATTGCCGGGTTCTCGGAGGAGTTGTTCGAGCCGGCGGGGGAGCCGTTGAGGGAGAAAAACTGATGCCGGCCTGGGCCGAGGGCCTCCTGCTGCTCGCCTCCGCCCTGGTGGTCGCGGCGGCGGCGGCCGACTTCCTGCGCGCGGGGTTCGCCGAACGGCGCGATCGGCAGTTTCTCGACCGCCTGGCCGAACGGCCGCGCGCGGGCGCCGGAGGCGCCGAAAGAGAACCGGAGCCGGAGCGGCGCGAAGAGGTGCCGGCGCTCGAAAGGAAGTTGCGCGCGGCTGGGCTGCCGATCGGTCCGATGACTTTCGTCGCCGCGGTTCTGCTGGGGCTGGTCGCGGTCGTTTCGGCGCTGCTCGCGGCGTTTCCCAATCTGCCGATCGCGGCGGTCGCGGGCGGCGGGCTCGCGGTCTATCTGCCCTGGGCCTGGCTCGGCTCGCTCGGCCGCCTGCGCGCCCGTCGCTTTGAAGCGCGCTTGGGTGAGGCGCTCGGTTTCATGGTCGGCTCGCTTCAGGCGGGAGAGAATCCGACCCAGGCTTTCGCCAGCGTCGCCGAGGCTTCCACCGGCGCGATCCGCCGGGAGTTCTCCGAGATCGCGCATCGCCTGGCGCTCGGCATGCCGATCCGCCGGGCGTTGCGGCGGATCACCGAAGGGTACGACGCCGAAGGGGTGCGCCTGTTCGCCCAGAGCCTGATCGCCAAGTGGGAGGTCGGCGGCGATCTCGCGCCGCTGCTCGAATCGGTTGGCCGGATCGTGCGCGACCGCATCCAGGTTCGCCTGCGGCTGCTGTCCCAGCTGGGCGGCGCGCGGGTGACCGCGGTGGCGGTGGCGTTGCTTCCCTACGCGATGATCCCGATCCTCCTCTGGAAGCTGCCGAACATGATTCAACGCCTGTTCGACCATCCGCTCGGGCCGTCGCTCCTGGTGGTCGCCGTTCTGCTCCAGATCGTCTCCTGGATGTGGCTCGGACGGATCTTGAGGATCGAGCTGTGAGCGGCGGCGGGCTCGACGCGCTGCTGGTCGTCGCCGTGATCGCGGCCGTCGTCTGGCTCTTGCGCACCCGGCCGGTCGGGTCTTTCGGCACATCGGGCTCGCTCGGTTCCCTCGATTCGCTGCACTCCTCCGCCCTGTCGAAGGGCGCGACTCCCTCCGAGGGTTGGCGGAAGCGAACCTCCGCGCGGCTTTCCGGCTATTTCCCGACCGTGGCGCGCCAGGCGGGGTTCAACCCGGCCGCGCTCTCCGGCTTTTTCCTCGCGGCGCGCATGATCTTCGCGCTGCTGTTGCCGTCGGTGCTGATCGAGCTGCTCGCCCCTTGGGGTTTCGCCCCCGCGTCGCTCACCGGCTCCTGGCTGCTCCTGCCGGCGCTGTTCGGGTTCGTGCTGCCGGATCTTTGGCTTCTTGGGCGTCGGCGCCGACGCAAGGCGAAGGTGGCGCACGGGCTGTCGTTCTTCGCCGATTTGCTGGTCGCCTTCCTGCATTCCGGATTGAGCCTCGAACAAGCGTTCCGCCGCGCCGGGAGCGAGGGGTTCGCGGCGTCGCATCCGCTCGCCCGCGAAGTGGCGATCGTGGGGCACGAGCTCGACGCCGGGCAAGATCCGGCGACGGCGTTCCGGGCGCTCTCGGAGCGCACGGGGGTCGCCGAATTGCGCGGGATCGCCTCGGCGCTCCAGCTCGGCGCCCGCCTCGGCACGCCGGTCAAGACGACGCTTTCCGCGCACGCCGAGCTGTTGTGGACCAAGCGGCGCGAGACCGCGCTCAAGAAGATCAACGCCGCCGCGGTCAAAGTGACGTTTCCGGTAATGCTCGCCGGCTTTCCCCTGTTCTTCCTGCTCACCTTCTTCCCGGCGATCCTGGAGCTGCTGGAAGAGGTTCGAGCCGTCCTCGGTTGATTTTCGGTCCTGGCGGGAGGTGCGAAGTGATTCTGACGGAAGAGAATTGGAGCTCGGCGAGCCGGCAAGAGGAGGCGAGCCCGCTGCTCGAAACGACGGCGCATCGTTGGGCGCTCGGCGCCCGGGCGGCGGCGCTTTGGGGCCTCGCGGTCCTCGGCTTTCTGCTGCTCTGCTTTCGGCCCCTCGATCCCACCGGGCTTTGGGCGCATCTCTCCTACGGGGATTGGATTTTGGCGCACCGGGCGCTGCCGGTCGCCGACCCGATCCTGCCGCTCGCCGAAGGGATGCCGATCCTCGACGCCTCGTGGCTCTCGCAGGCGATCCTCGCGGCGGTCGAGCGCGCGGGAGACGGAGTGGCAAAAGGCGCCGGCGTCGGCTGGCTCGCGGCTCTGTTCGCGCTCCTTCGCCTGACCACCGCCGCGGTGTTGCTCGGGGTCTTTCGCCGCGTCACGGGAGGCTGGCTTTGGAGCGCCCTCGGCCTCGCGCTGGTGCTCGCGCTCGTCGGGGGAGCGGGAGGGCCTTGGGCGGTCCTCGGACCGGCGACGTTCGGCGCGCTCTGCATGGCCGTGCTGCTCCGAAAGGTCGTGAGCATCGAGGCCGGGGAGGGCGGTCGCCCGGTCCGCCGCGCGGGCGGGGAGCTGTGGGCGGCGGCCGGCTGGGCGGCCCTGTTCGCTCTCTGGGCGAATCTGCACGTCTCGTTCGCGCTCGGGCTCGCGGTGCTCGCCCTCGGCGCCTTGGGCAGGTTGCTGGAGGTGCTGTTCCGCGGCGAGCGCCGGGAAGGCGTCTGGCGCTCGCTGGTCATGGATCGTCCCTTCCGCCGTTGGCTGCTATTGGCTGAGCTTGCCGCGGCGGCGACGCTGATCAACCCGCACGGCATCGAGCTCTGGCTGTACGCCTTGCGCCTGCGGTCGAACCCGAACCTCGCCAGCCTGCCGGGCTGGCGGCCGCTCTCCGTCGAGATGGCCGGGGGTTGGGTGTTCGGGCTGATGATCGCGGCGCTGCTCTGGGCCTTTCGCCGCGACCCCTCCCGGCGGCGACCGGTCTCCACGGCACAGGCCTTGTGGCTGATCGGTTTCGGCGGCGCGGCGCTCGCGGCGTCGGGCCTGCTCGCCCCGTGCGCTCCGCTGTTCGCCGTGATCGCTTTACCCCATGTCGCCGGGCTGCTCGGCGACGGGTTGTCCAGCCTCCGCGGGAGCCGGGGCAAGCCCGGTCTTCTCGGGCGGGCGGCGGCAGGGTTGCGCGAGCGGCTCGGGTTCCTCGCAGAACCGTCCTGGCACAAATCGGTGCTCGCCCTGGCGCTCCTCTGGGCGGCGTTCGCTCTTTCACCGGTCGGCGCTTCGCTGCTCCGCGGCGAGGCGCGGGCGCCCGAGCGGACGGTCGCCGCGAGCGCGCCTCTGGCTCTCGGCGCCTATCTCACCGCCCACCCTCCCGCCGGGCTCACGTTCGTGCCGATGCCTTGGGCCGACTGGTTGGCGCGGGAGGGACCGAAGGGGCGCGAACGTCTGCGGCCGTTCGCGAATACCGGCGTCGAGGTGCTGCCGGCGGAGGTCTGGCAGGACTACCTGCGCGTTGCGGGCGGCTCCGCCGACTGGCAGCGGGTGCTCGATCGTTACGGCGTGCGCTCCGCGATCTTCGACCGCGAGGCGCAACACGGCCAAATCCAATCGCTGCGCTATGCCGACGATTGGCGGCTCGCCTACGAAGACGACCGGGCCTTCGTCTTCGAGCGGACGACGCCGGCCGGCACGACGGGAGGCAAGCCATGAAATCGATCGATACCTCGGGATCCGAGACCCGCTCCCGCTTCGGCGGCGTTTTCGCGCTCGGGATTCAGTTGGCACTACTGGCCGGCGCCGCGGCGTGGGGAGTATGGCAGGCGCGCGCGGACTACCGCGTCCGGGCGTTGCCGCCGCTACGGACCGAGCCGTACGCCGTCCCGCCGCTCTACGACGACCCGGCGGTGGTCTCGGACGAGGATCTCCGCCGCGTCCTGCCTCGTCTCGGCCTGCGCGGCAAGGGCGCACAAACGGTGATCGGCCACGTCGAGCATGGGTTGCGCGCCTGGGGGCCGGGCGTCCGGTTCGCCGATCCGAGCTTCCTGTCGGGCCAGGACATGCTGCGCCTGGTGACCGACAACTGGCGTTTCCTCGGCACCTACGGCCCCAAGCAACGGTCGCTGCTCTACGCCGGAAGCGACGGCGAGACTACCGGCACCACCGGCCGGGAGGAGGAGCAGGGGGTCCGTGTCCGGGTCCTCGAAGGGATCGCGAGCAGCCCGCACGTCGACCACCTGCTCGCCTCGCTCGCGGAGGCGGGCACGTCGCTCGACTACTCGATCGTGGCTCCGGGCCAACGGACCACCCTGCGCGCGATTCTCGAACAGTCGCTCCGGACGTTCGACCTGAATCAGGCGGAGTACGAATGGTCGGCGCTCACGTATGCGCTCTACCTGCCGCCGGCCCGCAGTTGGCAAACCTCCGAGGGGCGAGAGATGACCTTCGACCGGCTCGCCGGGCGGATCATGCGCGAGGAGCTGCCGCGCGGGGTCTGCTCGGGGAACCATCGTCTGCATGCCTTGGTCATCTTGCTGCGCATCGACGACCGGATGGCCAAGGAGGGGGCGCCGCGGATTTTGTCGCCCGCGATCCGTCGGCGGGTGATCTCCTATCTGCGCGAAGCAACGGCGATGTTGGTGCGGCACCAACACCCGGACGGGTTCTGGAACGGCGACTGGCCGACCGCGACTCCGGCTCTCGCCGAGCCTTCCGGACGGACCGGCGACCGCCTGAGCGACCGGATCATCGTCACCGGCCACGTGCTGGAATGGTGGTCGCTCGCGCCGCCGGAGATCCTGCCGCCGCGCGCGGTTCGTGCCGCCGCCGGCCACTGGTTGGTGCGCACGATCGACGGCATGTCGGCGGACCAGATTCAGACCAATTTCTCGTTCCTGTCGCACGCCGGGCGCGCCCTGGCCCAATGGCGCGGCCGTTTGCCCGCCGAGGTTCTGGCGCGCGCCAGGGCCGAAGGCGCCCGCAGCAAGGAGGCCAAATGAGCATCGAGCTTGAGGTCGAAGGGTACGGCGCCCGACAAGTCGAGAACCACCGGGCTCGCGGCAAGACGGCGCCCTCGCGGTCCGCCGGTCCGCCGGTGATCTCGGCGCAGTTCGCCCTGGTGCAGGAGCGAGAACGCCGACGGATCGCCCGCGGCCTGCACGACGTGGTCGGCCATCCCCTCGCCCTCGCCCGGATGCAGCTCGCGCAGCTGCTCGCTACCGAACCCGGCGCGGAACGGCGGCGGGCGCTCGAACAGGTGGCCGAGCTGTTGAGTCGCGCGGTCGAAGAGACCCGCTCGTTGACCTTCGAGCTGAGCTCGCTGGTGCTCTGCGAGCTGGGGTTGGAACCGGCGCTCCAAGACCTCGGCGAGCGGGTCGCCGCCCTCCAGGGATTTCGCTTCGCTTTCACCAGCGACCGCCTGCCGAAGCCGTTGACCGAGGACGCCGAAACGATCCTCTACCGGGTGGTCGAGGAGTTGCTGGTCAACGCGGCGAAACACTCGCGGGCGGGCGCGATCGAGCTCACCGTGCTGCGGGTGGAGGAGTTCGCCCATATCGCGGTCGAGGACGACGGCGTCGGGTTCGACGTCATGGCGGTCGGCCCGCAGCTCGCGGGGCTCGGCCTGCCGGGGGTGCGCCAGCTTCTCCACCATCTCGGCGGGCGCTTGGAGATCGATTCCACCCCCGGCGTGGGCAGCCGCATTTCGGTGATCGTGCCGGTGCGGAGCGACCCGTCATGAGCGTCCGCATTCTGCTCGCCGACGATCACGAGATTCTGCTCGACGGCCTGCGCGCGCTGCTCGAAAAGGAGTCCGACTTTACGGTGATCGGCGTCGCGCGAGACGGCCGGGAGGCGGTGGAGAAAGCTCATTCATTGATGCCGGACGTGGTGGTGATGGACATTTCGATGCCGGGATTGAACGGCATCGACGCAACGCGCCAGATCACCGCGAAGCGGCCGGAGGTCAAGGTGCTCTGCCTGTCGGCCCACGCCGAACCCCGGTTCGTCGAGGCGATGCTGGAAGCCAACGCCTCGGGCTACCTGCTCAAGGATTATTCCCACGAAAGCCTGGTGCAGGCGATTCGCCACATGATCGCCAACGAGGTTTACATCTGTCCGCGCGTCGGCTACGCCGTGGTCCGGGCGCTCAAGGCCGAACGCCCGAGCGCGACCGCGACCACGGAGCCGCTCACCGACCGCGAGCGCGAGATCCTGCAGCTGATCGCGGAAGGGCATTCGACCAAAGAGATCGCCGGCCGGCTGTTCCTGAGCATAAAAACCGTCGGCACCCACCGCGAGCACCTGATGGAGAAGCTCGGCATCCATTCGGTCGCCGGCCTGACCAAATACGCGATCCGCGAAGGCTTGACCGAAGTCACCCCTTCATAGCCTCCGGTAGCCTCCGAGAATGGCTCAATTTGCCTCCTTGCTCCTCCGGGCGCCTTCGGCAGCAGCCGGTCGCCACGGGACAAATTGAGCCACTACCTGGCGTCCGATCGTTAGATCCGAAAGATCAGTTTTTTTACCCTAAAGAATCAGCCGTTCGCCGATGGTCTCCCTTGACAGGTTCCTTTACAGTTCGTCCTGTCAAAAGCCACAGCGACCGCGGATTCTCGAACGGTTTATATCTCGGGGAGAGAAGGGTTCGACGGGAGCTGTACCCGGTGTGTTTTTCCTGACCGGCAGTTTCACCCGCAAAGAACGGGGAAAGGAGTCAACACCATGGTACGAAGGGGAAAGAAGGGGCAGGCCGGATTCATCGTCAGCGCCGAGATCATTTTCATTCTGACGATCATGATCGCCTGCGTGGCGATCGGATGGTCCTCGATCTCCGCCAAGATCATCGGCGAGATCGGCGACCTTGGGGGGGCGATCGGTTCGCTCAACCAGAGCTACAGCATGAGCGGCATGGCGGTCGGCCATCCCACCGATCCGGTCCACCCGACGGACATCGCGTTCTGGCGCGGCAGCAGCTTCGAGGATCACCAGGACTTCTGCGATCAGGGCGGTACCTGCGGCGTCCGGATGTGCATCCCGCCGGCCCCCGAGTGCACGCCGCTGCCCACACCTTAACCTGGGGTTGGGTCTGGGCTTCGCTCACCAACTGAAAGGGCTCCGAGGGCTGCGGCTCTCGGGGTCCTACGTTCGTGCCACGGTCCGCTGCCCGGGCGCAGAAACGCCGGGGTGTGATGACCGACAAGGAGACCGAGATGAGCAACGCAATCCGAGGCAGTCACGAGACGACCGGTAGCCTCTCTTCCACTTTGTCGCGGCTGCTGGCCGGGCTTTTCCTTTGCGTGGCGCTCCTATCCGCCACGCCCGCGAGCGCCGCCGGGCTGGACTGGAACAGGGCGGCATGGACGCCGAACGGCACCCTGGGGCCGAAGACGTTCGTGCTGAGCAACGGCATCAGCGTCACGATCACGGTGATTCAGCCGGCCGGAACCACAGGGATCTTTTCGAACGGCACTCCGTCAGAGGACTGTATGACCTCGACACCGGCGGGTCAGTGCCCCAACAACAACTTCGGCACCGGCCACGACCTGGGGATCGAGTTCAATCCCGCCGCCGGAACTCCCCCGGTCACCTCGCCGATCCTCGTCCAGATGGATTTTTCTCCGGCGATCACCGCATTGAACTTCGACATCTCCGACATCGACTATTCGATCGGTTCGACGCTCCACGTCGATTTCCGGCGGGACCAGGTCGTGCTCTCGAGCATGCCCGCGGCAACCCCCGCGCTCACGTTCAAAAACCCGATGTTGGCGACCCACACGTTCAGCATCAACAACGCGACATCTACGGCCACCGCCAACTGCAACGCCCCAGCAAATCCAGCCGTCGAGGACTGCAACAGCGCGCTGGACACGGCCAATCCCAACACCGACACCGGGACGCTCAACGTCGATTACCCCTTCCCCCAGGCCTTGACGCGGGTGACCATCACCTACAACGAAGCCGGGAGCGGGAGCAACCCGGCGAGCCGCGGCATTGGAGTTCTGGCCAACCTCGTGGAGACTCCGGTCGAGCTCACCAACTTCACGATCGAATGACCCCACCCCACGTGGGGTGGGTGTGGAACAGGGGGCTGAATCAGTCATGTGGACTAGGCTCGCCGCCGCTTTCATAGCGCTTCTCGCGCCGACCGCCGCGGGAGCTACGATCGCAGCGGTCGCGCGGCCCACGTTCAAGATCGCCGTCGAGGAGACGGGTGCCCATCGCGTGCGCTTCGAGGATCTCGCGGCGGCGGGGCTCGATGCCGTCCTGCCCAGCGGCGGCCTGGGTCTCACCTGCGTCGGCGTGCCGGTGCCCCTCTGGGTGGAGGACGGAGGCGACGGAACCTTCGGTCCCGGGGACCATCTGGAATTTCTCGGCCGGCGCCTGGCCGGAGAGGTCTCGACCCTCAACGAAGACACGCGCTACAACGTGTACGTTCTGCGCTTCGACGCCGTCCGTCCGGCGCGCATGAGCGTGGGGCATTCGCGATCGCCAGGCGCCTCTCGTTGGACCGAAGGCCCCTCCCACACCTTCCGGAGCGAGCAACATCTTGAGCAGGATCTTCTGATCCTGCGCCTGCCGCCGCTCGAAGACAACCGGCGCGACGAGCTCTGGTACTGGGCCAAACTGACCCACGATCAGAGCGAGCCCTTCAAGCAGACGCTGGATCTGCACGATCTGGAGCCGGCTTCCGATCAGAAAGTCGACGATCAGAAAGTCGATTTGAAGGTCCAATTTCGCGGCTGGTCGCGACCGCGCGAGAAGGCCGCTCCCGGGGACGCCGACCATTCGGTCGATCTCTTGCTCAACGGGGTCCTGATCGGCAACGCGGCGTGGAACGGCACCGACCTTTACCGAATCGAGATTCCCGCCCTCTCCCTCGACCGCGTGGCGCGGGGAGACAACACCCTGGAACTGCGGATTCCAGAGCGGGCCGCAGATGCGGGGGGCACCCCGCTGATCGACGTGGTGATGCTCGATTGGATCGAGATCTCCTATCCTCGGTCCTCCTGGATCGGCGACGAGCAGGCGCGCCTGGAGATCGTGCCCTCGGCCGAGCCGCGGCCTCTGCACCTTGCCGGCGATCCGGACAGAGACTTGCTGGTGTTCGGCGAGAGCGGCTGGCGTGGCGTGGCGCAACCGGTAGGGCCGGCCGACGGCAGAGGTGACGGTCGCGCCGTCCGGGTCGTCGATGCGCCGCTTGGCGAACGCACTTTGACCGTCACCCCCGAGGCGCGGCTCGCAACCCCCGCCGCCATCGTTCGCGACCGGCCGTCCCGGCTGGCCGATCCCGCCAACCGGGCCGACTACATCATCATCGCCCACTCGACGCTGATCGATGCCGTCCGGCCGCTTGCCGAGCTTCACCGCGCGCGTGGGCTCGACGTCGCGGTTGTCGACGTCGAGGACGTCTACGACGAATTCAGCCATGGCATCGTCGATCCGCGGGCCCTGCGCTCGTTACTCGATTACGCCTACCATCGCTGGACACGGCCGGCGCCGCGCTTCGTGCTGCTGGTGGGCGACGCGAGCTGGGACGGCAAGAACGCCCGGGTGGAAGACGCCAACTACCCCGATTGGACCTATCGGCCGGGCGAGTCGGTGAGCTTCTCCAAGATCCCCAGCACCCCCTATCCGGCCGAGGCCGGTCTCAATCACCGCAATTTGATCCCCACCTGGAACCACACGACCGGGGAGGGGCATTCGGCGAGCGACAACTGGTTCGTCTCGGTCGACGGCGACGACGACCTTCCCGACCTGGCGATCGGCCGGTTTCCCGTCGTCGAGCCGGCGGAGGTGACGGCGATCGTCGGCAAGATCCGCCGTTACGTCTCGGAGCCCGAGGCCGGTGCTTGGCGGCGCAACGTCCTGCTCGTCGCCAACGACGACCCGGACTTCCAGCGTAACAGCGATGGCCTTGCCCGCTGGGTTGCGACGGTAGGATACGCCGCGGAGAAGATCTATCCGGCCGCCAGCGAGACGAGCAACGAGGGCAACACCCGGCGCCTCCTCGACGCGTTCGACCGTGGGGCGTCGATCGTCCATTTCTTCGGTCATGGCGGCCGGTTCATTTGGCGTACCGGGCCGCCCGACCTGACGAAAAATCATGATCTTTTCACCCTCGGCGACCTCGACCAGCTGGAGCCGAACGCCAAGCTGCCCGTGGTCCTGAGCATGACCTGCTACTCGGCTCCTTTCGACCATCCCAACGCCGATTCGATCGGTGAGAAGCTGCTGCGTCTCCCCGGCCGGGGCGCCGTCGCGGTGCTCGCCGCCTCGTGGCGCAACATTCCGAAGACGGTATGGGGGCAAGCGGTAATCGCCGAGCTGACCCGTCCCGGGGCGACCCTCGGCGAGGCGGTGATGCGGGCTAAGCGCGTGGTTCGCAGCCAGGATTTCGTCGCCATGTACAATCTGTTGGGCGACCCTGCCATGCCGATGGCGCTGCCGTCGGGCGGCATCGCGCTTTCCACCGCGGACCGAGGGGACGGGCGGATCCATGTCGGCGGGACGGTCGAAGTGAGCGATTTTTCAGGTCGGATCGCCGTCGATCTCATCGACGAACGGGGCGAGGTCATCGGGAGCGCCGCGCTCGATCTCGAGACGCCCCGCTTCGCCGCCGACCTACCCGTCTCCGAGGAAGAATTCCTGGCCGTGCGCGGGGTCCGCGCCTACGCCTGGAACGCTGCCCGGGGCCTCGACGCGACCGGGGGCATCGAGTTCACCGACAATCTGACACGGCGCGCCGTTCTCGCCACGGCGGCGGCTGTCGCACAGGGACCCACCCCGTGAACTTGTCTCGCACACGCCTCCCGTCGAGGTGAGGAATCCGCAAGCGCTCCCCAGGGCCTCGCGCTGGAGGGAGTCCTCCGGTTGCGACGCTTGGCCGCGCCGGTCGTAGCTTGGTGATTTCCGCTACACTGCCGCCACCCCATGATGCGCCGGGAAACCTTTCGGAACGCCGCGGAAAAGCCCTGGGCGCGAATCGCGGTCCTCGCGGTCGCGTTGATCCTGGTCGCGGTCCTGCTCTACCGCCAGGTCCAGCGTTTCCGCGGCGATCTGGAAGTGTGGGTCGCCGCGTCGGATCTGGCCCCCGGGGCCGAGGTCACGAAGACAAACCTGAAGGCGATCCGGGTCCGCGAAAGCGAGGTGCCGGGCACCGTGCTGCGCGACAAGAGCGCGATCGAAGGCAAGCGGCTGGCCCGGGCCAAGCGCGCCGGCACGCCGTTTTTCCGCGCCGATTTCGTCCCTCCGGATCAGGGGCCGGGCCTCGCCGGGATCGTGCCCGAGGGGCGCGTGCTCGTGTTCCTGCCGCTCAAGGGTCTGCCGCTCGCCGAGCTGGTCGAGCAGCTGCGTTTCGGCGACCGGTTCGACATCGTGGCGTTCGGTGCTCTGCGTACGGGAGGCCAAGGGGCGGTGCCGCTGGTGCATGACGCCTTCTTCGTCGGTTGGGTCGCGGAGCGGCCTGCAGCGGCGGGCGACAAGAAAGCCTCCGGGCTCGGCGGCCAGATCGCCGACGCGCTCGCTTCTTCGACCGGGCAGGGCGGTGGTGGCGGCGCGGCGCAGTCCCCGTTGCTCCTGGCGGTCCACCCCTGGGAGGCGATGCCCCTGGCCGAAGCGCAGGCTTCCGGCGCGCCGCTCTCGCTGGTGCTCCATGGCCGCTCCGAGGTCGAGAAAGGCAAGGTTCTGACCCTGCCGATGCCGCGCTTCGGCGAGGTCGAAGTGATCACCGGCGACAAGCGCGAAAAGATCACCCTTCCCGGCAGCGCGCCCCCGCCATGAAGATCGCAGCGAGGGTTCTCGTCACTCTCGGCTTGCTCTTCCCCGGGCTCGGCTCGCTCGGCGCGGTCGCGCTCGGACAAGGCGCGCCGGATCTTCAGCCGGTCGAGAGCCGCGGCACGCTCCGAGGTTCGATCGGCATCGGCCGGTTGGTCACCTTGCCGCTCGATCTCGAACGTCTGGCGCTCGCGGACGAGGGGCTCGCCCGATTGCAGGTGGTCTCCGGGCGCGAGGTTCTGCTCACCGGCCTGCGCACGGGCAAGAGCACCCTGTTCGTCTGGCTGGCCGGGGGGCAACGGCTGCGTTACGAGGTCGAGGTCGTGCGCGATCTGTCGTTCCTCCGCAAGACGCTCTCCGGGCTCGATCCGGGCATCGTGGCCGAGGCGAGCGAGGACGGTTCGTCGGTCGTTCTTTCCGGCGAGGTCGCCGATCGAGAGACCTCCGAGCAGGCCGAACGGATGGCGAAGAGCATGCTCACGGCGCAGGGAACGGCCGCCGCGGGCGGGGGCGCCGTGCAGGTGGTGAACCTGATCCGCGCTCCCACCTCGAGCTCGGCGCCCGATCTCTGGCTCGACGAAGCGCTTCGCGCGATCGATTCGCGGATCCGGCCGCGGCGCATCCAGGTCGGTCCCGAGCCGAATCCCGAGCGCGACTCCTACATTCTGGAGGGGAAGGTCAAGAACGTTCAGGCGCTCCGGCGCGCGGTGATCCTCGCCGAGCGCCAGCTCGGCAACTCGGGCGTCCGCGTCTCGTCGCCGGCCGGGGGCTTGAGCTTCGAGCGCAACCAGAACTTCTCGGGCGCCGGGGCCGGAGGCGGGGCCGCCGGGTCGCTCGGCGGCAGCAGCCGGCTGCAGGGCGGCTTGGCCGGCCAGATCGCGCGCGGCCTGGCGATCACCAGCGAATCCGGGCGGGTGCTGTCGATGCTCGAAGTCGACGATCTGCCGCAGATCATGGTCTCGATCCGCGTCCTCGAAGTCGATCGGGCGAAGGCGAAGAAAGCCGGATTCAACTTCCGGTTCGATGCCGATCACCTGTCGTTCGGGAGCTTCCCCGGCCCGCAGGGACGGCCGCCGCGCCAGCTCGGAGGCATTGCCGACGTCTCCGGGGTGGCCGGAAATCTGGTCGCCAGTTTCGTCGACCGGACGCTCTCGATCGTCTCGGCGATCGATTTCCTGGAAGACCAGGAGCTCGCCCGCTCGGTTTCCGAGCCGAACATCCTCACGCTCTCGGGCGAGGAGGCGTCGGTGCTGGTGGGGGGGGAAATACCCATTCCGATCACCACCCTCTCCCAGGCGAATTCGGTGCAAGGCTTTTCGTTCCAGGATTTCGGCGTCCGGCTCGACATTCGCCCGACGGTCGACGAAGAGGGCGTGATCGCGCTCGAAGTGGCGCCCAGCATCATCCGCCCGTCGCCCGCGCTCGCGGTCGGCGGCGTTCCCGGTTTCCAGGTGCAGAGCGTCCAGACCACGGCGCGCGTCTCGGCCGGCCAAAGCCTCGTGCTCGGAGGACTGCTCAGCTTCGAGGAGGGCTTCGAGGAGTCGCGCCTGCCGGTGCTGGGCAAGTCGCCGCTGTTCCGTTGGCGCAGAAAGAGCCGGCAGCAGCAGGAGCTGCTGTTCGTGATCACGCCGCGCCTGGTGGCCTCGGGACCGACTCCGGCTGTGCCGGTCGAGCCGGCGCGCGGCGAGGAGATCAACCTGCCGACCCTCGACTGGTTGGGAGGTGAGGAAGGGGCGCCGCGCTGTGTCGTCGAGCCGGTGCCGACCTTGGATGCGAACGGGCTGCCGCCCGGGTTCCGGCGCGAGCCGCCGGTTCCGCACTAGGCGATCTCAAGGCACAAATGCCGAAGGGCCTCGTTCCGCTCGCTTGGCTGCTCGCGCTGTCGGCCTACCTGACAGCCTGCCAGCCGGCCGAGCGCAGGCATTTCGAACGGGGAGAGATCGCCGATCGCGCCGACCGGCGGCAGGAGGCCGAGCGCGAATATCGCGCGGCGCTGGCCGCGAACGCCGATTACGCCCCTGCCTACATGAAGTTGAGCCGGCTGCTGGTGCGCTCGGGAAAGCTCGTCGAAGTGCTCGCGGTTGCGCGCGAAGGAGTGCGGCGTTTCCCTCGCGATCCGCAGCTCCGCGCCTGGTACGGTGACGCCCTGCTCCGGCGCGACCGTCTTGCCGAGGCCGAGCGCGAGTTGCGCCAGGCGCTCACGCTTGCCCGAGCGGGAGCCTATCCTCGCTACACCCTCGGGCTCGTCTATTTGAAGGAGGGCCGGACCCGCGAGGGGCGCGAACAACTGGAGCAGGCCACCCGGCTCCAGCCGAGCGCGCCGGAAGGGTGGTACCAACTGGCGAACGCCTGCGATCGGCTGGGCGAAGTTCCGGCGCGGGACCGGGCGCTCGCCCGATTCGCCGCGCTCTATGCCCCCCCGGCGTCTCCTTCGCCCGCGCGGGTGACTCTCCCGGTGGCCGCGGGGGGCGCGGTCCGCGCGCCGCGCCCCGCCGCGCGGAGGCCGAATTTGATCCTACTGTCGATCGACACCCTGCGCGCCGACCGGCTCGGCTGCTACGGCGGGCCTCATCCGACCAGCCCAGCGATCGATGCGATGGCTCGCGAAGGAACCCGCTTCGCCAACGCCTACTCGGCCGCGCCCTGGACGCTTCCCTCGCACATGACGATGATGACCGGGCTCTACGCGTCGGCCCACGGAGTGAATCCCGACCGGCGATGGTTCCAGGGGATTCAGAACTCCAGCGAGAGTTTCCAAATCCGCGGCTCGCCGCGTTTGGCGACGCTCGCCGAACGATTGAGCCGGCTCGGCTATCGCACCTCGGCGATCACCGAAGGGGGCTGGGTCGCCGCGAAGTTCGGCTTCGACCAGGGGTTCAATAGCTACGTCGCCCACGACGACGACAATCTGGACGCGGGCACGCAGAAACTTACGCTCGACTGGCTCGCCGCCCACGCCGAAAGCGAAAAGCCCGGGGCCGAGCAGCCGTTCTTCCTGTTCGTCCACACCTACCAGGTCCATCAGCCGTACCACCAGCCACCGCCGTACGACTCGCTGTTCGTGGCGCCCGGTCACCGTGGCTACGCGCTGCCGGGGGTGTCGCTCCCGATGGCGATCCTCGACAAGTTCAAGGACGGCTCGTTCCCGCCCACCGCGGCGGACGCCGAGGCGTTCCGCGCCCGCTACGACGGCGAAGTCCGCCACACCGACGCGTTCGTCGGCCGCCTGCTCGCGGCGCTCCGGGCGGCCGGACTCGACCGCGACACGATCGTGCTGCTCACCTCCGACCACGGCGAAGAGCTGTTCGACCACGGCGGCTTCGACCACGGCGACACTCTGTACGACGAAGCGTTGCGCGTACCAATGATCCTCTGGGGACCGGGGCGCATCCCTCCCGGAAAGACGGTCGCGGTCAACGTAGGCTCGATCGACGTCCTGCCCAGCCTCGTCGAGCTGGCGGGAGGTACGACGACCGGACCGAACGCCCCGCCCATCCAAGGGGAGAGCTTGGTCCCGCTGCTCTCCGGCCAAAGCGCCGGATTTGCCGAGCGTTCCCTGTTCGCCGAAACCTTCACCACCGTCTTCCACCACACCCTGGACACCGACGCCTCGATCCCGCTCGCGTCAGCGCGGGAGGGCTCGATCCAGCTGATCGTCCACCGCTCGAACCCGGACTCCATGGAGCTGTTCGATCTCGGAGCCGATCCGGCCGAAACGCGCAACCTCGCCGCGAAGCAGCCCGAGACGGTCGCCCGCCTACGCCGAGCGATCCAGGCCTGGCAGAGCGAAAACGCCCGCCTTCGAGCGCTCTACGGCGAAGCGACCGAGAAGCTCGATCCGGAGACCGAAAAGCGGCTCAAGGCACTTGGCTATCTCTGAGACCGCTTCTCCCCGGGAACGCCGAGCACCAGCTCGGCACCGAAGCGGCCAAGAGCGCCAAAGCAGCCGAGCCGAAGCTCGGCGCGCCCGGGCTCTCAGCTCGGCCCGAATCACACACTCTCTCACTCGAAATACCCCGCCACGTCCACGATTATCTGTACCGTTCCCGAGCCGAGGACGACGGCCGTGGCGGCGTAGGTTCCCGTGCCGTCGAGCGCGAGCTGGACCAGGGCGTTGTTCGTGCGCGTCTGGCCGGCGCCGAAATTGATCGTGGCGACGGCCGGCGCGGGGGAATCGCCGGGGTAGAGCGTGAGGAAGCCGAGCGCGGTCGGCGCCGTCACCGAGACGTTTACGGCGATCGCGGTGGCGGTGGTCGGCACGCCGCAGAGACCGTGGGCGAGGCGGATGCGCGGCACGCCCGAGGTGAGCGGACCGGCGCCGTCGCTGCGGCTGTCGTAGAGCCGGCAGGGGGAAAGCGTAAAGTATTTCGGCACGGTCGCGTTCTTTACGGCGAACACGTCGAGCGCGCGGTTGCGGTCGTCGGCCACGAGATCGCTCGCGGTCGAAGCGAAAACCACGAGGCCGCCATCGGCGCTGATCTGCGGATTGATGCAGGTTCCGCTCGGTCCGGGAGTCGGGCCGGCCGCCGAGGGGCTCACGAGCACGTTCGTGCCGGGCAGGCGATCGAACAGAAAGACGTTCGTACGCGGCGGTGAACCGGCGACCAGCGCGGCGCCGCTCGCGTAAGCGACGAAACGCCCGTCGCGGCTGATCGAGGGGGGGCTCTCCGCATTGATGCCGAGCGCGAGCAAGGGGTTGCCGCTCGCGTGACTCGCGAGGACAGTCGTTCCGGCGATCCGGTCGAACAGAAAAAGATCTGGAATGCCGTTGCCGTCGCTCTGGCCGGTCACCAGGTTGCTCGCCCGGCAAGAGAACGCGACGTAGCGGCCGGCGCCGCTCGGCCGTGCTTCGTTGCAAGGGGCGTTGCCGGTGGTCGCGGTCGTTCCCGCCTGGCGGCTCACCAGCAGGTTCGTCGTCGTGGTGCGGTCGAACAGGAAGACGTCCTCGCCGCTGTTGCCTTCGACCTGATTTGTCACGACGTCGAACGCCTCGCTCCGGAAGGCGATCCATCTCCCGTCGGCGCTGATCTCCGGCGCGTGCGATAGACCGACCGCCGGGCCGTTCGGCGTGTCGAACGAGCGGCTCACCAGATCGGCGACGCCGGTCTGCGCATCGAACACGAAGACGTCGAGGAACCCCAAGGTGTCGAACTGGCCCGGCGATACGTTCGACGCGAGGCTCTCGAACGCGAGAAATCGCCCGGAGGCGTCGAGCGAGGCATAGCCGGAGGGGGCGTTCGCCGCGGTCGCGGGTGCGCCGCTCGCATGGCTTGCGAGTTTGGTGGTGCCGGCGACGCGATCGAACAAAAAGACGTCCGGCCCCGCGTTCGTATCGATCTGTCCCGGTACGAGATTGGTGGCGCCGCTCACGAACGCGAGAAAACGTCCGTCGGCCGAGATCGCGTGCGGCGACGGGTCGTCGAACAGGGCCTTGGATGACGGCGAGGTCGCCACCCGCAGCAGGGAGCCGGCGAGCCGGTCTTCCAGGTAGAGCCCGACGGTACCCGCGGGGAGCGGCGCGGCGACCAGATCGGTCGCGGCGCTCCAGAACGCGAAATAGCGGCCGTCCGCGCTCGCCACTCCCGCGTCGGAGATGTCGTTGCCTCCCGCGAGCGGGGAGCCCGACGCGTGGCTCACGATGCCGGATGCCGCGGCCGCCCGGTCTCGGTCATACACCTGGCTCGGGCCGGCGAAGCCGGTCTGCCCGGCCACCAAGCCGATCGCGGTGCTGGTGAACGCGATGTGGCTCCCTTGCGCGTCGAGCGCCGCCGTGGGCCGGCCGAGCACGAAGCTCGCGCCGCCGCCGGTGACCGACGGCCGGTCGGCCGCGCGGCGGGTGACCAGCCGGTTCGTGACCTGGTCCCATTCGAAAAGGTCGGTGCCGCCGTTCAAATCGGCGAGCCCCGCGACCAGATCGGCCGCCGGGCTCGCGTAGACGACCGCCGTGCCGTCGTCCGAGATCGCGAGCGCCCGGTCGCCGAACTGGGGAAGGCCGGCACGGCTCGGCGCGCCCGCGGCGTGGCTCACGAGCGTGACGTCCCCCGACAGGCGGTCGAAAAAGAAAACGTCGGCGCCGGCTCCGGTGTCGACCTGGCCCGCCACGAGCGCGGCCGACGGGCTGGCGAAGGCGACCCAACGGCCGGCGAGCGAGATCGCCGGCCGCGTGGCGTTGGCCCCGCCCTGCGTCGAGCTGCCGCTCGGGTGGCTCGCGAGCACGATTCCCCCGCTCTGCTCGGAGAAGAGGAAGACGTCGCTGGTGGTCGGATCGGGATCGGTCTGACCCGCGACGTGATTGCGCCCGAGCCCTGAGAACGCCACGAACAGAAAAGCGCTTTCGCCCGACATCGCAAGCTCGGTGACGCCGCCGTCGCCGGTCTGGGTCGGCGAGGCCGAGGTATGACTGACCAGGATCGTCGTCCCGCTTGCGCGGCGCCAGAGGAACGCGTCGGCCGCGCCGTTCGTATCGCTCGCTCCGGCGACCAGGTTGGTCGCGGTCGAAAGAAAGGCGACCGTGTCGTCGTCGATCTCGAGCCGGCCGGAGGTGCCCCCGTTGCCCGCCGTAACCGCCGATCCCGCGACATGGCTCACCAGCGCCGTCGTATCGGTGGCCCGGTCCCAGTGGAAGACGTCCGCCTCGCCGTTGTTGTCGACCTGCCCGGCCACGAGGTCCGCCGCGAAGCTGACCAGCGCGACCCTGCCCCCGTTCGAGCTGATCGCCGGGGCGAACGACGGGCCGGCTCCGGTCTTCGCCGGCATGCCGGCCACGTGGCTCACCAGGGTCACGTTCCCCGTCGCCCGCTCCCAGAGGAACACGTCGGAGTCGCCATTGGTGTCGGTCTGGCCCGCAACCAAGTCGGACGCCGAGCCGGCGAACGCCACGAACGCGCCGTCGGCCGAGACCACGGCCTCGAACACCGGGCCGTTGCCGGTCGTGGTGGGGGAGCCCACGACGTGGCTCACCAGGACGGTCGTGCCGGTGACGCGATCCCAGAGGTAGACGTCATTGCCCCCGTTGCCGTCGGAAATGCCTGGAACGAGATCGGACGCGTCGGAAAGAAACGCGACGTAGCGGCCGTCGGCGGAGAGATCGGGGTCGCCCGAGGTTCCAGCCGCCGCGGTCGCCGCACCGCCCGTCGCGTGGCTCACCAGGGTTGAGGCTCCCAGCGTGCGATCCCAGAGGAAGACGTCCGCGCCCCCCTGTCCGTCATTGCCGTCGATCTGCCCGGCGGCCAGGCTCCCCGAAGCGCTCGAATAGGCGACGTACCGGCCATCCGTACTGACCCCCAGTTTCAGGTCGAATCCGGCGCCCGGCAGATCGCCGATCGCGGAGTCCGAGATCGTCGCCACGCGCGAGATCAGCTCGACCTGGGGCCAAAGCGGCGTCGCGAGACCGAGCGCGGCGAGAGCTGTCGCAGAGAGGCGAAGGACGAGGGTCGGGGTCAAAGTCTTCATCAAGGGCTCGCGATCTTAAGAGAGGGCCGGTAGTGGGCGCTGGGAATGGGCTCGATCTTATCCCCGACCCTGCCTAACACGGCAGCCCCAACCCCCTGGCGATACCGAAAAACCCGCCGGGCTCCGAGTCCGCCGAGCCCGGCGGGCGACCGGATTCAACGAGCCACGGTTAACAGTTGGCGGCGCTGTCGAGGCAACCCGTCTGCGTCACGCAGGGGAAGACGACGGTGGCGCAGTTTTGTGCGCTTCTGCAGGTGAGCATGATGGTGGCGCAGCCCGAGGTCATACAGCCCATGGCATTCGACATGCCCGCGGCTCCATCGAGACCCTCTTCCAGGCTCCGAACCGTCTCCCGGCTGAGGTTGAGCTTCTTGATCGACTTGCGCATGTGATTCTCCTTCTTCCGTAGGGCGGCGCCCACGGCGCGGGCTCGATGCTCGCGGGTGGGCGTTGCGGTTCTGACGCAAGAGGCGGAAGGCGGAGAAAAACGGGGCCAAGCTGGCCCTACGGTCGAAGCGGCGCCTCCTGCATCGAGACGACTTTCGTGCCACTTCCCGCCGGCTGCCGGCCGACCTCCCGAAAGCCGTATTTCGCATGGAAGCGATGGGATGCCTCGTTCGGCGGCTCGACGTCGATTTCGCACGTCACCCGCGGAACTCCGATCCGTCGCGCGTAGGCGAACAGGTCGTCGTAGAGAACCGAGCCGAGCCCCTGGCCCTGGGCCATGCCGCCGACCACGACGCGATCGACGTACAGGAAGCTCGGGTAGCGTTCGGCGAACCAGAGATAGTGCTGACCGTCGTAGAGCGTTCCCTCCCGAAAGGCGAGAAGGAAAGCCTCGACCTTCCCGTCGAGGAACACCACGCGGTGGTAGGTCGCTGCGCCATGCAGGATCTCCAGCACCTCGCGCGACATCGGGCTCAAGAAATGCTCGGACTCCAAATTGAGCGCGAGAATCGTCTCGAAGTCGGCGGGGGTCGCGTCGCGGATCATCTCGGGGCTCGAATCACCAAGAATGTCGGCCAACGATACCAGGCGTCTGCATCCGGCCGGGAGAAGGACGCCCTGCCAGCGCGGCAGGCCGGTGAACGCACACAGAAATTCGCTCAAGTCCCCCAGAAATTCACTGAGCGCACACAGAAAATCGAATTTCTAGGGGACTTCGGGTGAACAGGGGAGTGGTCACGCCGACAGGATCATAAGGCGTAGAGACGCTCCAGTACCCAACCACGACAGAACCGGGTGCCAGCCCGTCGGGGCGTCTCTTATCTCTGCGAATTGGCATCAAGAACCACGAACGCCGGCGACACGCGACAGGGCCCACGAATCCTCTGGAATCCTGGGTTAAAACCGGCCCGCCCCCGGAGGTCGGTGCACATGTTTCGATCATCCAGCACCCCGGGAGGCGGGGCGAAGCAGATTGCACTTACTGCGAACCAGGTCGTGAACCTATTCGATCATCGCCTTCAATACACCGCCGACACCCTCCCCGGATCGAGCGGATCGCCCGTCTTCAATGACGCTTGGAAGGTCGTGGCCCTCCATCATGCGGGCGGCAATCTGGTGAAAAATCAACGCGGGGACCGCATGTACGCGAACGAGGGGATTCTGGTCTCAAAGATTTGGACCGGTGAAAGGGTAAGGCGTAGTCGATTGTGGCCTTCGGAGACGCCCCGACGTGGGTGGACCCGGTTCTGTCGTGGTTGGGTACTGGAGCGTCTCTACACCCGTGGCCTCGAAGGCGGGCGACCGTTGGGAGACGCGCCTGGGCCCGATGCGATTACAGCTGGGGGAGTCTCGGGCACATTCTAGCGGCGGATGCAAGCCTCTGTGCTCCGACTTTTTTCACCCATACTCCAAAACACGCACGACTTTTTTTGACCCGGGGTGAAAAAACTGGCAGCATTTTGCCGTGAGCCCTTCCCCGATGGCGCAGCGAAAATAACTGTAGAAAGCAGGCGCTTTGCGTAAACCACCCTCCGACGACGGGCCGCCCCGGCGTACTCCGAAGGACTCTCCCGGCAACTTTCAAGGCGGAATGCCTGCGGCTCCCGCGACCTCGGGGGCCGACCGCTTCGTCTGCATCCACGGCCACTTCTATCAGCCGCCGCGGGAGAACCCTTGGCTCGAAGCGATCGAGCGGCAGCCTTCGGCGTGGCCGTACCACGATTGGAATGAGCGGATCAGCGCGGAGTGCTATGCCCCGAACGCGCGGGCGCGAGTGCTGGACGAGCGGGGGCGGCTGGTGCGGCTGGTCGACAACTATTCGCGGATCAGCTTCAACTTCGGCCCTACGCTGCTCGCTTGGATGGAGCGGGCCGATCCGGAGACCTATGCCGCGATCCTTGCCGCCGACCGAAAGAGCGTGGAGCGCTCGGGGCATGGCGCGGCGCTTGCGCAGGTGCACGGCCATCTGATTCTGCCGCTCGCCAACGCGCGGGACAAGCGGACCCAGGTGCTTTGGGGGATCGCGGACTTCCGCCATCGGTTCGGCCGCGCGCCGGAGGGGATGTGGTTGCCGGAGACCGCGGTCGACGTTGCTACGCTGGAGGTGCTTGCGGAGTGCGGCATCCGGTTCACGATCCTCGCTCCGCATCAGGCGGCGCGCGTGCGACCGATCGGAGAGAAGGCCTGGGGGGAGGTTCCGGGTGCGTCGATCGATCCTTCGCGCGCCTACTCCGCGGTGCTCCCCTCGGGGCGCGAGATCGCTCTGTTCTTCTACGACGGGCCGCTCTCCCGCTCGATCGCGTTCGAGGGGATGCTCCACAACGGCGATCTGTTCGCCGAGCGGCTGGCCGGCGCGTTTCCCTCCCGGCCCGGGGCGAAGCTGGTCCACGTCGCGACTGACGGCGAGAGCTACGGCCATCACCACCGGCACGGCGAGATGGCGCTCGCCGCCACCCTCTTGCGGCTGGAGGGGCGCGGCCTCGCGCGGGTCGTTCATTACGGTGAGTTCCTGGCAGCCCATCCGCCGGAATGGCAGGTCGAGATCGTGCCGAACACCTCGTGGAGCTGCGCCCACGGCATCGAGCGCTGGCGTTCCGACTGCGGCTGCAACGCGGGCGGTGGCCCGGGGTGGAACCAGAGTTGGCGCGCGCCATTGCGGCGAGCGCTCGACGAGCTGCGCGACCGGCTGGCGCTTCGCTATGAGCGCGCCGCTTCGGATTTCCTCTCCGACCCGTGGCGGGCGCGCGACGCTTATATCGGCGTCGTGCTCGACCGGTCGCCCGCGGCGCTCGATCGTTTCCTCGCGGCCGAAGCGCGCCGGCCGCTCGCCGGGGCGGAGCGCGTGCGGGTGAGGAAGCTCCTGGAGCTGGAGCGCCAGGCGATGGCCATGTACACCAGCTGCGGCTGGTTCTTTAGCGACCTCGCCGGGATCGAGACCCGCCAGGTGCTGCTCCACGCCGGCCGGGCGATCGAGCTGGCGGAGGAGCTGTTCGGCGAGCCGTTCGAGCCGGCGTTCCTCGACGCGCTCGCCGCCGCGCGGAGCAACGATCCGGCGTTCGGCGACGGGCGGGCGATTTACCAGGCGTCGGTCAAGCCGGCGAAGGTGGCGCTCTCGGCGGTCGCCGCCCACGACGCGATCGCTGTGTTGTTTTCCGGCCTTGCCGAGCGGGCCGAATCGGCGGCGAAGCCTGAGCCGGGGGTCGAAGAGGGCCGGATCTACGCCTTCGCGGTCGCGCGACGAACTCTACGGCGCGGCAACGGCGGCCCGCTCAAGCTGTTGGTCGCCGAGGTGGACATCACCTCCGAGATCACGGGCGAGAGCGGCGGGTTCACCTACGCGGCGTTCGCCTGGGGCGATCCGAACGTTCAGGTGGGGGTCCGGCCGCGGCTCGGCCCGGCGCTTCCCGCCGAGGAGATCGCGGAGGTGGAAGAGGCGCTCCGGCTGGCCGATCCGGCCCAGGTTGTGCGTTGGCTCGACCGGCGCTTTCCGGTTCAGCACGCGCTCGACGCCCTGTTCGGCGATGACCGCGAGCGGCTGCTCGAACGGATTCTCCGCGCGACGATCGACGAGGTGGAAGGCAAGGGGCGCGAGCTGTTCGAGCGCCACGCCCCGCTGATGCGCCGGCTCGCGGGGGTCGGGCTCGCCCTGCCGGGCGCCCTTCGTAGCGCGGCCGAGATGGCGATCCATGCCGAGCTGAAGCACGCCTTGCGCGACGGCCAGAGCGATCTGGCCGAGATCCGCCGCCGGTTGATCGAGGTGCGCGATTGGGGGCTGGTGCTCGATCGCGAGGGGGTGCGCTACCTGCTGGAGTCGGCGATGACGGAGCTGGCCGAGCGGCTGCGGCGCGATCCGCTCGACGCCGGGGCGGCGATCCGGCTGGAGGCGCTGCTCGATCTGGCGGGCGCGCTGCCGTTTCCGCTCGATCACCTGCCGCCGCAAGTCGCGCTCTACTGGTTGTTTGCCGAGCGCGCCGACCTGCTGGTCGAGATGGCGGAGGAGGATCGGGCGGGGGCCGAGGGGCTCGCGCGTCTGGAGCGTCTGGCCGAACGGTTGTCGATTCGACTTTGATGCCCTGCCAAACCTCGGATCGGCCAATCCGGCAGGTCGGAACGGCGCGCCAGAAAGACACTGGCGGAGCCTAGAATCGAGAGACTTCCCCAGAAACGAGAAGACCCCCCTCGGAAGGGGGGTCGATACGGGGTTGGTTCCGTCTCTCCGGTGGGATTTTTTGGCTTCACCCCTGTAGACAAGGGGAATTCGGAGGACTGTGAGACGGGGTGAGATCCGAGGATCTCTTTTTTAGGTGGGATGGTAGTTGGTAGGTCGGTTCCTTCCCCGTGGGATATCTCGTTGACTGACTTTCTCTAGAAGCAAGGGGTGTGCCAGGGGTTCGGCGGGCGACTTTGGCGGCTGAATCGGTCGTCTCACTCCCGCCGAGACAGCAGGAATCGGACCAGGAACCCGGTGGCCAGCGCCCCCGGCAGGGCGGCCCAGACCATCTTGCCGGCCGCGGCGAGGATCGCCGCGGCGATCGCGAGGCCGCCCGCGAGGATCGTCCAGGTCAGCCGCTGCAACCCCTTCTCCATTCTCTGGGCGATGCGGCGCGCCTCGCGGCCGGGCTCGCTGCGAATCAAGAGGGCGCCCCGCTCGGCGCGCGCCAAGAAGGCATCGAGCCGGCGGGGGAGGCCGAACGCCGCCCGTGCGCCGGCCCACGCCTCGGCGAGGCGGGCGGCCACGTCGCGGGAGAGCTCCTCCTTGGCGATCCGCTCGGCGAACGGCAGCGCCTCGGCCCACGGGTCGAAATCGGGATCGAGACCGGTGGCGAGCCCTGCGAGCAGGCCGACCGCGCGCGACACGAACAGCAGCTCGACCTGGACCTGAAACGGCATCTCGTACAGGAGATCGCGATACTTGCGCAGAAAATGCCGGGCTTCCGACATCGCGACGTCGCGCAATTTGCCGACGCTCACGCCCCAGAATCGGGCGAACAGCTCGGCGTGGACCTCCTCCAGCCTGTCGAGGTCGGCGTCCGGCAGCAGCACGCCCGCCGCGACGTAGGCCTGGACCAGCCGCGCGGCGTCCCGGGTGCCGAGCGCTATCGCGTACTCCCGCAGCGCGCCGCGCAGGTGGGGCGGCACGGTCGCCATCATGCCGAAATCGATATAGACGATGCGGAACGGCCGTCCCGTCCCGCTCTCGGGCTCCGGCCCCTCGATCTCGTCGGCCGCGAGCGGCCGGACGAACAGGTTGCCCGGATGGGGATCGGCGTGGACGAACGACAGCTCGAAGATCTGCCGCATGGTCGCGCGGAACAGGCGGCGCGCCACGGCGCCGGGATCGATCCCGGCGGCGATCAACCCCGCCCGGTCATTCACTTTGAGTGCGGCGACGTTCTCCGCCGTGAGCACCCGGCGGGAGGAGGCTTGGCGGAAGATCCGCGGCGCGCCGATTCCCGGATCGTCGGCGAACAGCTCCGCGAAGCGCTCGGCGTTGTCCGCTTCCTGACACAGGTCGAGCTCCGCGCGCGTGGTGGTCGAAATCTCCCCGGCGAGCCGCTCCAGGTCGACCCTCCGGCGGATCTTCCGCGACGCCTTGAGCAGGCGGATCGCGAGCCCGGCCGCGGCGAGATCGGTCTCGACCAGGATCTCGATCCCCGGCCGCAGCACTTTGACCACCGCCGACCGGCCGTCCACCAGGGTCGCGGGATGGACCTGGGCGAGAGAAGCCGCGCCCAGGACGGTCGCCGAGACCTCGGAAAACGGCGAGGCGCCTGGAAATTCTTCCGCGATTCTCCTGCGAATCTCGGCAAAAGGTGCCGGCGGGACCTCGTCCTGGAGCCCGGCCAGCTCGGCGACGATCTCCGCCGGAAGGAGGTCCACCCGGGTGCTCAGAAACTGTTCGATCTTGATCAGCACGCCGCCCATTTCGGTCGCGAGGCCGCGATAACGGCGGGCGATCAGCAGCCAGCGCTCGGCCGGAGGACGGCGCAGAAAGGCGAGCGGGGGGAAAGCGAGGATCACGTCCCACCAGAAGGCGTGGACGAACGTCCGTAGGACGAACCGGCGCAGCTTGCGGTAGCGCCGCGGATCGCGGGCCGCGGGAGGTGGAGGATCTGGGGGAGGTGGGATCAAGAGGGTGACTCGCAGTTCGGTGTGCGCGGTGTGGCAGGATTGTCGCCGATGTTCGATCCACAAACCCCGGCTTCAGATCTTCGGAGGGACTGTCCGTCCTCTTCGGATGACGGAATCGTCCTCCGTCCGCTCGCAACCACTGAAGATTTTCACGTCTGCGTCGAGCTGCAACGCGCGACTTGGGGGCTGCATTTCAGCGACCTGGTGCCGGCCAGCCTGCTCAAGGTGAGCCAGAAGGTGGGCGGCCTTGCGATCGGCGCGTTCGATCCCGCGGGGGCGATGCTCGCTTTCCTCTTCGGACTCTCCGGAGTGGTCGCCGGCCGGCTCGCGCACTGGTCGCACATGCTCGCCGTCGTTCCCGCCGCGCGCGACCGTGGCCTCGGGGTCCGGCTAAAGCGCCATCAGCGCAAAATTTTGCTCCAAGAGGGGGTCGAGGTCGTCCGCTGGACGTTCGATCCGCTGGAAGCGCGGAACGCCCACCTGAACCTCGACCGCCTGGGCGCCGGGGTCGAAACCTACGTCGAAGAGATGTACGCCGGAGAAGAGGGCTCCGACCTCGCCGAGGGGATCGGTACCGATCGCTTCATCGTCCGCTGGGATCTCGCCTCGGAACGTGCCAAAGAGGCGCTCGCGGGCCGGCTGCCGAGTGACCTCGAGCGCTACGCCGCCTCGCCGATTGTCGCGCCTGAAACGGGGACGGCCGACCCGCTCCCCGAGAGCCGGTATATCCGAATCGAGATCCCACGCTCGATCCAAGACCTCAAAGCCATCGACCTCGACCGCGCCGTCGCCTTCCGTGCCTCCTCCCGCCGCGCCTTCACGCACTACCTCGCGGCGGGATATCGGATCGACACCCTGCTCGCGGAGGGGGAGCAGCGGTTTTATGGGTTGGTGCGTGGGGAATAGGGAAACCAGGTCGCGAGAGTCTCTGCGATCCGGGTGAGAGCGAGATGTGTCTTCATCCTGGGCAGCGAGATCTCATCTCCGAGCCCTTCGTAGAGGACGGCAGAGCGACGAAGCTGGAGGACATCGAACAGTCCGGCGACGACCTCCTTAGGGGCAGCCGCAAGAGCGGAATCGAAGTCATCAGGCAACGGATTGCGCCGCCGCGCGGCCTGCAAGATCTCGCGGTCGTTAGGAACCGGCCGCTTTCGACGTGACGCCAGAGATTGTTTGACTCGATCCCACACCGGAACGAAAGCGCTTTCAAGCTCCGGGGCCAGAGCGATCGGGAGGACGCGGTCTCGTTGGACACCCGCTTGCTCCAACCGCTCGAACACTCGGGCTTCGCTTTCCGCCGTCGAGAGTTTCTCCGCGCCCGAACCCCGGTGGTCCCAAACGATCAGGTAGCGAATGTCGAGGGCCAAGAACGGCCGGAGCGCGGCGACTGGGTCGCTCCAAACCGGATCGCGGCGCGGATCGCGAACGGAGCGCCAGCGAAACGTGCGAACGCACTGCCGCGCGCTCTCCTGGCCTCGTTCGACCAGCCTCTCAAAGAGTTTCTGCGCATCGAGATCGGCGAAGAGCGCCACCAGCTCACAACTCGCGTCATCGACGATCACGCCAGTACCCCGGTCACGAACAGATCCGGCAGGTTCACCCGGCCACTCCAGTCGGACAGCTCGGGGATCTCAGATCCGCGGCGGACCACGGAGCTACCGGAGCTCGTGCGCCGAAAGACCAGGGTTTCGTCGAGTTTCGTCTGGGCGAGAAAAATCGGCGAGTGGGTTGCGCAAAGGATCTGGGCTCCGGGCGACGGTTGGGACAGTGCGTCGTACGCAACCTGGATCGCCAGAGGGTGAAGCCCGTTCTCGGGCTCCTCGACGAGATAGACGTCCATATCCTCTTCGGTGGCGGCATAGCTGAGCAGCGTAAGCGCCATGAGCCGCAACGTTCCGTCCGATAGCAGCCACGACGGGACGGGATCTGCGTGCAGGCCGCGGAAGCCCACCAAGAGAACCAGATGCTTGTCCTCCGCGCGCTCGTGGACCGTCACCCGATCCAGCCCAGGTACCGCGAGACCGATGTGGCGAACCCATTCCTCGAACAGGATCGGGTCGCGCCGCTCCAGGGCGCGCACCACGTAGGGCAAGTTCGAGCCATCCCGTTCGAGCTTCGATCGGCGGCCGGGAGGGGTAGCCGCGCGCATGCTCTGCGAATCGAGGGCGAGGGTCCGAATGCCATCGCGCAAAATGCGCAACGCGGCGATTGAAAGCGGGAACCGCTCCGGATCTTCGGGCAGACTGCCGAGGGCGGTCCGATCCACGCCAAAGCGAAACATCGTATTCCAGTCGGTCTTCTCGTCGCGAAAGTAGTCGCGCCCTTCTCGCGTTTTGCTCACCACTTTGCGCCAACGACGGGGAGCCGACTCATGGACGATAATCTCGTTTTCCGCGTCGTCTCCGAAAAGGCTCCGCTGCAGGATCGATGTCCCCTCCTCTTCGGGTAGAACGAAAAGGTTCTCGCGGCGAACGCGGAGGAGCTCTTCGTCGATCCCGATCTCGATCTCGTATCGCACTCGACGCGCTACATGGTTTGCCACCGCGATCTCGACAACCAGCGCGATCGGCTCTCCTGGATCAAAGCAGAGGTCGTAGAACGAGGGTGCTACCGCTTCGACCGCCGCTCCGACTCCCAACCTCAGCAGGTCGCCCAGAAACTGAAGTGCACCGAGAAAGGTCGACTTTCCCGTGGCATTCTGGCCGACCAGGACGTGGAACGGCCGGAGCGACACGGAGTTCGCCCGCAGCATGCGGAAGTTTCGAGTTTCGAGGCGCGTGATCATCGGCTTTCCGATCGAGACGCTGGGATTCTACTATCGACCGCGCTTCCCGCCCTGGTAGGCTCTCCTGCGCCCCATGCGCCTCACCTCTCTCCATCTCCGCGAGATCCGGATGCCGCTCAAGGAGCCGTTTCGGATCTCTTCGGGTGCTCAGACGCTCCGGCGGATGCTGTTGGTCGCGGCGACCGACGAGGAAGGCCGGGTCGGTTGGGGCGAATGCACGGCGGGGGAGGAACCGAACTACAGCTCGGAGACGATCGATACGGCGTGGTTGGCGATCCGGGAATGGGTGGCCCCGCGGCTGCTGGGGCGGGAGATCGCGGCGGCGGACGAGGTTTGGCCGCTGTTGGAGCACAACTTCCGCGGCCATTCGATGGCCAAGGCTGCGGTCGAGGTGGCGTTCTGGGATCTCGAAGCGCAACGGCGCGGTCTGTCGCTCGCGGCGCTGCTGGGGGAAGGTCGGGGGGAGATCCGCCAGGAAATCGAAGTGGGGATCTCGCTCGGCATCCAGGCGAGCCCCCGGGCGCTGGCGGAAAAGGCGGCGGCCTGCCTGGCCCGCGGCTATCGGAAAATCAAGATCAAGATCGGCCCGGGGGAGGATCTGGAATACGTCGCGGCGGTGCGCGAGGCGCTCGGTCCCGCGGCGCCCCTGATGGCCGACGCGAACAACGCCTACGGCCGGGAAGATTTCGATCACCTGGCGGCGCTCGATGCGTTCGATCTGTTGATGATCGAGCAGCCGCTCGCCTGCGACGATCTGCTCCGCCATGCCGAGTTGCAAAAGCGGTTGCGGACCCCCATCTGCCTGGACGAGTCGATCACCAACCTCGATCGGGCGGAGGACATGGTGGCACTCGACGCGGGGCGGATCGTCAACATCAAAGTGGGCCGGGTCGGCGGCATCGCGTCGGCGCTCGCGATCCACGATTTCTGCCGCTCGCGCGGCGTGCCGGTCTGGTGCGGCGGCATGCTCGAATCGGGCATCGGCCGCGCGGTGAACGTCGCGTTGGCGTCCCTACCCGGGTTCACCATCCCGGGCGACATCTCGCCGTCCGAGCGCTACTGGCAGCGCGACGTCGTAAACCCGGAATGGACGATGGACGAGCGCGGCCGAATTCGCATCCCTCAGGCGCCCGGCCTCGGCGTCGTGGTCGATCTCGATCGGATCGAGGATCTCACCACGCGCGCCGAAGTGCTGTTGGCGAGGTAGGGGCGCAGCACGCTGCGCCCCTTGTAGCAGGCCCTAGAAGTTGTAGCGGAAACCGAGCCGGAACTGGCGCGGCGAGTTGTAGGTGAGCGGTTCGTCGAAGGTCGCGCCGTCGCGGGTCTCGACACTCGTCGCGCGCCCTTGGTTGGTCGCGTTGAACACGTCCAGGATGATCCCGAGCTGATTGCCGCCGATCTTCGGCTGCCATTCGGCGCGGAGATCCACTTCGTTGCGCGCCGGCAGCCGGCGGCTGCCGCGGGGTTCGCCGAAATAGCGGATGGCCCCCTGGTCGAAGTCGAAGCATTCGCCGTCGACCAACAGGCAGTTGCTGCGCAGGGTATAGGTCGTGCCGGTGAGAAACGTGTAGTTGCCCGACAGCGACAGGTTCAGCTTGGGGATCATGTAGGTCCCCTGGATCTTCACTTGGTGGGTGTTGTCGTTGGTCAGTTTCCCGTCCGCGTTGACCAGCGAGTTCGGCGTGTCCAAGAAAGCTCCCGGTCCGCCGTTGCCGCCGCCCGTGCTGGAGAAGCTGACGTTGTCGATCGTCCCCCTCGATTTCGAGTAGACGTAGGAGGCGAGCATCTGCCAGTTGTCGCGCAGCCGCCGGGTGAGTGTGATCGTCGCCGCTTTGTAGTCTCGCTTGAGCCCCGAGGGATTGGTGACCAAGAGGACGTCGTCGCTCGAGTTCAGATAGTTGAACAGGGTGACCTGCTGCCCCGTGCTCACGCGCTCGCCGGTCGCCGGATCACGGACGCCGACGAAACCGGTCACCGGCACGAAAATGCCGTCGCGGCTCACGGTCTCGATGAAGTCCTTGTTCTTGCGGTAGACCAGGGAGGTCGAAAGGGTGAGGCCGGGGGTCAGCTCGCGGTCGTAGCCGATCAGGTACTGATCGAGGTAAGGGTGCTTCAAATCCTTGTCGATCGCGTATCGACCGCCGGCTCCTTCAGCGATCAGGTCGGTGTAACCGCTGGGGAAGAACCGTCGTTGGTCGACGCCGTGGAAGGCGTCCGGATCGACCCAGTAGTAGTAGGCGCCGAACAGCGCCTCGTAATAGCGGCCGTAATGCGCCTTGACCAAGTTCTTGCCGGTGCCGGTGACGTCCCAGGCGATCCCGAGGCGCGGCGCGATCGGGTTGGTCGAGAAGACCTCGCCGTTGGTGACGTCGCCGCGGTTCAGGTCTATCCGGACGCCGGGATTGATCGTCAGGTTGGACGAGATCCGCCAGGTGTCCTGGGCGTAGGCGGAGAGCCGCTTGTTGGTCGCATGGACGTCGTAATCGCCGCCGAAGTAGCCGAGCGTGTAGGGGACAGGATCGTACTCCTCGGTGCCCGGGTCGTCGGCGGTGTAGTAGTTGTCGTAGAACCAGGCGCCGGTCGTGTAGCCGTAGCGGTTGCGTACCGTCGAGCGCTCGATCTCCATGCCGAACTTGAAGTCGTGATCGCCCTTCAAGAAATCGGCCGCATGGTGGCTGATCGAAGCGTTCGCCTGCTGGCGATCGCGATCGGCCAGGAAGAAGAAATAGGAGTTGTCGGAGTAATTGGTGCCGTCGTACCGGCCCGGGATGTCGTAGCCCTCGTTCGGATCGAGGTAGTAGTAGCCGGTGAAGCCGCCATAGGCGAAGTTCAGGATCGTGTTGGCCGACAGAACCTTCCTCGCGGAGGCGTTCCAGACGTATTCCGGGGCGTCCTCGGTGACCGTCGCTTCGAGCGGCGTGACCGCGTCGCCGCCGCGGCCGGTGATGTCGAAACGGTCCCACTCGCCCCAGGTGTCGATGCTCAGGGAATCGCTCGGCGCCCAGGAGAGCTTGCCGAACGCGCGCGGATCGCGCTCGGTGCGGATCGGCCCGCCGTCCGAGGTGTCGTCCGCGACGTACTGGCCGGAGAGGAAATACCACAGCCGGTCCTTGGTGATCGGGCCGCCCCACTGGATGTTCGAGTCGTACGACTTGTCGGTCGTGGGCGTGAGACCGGGAATGTCCGAGTTGTTGCCGGTCAGCGAGTCGTTGGTGTAGTAGGCCTCGACGCTGCCTTTGATCGAGTTGCCGCCGCTCTTGGTGATGCTGTTGAACACGACGCCGGTGAAGCCGCCGTATTCGGCCGGCGCGCCGAGGCCCACCAGCTCGGCCTCCTCGACGATGTTGAAGTTGACGAACGCCCAGGCGGTGCCCCCTTCGGGGTCCGAGACGTCGACGCCGTCGAGTTGGTAGGCGTTGGCCGAGGAGCCGCCGCCCCCAAACGCGGAGTCGTTGTTGATCCCGGGCGCGAGATTCATCACGTCGACCTGGAAGCGGCTCGCCGGGATGTTCTCAAGGTAGGTGGTCGGCAGGTTCGTGCTCGTGCCCGAGCTTCGGACGTCGATCGTCGGCGCCTCGCCGACGACCACCAGGGTCTCTTCGAGCGCCTGGATGCCGAGCTTGATCGGCAGCTCCGTCGAGCGCCCGAGCGACAGGATCACCCCTTCGCGGCGTACGCTCTGGAACCCTTCGAGCGAGACGTTCACGACGTACTCGCCGGGGGCGATCTCCGGGAAGCGATAGCGGCCGTCGGAATCGGTGATCGCGACGCGGGCGCCGCCGATCAATGAGGGGCTGGAGATTTCTACGGTTACGCCGGGCAGCGGTGCGCCGTCCTCGCCGACCACGCGGCCGTTCAGCGCGCTGGACGTTTTGCTCTGTGCCAGGAGGGCGCCGGAGGCGCCTGCGACGAGCAGCAGAGCGGCTGCGGTTCGGGCCAATGACTTTCGGTGCCGCGCGAACATCGACATACACGCCTCCTGAAATGGCTCCCGCAACCCGAAGGTCCGGGATACGCCTTTGGTGGAAGACGGCAGAACGGAAAACCTGAGGCGATCGTAACAGAATCGCCGCGCGCGAGAACCGGAATGGGACGAGCTGGAAGAGGCCTGATGAGTCCGGGCGGCCACGGGGGGCCGCCCCTACACAGATTTGTTTTTTCGCCAGCCGAAAGCCGATGTAGGGGCGGCCCCCCGTGGCCGCCCGGGCGAGGGCACGCGGTTCCGGGCCTCTCTTCAATCCTTGTACGGATCGAATTCGTCCGCGCCGGCCATCGCCACGACCAGCGGCCGGAGCGTCGTCTCGACCTGGATCGTTGCCCCTTGCGCCGCGAGCACGTCGGGCAGGCGGCGGTAGGCGTGGGGCGATTCGTCGAGCCCGCCGCCGCGCAGGATCACGCCCTTCTCGTCCAGCCATTGAGCCATCATCTGCGGCGTCACGAGCCCGGGGCGGATCAGCTCGCCGGTCTTGCGGTTGCGCTTGCCCGCGGCCTGGGTGCGCGACATCACGCGGCCGGCGCCGTGGACGGTCGAATAGAGCGAGTCCTCCTGGAGCGCGCGTACCGCCGGATCGTCGCTCGTCCGCCCGGCAAGGATCACCGAGTCGTCGCCCATGCTGCCGCCGACGAAGCCGCGCTGGCCGGGAAACGCCGGGGTTGCCCCTTTGCGCACGACGATCCGCTCTTCGCCGTCGTGGGTCTCGCGCCAAGCGAAGTTATGGTGGTTGTGGACCCGGTCGGTCTCGGTTCCGCCGAGGATCGAAACGGTCTTGCGCGCCACCCATTCGCGGCCGGCGTAGGCGTAGCGGCCGGCCAGCTCCATCAAATGGTAATAGGCGTCGCCCGCGGGTGAGTCGAGATCGAACAGCACCTCCGTCTCCGGCACCCGGGTGCCCCAAGCCTCGCCCGCGCCGATCGCGAGAAACCCGGAGGCGACGGTATGGCCGAAGCCCCGCGAGCCGAAATGGACGCCGACCCAGAGAAATCCGTCGTCATCGACCAGCACGTCGACGTAATGGTTGCCGCTGCCGACCGTGCCGAGCTGGGCGCGCGCCTTTTGCTTGAGGTTGCCGCGATGGTGGGCGGGAACTCCCTCCCAGGCCGGATCTTCGAACAGCGGATGGTCGACCGGCGCGTCGTCGGAGCGGTTCTTCCGGCCGACGCCGAACGAGATCTCGGCCGCGATCTCGTCGGCGAAGCGGGTGAGGTCGCGCCGCTCGAACGTTTCGGCGAGCAGATCGGTCTTGATCGCGCAGTTGCCGCACGCGATGTCGAACCCGACCCCCACCACCGAGACCCGGTTCTTGTAGGCCGCGACGCCGCCGATCGGCATCACGTAGCCGAGGTGGCCGTCGGCCATCAGGGCAACCTTTTCGGCGTGCACCGCGACGTCGCGCAGCTGCTCCAGGGTTTTTTCTTCATGGACGCCGAAGACGGCGCTGATTTTCGGGTGGGTCTGCATGGGGCTCTCCGGTTCGCGGCACTGCGCTCGCCGCGAGGATATCCGGTTGCGAACGGCTCGCATCCAGCTCGCGACGACTCCTCAGCGGGAGCGGAGAAGCGCGAGGTGCTTTTTGAGGACTGCGAGCGGGTTCTGAGAGATCGCGAGCCGCTTCGGAAACTCTCGAAGCCGGCAGCGAACGACTCGCATCCAGCTCGCGACGGCTCCCAGCTGGATCGGAGACGCCCAAGGTGATTTTGAGCGATCGCGAGCGGGTTCGCAGTCATCGCGAGCGGGATCTGAGTGACCGCGAGCGGAGTCGGAGACTCCCGGAGCGAGCTGCGAGAGGCTCCGATCTGGATCGCAGGGTCTCGCATCCCGCTCGCAGCCATAGAAGGTAGGTTGGAGCCTCTGCGAGCCGAATCGCGGCCTCTGCGAGCGAGCTGCGAGACTCTCTGAACCCGCTGGGAGCGGCTCGCATCCCGCTGGGGAAGGCTCCCATCCCGTTCGGAGCCGCAAAAACAAGGTGGGAACCGTAGCGAGCCCGCTCTCGACGGCTCACAATCCGCTCGCGACCGCTCACAATCCGCTGCCAAACGTTGCGAGCCCGCTCCCGGAGCCTCCGAGCCCGCTGCGAGGAGTTGGCAACCGGCTGCGAACCGCTCAAAGTACCCGGGAGCCGTGACCGTGAAGGCGCGCGAACCCGCGGAGCCCGCTGCGAACGGCTCGAACGGAGCTGCGGACTCTTCAAAGCCCCATGCAAGAACCTCGGAGCCCGCAGCGAACGGTTGCGCGCCGGCTTCGAGTGATCGCGCTTTTGAACCGATGAAGCCGCCAATCCGGTGAAGGGACGGGCTCTCGACCTACAGCCGCTACGCCCGCCGCCGACTCTGCCCTATTTCCCCGCGGCCTCACCCCCTTCATCCAAGCCCGGCGGCCCGCGCGATCAGGAACAAACCCGCCCCGATGACGACCACCCCGAGGACTCGCGCGACGCGCTCACCGGCCGGTGCGAGACGTTCGACGGTAATGGCCGCCGCCACGACGGCCATCGTGCGAAGGTCCATGACCCCGATGACCAGCAGGGTCGCCATCGGACCGGCACAGCAGTAGCTACAGTGGAGGCCGAGAGAGAGGCCGTGCCGCCAAGCCGTTCGGGCGTCGGCGGGCAGCGTACGGCCGCAAACGGGTGCCTCCCGGCAGCAGACCAGGTGACGTGCCTTCCACCGGGTGAGCTGAAGCAAGCCCGCGATCAGGACGACTCCGCCGGCCGCGATCGGTACGGCGCGTGCGAGAGCCGGCTGCCGCATCTCGATCGCCGCAAGAGCGACGCCCAGCGGAAAAGCGGCCATTCCGATCGCGGTCCAGACGAAGAAATACCCCACGCCCACGACCGCGGTCAGCCGGCCGAGGCGTGCCTCGCTTGGTCCGCCGACCGCCCGGCGATAGCGCAACAGCATCGGAACGAGAGACGGCATCATCATCGCCACCATCATCACGACCCACATGCCGAGGAACGAAGCCGCGGCGCCCGGCCAGGTCTGGCCGGGCATCCGCATCCACGCCATCGACATCGTCCAGCCGCCGGGCATCGGCATTCCCATCGCCGACATGGACGCGCACCAGACGATCGTCATCGTCGCACTGGCGGCGAAGAGCAGCGCCGAGACGCCGAGGAAGGCTCGCTGCGAGGCTGGCTCCATCACCCCACCCAAGACCCGGCTCAGGGCTTACCGTACTCGTCGTGGCGGCGGAACCAGAGGTCCGTCTCGTTGCGGCCCTTGGGCGCGCGGTCGAGCCACTGGTACATGCCCCAAAGGCCGTCCAGTCCGCGGGCATAGGTGGAATAGGTGTGGTAGACCACGCCGTCCTCGAGCGCGAACGCGCTCATGCCCGGCCTCTCGCGCGTGTACGCGGCCACGTCGGTTCCGACCATGGCCGCGAAGGCGACAGGCCCCTCGGAGGCGGCTTCCGGCTTCGCGTCCAGCGCGTGGCCTTCGCGCTCGTAGTTGTATTCGACGGACCCATCTCGCTGTTGCTCCTCGGTGACTGCGACGTTGAAGTCGAAGTTGAAGTCGCTGCCGAGCGAGGACGCCCAGGGAAACGTCCACCCCATTCGCCGCCTGTATGTCTGCAGCTTGGCCAACGGCGCCCGCGACACCGCCGAAAGCGTGACGTCGTGGTTGGCCAAGTGGACGGCTGAGCCGTCGAACCCGTCCGCGATCGCCGAGCAGGCCGGGCACCCCGCCGTGTAGTCGGGCCCGAACATGAAGTGGTAGACGAGCAGCTGCGAGCGGCCCTGGAACAGATCCGCCAGCGAGGCGCTTCCCTGATCCGTGTCGAATCGATATTCCTTGTCGATCCGAACCCACGGCAATTCCTGCCGCCGCCGCGCCAGATCGTCGCTCTTCCTCGTGAGCTCCTTTTCCGCTTCCAGCAGATCCAGCCGCGCTGTAAGCCACTCTTGTCGGGTTCCGGTCTTGTGATCTGTCATCGCTCGGGTCTCCTTTCTTTGAGGGATTCTTGCATCGTTCGTTCCGTCGCTTGCGGTGGCAGGCAGGCAAGATGCAGGCGTTCGGTTCGGGGAAGCATGAGCCCATCCACCAGACAGGAGGTACCGGGAATGAACGAACATCTCGCAATGAAGACCCCGCCGGTCGTGTCGCAGGAGGAGTGGGAGGCCGCACTTGGGGGGGGCACCTGGAGCTACCTCGACCTGACGGCGCTCGGACGCCAAGAGGAGTGGGAAGACTCGCCGGAGGGCTATCCCCAAACGCCGCCGTACAGGTGGTGGCGGTGGCACGACGAATACTCCACAAGCCCGTAATCGAAGCGGCCCGCCGAACCGGGCGCTGCTACGATATCGGCCCCCATGGCCCGAAAACGCCCGCGCGGCACGCCGCCCGCATCGCCGCCCGCGCCGCGCTCTCCGGCCGTCCCACCGGCCCGGTCCCGCTCGCGGCGCGCGCTCCTTCTGGCGGCCGGCGGCGCGCTCTCGGTGATCGTCGTGGTCGCCGCCCTCGCCGCCTGGTTCGGGCTCCACCGCTCGGGGCCGCTCGGCGGTCTGCCGCGCGGGCTTGCGCCCGGCGATCTGAACGTTCTCCTGATCACGCTCGACACCACGCGCGCCGACCGGCTTGGCTGCTACGGCGCCAAGGGGGTGGAAACTCCTCACCTCGACGCGCTCGCCGCGGGCGGTACGCTGTTCGAACGGGCGATTGCGCCGGTTCCTCTCACGCTGCCGTCACATACCTCCTTGATGACCGCGGAGCTGCCCGCGATGCACGGCGTGCGCGACAATGGCGGCTTTCGGGTCGGCGCGGAGAAGGTCACGCTGGCCGAGATTCTCGCCGCGCGGGGCTGGGCGACCGGCGGGTTCGTCTCGGCCTACGTGCTCGACCACCGGTGGGGGATCGCGCAGGGGTTCGACACCTATTTCGACGACTTCGATCTCGCCAAGTTCAAGACCATGAGCATGGGCGACATCCAGCGCCGCGGCGACGTGACGGTGGAGCATGCGCTGCAATGGATCGGCGCGCGCGGCGCGGGCGAGAAGTTTTTCGCCTGGGTCCATCTCTACGATCCGCACGCGCCCTACGATCCGCCCGAGCCGTTCGCCTCGCGCTACAAGGGACATCCCTACAACGGCGAGATCGCCTGGACCGACGAGCTGGTCGGCCGCCTGCTCGCCGGGCTCGCGGCGCGCGGTTTGACCGAAAAGACGATCGTCGCGGTGATCGCCGACCACGGTGAGAGCCTCGGCGAGCACGGCGAGCACGGCCACGGGTTCTTCATCTACGAGCCGACCACGCACGTGCCGCTGCTGCTCGCCGGACCGTACGCGGGTCTCTCGGGTAAGAAGGTGGCGGACGTGGTGCGCAACGTCGATCTCGCCCCGACGCTGCTCGATCTGCTCGGGCTCGGCGGTTCCGGCGGCGCCAACGGCGGTCACCTCGCGGGCCAAGGACGGAGCCTGGTGCCGCTGCTCGCGGCGGGCGACGTCTCGGGCGACGCCGCTCCCGGCTACAGCGAAGCGTTCTATTCCCGGTTCCATTACGGCTGGAGCGAGCTGCGCTCGATCCGCACCGACCGCTGGCATTTCATCGAAGCGCCGCGGCCGGAGCTGTACGACCTGGCGGCCGACCCGGGCGAGCTGAACAATCTGGCGGCGGGCGAGCGGCGGACGGTCGCCGATCTGCGCGGCCGGCTCGCGGCGCTCGACCGCGAGGTCGACGCCGCGATCGAAAAGGAACGCGCGGCGCGCCCCGCGGGAACGAAAGGAAGCTCCGCGGCGGCGCCGCTGGAAGAGGACGAAGAGACGCTCCGGAAGCTCGCGGCGCTCGGCTACGTCGGCTCGATGGGCGACGCCGCGGCGGGCAAGAGCTTCCGCGATCTGCCCGATCCGAAGGACCGGCTGGACGTCTACAACCTGATGACCAAGGCGCGCGAGCAGCTCTCCGCGGGCAAGCCCGACGAGGCGATCGCGACCTACGACCAGGTGCTCGCTCGCGACGCCGAAGTGATCGACGCCTGGTTCGGACGCGGCAACGCGAAGTTCCAGCAGCACCGGTGGGATGCGGCGGCGGCGGATTTTCGCCAGACGCTCGCCCGCCGGCCCGACCACGACTACGCGATGATCGGCCTCGCCGATACGTTGGTCGCGACCAACCGGATCGACGACGCGGTGCTCGGCTATCGCAAATTCCTCGACCAGGATCCGAACAACGGCCAGATCGCCTACCGCCTGGCGCAGGTGCTGTTGGACGCCGGGCGCAACGAGGAGGCGGAGCGCTGGTTCGTCCGCACGCTCGAAATCGAGCCGGGCACCGCGCGCGCCGAGGTCGGCCGGGCGGTGGTCGCCTTTCGCAAAGAAGATTTCGCCGGCTCGAAAGCCGCGCTCGACCGGGCGCTCGCGATCGATCCCAAAGCGCGCCACGCGCGCTACAACCTGGCGCTGGTGCGCGAGTCCGAAGGGGATTTGAGCGGCGCCGAGACCGCCTATCGCGCCGAGGTGGCCGACTACCCCGACGCCTACAAAGCCTGGTTCAACCTCGGGCGGCTGCTCGCGCGGCGGGGCGACGCGGGCGGGGCCGAGGCGGCGTTCTCCCGTACCGTGGCGGCCGATCCGGATTTTGCGGTCGGTCGCTTTTACCACGCCCAGGCGCTTCTGGATCTGGGCCGGGCTGCCGAAGCTTCGGCCGAAGCGCGCCGCGGCCTCACCCTGGATTCAACCTCTCCGTTCGCGGCGCTCGGCCACTACGTCCTGGCCGACCTCTTGAAACGGGCGGGCCGCGGAGCCGAAGCCGCGGCCGAGCTGCGCCGAGGCCAGGCGCTCGAAGCGAAAGGCCAGAACCGAAAGAGATAGGATCGGTCGGTGCCCCGCATCCTCGCGATCGACGACCACCCGGACATCCTGCTGCTGGTCGAGCTCACCCTGCGCCGCGCCGGTTTCGAGGTCGAGACCGCCGCGCATCCCGGCCGCATCGAAGCCCTGCTCGACCGCCGCGCGTTCGACGCGGTGATCCTCGACCTGTCGCTGCCCGAGATCTCCGGCCTCGAAGTGTTGCGCCGCCTGCGCGACTCGCCGCGTCATTGCAACCTGCCGGTGATGATCCTGTCGGCCCACGGCGAGAGCGCCGATCGGGTGCGCGGCCTGCGCGAAGGGGCCAACGACTACCTGGCCAAACCGTTCGAGCCCGAAGAGCTGCTGCTGCGGGTGAAAAATCTGGTCGCCGGCCGCCCGCCCGCCGGAGCCGTCGCGGCGCCCGCGGATCATCAGCTCTCGGGGTCGCTCACGGCCTATCCGCTGTGGGATCTATTGCAATCGCTCGAACGTTCGAGCCGCTCCGGCCGGATCTCGATCGAGCGGGCGGGCCGGGCGATCGACCTGATCTTCTCCGAAGGGCACCTGATCCATTCCGAGGTGAGCGATCACGGCCGCGTGTCGCTGGTCGGGGAGGAGGCGGCGCTCGTCGCCCTCACCGGCAGCGAGGGGACGTTCCGCTTCTTCGACGAGATGCCGCGCGTGCCGACCGAAGCGCGGCCGATCGACGTCGCCCAGCTGTTGATGACCGCGGCCTGGCTCGCCGACGAAATGGCGAACCGGGCCGGGTATCTGCCCGATTGGGACGAGCCGGTCCGCCTGGGCGACCGGAGCGCGGTCGAGATTCCGCCGGAGCTGCTGAGCCCCGGGGGTGAGCGGGTGCTCGGCACCCTGGTGGCCGAGGCGAGCACCACCCGCAGGGCGCTGCACGAGCGGGGGCTCGCCGCGCCGGTGACGATCGACCTGCTGCTCGCGACTCTGGCGCAGCACGGCGCATTGATCTCGCTCGATCCGGCCGCCGTCAGCCGGCGCGAGCAGGCGCGCTGCGTCGCCGCGGTCGATCGCCTGCATCACGGCAACCGGGGGGCGGCGAGCACCCACGTCCTGCTGCTCGCGTCGGCCGGCGCCTGGCACCGGTTCATCGCCCGGCTCGGCGCCTGGATTCCGCCGGTCGAAGGATGGTGGGAGCGCCTGGAATCGATCGCGCGCGATCGGGGCGGCAGCATCAAGCTCGCCTGCCCGGGCGGCGAGGTCGCCCTTCACTTGCTGGCGTTCGAGCCCGCGACCTCGGCACGGGCGGAAAACGTCCTGCCGCTCTGCCTCGGCGCCGGGATCTGGTGGGACGACGGCGACGACGTGACGCTCGCCTCCGGGCTGGTCGACCGGTCCGAGAACTTCGCGAGCTTCCTCGCCGGCCTGTGGATCCCGATCGAACGGAGGCCCGAGGGGCCGGTTCCCGGCACGCCGGGTACGGCCTCGGCCGATCCGGTCGCCGCGATCCTCGCGGGGCGCGAGCACTGGCGCCGGGCGGTCGATTCGCCGCAGAATCTCTCCTCGTTCTTGGAACGTCTCCTCTAGCCCCACGAGCGGTTGAAACCGCTCGCTACGTAACGACGTCCCTACCGGGCGAAAATCGCCGCCGTCCCGGCAGCGTCCCCTCCTCGGGTGTGCTCGTCCTGGGGCCGCGCCGTCTCGGCGGCATTTTTGACAATCTCGCCCGCCGATGTAGAAATCCCCCCATCCGCTCCGACTTGACGAGTGAAGGCGCCCCACTCCGGGGCGCCGAACCGAAAAGGAGCCCACGCCATGAAATACATGCTGATCATGAACTCCCCCCGCGACGGTTATACCCAGTTCATGAAGTGGCCGAAAGAGATCCTCGAAGCGAACTTCGCCTTCATGGGCGCGTTCTCCAAGAAACTGCGCGACTCGGGTGAGCTGGTGATCACCGAAGGGCTCGCGACGCCGCTCCAGGCCAAGCGCGTCCGCGCCGGGGATAACGGCAAGCCGATTACCGACGGGGTCTTCCCCGAATCCAAGGAGTTTCTCGCCGGCTACTTTGTCGTCGACGTCGAAACCCCCGAGCGCGCCGAAGAGATCGCCGCGGAGCTGTCGACGGCCCCCGGCGGCACAGTCGTAGGGCCAGACGGCGAGCCCGTCCACCACCTCTGGATCGAAGTCCGCGAAATCATGGGCTCGCACAAGGACATCAAGTAACCCGCCGCCGCGGGCTGTCTGACCGAAGGGTGTGCTCGTCCTGGGACCGCCGGCGTCTCGCCGGCGTTTTTGTTCAGCCGGGCACGGACGCACGGAGAATTCATTCCCTCGCTTGCTTGCGATCCCGTGATCCTCCGCGATCCGGCCCCACCCACCCTTACCCCTCACCCTCCGCCGACCGCAGAAACTGCGCCCAGTCCAGCTCCGCCCAATCCAGCTCCTGCTCGACACGCTGGAACGCGGCGTCGCCGATCGTGCCGTTGGCCCGGAGCGCCACCAGCCGTTGCCGCGCGGCCTCGGTCGCGGCGCGCACCACGGCCTCGTCCTCCTTCCGGGCTTCGGCGTCCGCTGCCGCTTCGTCGGCCGCGCCGAGGTCCGCCTGGGCGCGCCGCAGTTGCAGGTCATAGCGGAGCCGTACGAACTCCACGGTCTCGGCTCCCGGGCAGGCCGCGGCGGCTTTCGTCGCCGCTTGCAGCGTCTCGATCCGCGCGTGGCGCACCTCGCGGTCCACCGTTCCGTCGTCTTCGAGCTTCAGGCGCAGCAGGAGCGGCCGTAGAGTCAGTCCCTGGAACACGAGCGTCCCGATCACCACTCCGAACGCGGTGACGAGGATCAGGTCCCGGTAGGGGAACGGCGCTCCGCCCCCGGCGCCCGTGGGGAGAGCGAGTGCCGCGGCGAGCGTCACGGTGCCGCGCATGCCGCACCATCCCACCACCGCCGCGCCGCCCGCGGTGAGCGCCACCGCGTCGTGCGGTCCGGGCGTGTTATCCGGGCGCGGACGGCAGCGCCACCGGCTGAAGGCCGCCGCTCCGGTCACCCACGCGATTCGCGCGAGGATGACCGCGACGCAGACCACCGCCGACACGATCGCGTAGCGCGTCCCCTCGGCCCCGGTTACGCGCGCGGCAATCGACTTGAGCTGGAAACCCACGAGGATGAACGCGAGCACGTTGAGCACGAACACCGCGACCTCCCACACCGCGTACGAAGGGATGCGGATGCGGGCGGGGGTCAGCGCGGCCGAATGCCGTGCCGCCGCGATCGCGAAGACCACCATTGTGATGATGCCCGAGAGGTGCAGCCGCTCCGCCAGCATCCACACTCCGAACGTGCCGCAGAATTGGAACACCACCGCGGTCGCCACGTCGTCGATGCGCCCGATCACGCCCAGAAGAATCCGTTCGAGCACCAGTCCGAGCACGATGCTGCCCAGCGTGACCACGAGCAGGGTCGGCACCACACTCCATCCCGCAAGGGCTCCGGTGATCGTGGCGCCGACCGCCAGGCGGTAGACCAGCAGCGCGCTCGCGTCGTTGAACAGGCTCTCTCCTTCGAGGACGACCAGCAGGCGTTGCGGGGGGCGGAGCTGTTTCAGCACCGCCGTCGCCGCCGCCGCGTCCGGCGGGGCGACGATCGCGCCCAGCGCGATCGCGACGGCCCACGACATGTCGGGGACCAGCCAGCGCGCGACCAGGGCGACCGCGACGATCGTCAGGGCGACCGCGCCGATCGCCAGCGAGGCCACCGCGCGCCAGTTCACGCGCAGAT